>JAXMCJ010000028.1:0-68887 GCA_046349415.1 Geminicoccaceae bacterium
GCTCGACCGGCTGCCCGACCGCGATCGAGGAGCGGTCGCGCTCGGGCAGGGTGAAGGTGGCATAGAGGTGGGTGAGGTCGGTCAGGGTGACGAGCTTGTCGCCCGGGCTGACGAATTGGCCGAGCTCGACGCCGCGCAGCCCGAGCTCGCCGGCGAACGGTGCCTTGATCACCTTCTGGTCGATCACCGCCTGGCTGCGCGCGATGCCGGCGCGCGCCGCCTCCAGCGCCTGCTGGTTCTCGTCCATGGTGGCCTGGGTGGCGAAGTCGCGGCGCACCAGCTGCTGGGTGCGGGCGAGGTTGGCCAGGGCCAGCTTCTCGGCCGCCTGGTAGACGGCGAGATCGGCCTTCTCGGGCGCGTCGTTGAGCTGGACCAGCGGGGCACCCTCGGCGACGGCGGCACCCGCCTCGAAGGTGATCGCCTCGACCCGCCCCGCCACCTCGGGCGAGACCTCGACCTCGCGCACCGCGGTCAGCGTGCCGATGCCGTCGAGATAGCGCGGCATCGGGCCGAGCCGGGCGGGCTCGGCGGCGACCGGGGTGGGCGGCGGCACTTGGCTCGCGAAGAAGTCGGCGATCGCCTTGGCGCGGAAGCGGTCGAAGGCGAACAGGCCGCCGCCGACCAGCCCCAGCAGCAGGGCGACGATCACGAACCACACCACGACCCGCCGCCGCGACGGCTTGGGCCGCGCCGGCTCGGCGTCGCGGTGGGCATTCTCGTAGGTCACGCTCGCCATCGTTTCCTCGTCGCCCGTCTCAGGCCGCGGCCGCGGGCCGCTCGGGCACCGCGGCGGCGAAGTTGGCAGCGATCGCGGCGTCGCTCAGGCCGATGCCGCGCAGGATGAAGCCGGCGAGGTCGGCCGCCAGCTCGTCGCGCCCGCCGCGATAGGGGTAGGCGCCGCGCCCGCTGAGCCGCCCGCAGGCGCTCATCGCCGCGACGTGGTAGGCGAACCAGAAGGCGTTGGCGCCGTCGCCCGCACCCGGCCGCAAATCGCCCGCCCGGGCCGCCGCGGCGAAGCAGGCCAGATAGGTCGGCTGGATGCGCTCGACCATCCACTCGGCGACCAGCCGCACATACTCGCCGTCCTCGAGCAGGCTGTGCAGCGCCAGGCGGTCGTCGACCTCCTTGGTGCGCGCGTCGCACTGCTCGCCCAGCGCCACATGGCCGATCAGCATGCCGACCAGCTCGCACAAGGAGCGGGTCGACGGCGCCAGCGCGCCCAGCCGCTCCAGCCCCGGCTCGCCTTCGCACCCGAGCAGCAGGATCTCGCGGTAGAGGGCGGCCTTGCTCGGGAAGTGCTGGAACAGCAGCGCCTCGGACACGCCGGCGGCCTGCGCGATCCGCCGCGTCGTCGTGCCGGCGAAGCCGTGCCGCGCGAACAGCGGCTTGGCCGCCTCGACGATCCCGACCCGGCGCTCCTCGGCCGGCAGGCGCATCTTCCCCATGGCGCGGATGTAGCGAGCGGCCCACCGGTTGGCAATGGTAAGTGAGTGCTTGCTCAGCTTCTCCGGCCGGTTGCGTGACACTAGCACCGAGTTAACCGTCGTCGACCATAGTGGCCGGCGGGCACGTGCAGCCGGCGAGCTAAGGGTTGCTCGACGGGGGCTGGCGTTGCATATCTGGCCTGCCCGGCCAGCGAGGGACACAAGAACTCGAGTCATGAAGGTAGCAGGACTGTTCGCGGGGATCGGCGGCTTCGAGCGTGGCCTCGCCTTCTCGGCCTGACCGATGTACCGATCCATCCCGACATCCGGGAACGGTTCGACCTCCCGGGCGACGGCTGCCAGGTGGCCAAGCCGCGCCGGGAATCGGCGGCGAGCACCTGCTGTCTCGGCAGCGGGTCCCCTGGGTCGTGCTCGAGAACGTCTCCTTCATGCTGCACGCGCGCGCGGCTGGCGCAGGGTGCCGGGCACCCCAACGAGCGCTGCATCTCGACCGCTCACCGTCCGCGGCACCGAGCTGGGCTATCTCGAAGGTCAACTCGCCTGCCGCAGCGGCGCGAGCGGGTCTTCCTGGTCGCCAGCCGTGTCGGTGATCCGGCCGACGTGCTCTTCGTGGACGAGGAGCGCCCGCCGAAGGTCGACACGACCCTCGATACGCACCGAAGGTACCCGAGGCTTGGGCTGGGCTCCGACGCGGTGCCGACGCTCAAGAACGGCTCCACCGCGGCATACCCTCGCCGCCCGCGATCCTGATGCCCTCGGGATCGGTCGTCACGCCCGACATCCGAGACGCCGAGCGACTGCAGGGTTTCCCGGAGGATTGGACGAAGCCTCGGGAAAGGGGCCGCGCCGTTGAGGCTGGAACGGCACGCGCCTCGTGGCCGAATGGATCGGCGGCGGATCGCGCGGCGGCCGCCGCGAGCGATGCACTGGTCGAGTGCGGCCGCGTTGCGCTGTCGAGATATCGCCCTATGATGCCCTGCGCGAACGGCAGCATCGGATACGTTCTTCCAAGCCCTGCCTGACGCCGGTCCGCGCGATGGTTTCAAAGACAAAGCGCGATTGGCTAGCCGGTCGTCCAAGGTGAGGCGTGAGCTGCCTAACCGTCGACTGCTAGAGACCGATCCCGCGCGAAGTGGCTTGATGGCGTGCGGCGGCGGAACGGAACGGCAGCGGGTCGCTAAGGCCCTGAGAGCACTCCTCGGCTCGCCCGACGGCCAATCGCAAGCCGGACGCCGGGGCTTCTGGCATCATCATGGCCCAATTCCGAAGCGGTAGCTGGGGGCGTCTACAGAGATGGGAGCGTATTTTTGATATGGGAATGTCATCGTTTCGGCGCGCCCGAGGAGCAAATGCGTTCTCGCTCCTGGAGCGTGATCGACTGGCCGAGGCGCTCGAGATACGAGACCTCCCCGATCGCCGGTAGAGGGTGCGCCATGATCCGGGCGCGCATAATTCGCAATTGGGATGATGATTTCTTCTAGCATTCTTCGAGCGAGCTAAGATCGATCGCGGGGGCATGACAGCGCCACGCATCACCTGTGGGGCAGATGAATTGTGAATTCGTTCAAACAGTTCGATGAGCTGAGGCCAGTTCGATCCGCCGCCACGCGCAACTCCCCATCCACGCGCCTGATGCGGCCGGAAAGCCGATCAGGCAATAGGGGTGACGTAGATGAATTTCGTGCGCTTCGGTCGAAATCATCATCAAATCGCCGGGCGTTCGTCGCTGACTGAAATCACGGATTCGTGGTATACGCGGTCCTTAATCTCGTCGACCCGAACGTCTGTTCTGTCGGCTGACTCGATCGTGCCTTAGTCCGATGATATATAGCGAGACTGGGTGAGCCGCGCGATCCGGAGAGGATCTTACGGTGACGTTAAGCGATATTTTTGGTCCACGCGTGCGAAAGATATCATTGCCATCAGCCCGATCCAGAGTTGCGATCCAAGTCGTTCGCTTGGTAGCAACCACAGTTAGCGAGATCGATTGCGGCGCGCGAATCTCGGCGTGCCGAAGGGCCGTGATCTGGCTGCGCCGCAACCCGCGCCAGCCATGCCGTAACGCCCGGATAGCCTGCGAGATCGAACCCGCCCTCGGCGCTGACGTGCGTGTAGGCGTAGAGCGCGATGTCGGCGATCGTGTAGCGGTCGGCGACCAGGAACGGGTGCTCGGCGAGGCGGCGCTCCATGACGGCCAGCGCGGCGTGGCCGCCCTGGTGCAGGCGCGGCAGCTCGGCGCGGCGGGGGGTGTCGGGGGGCAGGAGATGGAGGATGAAGCGGGCGACGGCGATGAACGGCTCGTGGCTGTACTGCTCGAAGAACAGCCATTGCAGGACCTGGGCGCGGCCGAGGCGGTCGTCGGGCAGAAAGGGCGTGCCTTCGGCGAGGTAGAACAGGATGGCGTCGGACTCGGACAGCACGGTGCCGTCGTCGAGCTCCAGGGCCGGGATGCGGCCGTTGGGGTTCTTGGCCAGGAACTCGGGCGTGCGGGTCTCGCCCCGCATGATGTCGAGCTCGACGCGGCGGTAGGGGATGCCGAGCTGGGCCAGCAAAAGGCGGCATTTGTAGCCGTTGCCGGAGGAGAGATAGTCGTAGAGCGTCAGCATCGCGTCCCCTTCAGGCGCCGATCCGCAGCAGCGCCCCCTCGTGCTCGAGCAGCCAGCGCTTGCGCTCGATGCCGCCGCCATAGCCGGTGAGCGAGCCGTCGGTGCCGATCACGCGGTGGCAGGGCACCACGATGCCGACCGGGTTGGCGCCGTTGGCGAGCCCGACCGCGCGCACCGCCGCGGGGCGGCCGATCGCGGCGGCGAGGCGGCGGTAGCTCCAGGTGGTGCCGGCCGGGATGGTGCGCAGGGCGTCCCAGCATTGGCGCTGGAACGGCGTGCCGCCGGCGTCGACCGGCAGGCCGTCGATTGCGTCCAGCCGGCCGGCGAGGTAGGCGCGCAAAGCGCTCGTCGCCCCCAGCGGGTCGGTGGCCGGCTCCGGCCGGGCGCCGCCGAAGCGGCGCTCCACCAGGCGCCACAGCCGGTCCTCGGGGTCGCCGAACTCGACCACGACCAGCCCGGCCTCGCTGGCGATCAGGACGATCGGCCCTGCCGGCGAGTCCAGGCGGTCGAGGGCGAGCCGGCTCACGGGCGCTCCCAGCTCCCGTTGGCGGCGGCACGGAACACGGCGTCGATCACCTTCATGTTGGCGAGGCTGTTCTCCAGCGGCACCGGCTGCGGGCTGCCGTCCTGGACGGCGGCGGCGAAGGCGTCGCCCATCACGCCGTACTGGTCGCAGGCCGGGATCTCGATGGTCTCGACCGCGACGTCGCCGAGGCCCGGGCCCGCGAACAGGCTGAGGCGGCAGGGGACGTCGTTGGGCGCGTTGAACGGCACCTCGACCACCAGCCGGCCCTGGTCGCCGAAGAACTGCATGGTCTGGCGCGGCACGAGCTGGGTGCCGTACTGGAAGCCGCACTGCACCGAGCCGTAGTCGAGCAGGACCGCACCCAGCCGGTCGACGCCGCTCGTGCGGGTCGCGCTCGATGATCGCGGCGACGCGCGCCGGCTCCAGCCCGGTCACGAAGCGCGAGGTGGTGATCGGGTAGCAGCCGATGTCGAGCAGCCCGCCGCCGCCCCACTCGGCGACGTTGCGGACATTGTCCGGGTCGAGCAGATGATAGCTGAAGAAGCCCTGGATCGCCTTCAGCTCGCCGATCCGCCCGCCCTGCACCAGCTCGCGGGTGCGCAGCCATTGCGGGTGGGTGCGCACCATGAACGCTTCCTGGATCACCACGCCGGTGCGGTCGCGCGCGGCGATCAGCTGCTCGCACTCGGCCGCGTCCAGCCCGATCGGCTTCTCGCACAGCACGTGCTTGCCGGCCTCGGCGGCCTTGATCGACCAGGGCACGTGCAGATGGTTGGGCAGGGGGTTGTAGACGCATCGATGTCCGGATCGGCCAGCAGCGCCTCGTAGCTGCCGTAGCTCTTGGCGATGCCGAGCTGGCCCGCCACCTCGGCCGCGCGTGCGGTGTCGCGCGAGGCCAGCCCCACCACCTCGCAGCGCTGCGAGCGCATCAGCGGCGGAATGACCTTCTCGCGCGCGATCTTGGCCGCACCGAGAACCCCGAACCTGAGCTTGCCCATGACCCCTCCCCTTTGGCGCGCGGAGGATCGGGAGGTGCCGCGCGCATGTCAAATGCGCAGGTGGCGCCCTCGGTCTTCCGGGCGTCGGGCCGCTCAGGCGGCAACGCTTCGAATCCGAGCGCGGCGGATCGACGAGCATGCGCAGCGGCCGCTCGGCCATGGTGAGCAGCGCGGCCAGGCCGAGCACGACGCCCACGCTGGCGGCGAAACGGCGCTGAAAGGCACCGGCGAGATCGCCGGTCTCGCGGAGCACCGGACTGCCGCCGGGCGTGATGATCCCACCCAGGACGATCGCCCCGAAGAGGGCCACGGCGACCGCGCCCAGGGAGCGGAAGAAGTTCATGGTGCCGGTGGCGGTGCCCATCTGGTGCGCCCACGGCATTCTGATGCCCGGTGGTCACCGGCGCAGGGCCCATCCCGACGCCGACCACGACGAAGATCAGCTCGACCTGGAGCAGCGACAGGCTGGTCGGGAACCGGCCAGCAGCGAGGCCGGCCAAGGCGAGGATCAGGCCGATGACGGGCTTGTAGTGGCGCAGCTGGCCCATCAGCCGCCCGGCCAGGGTGGCGCCGGTCACCACGCCGCCCATGAAGGGGATGAGCGCCAGGCCGGTCCTGCTGGCGGTCCCCGAGCACCAGCCGAGGTAGGCGGGCAGGTAGATCGAGAGGCCGATGAACGTACCCATGATGAAGCAGGCGGCGCGTGCCGCGGCTGACGACCGGATTGAGGAGAATGGCGAGCGGCAGCAGGGGCTCCGCAGCGGTGAGGAGCCGGGCGACGAACAGGACGGCGGCCAGCGCGGCGCCCGCGAACAGCAGGAGGATGGTGGCCGAGTCGGATAGCGGGTGCCGCCCCAGGTCAGGGCCAGCATCAGGCCGACGCTCGCCAGCACGATCAGCACGGCCCCGATCAGGTCGAGACGATGCGGCCGCTCGTGGCGCGGCAGGTTGCGCAGGGCGTTGCCGGTCATCCAGAAGGCGAAGAGCCCGAGCGGCAGGTTGATCCAGAAGATCATCGACCAATGCAGGTGCTCGGCGAAGAAGCCGCCGAGCACCGGGCCGGCGACGCTGGAGGCGACGAACACCGAGGCGATCCAGCCCTGGTAGCGCGCCCGCTCGCGCGGTGCCACCACGTCGGCGATGATGGTCTGGGCGAGCGAGATCAGGCCGCCGCCGCCCAGACCCTGCAGCCCGCGGGCGAAGATCAGGACGAGCATCGAGGAAGCGAGGGCGCAGGCGACGGAGCCGAGGATGAAGATGCCGATGCCCAGAAGCAGGATGCTGCGCCGGCCGTGGATGTCGCTGAGCTTGCCGTAGAGCGGCGTCACCGCCGTGGCGCTGAGCAGGTAGGCGCTCGCCACCCAGGGCAGGTGCTCGATGTCGCGCAGCTCGCGCCCGATCGTCGGCATGGCGGTGGCGACGATCGTCTGGTCGAGTGCCGCCAGGAACATGGCGAGCATGATCCCGATCACGATCGAGCGGATGGTGGCGTGGTCCGATGCGCGGCCGCGGGGTGCAGATCGGCGTTCATGGTCTCTTTTCAAGAGGCGGGTCGGCTGAATGCCGTTCCGGACCCGCACTGCGCCGTCGCACCGGCAAGATCAAGCGGCGATAGGGGCGCGAATAGCGACCGCGGCCCACCGGTCATGCGCGAGCGCAGACCCGGATGACGGCGCCGGAGAATCGCCGACGGGCCGTGCGACCCGGGCAGCAGCGGGCGAACATGAAGCTTTGTTGAAGAGCGCGTTGCTGCATTGAAACGGCTGCTTCGCGTCACCACCCTTCGCATTTGCGAGATCATGGATCGACTTGAGCTGCGGCCAACATGTCCCCGATTCACATCCGCCCGGCCCGCATGGCCGAGCTCGACCGGCTGGCGGCGCTCGGGCTGGCCGCCTGGCAGCGCGGGATCGCGCCCCTGGTGCCGGGCGTGGCCTGGGACCGCGTCCGGGCCGCCAATCCGTTCCGCCCGTTCCTGCGCCGGCGCCGAGACGCCGTGGTGGTGGCGGAGCTGGCGGGCGAGCCCGCCGGCATCGCGGCGCGCGACGACGGCAGCGACTGCATCAGCGACCTGTGGGTCTCGCCGCTGCACGAGGGCCGGGGCGTGGGCTCGGCCCTGCTCCAGTCGCTCGAGGACGCGATCGCCGCATCCGGTCACGGCCGCGCGCGGCTCGAGCTGCTGTCCGCCAACGCCCGGGCGATGGCGCTCTACCGGCGCCGCGGCTACCGGCCGGTCTGGGAGGCGTTCAAGCGCGACGCGACCCTCGGCGTCCAGCTCCACAAGACCGGCATGGCCAAGAGCCTGCTGCCCTACAGGCCGGCATTGCGGTAGAGTTCGTCGAGCTCGACCTCGCCTGCCAGCACCTCGCTGCGGAAGCCGCCGCCGCCGACATGGTCGCGCCCGTGCCAGCCCTCGGGCTCGCGCCACCAGACCTGCGCCGAGCGCCGCTCGCTGTCGACCAGCCAGATCTCCTGCACGCTGGGCAGGGCTTTGTAGTCGGGCAGCTTGTCGGCGAAGTCCCGGCTGCGCGTCGATGGCGACAGCACTTCCACGATGAGGATCGGATCGACGGCGTTCGCTTCCATCGCCTGACAGGTCAGGACCACATCCGCCTGCCAGCGACGCTTCTCGGAAACCACGATGCCGGCTTCACCCTCGGCGTGGCACGGCGCGCGATCGCGCATTCGCCCGTTGATGAGGCTTCCCACGTTCATTGCGACCGTGCCGAGCTGACGGGAGGGCGGCGCCATCGCCACGATCTGCCCGTCGATCAGCTCGTGGCGTGCATCCGTGCCGTCGTCCCAGCGCAGGAACTCGTCGACTGTCATCAGCTTTTCGGCCGGCTCGGCCATGATCTCGTCCATGGGAAGCTCCAGCTTCGCCCAATGTGCCTCCGCGGCGGCCCGGTGCCAAGCCCGGCGTCAGGCCGCCTGCTCCTCCCCGCCGCGCACGATCAGCTCCAGCACCTCCTTCTCCGTCGTCTGCGGGATCGGCCGCTCGCCGGCGTTGCGGCCGCGTTTCAGCACCATGACCCGGTCGCCGACGGCGAAGATGTCGTTGAGGCGGTGGCTGATGATGATCTGGGCGACGCCCTGGCGCTTGAGCTCGGCCATGGTCTCGAGCAGCCGCTCGGTCGCCATGACCGAGAGGTTGGCGGTGGGCTCGTCGAGGATCAGCACCTTGGGCGCGAAGCTGATCGCACGCGCGATCGCCACCGACTGCTGGCGGCCGCCGGACAGGCTCTCGACCCGCTGGCGGACATGGTTGACGTCGACCTTGAGCCGGCGCAGCACGCCCCAGGCCTCCTCCTCCATCGCCTTGCGGTCGACGAACCAGCCCTTGGTCGGCCAGCGGCCGAGGAAGATGTTGGCGGCGACGTCCAGGTTCCCGCACAGCGCGAAGTCCTGGTAGATCATCTCGATGCCGACGGCACGGCTCTCGTGCGGGCTGCGGAAATGGGTCGGCGCGCCCTCGACCAGCACCTCGCCCTCGTCGCGCTGGTAGGCGCCGGTCATGATCTTCATCAGCGTCGACTTGCCGGCGGAGTTGTCGCCGACCAGGCCCAGGATCTCGCCCGGCCCGAGCCGCAGGCTCACGTCCGCCAGCGCCCGGACCGCGCCGAAGCTCTTCTGGATGCCGCGCATGTCGATCAGGGGAGTCGTCATGCGGGCGTCTCCCGGCGGCCGGCGAGGCGGTGGCGGATGCGGCCGAGCAGGCCTTCCTGGCGCAGCCAGATGTCGCCCAGGACGGCGGCGATCAGGATCAGGCCGATGAACACGTTGACCCAGTGCTGCGGCATGGTCAGCGAGGTGCCGTCGGCCAGGATGATCTGCAGCGAGAGCAGGGCGCGCAGCAGCGTGATGACCGCGGCACCGGCGAGCGCGCCGACGATCGAGCCGTAGCCGCCGAAGATCGAGGCGCCGCCGATGATCACCGCGGCGATCACGTCGAGCTCGCGCAGCTGCCCGGCCGACGGATTGAACGAGCGGAAATAGGCGATGTAGACCAGCCCGGCGAGGGAGGCGCAGGCGGCGCTGAAGACGAGGCTCCAGAACCGGACCCGGTTGGTGTCGATGCCGGCATATTCGGCGGCGCGCCGGTTGCCGCCGGTCGCGAACACCATGTAGCCGAGCGGCGTCTTGGCCAGCACGATGCCGGCGACGATCGCCAGCAGGACGAGCAGGATGCTCTGGGTCGAGAGGGCACTCGCCACGTCGTGCCACAGGGTCCCGGCCGCGGGCTCGTGGCCCAGGGCGCGCAGCACCTCGATCAGCTTGCGGCCGATCAGGTTGTAGCTCTCCGGGAACTGGCTGAGCTGGCGCCCCGCCACCAGCCAGGCGGCGATGCCGCGGGCGACGTAGAACATGCCGAGCGTGGCGACGAAGGCCGGCAAGAGCAGCCGGGTGGCGAGCAGGCCGTTGACGCAGCCGGCGAGCAGGCCCGCCGCGAAGCCGCCGAGCGCGGCGGGCAGGGGTGCCACGCCCATGAACTTCATCAGGAAGGCCGCGGTGGAGCCCGACAGCGCCAGGACGGCGCCGACCGAGAGGTCGACGTCGCCATTGGCCATGACGTAGCTCATGCCGACGGCCATCAGCCCGATCTCGGTGAAGGCGAGCAGCAGGTTGAAGCTGTTGTCGAGCCCGGCCCAGAAGTCCGGCCTGAGCCACCAGCCGAGCAGCCACAGGCCCGCCATGAAGATCACGGCCGCCGATTCGCGCTGCGTCAGCCACCACCGCAGGCCGCGCGCGCTGAACTCGGCGGCGGCGAGGCTGCTGCCGTGGGTGCGCGGCGCCTCGATCGCGATCGAGCCGACATCGACCGGCGGCGGCTCGGTGCCGCGCAGCCGGGCGAGCAGGCGTGGGATCAGCTTGCGGCGGATGATCCAGGGCTCGATCAGCACGGCGACCAGCAGGATCAGGCCGAGGAAGGCCGGCACCGCACCGGGGGGCAGGGAGGCCATGGCCTGCACCTGCATCTCCTGGTTGCCGACCTTGAGCGTGCGGGTGATCGGCACGCCCTCGCGCAGCACCTTGTCGATCAGCACGACCAGGATCGCACCCAGGCAGGAGCCGAGAACCCGGCCGCGGCCGCCGAGGATCGAGGCGCCGCCGACGATCACTGCGGCGATGACGATCAGCTCGGCACCCAGGCCGTATTGCGAGGTGACCCCTTTGTCCTGGGCGACGTTCATCAGGCCGGCGAGCGTAGCGCACAAGGCCGCCAGCACGAAGCCGCGGATGCGCACCCGCCTCGTCGCGATGCCGGCATATTCGGCGGCGAGCTCGTTGCCGCCGACGGCATAGGCCTCGTAGCCCCAGCGGGTGCGGGCGAGCAGGATGCCGCCCACCACCGCCACCAGCAGGAAGACCAGGATCTGGTTGTTGAAGCCCAGCGCATTGTTCTCGCCGAGCATGAAGAAGGCGAAGTCGCGCGCCTTGATCTCGTAGGCAATGGTCTTGCCGCCGGTGAGGCCGAGCACCAGCCCGCGGCCGACGAACAGCATGGTCAGCGTGGCGATGAACGCCGGCACCTTGAGCCAGGTGACCAGCACGCCGTTGAGCAGCCCCACGGCCAGCCCGACGCCCAGGCAGATCAGCACCGCGGCCCAGGCCGGCAGGTCGAACGCGGTCGGCGCGAAGGCGAGCGAGAACACCACCGCGACCAGGCCCAGCGTCGAGCCGACCGACAAATCGAGGTCGCGGTCGACGATGACGAAGGTCATGCCGACCGCCATCACGCCGTAGCGGGCGGCGTCGCGCAGCACCGACTGCAGGGCGGTCAGGTCGCCGAAGAAGCGGGGGTTGATGGTGGTGCCGACGAGATAGAGGGCGGCCATCACCAAGAGCAGGCCGACCTCCCAGCCGAAGGCGAAGCCGCCGAAGCGGCCGGGGGCGGGCGCCCCCGGTCCGCCGCGCACGGCATCGGGCGATGCCGCCATCGGCTCAGTTCTCGTAGCGCTTGCCGACGTTGCCCACCGTGTCCTTGGTCACCAGCTGGGCGCGGGTGTCGAGGTTCGCGGCCGAGATGCCGCGGTCGATCTGCAAATAGAGCTGCATCACCGGCCAGAAGCCCTGCAGGAACGGCTGCTGGCCGAGGGCTCCGTCGAGCGCGCCGCTCTTGAGCTGCTCCTGCTGCTTCGGGCCGAGGTCGAAGCCGTAGGAGCAGATCTTGTCGCCGATCTTGAGCTGCGCCACCGCATCGCCGATCGCCGGGGTGACGAAGCCGTTGGCGCCCATGATGCCGACGACGTCGCCACGGCTCTCGATCAGGCTGACGATCGAGCTCACCGGGTTGTTGGCGTCGACGTCGACGCCGATGTTCTCCGGCCCGGCATCGACCTTGAAGTTGCCGAGCTTGCCCTCGAGCGCCAGGGTCGCCACGGCCGCGGTGAAGGCCGCGGTGATGCGGTTGTTGACCTCGACATTGCCGAGCGTGGTCGTGTTCGGGAACACGATCGAGCCGCCCTCGGCACCGCTGGCGAGCACGCAGCGCGCCAGCGCCTCGCCGCCGATCGCGGCGGCGGTGGCGTCCTGGCCGGTGTGGCTGATGGCGGAGCGGTTGTAGAGCGTGCCGTCGAAGCTGTTGGTGGTGGCGACCGGGATGCCCTTGTCGAGCAGGCCCTTGACGATGTCGTTGTAGGCGCCCGCCTGCGGGGTGGTGATGATGAACCCGTCGATGGTCGGGTCCTGCACCGCCTGGTTGATGATCTCCAGCTCGCGCGGGATGTCGTCCACCGGCGCCTCGGAGCCCAGCATCAGCAGGTTGGCGCCGACCATGTCGGCCGCGAGCTTGGCGCCGACATAGACCGGGTCGAAGAAGCCGTTGCCGGCGGTGTGGGTGATGATGGCGAAGGTGAGCTTGCCGTCCTTGCTGTGGAAATCCTTGGTGCCCGGTGCCTCCTTGACGGCGTCCTCGAAGGTGTAGCCGCCGACCGCCTTGGACAAGGCGCCCGACTGCGCCCGCGCGGGGCCGCCATGGGCGATGGCAAGGGCGAGCGCGCTCGCCCCGAGCAGAAGCATCCGCATGTTCCCGTCTCCCTGCTGCCGGTCCATCCGGCTTATCCGCGGCAAGGCCTATCACCGGCGCGCGGCAATGGCCATCGCCGGGCGCGGGCGCCCAGGTGGCCGACCACCGGCAGTCCGCGCGATCCGCCCCGAGATCGTCAGCCGCCCCTGCCATTCGGCGCAGCGCACTCCGAACGGCTCCAGGATCCGGCTCGCCATCGCCACCCGATACCGCCGCTCGGGCGCCCGCACGAGCTTGGACGTGCCGGACCCGGATCTGCTATCAGAGAGGAGCAGACACGCCGTCGATGAGGCGCACCATGCGGTTTTTCACCTTCGAGATCGTGATCGAGAAGGAGCCGGTGGACGAGGGCTATCTCGCCTACAGCCCGAGCTTGCCCGGCTGCTTCAGCAACGGTCGGACCATCGAGGACACACAGCGCAATATACGCGACGCCATCACCCAGCACGTTACGGCGCTGTTGGCGCATGGGGAGCAGGTACCGCAAAGGATTTGTTAATGACCGGCAGGACGGCAGCCATCTGACACATCGTCACCCAAATCGACGGGTGTCCGTGACTGTGCCGATTCACACGGCGGTCAATCTGGGCCGCGGCTTGGCCGTCCGGATTCTGAAGGACGCAGGATTTACGGTCGAACAATACTTGCGGCTACGCTGAGCTAGCTCACCAGCGCATTCGGTCTTGCCGTTGTGATGATCGTCTCACCGGCAATCAACATGTGGTAAATTGTCCTATTTTCTGGTTGATGGTCCTGACGCAAATGCCATCTGGAGCAGCCATCATGCCCCTTGTCGCGGCCATACCCATCGAGCCTGCTGCAAAGAAAAAGCGCGGCCCCAAGACGCCCGAGGGCAAGGCCCGTTCCCGCATGAACGCGGTCCGGCACGGCCTGCGCGCCCGCACCTTCGCCCTGCTGCCGGGGGAGAGCACGGCCGAGTGGGCCGAGCACCTGGCCGAGCTGCGCTCCTGCTATGGCCCGGTGGACGCTGCCGAGGAGAAGCTGGTGGCCGCCATCGCGGCCGCGATGTGGAACGAGATCCGCGCCGACCGGTCTCTCGCCGAAACCATGGCGCGGATGCCGAAGGGCGCCGACCTCGGCGAGCCGGGGCGTGCCCGCGCCATGGGCACGGCGCTGCGCTACATGACGGCCGCGAGCATGGCCACGCAGCGTGCCCAGCGCGCCTTCCACGCCCACCGCAAGGCCAAGCAGCAGGGCCTCGTCCTGCCGGCGGCGGAGCCGGCCCAGCCGATGGCGCTGGAAGATCGCACGAACGATTTGGCCGCCTCGCCCGCCGCTGAGCCGGCAGCGGCGTTTTGCACGAACGATTTCGCGCAGCCGTCGCAGCCCCGGCCCGTGCCCGCCGAGGCGCCCCCGCTCAACCGGCACCAGCGCCGCCGCCTTGAAGCCCTGATCCGGCAAGCGCGGCCGCGCGCGGCGTGACCGACGGCGGCGGGCGGCATCGGGCCTGAACTCGGGACCGCGAGCTGCTAGCATGGCCCGATGATCGGCATCGCGCGCGACCGGGATTTCACCTCCCTCCTCGTCGAGGCGGCCATCAGGGGTCGATCGCCGCCGGCCATTCTGGAGACCTTGAGCCAGGCGCTGGTGGCGGCCGGCGTGCCGCTGCTGCGCTCGACGGTCGGCGCCTTCCTGCTCCATCCCCTGCTGGACGCCACCCTGGTGGTCTGGCGGCCCGACCGCGGCGCCTATCTCGACGAGACGCCGCGACCGGCGGTGCGTGGCAACGAGGCATGGCGCGGCAGCCCGTTCCATCGGCTCGAGGAATCGGGTGCCGGACTGCAGCGCTATCGGCTCGAGCGCGGCGAGGGGACCGCAGAATTCTCGGTGCTGGCTCAGCTCCTGGCGGACGGTGCCACCGACTATCTCGTGATGCGCACGGCGCTGGCGCCCGGGGCGACGTTGGGACAGGGCACCAGCGTGTATTCCTCCTGGAGCTGCGGCCGGCCGGGCGGTTTCACGGACCATGACGTCGCCCGGATCCAGGGCATCGAGCCGCTGCTGGCGGTGGTCGTCGCCACAGCGCTCGGGACGTCGACGGCGTCCACGCTGCTCGCCACCTATCTCGGCGCAGATGCAGCGCACCGGGTCCTCGGCGGCGAGGTCGAGCGCGGGCGGGCCGAGATGATCCACGCGGTCGTCTGGTACAGCGACCTCGCCGGCTTCACCGGCCTGACCGACCGCATCGCCGGGGCCGGCATGCTGCAGCTGTTCGCCGGTCATGCCGAGATCCTGCGGCTGCTCAACGATCATGCCGAGATCCTGGTCGACGCGATCGAGGGCCGCGGCGGCCAGGTGCTGAAGTTCATGGGCGACGGCATCCTCGCCACATTCCGTGGTGCGACCGAGGCCGAAGGCTGCGTGGCGGCGCTCGAGGCGTGGGCCGAGGCGAGCGGCCGCTGCGCGCGTCTGCCGCGCCGGGCCATCGGCACCACCCATCCCTATCTGGCGCTGCACGCGGGCGACGTGCTCTACGGCAACATCGGCGGCCGTGCCCGACTGGATTTCACCGTGCTCGGCCCGGCGGTGAACGAGGCCAGCCGGATCGCCGCGCTGTGCCGGCAGCTGGAGCGCAACCTCCTTTTGTCGCGCAGCTTCGCCGAGCTCTGTCCGGACTCGGTCAGGCCACGGCTGGAGCAGCTCGGGACCTTCGAGCTGCGCGGGGTGAGCGAGCCGCAACAGGTCTTCACGGTGCCGGTCGACCAGCCGTTCGCCACCTGAGCAAGGCCGAAGAATCGCGGCCCCGGAATTGCTTCGCAGGGCTGGCGCGGCGCGTCACAATGCGAGCCGCAGCGCCCGAGCGATCGGCTGGCACGAGGAGCGGGACGATGGCGAAGAACTCCTCGCGGGTCGGCCCGCGCTTTCCCCAGGTCGTGGTGCTGGTCGGCGCCACCGGCGACCTTTCCCGCCGCAAGCTGCTGCCCGGCCTGTTCCATCTGGCCGCCGCCGGCTTCATTCCGGGCTGCCGGGTGATCGGGGTGTCGCTCGACGAGCTCGATCCCGACGGGTTTCGCGCGCTCGCCCGGCAGGCGGTCGATCAGTTCTTCTCCCGGCCGGTCGGGGAGGCGGACTGGGCCGCCTTCGCCGCGTGCCTCGACTACGTGCCCCTCGCCGCCGGCGCCGAAGCGCTCAAGCACGCGGTCGCCGAGGCGGAGCGCTCGCTCGGCGGCGAGTGCCGGCGCGTGCACTATCTGAGCGTGCCGCCCAGCGCCGCCCTGCCGGCCGTCCGGTTGCTCGCCGCCGCCGACCTGGTCACCCGCTGCCGCATCATCATGG
This sequence comes from Geminicoccaceae bacterium, assembly GCA_046349415.1. GTDB lineage: Bacteria > Pseudomonadota > Alphaproteobacteria > Geminicoccales > Geminicoccaceae > Benzoatithermus. The sequence goes on from JAXMCJ010000028.1 coordinate 15,900, forward strand.
AAAAGCCGTTCGGGACCGATATCGAATCCGCGACGTCCTTGAACCGGCAGCTGCACGAGGTGTTCGACGAGGACCAGATCTTCCGCATCGACCACTTCCTGGGCAAGGAGGCGGCGCAGAACATCCTGGCCTTCCGCTTCGGCAACGGCCTGTTCGAGCCGATCTGGAACCGCAACTTCATCGACCATGTGCAGATCGACGTGCCGGAAACCCTGGGCCTCGCGACCCGGGCCGCGTTCTACGAGCAGACCGGCGCCTTCCGCGACATGGTGGTCACCCACCTGTTCCAGATCCTCGCCTTCATGGCGATGGAGGCACCCACCGCACTCGAGCCCAAGCCGATCAGCGAGGAGAAGAACAAGGTCTTCCGCAGCATGCTGCCGATCGAGCCGCGCGACGTGGTCCGCGGCCAGTATGTCGGCTATCGGGCCGAGGTGGGCGTGGACCCGGAATCGGACACCGAGACCCTCATCGCCCTCAAATGCGGCATCGACAACTGGCGCTGGGCGGGGGTGCCGTTCTTCCTGCGCACCGGCAAGCGCATGGCCGAGGGCCAGCGGATCATCTCGATCGCCTTCCGCGAGCCGCCCAAGAGCATGTTCCCGGCCGGGGCGGGCGTCGGCGCGCAGGGGCCGGACCATCTGACCTTCGACCTCGCCGACTACTCCAAGATGTCCCTGTCCTTCTACGGCAAGCGCCCCGGCCCGGGGATGCGCCTGGACAAGCTGAGCATGCAGTTCGCGATGAAGGAGACCGGCTGGATCGGCGACGTGCTCGAGGCCTACGAGCGCCTGATCCTGGACGCGATGCGCGGCGACCACACCCTGTTCACGACCGCCGAGGGCATCGAGCGGCTGTGGGAGGTGTCCGAGCCGCTGCTCGAAGCGCCGCCGCCGGTGCGGCTCTACGAGCCCGGCTCCTGGGGACCCAAGTCGATCCACCAGCTCGTCGCGCCGCACGCCTGGCGGCTGCCGTTCGAGCGGGCCTGGCGCGACCCGAACCTGACCGGCAGCTAGCCGGCCGGCCGAAGGTGACGTCCGCGCAGCCTGGCGCGCACGAGGTTCACGACCGCGAAGCCGGTCTGGAAGACGAAGCCGAAGCAGGCGACGCCGCTGGCGAACACGACCAGCTTCTCCGCCAGCGTGGGCCAGCGCTCCGCCTCGCGCAGCACCACGGCGACGCCCTCGCCGACGCCGATCGCCGCGCCGGCCCCGGACGACATCACCAGGACGAGGAACGCGCGCATCAGGTTCGGGAGCAGCAGCAGCGCCGCATCGAGGGAGCCGTGTCGGAGCTGGAGCGTGGCCGTGCGGCCGTTGTCGGCCACATAGGCCGCAGCGTAGGGAACGAGGGAGAGGGCGACGATCGCCGGTGCCGACAGGATCACCGGCAGTCCGAACAGGGTCGCATCCGGCGGGATGACGTTGAGCAGGAAGAACATCACGACGAAGGTGGGTGCGGCCCGCATCGGCCCCACCAGCCCGGCAGCGAGGCGGCGCGGGAGCGGGCCGCCGAGCTGAGCCAGGCCGAGCGGCAGGCCGAGGACCAACCCCAGGGCGAGCGCCAGGGCGGCGATCCGCAGATTGACCAGCATGCCCGCGCCGAGCTCCGCGAAGAAGCCCGATGACCACAGCGTCGCCAAGGTGCTCACGTCGCCAGGCCCCGCCGTCGCAGCAGACGTGCGGCGCGCTCGCAGGCCAGGACCACCAGGGCGACGATGCCCGTGTAGAACAGGAGCACCAGGGTGTAGACCTCGGCCCGCCCGCTGGCGAACGAGGTGATGTCGGTGAGCGTGCCGAGCAGCTCCGGCGCGCCCGTGATGCTGGCGATCGGCGTGCCTTTGGCCGCATTGACCAGGAACGAGAGCAGCTGGGTCGCCGAGCGGCCGACCGCGGCGGCGAACAGCGCCGGGGTCAGCCCGCCGGCATATGCGCCCGCGGCGCGCAGGCTGTGCGCGGCCTCGCCGATCGCCTGGCCGGCATTGCTGCCGTTCATCAGGCCGAGAGCGACGATGGCCGCACCCAGCGCGGTCGCCGCCGAATAGGCGAACAGGGCGTGCGCGATCGCTGCCGCGATGACCAGCGTCAGGACGACCGGCGAGGACTGGAGGGTGACCACGACCAGCCATGCCGGGACGCGCAGCAGGGGGCTGGCTGCCGACGCGGCGGCGCCGACCAGGAGGGCGGTGGCGAGGGTGGCCGCCAGGGTGCCGACGACGAGAAGGAGGGAATTGACGACGCCGTCCTGGAACAGCTGCCAGGCCGGCTCGGTGAGCAGCATAGGCAGGGAGAGCGCGATGCCCAGGTGCTTGTTGAGCCAGGCGAGGACGCCCTGCACGTCCGGGGCGAAGCTCGTGGCGGGCGGCTCCGCCACCAGTGCCGGCAACACGCAGGCTGGATCGGCGCTCGCCGCCCAACCCGTGCAGCCCGTCTCGCGCCAGCGTTCGTGCTGCTCCTCGAGGAAGCTCGTGAAGATGCCGTCGCGCCGGGCGAGGGCCAGGAACTCGCCGTCGCGGTGCATGGTCTGGCTGATCAGCTCGAGCACGCGGGCGAGGCGCTCGCTGCCCGCCTTGGGCACCGCCATGCCCCAGGGCACCGGGTCGAAGCCGAACTTCGGCTCGAAGCGCTCGCCGAATGCCGGGTCCGCCAGATAGGAGGCGAAGAAGCTGTCGTCCTGCGCCGCTAGCAGGCAGGTCTCGTCCAGGAGCCCGCGCGGCAGACGGCTGGCGTCGTCGAACAGCAGCAGCCGCGCCCCGCGCGAGACGAGCGAGGCGTTGGCGTAGTTGCCGACCGTGACGCAGATCGAGCGCCCGGACAGATCGTCCCAGCCGTGGACCGGGGTGTCGCGCGGGCCGACGACGATCGTCTCGGAGCGGTAGTAGTGCGGCCGGATGAACCGGGCCTGGGCGTCGCGCTGCGTGTTGTGGCCCATGGTGGCGATGACCAGGTCGGCAGCACCCTCCTGCAGCGAGGAGATCCGGGTCGCCGCCCGGACCGGCACCCAGACCGGCCGGACACCCAGGTGAGCGGCGATCGCCCGTGCCACGTCGATGTCGTAGCCGGCGGGCTCCGCACCCTCAGTGGTCGCGAACAGCGGGTAGTTGGCGCGGATGCCGACGCGGATCTGGCCGGCACACAGGATGCGCACCAGCAGATCGCTCGCCGGGTCGCCGCAGGCTTGCGGGAGGCTGGCCCGGGCATCCGAGAGCAGCTGCACCAGCTCATCGTCCGCCGAGGGGGGAGCGGCGTGGCAGAGGCCGGCGTGTGCCGCCAGTGCCAGCAGCAGGCCGAGCGCCAGCGCGATCGATCTCACGGGCGAGCGTCGCCTTCGCGGGTGACGGTCAGCACCAGCATCTCGCCGAAGGCGAGGCTGCCGTAGATGTGGATGGTGCGGTCGGTCTCGCGTCGCAGCACGTCGGGCGTCAGACGCGCGAGCTTGGTCGGCGGCAGGTCGACCAGCACCACGGCACTCACCTCGACCGCCAGACCCCGGCTCTGCGCCGCCCGCCGCGTCGCCTCCAGGCCGACGAAGGCGTTGTGCGCGATCACGGCACGCCCGCCGGGTGCGAGATGGTCGCCCAGGCTGGCGAGGAACGGATCGAGCAGCCGCCTGCCGTCGGCGCCGCCGGAGCTCCAGGTCGGCAGCCGGTCGCCGATCGGGGCAGTCTCCATCGGGAAATGGGGCAGGTTGGCGAGCACGAGGTCGAACCGGCGGCCGCGGACCGGGGTGAACAGGTCCCCCCGATGCACCTCCGTCTCGCAGCTGGGACAGAGTTCCAGAAGCAGGCTGCGGGTCGCCGCGACCGCTGCCGGCTCGAGATCGACGCCGCACAGGGCGGCGGCGCCCAGCCGGCCCGCCGCGGCAAGCAGGACGCCGCTGCCGCAGCCGATCTCGAGCACCCGCGCGCCGCGCACCCACTGGGCATGGCGCTGCAGCGTCTGAAGCAGTGCCGCCGTGTACTGGCTCGGCCAGAAGGCGGTTGCCGGAGTGGGAGGATCAGGGACGCTCACGCGCCGCTCCGACGGTGCTCGTGGCTGGCGGTCAGGCGATGGACGTGCAGCTCGGCGACCCGATCACCGGGGACCAGGTCGAGGATCTCACGATAGTGGGCGAGAGCGGTGGCGTGGTCGCCGGCCACCAGCGCTGCGAAGGCCTGGCGGGTGCGGCGGGCCAGATGCTCCGCCGCGGGAGTCGGCTCCAGCTCGCTGCCGACGCCATAGGCCCCGAGCAGCTCGTAGATCGCGATCCGGGCGCGCCGGCCCTTGACGGCGACCTCGTCGATCGGCCGCGCGCACAGCCGGTCGCCGGCCTCGCGGAACGTGTCGTGGCTGATGCAGATCCGCGTGCCGTAGGTCTTGTTGATCCCCTCCAGCCGCGAGGCGATGTTCACGCCGTCGCCGATCACGGTGTAGCTCATCCGTTCCTGCGAGCCGACATTGCCCACCAGCACGGCATCGGAATGGATGCCCATCCTGACCCGCATCTCCGGCTCACCGGCATCGCGCCACTGTCGGTTGAGCCCGTCCAGCGCCAGCTGGATGCGCAGCGCCGCGACGCAAGCGTGGCGGGCGTGATCCTCGAGCAGGGCCGGTGCCCCCCAGAACGCCATGACCCCGTCGCCGACGAACTTGTCGATCGTGCCCGCCTCCTCGTGCACCATCTTGGAGATCAGCTCCAGCAGCGTCGACATGCGCGCCAGCAGCTCGCGCGACGGCATCGTCTCCGCCATGGTCGAGAAGCCCTCGACGTCGGAGAAGAAGATGGTGAGGAACCGGCTCTGACCGCCGAGCTCGAGCTTCTGCTCGGTCTGCAGCAGCTGGCGCACCAAGCCGACTGGGACGAAGGAGGCGAACGCCTTGATCGCCGAGTCGAGCGTCTCGATCGCCCGCGAGAGCAGTGCCACCTCGCGGATCCTGGACGTCAGGGGCGGCAGCCGGGACGGCTCCAGTCGGTTGATCCGGTCCACCTTGAGCGCCAGCTTCTGCAAGGGCGAGGCGATCAGGCTGGCGAGCACGTAGATGATCAGCAGCTGGGCGGCGACCGCCACGAGGCCGAGCATCACCATCCGCCGGTTGTGCGAGCGGAACTGACCGGTGAAGTCGTCGAGCGGCGTCACCACGAACAGCTGCCACTCCTTGCCGAAGCTCTCGTCGAATCCGGAAAGGCTGGCGATGTAGTCGCGGCCTTCGTGGCTGAACGCGTAGACGGGCGTGCGCTCGCCGCGCGGCCGTGAGCCATAGGCCAGGGCGGCGAGGCCAGTCTCGACCGCGCTGACGTGGCGCAGCCGGACCTGGTCGTTCTCGCTGCGTGCCGCCGCCGAGCCGTCCGACGCCGCGAGCACCATGCCGTCCTGGTCGAGCAGGTAGCTGACGCTGCCTTCGCTGATGCGATGGCTCGCCAGATAGGCCGCGAAGCTGTCCAGGGTGATGTCGGCGGCCACCACGCCGAGCGGTCTGCCGCCCACCGAGAACGGTGCGGCCACGGTGATGCCGACCAGGCCGAACGCGTAAAACACCTCCGGGTCGGTGATCGTGACGGCGCCGGCTGCCGCGGTCCGTTGGTACCAGGACCGCTGGCGCGGATCGTAGCCGCTCGCGGCGTCCACCTCGCCTAGGCGATTCTGCCGGGAGTCCAGGAAGATGTAGCGATCGAGCACCGGGGTGCCACGTTCCGGCTCGACCAACCGGTAGGCGAACTCCGCGTCGGGCGGCGGCGGCGTGCCGTGGATCGCGATGCTCCGATCGTGCAGGCGGCGCGCCTGGCGGAACGAGCCGTCCTCGAGCCCGACATAGACGTTCAGCACCGTGTCGCTGTGCTGCAGGATGCGGAACAGGTAGGGCAGGGCGCGGTCGTCCTGGAACACCGCCGGATCCTGCCGGCCGAGTTCGGCGGCCGTCGCGATCAGCGAGCTCAACGCGGCGAAGCTACTCTCGATGTCGCGGATGGCCTCGCGCCGGAACCGCTCGAGCAGGTTGGCCGCATATTCGCGGGCGACGCGGTCGCTCGAGACGTAGTTGATCCGCACGATCCCAAGCAGGACCGGGACGGTCATCAGCGCGAACACCGCCAACACCGTGGGCTTCAGCGGCAGTGTGATTCGCCGCCGCGGCGGCCGGCCTGCACCGGCGGCCGAGACGGTCGGGAGCGGGGGGCGCTCGTCCCTGGGTTGCATGCCGGCACTCTAGGAGAGGCCGTCGGGCTTGTCGGCGGACTTTTGCCGAATCCCGGCGGCCCGCCCTTCGCCTGACCTGCCGCGGCAATGGCGGGAATAAACGCAATCATCAATCGTTAGTTGATTTACGTCACTAAAATTCACCTAATGAGGGATGCGATCATGGGCCGTTTCGGGAGCTTTCGAGCCTCGCGCGTCTTTCTCGCCGGCTTCACCGGCGCTCTGGTCCTCGCCCTGTTCGCCGCGCCGGCGCTGGCGGGGGCGACCTGGGTGTCCGGGGCACGCAACAACGACGACACGCAGCCATTCGCCAGCTGGCGGGGCACGCGTCTCGGCGTCATCTCCGGCTGGATCGACTGGCGACAGGGTTGGGGCGGCATGGAGACCTATGCCGCTGGGCCCATGCCGCGTGTCCTGCGGGCGAAATCGGCCAATGTGAGCTTCGGCCACGGGCTGTTCCCGCAGGGCGGCAGCATCCCGGTCTGCGCCGGCGGTAGCTACGACGAGCCGCAGCGCCGCGTTGCGCGCCTGCTGGCCGCCAATGGGGTGGGCGATGCCGAGATCCGGCTCGGCTGGGAGGCGTCGGGCAACTGGTTCCCCTGGTCCGCGGCAGGTGTTCCACCCGAGCAGTGGAAGGCGTGCTTCACCCGCGTCGCCCGCGCAATGAAGTCGGTGGCACCGCACCTGCGCATCGGTTGGTTCATGGCGAAGAAGGGTCGGGTCGACGTCCGCACCATCTACCCAGCGGACGCGCCGATCACCAACATCGGCATCAGCCACTACGACGACGCCTACGATCGGTTCGGCTACGAGACCTACCTGGGCGGGCCGTGGGGCCTGCGGGCTTGGCTGGCGTTCGCCCGCGCCAAGGGCAAGCGGTTCGCGCTCGGCGAGTGGGGGGTCGGGCGGGCCGACGACAATCCGGCCTACATCCGGGACATGTACGACTTCCTGCGCGAGGCCGGCCCGATGATCGCGCACGAGGCCTATTTCAATACCGGCACCTATCGGTTGTTCCCGGTCACCACCAATCCCCGCTCGAGCGCGCTCTATCGTGAGCTGTTCTAGCTGCCGGCCGCAGCCTGCCGGCCGCGCGCGACTGAGTCCCTCCGATCACGGAAGGATGCGGCGCCCTCGCGGCCAGCGCACCAAAGTACTTCATAGCGACCATGCTCCCCGCGCGGCTGCCAAGCTGTGCATCGTAGCGGCGGCATTCCCGGAGTAGCGCCATGCGCCGCGTCCTTACCATCGCCCGACGGGCGATTGTCGCCTTCGGCGTCCTGTTCATGCTGGCCATGGCGGTTGCGGCCGTCGGCGCCATTGGAGGCATGGGCGGCTCGGCTGAGGCCTACTGGAATCACCACAGGCTCTCCGACGGTTGATGCTTTCCCGATTGCATCACATCTTCCTGTTTTTCTTCCGTTTCGTCTCGGCGTGAGGCAGTGAAGGAGTTCGATGGCGATCAAGCGTCCCCGCCGACAATGTGCGGCCCTGCCATTCTCGTGGCGGGACGATGGTGCATGCATCGTGCTTCTGGTCACCTCGCGCGAGACCAGGCGGTGGGTGCTGCCGAAGGGCTGGGTCGCGCGCAAGGTGAAGGCGGCCCAGCAGGCGGCCCGCGAGGCATTCGAGGAAGCGGGGGTGGTCGGCGAAGTGGCCAAGCGGGCGCTCGGCCACTATCGCTACGAGAAGCGGCTGCGCAGCGGTCGAGCCGTGCAGTGCCGCGTCGACGTGTTTCCCCTGAACGTAGCGGGCCGGCTCGACACTTGGCCGGAGAAGGCCGAGCGCGTGGTGGCCTGGTTCACGCCCGAGGAGGCGGCGGCGGTGGTCGACGAGAGCGGTCTCGCCGAGATTCTGCGGGGCTTCGAGGAGTGGCTGGTCAGGCCGACAGCTTCACCGGCGCCGGCGCTTCTGCCGTCGGGCTAGGCGCCAGCGACACAGGGCGTGGCGATTCCTCCGCGGGCAACCGCTCCACGGTGCCCGCCAGGCGGCCGCCGCGCTCGATCTCGATCTCGCCGTAGCGCACGGTCCCGGCGACCTTGCCGGTGGCGCGGATCAGCAGGCGCTTGCGCACCGTCAGCGAGCCTTCGTAGACGCCCGCGATCTCGGCCTCGTCCACCTCGGCCTTGCCGTTGGTGAACCGGCCGGTCTCGGCGATCTCGATGGCGCGCGTGCGATTCAGGGTCACCTGCACGCTGCCCTCGACCACCAGTCGATCGCAGGCGGTGATCTCGCCGGACAGGTTGATGTCGGGCCCGACGATCAGCAGCTTGGCGGGTGCCTCGGCCGGCGCGCCGGCGGACATTCCCGCCTGAGCCGGCCGTGCCGGCGGCGACGGCAGGGGCGCGAGGCGAGCGGCCGTGCCGTCCGTCGGTGTCGTCATCTCGTCTCTCCATTGCAGACGCATGTTGCAGCCTCCGGTGATCGGCGCGGCGCGCCGCGAAGCATCAGATTGTTACCGATGAGCAATATCGTCAAGAAATATTCAATCATAGATAGATTGGCGGTCGCACGGTAACCGAATTGTAAGCCGAGCGTCGGTTGCGTCTGCCGGGGGTGCTCATACGTTAGGCGCAGGAGGATACCGATGGATCCCTACGCGCGTCGAATCCAGTTCGATATGCGAACCTTCCGCCTCTCTCCCTGGAAGCTGTGGGCCCTGGCCGCCACGGGAGCGGCTCTTGCGATCGCCTTCACGGTGGCGCTGGCCGGCTTGCTGCTCGTGCTGGTCCCCGCAGTGCTGATCGGGGGCTTTGTCGTTCGGCTGCTTCTCGGGCGAGGCGTGGCGCCGAAGCGCAGCGATAGCGGAGCAGGCGTGATCGAGGGGCAGTACGAGGTGATCGAGAGCTCCGGCACCCGTTGGCGCCGCTGATCGTCGGCGGCCGATGGATCAGGGCCGCAGGTGGTGGTGCCGCAAGAGATCGTACAGGGTCGGCCGGCTCACCCCTACCATGCGGGCCACCGCAGTGAGATTCCCGTCGCTGCGCGCCAGGGCCCTTTGCAGAACCGCGCGCTCCACCCGCTCGCGGCTGCCGCGCAGGTCGAGCTCACCGGCGCGGTCGTTTGCGTCGGGCAGATCGAGGTCGGCCGGTGTGATGCGCGGCTCGTCGGCCATGATCACCGCCCGCTTCACGCGGTTTTGCAGCTCGCGCACATTGCCCGGCCAGGAGTGGCGATCGAGTGCCGCGAGCGCGCTGCCGGTGAAATCGCTGGCCGGAGCGAGGGCCGAGCTCGCATACTGCCGCGCATAATGCTTGGCCAGCAGGATCGCATCGCCAGGACGCTCGCGTAGGGGCGGCATCTGCAGCGCGATCTCGGCCAGCCGGTAAAAGAGATCTTCCCGGAACTGTCCGGCTCCGATCAGTCCGGCGAGGTCGCGATGCGTCGCGCAGACGATCCTGACGTCGAGGGCGATCTCCACGCGGCCGCCGATCCGCTCGACGACGCGCTCCTGCAGGAACCGCAGCAGCTTGGCCTGGAGCGCGGTGGGCAGGTCGCCGATCTCGTCGAGGAACAGTGTGCCGCGATGGGCGAGCTCGATTCTGCCCGGGGTTTGCTTCACGGCACCGGTGAAGGCGCCCCGCTCGTAACCGAACAGCTCGGCTTCGAGCAGCGTCTCGGGGATGGCCGCGCAGTTGATCGGGACGAAGGGTCGCTTCGCCCGCCGGCTCGTCACGTGCAGGGCGCGGGCGATCACTTCCTTGCCGGTGCCGCTCTCGCCGGTGAGCAGCACGCTGGTATCCGTGGGGCCGATGCGTCGGACCTGCCGCGCCAGCGCCGTCATCGGCGCGCTGGCGCCGATGACGCCCGGCAGGTCCTGCCGGCTCGCTGTCTGTGCGGCGTCGCCAAGAGAACGCCTGGAATAGCGGGCGAGGCGCTCGGCTTGATCCAGCAGATGACGCAGGGCGGTCCCGGACGGGTCCGTGCCCAGCACGTCGGCCGCGCCGACAGCCACAGCGCCGGCGGTGTGCTCCCGGTCGTCCGCGCGACAGAGCGCGGCGACCAGCGTGACCTGGCGCTCCTGCACCAGCAACGAAAGAATCTCGATGCCGGCCAGGTCCTTTGCCCGCCTGGATGCGCGACCGAGGGCCACGATCGCCAGGACCGGAGCATGCGAGCGCATCAGCTCGAGCGCATTGTCCGGTGCCGCATCGATCAGTCGAGTGCCCGGCAGCAGCTCCGCGATGGCGTCGCGATCGGACACCGTGCATCCGACGAGCAGCACAGCGGATTTGGTCGCCGACGAATGGTCGGATGTGGACTCGGAAACAACCTCAGGTAGAGCTTTCATCTGTACTTCAGCAGATAAATAGTTGTTATGGCGTACTGCGTCCGCTCCCGTTCTCACGAAATACCGGTCAAGAATAGCTGCGCCTGTGCTTTTGCGCAATCGCCGCCTTCTATCCACGCTCGAAATTTTCGCGGGTTTCTCTACGAATAGTCGGGGCCGGCCTTGGGCATGGTAGCCCCGAGGTTTTGAAATGGCATGGGTACTGGAGCGTGAGGCGGTCCGACCGGGCCGGGCGCGCCGGCCCGTGCACTGGCGCGCCGTCGACGACCGGGGTATGGTTGCGCATCGCAAGCGCGGCGACAGGCCGGGGGCCCACCCACGGGGCTGGTCAGGGCTGGGCTGCAACGCCGTCATCGCTCCCGACCGATCGTCGCCTGATTCCCCGCCGGGGCGCCGCATGCATGACCAACTGCTCCTGAGCAACGCCCGCATTGTGACCGCCGACGCGGTGGTCGACGGTGCGCTGTTGGCGCGCGAGGGCAGGATCGTCGAGGTGCGCCCCGCGGCTGGCCCAATGCCAGGCGCGCTGGATTGCGAGGGCGACTGGCTGCTGCCGGGTCTCGTGGAGTTGCACACCGACAATCTGGAGCGGCAGTTCTCCCCCCGGATCGGCGTGCGCTGGCCCGCTGCGGCGGCCATGCTGACCCACGATGCCCAGATCGCGGCCGCCGGGATCACGACCGTGGGCGATGCGGTCTGCGTCGGCTATCACGGCGGGAAGAGTGAGCGACTGGACTATCTCAACCTGTCCATCGACGTCCTGCGCCGCGCCATGGCGGCGCGGGCGCTCAAGGCGGACCATTTCCTGCATCTGCGGCTCGAGCTGGCCGATCCGCACATGATCGACCTGTTCGAGCCGCTCATGGGCGAGCCGTCCGTGCGGCTGATCTCGTTCATGGACCACACGCCGGGGCAGCGGCAGTATCGCGACCTGGACCGCTTTCGCGCGCTGCATTCCGGCCGCAGCGAGGCGGAGCTCGACGAGCTGGTCGCCCAGCGGATCCGGCTGCAGCGCGAGCATACGGATCGGCAGCGCGAGACAGTCCTTCGACTGATCGCCGGGCACCCGGCCGTTCGGGCCAGCCATGACGACACCACGCCCGAGCATGTCGAGGAGGCCGTCGCCTGCGGCTGTCGCATCGCCGAGTTCCCGACCACGCTCGCCGCGGCGGAGGCGGCACGCCTGCGGGGCCTGAGCATCGTCATGGGCGCGCCGAACCTCGTGCTGGGCGGCTCGCATTCGGGCAATGTCTCGGCGGCCGACCTAGTCGAGCGCGGCCTGCTCGACGTGCTGTCCTCGGACTATGTGCCGGCGAGCCTGCTGCATGGAGCATTCCTGCTGCACCAGGGTTTCGGTATCGCGATGCCGGAGGCGGTTGCACCGGTCACGCGTGCGCCGGCGGATCTGCTCGGTCTCGCCGACCGCGGTCGCCTGGCGCCGGGGCTGCGCGCCGATCTGATCCGTGTGCGCGAGGTCGGCGGCACGCCGACCGTCGTCGCGGTGTGGCGCGAGGGGCGACGGATCGCCTGAGCCGGCGAGCCTGGAACGGGGAGGAATGCAATGAGCAGCGAGCCCGACGCGTTGAGCGACTACGGCCTTCTCGACACACGCTACGCGATCTACTTCGCGCCGCGCCGGGGCAGCCCGCTCAAGCGCCTCGCCGACGCCTGGCTGGGTCGCGACCCGGACGCCGACGAGCCGGTGCCGCAGCCCGTGGTGCCCGACGTGACTCCGCAGCGGCTGCACGAGATCACCGCAGCACCGCGCCACTATGGCTTCCACGCGACGCTCAAGGCGCCCTTCACCCCCGTCACGGGCGTTGCGCCAGACGTGCTGCTGGGCGATGTCGAGAGCTTCGCGGCCAGCCGCCACGTCACCCGGCTCCGGCTGCGGGTGGGAGAGCTGGGCGGCTTCCTGGCGCTGGTGCCCAGCGCGCCGGCGCCGGAGGTCGAGCGGCTGGCGGCGGACTGCGTCCGCGACTTCGACCGCTATCGCGCGCCGCTTTCCGAGCGCGACCGCGCCCGCCGCGACATGGCACACCTGTCGCCGGTCGAGCGCGAGCATCTGGAGAGGTGGGGCTATCCCTATGTGCTCGACCGCTTCAGCTTCCACATGACGCTGACCGGGCGCCTGGACCAGCCCGAGCGCGACCGGATCGCCGCCGTCCTGGAGGGCGTGTTCGGGCCTGTGCTCGCCGAGCCGGTCGCGCTCGATCAGCTCGCCTTGTTCACCCAGACGCATCGCGTGGCGCCGTTCCGGATCGTGGCACGCTTCCCGTTCCGCGCATGAGCAGCGTGCAGGCTTCCCGGATCGCTCCGGGCTCGGGCGCGTTCATCGCCCTGATCGCCGCCATGATGACCATGACGGCGATGTCGATCGACATCAATCTGCCGGCGATCCCGGCGACCGCCGCCGACCTCGGCGCATCGCTCACCGCGAGCCAGCTGACGGTGACGATCTTCTTCGGCGGGTTCGCGCTTGGTCAGCTGTTTTGGGGCCCGCTCTCGGACCGCCACGGGCGCAAGCCCTGCGTGCTGATCGGGACGGTGATCTACGTGCTGGCCAGCATCGGCTGCACGGCCGCCGCAGACATGCCGACCCTGCTCGCCTTGCGCGCGGTCCAGGGCGTCGGCGCGGGTGCGGGGTCCGTGCTCGGGCGGGCGATCGTGCGCGACCTGTTCGAGGGGCCGCGCATGGCGCACATGCTCTCGCTGGTCATGGCGGCGTTCATCACGGCACCGGTGGTGGCGCCGACCATCGGCGCCTTGATCCTCGGCTTCGCCTCCTGGCGCTGGATCTATGGCTTCCTGAGCCTGTACGGGCTGGTGATGCTGGGGCTCGTGGCGCTGTTCCTCGAGGAGAGCCTGAAGACGCGCAATCCCCACGCGCTCGGGGCGGCGCCGTTGCTGCGCGCCTTCGGCGCCGTCTTCCGTGACCCCCGCAGCCGGGCCTGGGCGCTGATCGTCGTGATCGTGTTCGGCACGCTCACGGTCTACCTGACCAACTCCTCCGCCGTGTTCATGGAGGGCTACGGGATGACGGCGTCGCAGTTCGGCGCCGCCTTCGCGCTGGTCGCGATCTGCTCGTCGATCGGCAACATCCTCAACTCGCGCCTGGTGCACGCCGCGTCGCTGGGCCAGCTCATCCGCCGGGCGCTGGCCACGTCGATCCTGGCCGCGGCCCTGGCGCTTGGCCTCGCGGTGACCGGATTCGGCGGCGTGTGGGCGCTGATCCTGGCGATCGGCCTGTTCTTCGTCGCCTTCGGCATGGTCGCCGCCAACGCCACGACCCTGGCGCTGGCGCCGCATGCCGGCCACGCCGGGTCCGCCGCGGCCGCACTCGGTTTCGCGCAGACGGTGGTGCCCGCCCTGCTCGGCGGCATCGTCGCCGGCTTCTATGACGGGACGGCCATCCCGATGCTGGCGACCATCCTCGTCCTGTTCGCCCTCTGCTGGCTGATCGCGTGGCGCACACGGGCGCCAGCCGCATGAGCGGCACCTTGTCGCGAGTTCCATTCTTCCGGCCGATGCCGCTATAGGTTGCGCTGCAGCAAGCACCGGAGACCATTTGATGCCCGCGATCGTGCGCCCGCGCCGCAGCGTCCTCTACATGCCCGGCTCCAACGCCCGTGCCCTGGAGAAGGGCCGGTCGCTGCCGGCCGACGGCCTGATTCTCGATCTCGAGGACGCCGTCTCGCCCGACGCGAAGCGCGAGGGCCGCCAGGAGATCCTCAACGCCCTGCAGGACCGCTCGGCCTATGCTTGGCGCGAGCTGATCGTGCGGGTCAATGGCCTCGACACGCCGTGGGGCCATGCAGACCTCGTCGCGATGGCGCGCAGCGGCGCCGATGCGATCCTGCTGCCGAAGGTCGAAGGCTCCGACACGGTCCGCCGCGCGCTGCACGTGCTCGATCTCGCCGGCGCACCGCTGGACCTCGCGATCTGGTGCATGATCGAGACGCCGCGCGGCATCCTCCGGGTCGAGGAGATCGCCGACACCGAGCGGGTGCAGTGCCTCGTCATGGGCACGTCGGACCTGACCAAGGACCTGCACGCCTTTCACACGCCGAGCCGGCTGCCGATGCTGGCCTCGCTGGCGATCAGCCTGCTCGCCGCCCGGGCGGCGCGGATCTCCATTCTCGACGGTGTGCATCTCGATCTCGACGACGAGCAGGGCTTCGGCGAGGCCTGCCGTCAGGGCCGCGAGCTCGGCTTCGAGGGCAAGACGCTGATCCATCCCAAGCAGATCACCGCGGCCAACGCCGCCTTCGGCCCGTCGCCGGCCGAGGTCGACTGGGCGCGCCGGATCATCGCCGCCTACGACGCGGCGCGGGCGGCGGGCAAAGGCGTGGTCGTGGTCGACGGCAAGCTGGTCGAGAACCTGCACGTGCTCGAGGCACGGCGCCTGGTGGCGCTCGCCGAGATGATCGAGGCGCGCGCCGCCTGACTCAGGCGGCTTTCCGCAGCACGCCGACCACCTCGCGGGCGGGGAGGGGCCGCCCGATGAGAAAGCCCTGAGCCTCCTCGCAGCCGAGGTCGCGGAGTATCGCCAGTTGCTCCGCGGTCTCCACACCCACGGCGAGGACGACGATGCCGAGCTCGCGGGCGAGGTCGATCGTGGCCCTGGCCACCGCGACATTGGCCCGATCGCTCGTGATGTCCCGGACGAAGGCGCGGTCCATCTTGAGCCGCTGGATCGGATATTGCCGGAGAAGCGACAGCGACGAGCTGGCGACCCCGAAGTCGGCCAGCGCCAGGCTGACGCCGAGTGACCGCAGCGCGGCGAGCGTCGCCGCCACTTTGCCGTCGCTGGGCAGGAGCGCCGTCTCGGTGACCTCGAGCTCCAGGCGTTGCGCGGGCAGTCCGCTTTCGGCCAGGGTACGCTCGACCATGGCCACGAGCCGATCCTGGCGCAGCTGCCGCGCCGACAGGTTGACCGCGAGGCGGGCCGCCGCGGCGCTCGAGCCCTCCAGGGTCACCATGTCCCGGCAGGCTTGCCGCAGAGCCCAGAGCTCGAGCGTCGTGATCAGGCCGCTCTCCTCGGCCATCGGAATGAAGGTGGCAGGGGGCACGAGGCCCAGCCGGGGATGATGCCAGCGCATCAGAGCCTCGATCCCGACGATCCGCCCGCTGCGCAGACTGACCTGCGGTTGGTAGACGAGCGCCAGCTGGTTCCTGCCCAGGGCGCGCCGCAGGTCGCGGCCGAGCCGCGTCCTGCCTTCCGTCTGCGCGGCCGCCTCGTGGTCGAACAGCTCGACGCGATCGCGCCCGGATGCCTTCGCCCGGTAGAGCGCCGCGTCGGCGTGGCGCAACAGGGCATCGCGATCCCCGCCGGCGATCGGGTAGACCGCGACACCGATGCTCGCCGTCACGAGCAGCTCCCGTTCGCCCAGACGCACGGGCTCGCGGACGATCTCGACCAGCTTCTGCGCCAAAGCGGCGGCGTCCTCCTGGCTTTGCAGGCCCGGCAGGATGAAGATGAACTCGTCCCCGCCCATGCGGGCGACGGTATCGCTGTTGCGCAGGCTGCGCTGCAGGCGCCGGCTCAGCGTCTGCAGTAGGCGGTCGCCGGCCCCGTGACCGAGGCTGTCGTTGACCGCCTTGAACCGGTCGATGTCCAGGAACGCGAGGGCCACGAATTCCCCGGAGCGAGCGGCATGGCGCAGTGTCATCTCCAGGCGATCGTCGAACAGCCTGCGATTGGGCAGCCCCGTCAGCTCGTCGTGCGTCGCCTGCCTCAGGATCTGGTCGCGGTCGGCCTTCTGGGTGGTGACGTCGCGGACGGTCACGATGCTCGTGGCACCGCCCGCGCCGAGCGCCCCTACCGTGACCTCGGCGGCGAACCGCGTGCCGTCGCGTCGCTTGCCCTCGACCTCCCTTCGCAACCGACTGGTGGCGAGATCGATCTCGCCATTGAGCAAATCGTCCAGCCGCACCTGCGAGAGCCAATCCGCGGGGTAGCCGAAAAGTGCGGCGGCGCTCGGGTTGGCATCCCGGATCGTGCCGCAGGCGTCCACGACCATGATGCCTTCGACGACCGCATCCATGATCGCGCGGAGCCTTCGCTCGCCGTCGCGCAGCGCCAGCTCGCGCGTCTTGATCTCGGTGATGTCGGCGTAGATCGTCAGCACGGAGCCGTCGGGGAGATGCGACTTGCTCGCGCGCAACCAGCGGCTGTCCCGAAGCGCGAACTCGGGATTGCATGCGATGCCCTGACGATGTTGGCGCAGGATGCGGGCGATGCGCGCGTCCCAGGGTTCGTCGGTGTCGGCGACCGCGCCGCGAAACGGCCCAGTGAGAAACGCCTCGTAGCGCATGTGCGGATCGATCGGCGCCGCGGCGTTCCCCAGGAATTCGGCGAAGCGGCGATTGTAGCGGACGAGGCGCTCCTCACCATCCCAGAGGGCAAAGGCTTCGGTGATGGATTCGGTCGGCAGAATCAGCCGGTCGCGATCCCGCTTGATCTGTTCGAGACTGTCGGCGATCCGGTCGATCATCCCGTCGAAGGCGCGGCCGACGCGGGCAGTCTCGTCTTGACCCACAAGTCGGGCCCGCGAGTGCAGATCGCCAGCGCTCACCTCGTCCGCGACTGCGGCCAGCCTGCTGAGCCTGCGGGTCAGCAGGTGACCCGCTGTCCAGCCGAACAGGGCAAGAGCGAGCATGCCCGCCGCGGCGAGCGCGATGCCGATGCGATAGGCCTCGCGATTGGCGGCTAGAACGTCATCGTCGGAAAAGCGCGCCTGCAGCCAGCCGAGGCGTTGCCCGCCGCTGACAATCTCGCTCGCGATCCATCCGGGCTGCCCGGGCCAGCCTCCGTCCGATCCATCGCTGATCTGCCGCGGGGCGGTGGCGGCCCTGACACGACTGGCGGCATCGAGCACAACGACATCACGAAGACGTGAGTGCTTGTCCAACGCATCGATGAATGCCTGGACTTGCTCGAACTCGCCCGCCAGCAGCGCCAGCCGGCTCATTTCGGAAAGGAGAGCCGTAGTCTCGTGGTCGGCGATCGCGACCGTGGCGCGTGTCGTCTCGAGAGAGTGGCGCAGCGTCACGAACAGAACGCCGCCCACCAGCAGGGTCCCCAGCGCCAGAATGGCCAGCGCGATCCGCAGTCGCAAGGAGAGAGCGGGAATGATGGGCCGCACGGTGGGGAACTCAGGCCGAGAGGGTTCGCCGGCTCGGCCACTTGGCAGCGCAGGGGACGGAACTCGGCCAGTGCATCGTCCGGTGGGGTTTCATCGGGCCAATCGACTCGGTTGAGGCGTCGTCAGGATATTAAGCCAACCCACCCGGCTTGACAACCAAGGGTATAAAAACTCCCGAGTCACTCACTTCATCTATCGAGCCATTGGCGATGCTGGCGGCAGCTGCCGGCTCGCCCTGGCGCGGCCGAGCAGGCCATCCGGCCTGAGCGCCAGCGTGGCCGCAAGTGCGCAAAACACGGCGACGTCGCGATAGTCGCCCGGCAGATACCCGGCCCACAGGCCCTCGAGGAGGCCGATCATCATGCCACCCACGGCCGCGCCCGGGATCGACCCGATACCGCCGATCACGGCAGCGGTCAGCGCCTTCAACCCCAGCATGGTGCCCATCGAGAAGCTGACCACCCCGTAGTGCGTGGCGATCACGTAGCCGGCAACGCCCGCCAGCATGCTGCCGAGCACGCAGGCGGTGGCGATCGTGCGGTCGATGGCCACGCCCACGAGGGCGGCCGCACCAGGATCATCGGACACGGCACGATAGGCGCGCCCGAACGCCGTCCTGCGGATGGTCAGCCCGACCACGCTCACGACGATCAGGGCCAGGGCGGCGAGGATGAACTGGCTGGGATTCAGGGTCAGTCGCCCGACATGCCAGGGCGATGCGAACAGCGGCTGCAGCCATCGCAGGCGCGAGCCGGCGAGCAGCCGGAGCGCCTCGGCCAGCGTGATGGCGAGGCCGATGGTGGCGATCAGCAGTGCCTGCGTGTTGCGCCGATGGAGCGGCGCGAACACCAGCGTCCACAGCGCACCCCCCAAGGCGCCGCCGGTGAAGGCGGCGAGCGCCAGCCCGACCAACGCCAGGGCCGGGCCGGCGCTCGTCATGCTGGCGCCGAGCAGGACCCCCGACAGCGCGGTGAAGGCGCCGACGGTGGCGAACTCGCCAAAGGCGAGATTGATCCGGCCGGTGATGCCGTAGATCACCGCGTAGCCGGCCGCGAGCAGCGCATAGATGGCCGACGGGGCCAAGGCGTTGGCGAGTTGCTGCAGAAAGTAGGCCCACCACGGCAGTCGCGTTGCTGCTGCAGTGTCCGGGTGCTCCAGGCCGAAGCGATTGAGCAGATAGAGGATCGTCGGGGAGAGCTCGCCCTCGTCGGGTGTGACGACCCTGATCAGGCTGAGCCCATCGCTCTGCAGCGTGAGCGGCGTGAAGCCGCAGACGAGCTCGTGCTCGCGACCCCGCTCGCGGAAGCGGATGGCGACGGTATCGCCGGGCGCCATGCGCTGGCCCAGCGTTTCCGCGCCGGGGCGCATGGCGTGGAGCGCCTGATCGCAGATGCGGGTGCGCTCGACCCGTGCGTCGCCGCATCCGGCCAGCGTCGCAGCCAGCACCACGGCCAATGCGGCAAGGCGTGCCGCTCCCGGCCGTTGCGCCAATCGGTCGCCTTTGCCCGCCGCCACGCCCCGCCTAGCGCTGCCGCGACGCAGCATGAGCATGGCGCGGAGCGCGATGAGCAAGACCGCCACCGGCAACTTCTTCGAGGACTTCACCGTCGGCCAGGAGCTGCGCCACGCCACGCCGCGCACCGTGACGGGCGGCGACGCCGCGCTCTATCTCGCCCTGACCGGCTCGCGATTCCTCCAGCACTGCTCGGACCCGTTCGCGCGCTCGAACGGCCTGCGCGCGGCGCCGCTCGAGGACCTGCTGACCTTTCATCTCGTCTTCGGCAAGACCGTGGCCGACGTCTCGCTCAATGCCGTCGCCAATCTCGGCTATGCCGACGGCCGCTTCCTCGGGCTGGTCTATCCCGGCGACACGCTCCATGCCAGCTCCCGGGTCATCGGGCTGAAGGAGACCTCGAGCGGCCAGACCGGGATCGTCTGGGTGCACAGCCGCGGCTGGAAGGACGACGGCACGCCGGTCGTCGACTATGTGCGCTGGGTGATGGTCCGCAAGCGCGATCCGGCCTCGCCGGCACCGGAGGCGGTCGTGCCGGAGCTGCCCGCCGCGGTCGCTGCCGACCGGCTGGCGATCCCGCACGGGCTGCGCGCGACTAGGATCGATTCGGCCGAGACCGGCTCGCCTTACTTCCTCGAGGACTATCTCGTCGGCGAGAGGATCGACCATGTCGACGGCATGGGCGTGATGGAGAGCGAGAACCGGTCGGCGACCCGGCTCTACCACAACGGCGCGCGGGTGCATTTCAACGATCACGCCGAACGTCAGGGCCGCCTCGGCGCCTGCATCGTCTATGGCGGCGTGGTGATCTCGCTCGCGCGCGCTCTGTCGTTCAACGGCCTCGGCAACTGCCTGCACATCCTCGCCATCAATGGCGGCAGCCACGTCAATCCCTGCCGTGCCGGCGATACCGTCTATGCCTGGTCGGAGGTGCTGGACGTGGCCAGGCTGCCCGGGCGGGCGGACGT
Source organism: Geminicoccaceae bacterium (assembly GCA_046349415.1). Taxonomy (GTDB): domain Bacteria; phylum Pseudomonadota; class Alphaproteobacteria; order Geminicoccales; family Geminicoccaceae; genus Benzoatithermus. The sequence goes on from JAXMCJ010000028.1 coordinate 35,992, forward strand.
CGGCGCCCTGCGCCTGCGGCTGGTCGCCACCAAGGACCGCCCCTGCCGCGACTTCCCGTTGAGGGACGAGACCGGGCGCTACCTGCCCGAGGTCCTGCTCGACTTCGACTACTGGGCGCTGATCCCGCGGCGGGCGGTGGTCACCTGAGCTGCGGCAGACCACCGGCAGGTCAGGGGCGGTCGGCGGCTTGAGGTGGTGCGGTGTGGACGAGCCCGATGGCCGCGGCCCGCTGGCGCAGGGCAGCCGCTTCCTCGCGGCGATCCATGCGCTCGAGCACGCTGGCGCGGTTTTCGAGCGTCGTGATCAGCTCGGCGCTGTCGGGGCCGAGTGCCCGCTCCTCGATCGCGGCCGCCCTGGCCAGGAGCGGCTCAGCAGCCCGCCAGAGGCCGCGGTCGCCTTGCAGCAACGCCAGATTGTTGAGGCTGGTGGCCAGTCGGGGATCGTCCGGGCCGTAGTTCGCCTGCTCGACGGCCACCACGCGCTCCAGGATCGGCAGGGCCGCATCATACTCGCCGAGTCGCTGCAGCAGCTCACCGAGGTCGGCGAGATTGGGCGCAAGCTCCGGCGAGTCGCCGCCGAGAAGCCGCTCGCGAGTCGCCAGGGCGTCGCGCAGCATCGCCTCCGCCCGCACGTCGTCGCCCGCGGCCATCAGCGCGACGCCGAGGGCATGCTGGCTCTGCGCCGTCTCGACCCGCTGCGGGCCAAGCGTGGAGACACGGATGGCGAGCGCGCGCTCGAGAAGGGTCACGGCTTCCTGGGCGTGCTCCTCGGCTAACAGCACCTGGGCAAGATTCTCCGCGGCGATCGCAATCTCGGGGTCGTTGGCATCGCGTGTCGCCTCCATGGTGGCCAGCGCCGCGCGCTGCATCGCATCGGCCTGCGCGAGGTCACCCTGCGCGAAGGCGAGGGCGCCGAGATTGGCCTGCACCTCGGCCACTGCCGGGTGGTGCTCGCCCAATGCCGCGAGCCGGATCGCCAGGGCTTCGTCGTACAGGGCCCTGGCCTCGGCGAACCGGCGCTCCTCAGTCAGCAGAACACCCAGATTGTTCAGGCTCTCGGCGAGATCCGGGTGCCCCGGTGGCAGCCGGGTGCGACGGATCTCGATCGCCCGGCGCTGCAGGCGCTCGGCCTCGTCGCGCTGCCCCTCGCTGCGCAGCGCTTCGGCGAGGTTGTTGAGACTTTGTGCGGTGACCGGATGGGTCGGCCCGAGTGTCGCGTCACGGATCGCGAGCGCATCCGTGTAGTAGGGCAACGCCTCACGGATGCGGCCCTGCGCATGGAGCGCGAAGCCGAGATTGTTGGCGGCGGTGGCGCGGCGCGGGTCCCCCTCCGGCAGTTTCTCGGCAGCCGCCAGCGCCGCCCGGAAGTCGCGCTCGGCCGCCGTGAGGTCGCCACTGGTGGCGGCGGCGACACCTTCATCGCTGAGGCGCTGCCACTCGGCCCCCGCGTCCTCGGCCAGCGCCGGCCCCGCCAGCAGGGCCAGCGCCAGGACCAGCCAAGGTCTCAGTGGTTGCGCCGCGGGAGGCCGTGGGTCTCGACGATCTTCAGGTGCAGCACCGCCGGCTCCAGGCAGGCCCCGGTGGAGAGCTGGCCCACCATGCTCCGGTAGATCTCCTGCCACGGCGTCTGGCTGGGCGGCAGCTTGGGCGGGTTGCGCTTCCACTCGGCCTGACGCTGGGCGATCTCATCGGGCGGGATCAGCACGTCCAGCTTACGGTTGGGCAGGTCCAGCCGCACCTTGTCGCCCGTGCGCAGGATCGCGAGATTGCCGCCGATCGCGGCCTCGGGCGAGGCATTGAGGATGGACGGGCTCTCGGACGTGCCGCTCTGCCGCCCGTCGCCGATGGTCGGCAGAGCCTTGATGCCCTTCTCGATCAGCTTGGCCGGCGGCCGCATGTTCACCACCTCGGCCGCACCCGGATAGCCGACCGGGCCGCAGTTGCGGATGAACAGGAAGCAGTCCTCGTCGATGTCGAGTGCCGGGTCGTCGATCCGGTGGTGATAGTCCTCCGGCCCGTCGAACACGACCGCCCGGCCCTCGAACATGCCCGGATGGTCCGGGTGCTCGAGATAGCGCTTGCGGAACTCGTCGGTGACCACCGAGGTCTTCATCACCGCCGAATCGAAGATGTTGCCGCTGATGATGACGAAGCCCGCTTCCGGCATCATCGGCTGCTCATAGGGCTTGATGACGCGGCGGTCGGGCGAGAACGACACCTTCTCGTGGTTCTCGGCCATGGTCTTGCCGGTGACCGTGAGCGCGTCGCCGTGGAAGCGACCCACCTTCAGCAGCTCCTTGATCACCGCCGGTACGCCGCCGGCGCGGTGGAACTCCTCGCCCAGATACTCGCCGGCCGGCTGCATGTTGACCAGAAGCGGGATGTCGTGCGCCATCCCCCAGTCCTCGACGTTCAGCTCCACACCCATGTGGCGGGCGATGGCGGTGACGTGCGGCGGGCAGTTGGTCGAGACGCCGGCCGCGGCGGCGGCGAAGATCGCGTTCTCGAACGCCTTGCGGGTCAGGATCTTCGACGGGCGCAGGTCCTCCCACACCATGTCGACGATCCGCTTGCCGGTGGCGTAGGCCATCTGGCCGCGCTCGCGGTAAGGGCCGGGAATGGCGGCGCAGCCGGTCAGCGACATGCCGAGCGCCTCGGCCATGGCGTTCATCGACGAGGCCGTGCCCATGGTGTTGCAGTGGCCGACCGAGGGGGCCGACGCGCAGGTCATCTCCATGAACTGCTCGACGTCGATCTCGCCCGCCGCGAGCATCCGCCGCGCGTGCCAGACCACCGTGCCCGAGCCGGCATACTTGCCGCCGTAGTAGCCGTTCAGCATCGGCCCGCCGGACAGCACGATCGCCGGGATGTCGACCGAGGCGGCACCCATGAGCAGCGCCGGGGTGGTCTTGTCGCAGCCGGTGGTCAGCACCACGCCGTCGATCGGGTAGCCGTAGAGCACCTCGACCAGCGACAGGTACTGCAGGTTGCGGTCGAGCATCGCCGTCGGCCGCTTGCCGGTCTCCTGGATCGGATGGACCGGGAACTCGATCGGGACGCCGCCCATGTCGCGGATGCCGTCGCGCACGCGGCTGGCGAGCTGGAGATGGTGCCGGTTGCAGGGGGCGAGGTCGGACCCGGTCTGCGCGATCCCGATGATCGGCCGGCCCGACTGCAGCTCCTCGCGCGTCAGCCCATAGTTGAGATAGCGCTCGAGATAGAGCGCCGTCATGTCGGGCTCGCTGTAGTCGTCCCACCAGTCCTGACTGCGCAGCCGCCGCTTGCCCTGATCCGTCATCCTCGGCCCCGTGAATCCGCCCGGGGGAAAAGCCCGGGAGCGCGCAACTTCAACTCCCGCAGGGGCCGGCCCGTCAAGCCGAACCGAGGCGGAAGCGGGCGGGAAGGAGACTAGCCGCCGGCTCGGCGTTCGTGGCCGCGGCCGCCATGGCCGCGTCGGTCATCGTCCCCACGTCCCCGGCCCCGCCCATCCAGGCCATCCCGGCCCCGGCCTCGACCGCGCGCCCGTCCATCGTCCGTGGAAGACGGTGTGGGGCCTGGATCCGGGCCGGCGCCCGGTTGGGGAGCGGGTGCTGCCGGGCTGTCCGGTGCTGTCGTGCTGTCCGGCGCCGCAGGCGGGTCGGGCGCGGTGGGGGCCGAGCTGGAATCGGTCGCTTCCGAGGGGGTCGGGTCGCTGCCGCTGGTGGGCGTGTCAGTCCCGCTTGCGGGTGTGTCATCCGCGACATCGCGCGCGGGAGTTTCGGCGGCGACGGGGATCGGGCGGGGACGTTCCGGGCTATCGCGATCATCACCCAAGGCGAGGACAATGGGCGCCTGCGCGGGTCGGGCGCGGGGGTCGCTGACCGCGCCGGCCAGCACCGGGCCGAGCAGCCCCAAATCCCGGTTCGCCAGCGCCGTCACGAAAGCAGGCTGCACCGGCGCCGCCACCAGCGTCGCGTCTTGCAGCGGGGCAACCGCCCCGAGGCCGAGCACGTTCCCGCGGCCGTCGATCAGGACGGCGCTGGGCGTCGCCGGGAGGGTGGCCGTGGTCTCCAGGAACGGATCGGCCGGATCACCCTTGCCGGCGAGCCAGCCTCGGACGACCAAGACCTGCGTGGCCGAGCGGTTGGACAGGGCCGAGACCGGCTCCCCGAGGCGCACGTCGGCAAAGCTCCGGTAGCCCGTGGCCGGCACCAGCGAGGCGTCGGCGACGGTCAGCAGACAGAGCCGCCCGTCGGGGCCGGGCGTGACGTCGGCCATGCGGTATTTGTTGTGACGTACCAGGCCCACGCGATCGTTGCCCGACGTCGCCGCGCAATCGGCAAGCAGCGTTCTTTCCGACACGGCGACGGCCGAGCCGGCGAGCATGGCCGGATGCAAGTCGGTCTTGCGACGGGGCGGCTCGGGCACGATGCCCCAGATCGCGCGCGTGGCCTGGCGCTCGGCGTCGGGATCGACCGCCGGAGCCGGCTCGCCGATGCCAGCGGCGCAGCCGCCCAGGCACAGCGCCAAGATCGCTCCCGTCCCCGCCCGCATGGCCCGCCTCCCCGCGGCTCCGCCCCTTGCGTGGATAAACCGCGTGGCGCCGGCTTTCGTCCGCAGGGTGGGCGTTCGCAGACCGATTCGCCGCGAGGTCCTATCTCGGTATGGGGGTGGCGCGCCAAGGCCACCTGCCGCTATATGCGCCGCAACAACTCCATCCCCCGAGGTGAGCGATGAGCGACGACCCGCGTCACGCGGCGGTCGAGGCCCTCACATTCGACGATGTGCTGCTCGAGCCCGGCTATTCCGAGGTCCTGCCGGCGCAGGTCGATGTGCGCACGCGGCTGACGCGCGAGATCGAGCTGGGCATCCCGCTGATCTCCGCCGCCATGGACACGGTGACCGAGGCGCCCATGGCGATCGCCATGGCCCAGCACGGGGGCATCGGCATCCTGCACAAGAACCTCGGCGTCGAGGAGCAGGCCAGCCACGTCCAGCAGGTGAAGAAGTTCGAGGCCGGCATGGTGGTCAATCCCTTGTCGGTGCAGCCCGAGACGCCATTGAGTGCTGCCCTCGACCTCATGGACCGCCACCAGATCTCCGGTCTGCCGGTGGTCGAGGGGCCGAGCGGCCGGCTCGTCGGCATCCTGACCCACCGCGACGTGCGGTTCGTGCCGCGCAGCGAGCGGCCGGTGCGCGAGCTGATGACCGCCGAGCACCTGGTCACGGTCCGCGAAGGGGTGGGCCGCACCGAGGCCATGGAGCTGCTGCACGAGCACCGGATCGAGAAGCTGCTCGTGGTCGACGAGGCCTACCGGCTGGTCGGGCTGATCACGGTCAAGGACATCGACAAGGCGCAGCGTTTCCCGAACGCCTGCAAGGACGGTCAGGGCCGGCTGCGGGTCGGGGCGGCGGTCGGCACCGGGACGGCCGGCCTCGAGCGCGCGGAGGCGCTGGTCGCCGCCGGTGCCGACGTGATCGTGGTCGACACCGCGCACGGCCATTCGCGCGGCGTGCTCGACAGTGTCGCCGCGGTTCGCCGCCTGTCCAACGCCACACAGATCGTGGCCGGCAACGTGGCGACCGCGGGAGCGGCCGAGGCGCTGATCGAGGCCGGCGCGGATGCGGTCAAGGTCGGGATCGGCCCGGGCTCGATCTGCACCACCCGGATCGTCGCAGGCGTCGGCGTGCCCCAGCTCACGGCGATCATGGCCGCCGCCTCCGTCTGCCGCGCCAAGGGCGTGCCGGTGATCGCGGACGGCGGCATCCGCTTTTCCGGCGATCTCGCCAAGGCCATCGCCGCCGGCGCCGACTGCGCGATGCTCGGCTCGATGTTCGCCGGCAGCGAGGAGGCGCCGGGCGAGGTGATCCTCTATCAGGGGCGGTCCTACAAATCGTACCGGGGCATGGGCTCCCTGGGCGCCATGGCGCGTGGCTCCGCCGACCGCTATTTCCAGCAGGAGGTGCGCGACACCCTGAAGCTGGTGCCGGAGGGGATCGAGGGTCGCGTACCCTATCGCGGGCCGGTGGCGAACATCGTGCACCAGCTCGTCGGCGGCCTGCGGGCGGCCATGGGCTACACCGGCAATGCCGATCTGCGCGCGATGCAGGTCGGCTGCCGCTTCCTGCGCGTCTCTCAGGCCGGCGTGCGCGAAAGCCACGTCCACGACGTGGCGATCACTCGCGAGGCGCCGAACTACCGCCAGGATGCGGCGGGCAGCTGAGACGTCAGGCGGGCAGCCCGAGCAGCGCCTCGACATTCGCCCGGGTCGTCGCCTCCAGCGGCAGGCCGCGGCTGCCGGCGGCGCGCACGGCCTCGCCGACAACCTGGTCGAACCCGTCGAGCGCGGAGGTGACCACGAGCCGCTGGCCGCCGCCCTTGAGCTCCAGCTCGAGCGAGCCCCGACCGTGGCGCCGCGTCCCGAACCAGCGCAGGCGCAAGGCGTCGAGATCGTGCCAGGCGAGCTCACGCCGGATGCTGCCGACAAGAGCGACGCCGGAGCGCGTCAGCCGGACGCGCGAGTGCTGCCGTTGCCAAGTCTGCCAGAGAAAGCCGGCGAACAGGCCGACGAGCGTCACGAGCCCGAGCGCCACCGGCCAGATCGGGCGCATGGTCAGCAGAGGCAGGCCCGAGAGCGCGAGCCCGGTCCAGCCGCGCAAATAGTCCGCGAGCATCGCCGTCCTACGATAGCTCAGCTCGGCTTCGCCCGGTGCTGCATCATGGTATCCGATGTCACTCAACTCGGCCTGCGCCGCCTGCATCATTTACCTCTGCCATACGATCTCGCGCCAACATCTCGGAGCGGCAGCTGTGCAGCTGTACTGTGTGGCGATCGAGCCGATTCGGCAAGTCGGACACCCGGCCGACAGGCGATCCCACTGCGGAACCCATGCGCGGGGATGCGCGTTTGCAACACGGGCGATGGTTGTGGCTCAGCTGATCAACCCGACAGAACTCCATGGGAGCGCTCCCACCGCCATCGAGCTTGCGCATCTGATTGCTCACGATCTGCGCACGCCTTTGAACGCGGTTCGGGGCTTCAGCGAGCTGCTCATGTCCGGGAGTGCCGGGGCCATCGGCGGCGAGGCGGTGGAGTTGTTGGCAGAGATCGGGCGCGCCGGCCGCGCCCTCGAGGAGGCGATCGCGATCGCGCAGGAGCTCGCCGAGCCTTGCGTCCCCCGGCCTCAGATCACATCTGGTACGTTACATACGTTGCTTGCCGCGGAAGGGTTCGCTCTCTCGGCTGACGAGGCGAATCTGGCTCTACGGCCGGTTGTTGCGGCTGAAACTTGGCGTCGCCTGCTTGCCGTTTGTCGCGATCACTTGTGTGATGACACCACCATGACGGCTTCACCGACCGCAATGTTGCGCTGTCTGGAAATGGGGTCTGCCGAACTCGTCTTGTCGGGTGGATTCGACGATGCCAAGAAACCGGCCAGCGCGTTACGGGAGCGACTCATGCGCTTGCTGGCAACGGGGCAGGGGATAACCCTGGTTTCATTGCCGCCGCATCGGCCGATCCGGCTCCAGTTGTGTTGGGACGTGCCGTGAAAGGTCGAGGCTAGCTGTCCCGGGCCATGGCGCCAAAGCGCTTTTTCTCTTGCTTTTGCGAGGGTTGACGTTAACGGTGCTACAACAACGTGGAACCAATGGTCGCTGCCGTTTGCCGCCAGTATGCGGCAATGACGATGCTCACGCGACGCGGGCGGCGCGACGGTTCTAAGCATCAGGTAAGCTGTGCGACTGGGCCTTGGCCGCAGGCCGGGCATGGTCGTCCAGGGGCGCCGGCGGTGGAACTGCACCGCTACCGCCGGCATGAGTGGCGCGGTGCAATCGGCAAACTCCATGGATGAAGTCCGGTAATGTTTCCTTTCCGCCGTAATGGCCCGAAAAAGCGCGGCAAGGGTGGTGGCGGTGGCGGCGGTGGTGGTCGCCGTCATCACGATGGCGGCGGCGCTGGACGTCGAATTCCCGGCTCGGCCGCCGAATTGCTCGGGATGATGCAGCCGACGACCAAGGCGCTGGCACAGATGCTGGCCGGAAACACCAAGATTTCCGGCCAGCTGGTTCACGCCCGCAATGTCCTGGCGCAGGCCAACCGCATGGTCGACGAGCGCATGCCCGACCGCTTGCCGCCGGCGGCGCGCGAGCAGTTCTTCGAGCAGCTGGCTTTGCTCAAGCTGACCATCGCCGACGCCGAGGAGGGTCTCGCCGCCGAGGAGGAGCCCGAGGAGGCTGCGCCGCGCCCGGCGCCGACCATGGACGCCGCCCGCCTGCGCGAGGTGGCGCTGAGCATCGCCACGGCCCAGCCGGCGCCGATGGTCCGCGTCAGCCCGCCGGTTGAGGAGGACGAAGGTCCCGACCTCGCCCGCCTGCCGGAGCCGACGAGCGGTTTTTCGCGCCCGCCGAGCCGTTCCGAGCGCGAGCCGACGGACACGGCGAGCGGCGCAGAGGGGTCGGGCAGCGGCCCCCGCCGCGAGCGCTTGCGTCTCAAGCCGGTGCAGCGCCCGGCGACGGTTACCGACGCCTGAGCCGGCCCGAACGCGGCGCACCGGGCGGCTGGCCCGGGCAATTTGCCGTTTGTCCGCCCCGGCGAATGCTTTATGCTCCTGGCATCGGCCGGTGTTGGGACCTAGCGACTTGGGGATGAGCGACAAGCCTCCGATCCGTATCGACTCGCCCAAGGGCGACGTCGTCACCAAGACCCGTGCCAAGACGCAGCGGCCATCTCTCTACAAAGTGTTGCTGCTGAACGACGATTATACTCCGATGGAGTTCGTCATCCTCGTTCTGGAGCGTTTCTTCTCCAAGAGCCGCGAGGATGCGACACGCATCATGCTTCATGTGCACCACAACGGAGTTGGTGTCTGCGGGGTCTTCACCTTCGAGGTCGCGGAGACCAAGGTCGCCCAGGTGATGGAGTTCGCCCGGCAGCATCAGCACCCGCTGCAGTGTACCATGGAGAAGGAGTGACGCGTGCGGCGTTGCCTGCCCGGTCGCCGCGCTGAGCCTCTCGAGGACGACAGGTGATGCCCATGCTCTCCCGCACACTCGAGAAGACCCTGCGCCGGGCCCTGGCTCTGGCCAACGCCCGGCAGCACGAATATGCCACCCTCGAGCATCTCCTGATGGCCCTGGCCGAGGACCAGGATGCCCTCGCCGTGCTCAAGGCCTGCGCGGTCGAGGTCGAGCGGCTGCGTGCCAGCCTGATGGACTTCCTCGATCACGAGCTGTCCGGTCTCGCCGTCGAGGGCTCTGCCGACGCCAAGCCCACCGCGGGCTTCCAGCGCGTCATCCAGCGCGCCGCGATCCATGTCCAGTCGTCCGGCCGCCAGGAGGTGACCGGCGCCAATGTCCTGGTGGCCCTGTTCTCCGAGCGCGAATCGCACGCCGTGTTCTTCCTCCAAGAACAGAACATGACGCGGCTCGACGCGGTGAACTACATCGCCCATGGTATCGCGAAGAAGCCCGGTCTGAGCGAGGAGCGTCGGGTGCGAGGGGCGGACGAGCAGGAGACCCAGGAGAAGCGCGAGACCACCGAGGCGCTGACCGCCTACTGCGCCAATCTCAACGTCAAGGCGCGCGAGGGTCGGATCGACGTTCTGGTCGGCCGCGAGCAGGAGATCGAGCGCACGATCCAGATCCTGTGCCGCCGCTCCAAGAACAACCCCCTGTTTGTCGGCGATCCCGGTGTCGGCAAGACCGCCATCGCCGAGGGGTTGGCGCTGCGCATCGTGCGCGGCGAGGTGCCCGAGGTCCTCAAGGAGGCGATCATCTACGCCCTCGACCTGGGCGCTCTGCTCGCCGGCACGCGCTACCGCGGCGACTTCGAGGAGCGGCTCAAGGCCGTTCTCTCCGAGCTCGAGGCCAGCAAGCACGCGATCCTGTTCATCGACGAGATCCACACCGTGATCGGCGCCGGCGCCACCAGCGGCGGCTCGCTCGACGCCTCGAACATCCTCAAGCCGGCGCTGGCCAGCGGCGATCTGCGCTGCATCGGCTCGACCACCTACAAGGAGTTCCGCAACTACTTCGAGAAAGACCGGGCGCTGGTGCGCCGCTTCCAGAAGATCGACATCCCCGAGCCGACCGAGGACGAGGCGGTCAAGATTCTCGAGGGCCTGCGGCCGAGCTTCGAGGCGCACCATCAGGTCCGCTACACCTCCGGCGCGCTCGATGCCGCGGTGAAGCTGTCGACCCGCTATATCCACGACCGCAAGCTGCCGGACAAGGCGATCGACGTGATCGACGAGGTGGGGGCGGCACAGATGCTGCGGCCGACCCACCTGCGCAAGAAGACCATCAAGGCGCGCGACATCGAGGAGATCGTCGCCAAGATGACCCGCGTGCCGATCAAGACCGTGACGGCACGGGATCGCGAGTCGTTGCGGACGCTGGACGAGGACATCAAGGCGGCCGTGTTCGGCCAGGATCAGGCGATCGAGGCACTGGCCGCCGCCATCAAGCTCAGCCGTGCCGGCCTGCGTGACCCGATCAAGCCGATCGGTTGCTACCTGTTCTCCGGCCCGACCGGCGTCGGCAAGACCGAGGTCGCCAAGCAGCTCGCCAAGGTCATGGGGGTCGAGCTGATCCGCTTCGACATGTCCGAGTACATGGAGCGCCATGCCGTCTCGCGGCTGATCGGCGCGCCGCCGGGCTATGTCGGGTTCGACCAGGGCGGCCTGCTCACCGACGCGGTCGACCAGCACCGCCACGCGGTCCTGCTGCTGGACGAGATCGAGAAGGCGCACCCCGACGTCTTCAACATCCTGCTGCAGGTGATGGACTACGGCAAGCTGACCGACAACAACGGCAAGACGGTCGACTTCCGCAACATCATCCTGATCATGACCACCAATGCCGGCGCCTCGGACATGAGCCGGCCGGTGATGGGCTTCGGCCAGGCGGTCGAGCGCGAGGGCGAGGACGCCGAGGCGATCAAGCGCCTGTTCACGCCCGAGTTCCGGAACCGGCTCGACGCGGTGATCGGCTTCCGCGGCCTGTCGCCGGCGATCATCCGCAACGTCGTCGACAAGTTCGTCCGGGAGCTGGGCGCCCAGCTCGCCGACAAGCGCGTGGCGATCGAGCTCGACGAGGCGGCGTCGGCCTGGCTCGCGGAGAAGGGCTACGATCGCCTCTACGGCGCCCGCCCGCTGGCCCGGGTCATCCAGGACCGGATCAAGCGCCCGCTGGCCGACGAGCTCCTGTTCGGCAGGCTGGCCAAGGGCGGCAAGGTCTATGTAACCATCGCCGGCGACCAGCCCGTGTTCCACATCGTGCCGGCCGGCGACACGGCACTCCTGCCGCCGCCCGAGGACGGCAGCGACGAGGATACCGGCGAGGACCAGGTGCTGGAGCCGGTGGGCTGAGCGGCGTCCAGCTGCCGGAAAGCTGGTAGGGTTTCTCTCCGCCACCGCATTTTCGTCGCGTGAAGGCTGCCTGGACAGGCTCGCCGCGGAACCCTAGCGTTCCGCCGGCGTGTCGCGGGGAGGGATGGCATGACAAAGCCGAGGAACGGCCGGCCGCTGTCCAGGCGCAGCGTGCTGGCGACGACGGCCGCCGGCGGAGCGGCGATAGCGGCGGCAACGGCGGCTGGCGCCGCATCTTTCGGCAACCCCGACCTGCCGCCCGAGGGTGCGGTGAACGTCACCGATCCGCGCACCCTGGACATCCCGGGTCCCCACTCGGATGCGCTGGCGAACACCGAGCCCAGCTTCCTTCGCCCGCCCCCGACGGACGTGGGCAGCTCGCCCCAGTTCTGGTCGTCCTTCAACCTCGCGCCGCGCCGGATCCAGGACGGCGGCTGGGGGCGGCAGGTCACGCAGAGCGATTTCGCGATCTCGACCGAGATCTCCGGCGTCAACATGCGCCTTTCGGCCGGCGGCATCCGTGAGCTCCACTGGCACCAGCAGGCCGAGTGGGCGATTTTGACCTATGGCCACTGCCGGATCACCGTGCTCGACGCGCAAGGCCGACCCTCCGTGGCCGACGTGGCGGAAGGCGATCTCTGGTACTTCCCGCCCGGGTTGCCGCACTCGCTCCAGGGACTCGGCCCGGACGGGGCCGAGTTCGTGCTGGCCTTCGACAACGGGGTGTCGTCGGAATTCAATACGCTGCCCGCCACCGACTGGCTGGCCCACACACCTCCTGAGGTCCTCGCCCTGAACTTCGGCGTGCCGGCCGAATCGTTCGCGAACATTCCGTTGCAGAATCGCTGGATCTTCCAGGGGAAGCTGCCCGGGCCGCTGGCCGAGGTCGAGGCCGCCACCCTCGGCGGCGCCATGAAGCCGGAATTTCCGTTCGTGTTCCCGCTGGCGCGCCAGAAGCCGAGCAGCGCGAACCGCAGCGGCATGGTGCAGCTCGCCGACAGCAGGAACTTCCAGGTCGCGAAGACCGTGGCCGCCGGTCTGGTGACGGTGAAGCCGGGCGGCCTGCGCTCGCTGCACTGGCACCCGAACGCGGACGAGTGGCAATACTACATCAAGGGCAGCGGCCGGATGACGGTGTTCAATGCCGGACCGTCGGCGGTGACCGCCGACTTCAATCCGGGCGACGTCGGCTATGTGAAGAAGGGTCTCGGCCACTACGTGCTCAACACGGGCGGCACCGATCTGGTCTTCGTCGCGGTCTTTCGATCCGACCGCTACGAGGAGATCTCGCTCGCGGACTGGCTCGCCCACACGCCGCCGGAGATGGTGGCGGCCACCTTCAACCTCGACCCCGAGATCGTCGCCCGCTTCCCCAAGGAGCGGCAGGCCTTCATGCCGGCGTGAGCTCCGGCGCGTGCTCGACCGCGAAGCTGACCGAGCGGGCGATGAAGCACAGTCGGTGGGCGTCGTCGTGGAGCGTTCTGGCCCGCTCCAGGTCCGCACCGGGGGCGAGCGCGATCCGCGGCTTGAGGATCACGCGCTCGAACTTGGCCTCGCCGGGCCGGAGCTCGACCATGATCCCTTCGGCGTGGTCGACATAGTCGGTCACGACGACGCCTGCATCGGCGCACAGGTGCAGGTACCACAACATGTGGCAGGCCGAGAGCGAGCCGACCAGCAGCTCTTCCGGGTTCCAGCGCGCCGGGTCGCCGCGAAAGGCCGGATCGGACGAGCCGGGCAGCGGCGGCTTGCCGGGGGCCCGAATCTCGTGGTCACGGCCATAGGCGGCATAGGCCGACGTGCCGGTGCCGCGATTGCCGGTCCAGGCGACCTCCAGCCGATAGCGATGCTCACGCGACATTCCCGTCCCTTCACCTGATCAGCTTGCCACCAACCGCAGAGCGCTCTGCTCGATCGCGCGATAGCCGTGCGTGCGGGCGAGATCGAGCGCCTGCGTCGCACCGGCAAGAGCCTCGGCGGGATCGGCGGCGAGCCGGGCCTCGGACCGCGCCAGCAGGGCCTCGGTGTAGGCCCATTGCAGGCGCGCCGCCGAACAGCCGGCGGCGGCCGCATCCAGCCATTCGAGGGCCGCGCCCGTCCGCCCGGCCAGCGCCGCCGCGCGCCCGAGCAGGCATTGGTGCAGGGCCACCGCGGTCGCCCAGCCGTGCCGCTGCCCGAGTGCCAGGCCCTCCTGCGCCAGATCCTGCGCACCCAGGGCGTCGCCGCTCCCCAGCAGCGTGCGCGCCAGATGATAGCCGGCAACGTGCAGGTCCCAGGGCAGCCCGGTTTCCGCTGCCGCATCCCGCGCCTCGCGACCGCGCGCCAGCGCCTCGGCCGGGCGATCGAGCTGGCCCAGGCATTCGCCGAGCAAGGCCAGGCCCTCGACCGCCAGCGTCCCGCCGCTGCCCATCGCGGCGACGCGCAGCTCGTGCGGATAGGCGGCGGAGTCGATCTCCAGCTCGGCCAGCGCCGCGACATGGTCGCCGGCGATGCAAAAGGACTGGGCGAGCACCAGACGGGCGAGCGCACCGAGCTCGCGGTCGGCGGCGGCGGCCGCGATGCGCGTCGCCTCGCGCCCGTAGCGCACTGCCCGCCAGGCATGGCCGCCGAACATACCCTCGACATAGGCTCGCTGCGCCCGCAGCTGGCAGCTCAGCCGCCGCATGCCGAACCGGCCGGCACCCGCCTCGGCATCGCGCAGGTCGGCCATCACCCGCACCGTGTCGCCCAGCCGTAGATAGGCCCAGCTGCGGGTCCGACGCAGCTCGATCATCGCCACCTCGGCCGTGACGTCGGCCTGCAGGCGCTGCCCGGCGGCGAGCGCCCGGCCGATCAGCGCCAGGCCCTCGTCCATCTCCGCCCGCTCGAGAGCGGCCGTTCCAGCGCGGCCATAGTGGTGCAGCGCCTTGGGCCAGAGCTCCGCCGCCGCCGCATGATGGCCGGCCCGCTCCGCCACGCCCGGCCCCCCACGATCTTCGACGACAGTCAGAAGGCGGTTGTGGATCTCGCGCCGGCGACTCTTCAGCAGACTTTCATAGGCGGCATCCTGGACCAGGGCCTGGCGAAAGCCGTAGCGGGTGCCAGCTGCCCCGGTGCCCTGTCGGACGAGGATCTCCGCGGCGCAGAGGCGCCGAAGGTTGCGGCGCAGCTCGGGAGCCGGCTGGTCGGCCACGGCGCCGAGCAGGGCCGCATCGAACTCGCGGCCGATGCAGGCGGCCACCTGCGCCAGGTCCTTCGCCGGCCCGAGGCGGTCCAGACGGGCCATCAGCGTGTCGTGCAGGGAGGCCGGAACTTCCGGCAGCGTGTCCTGCCCCCCGGCCCAGCCGCGCTCGACCAGCGCCTTGGCCAGCTCCTCGACGAACAGCGGCACGCCGTCGGTCCGCTCCGCGATCAGGTCGATCAGTCGGGCCGGAACCGCCGCACCGCCGGCATGGCCGGCCGCGATGGCGGCGACCGATGCCCGGTCGAGCCGCCCCAACGACAGGCGGCGCGGCGGCGGCGTCAGCGCGGCGAGCCCTTCCGGTCGCGCGGTGACCACGACCAGCGCCGCCACCTCGCCGATGCGGCCGAGCAGGAGCCGGAGCAGGGCGACGGTCGACGCATCCGCCCAATGCGCGTCCTCGACGACGAGCAGGAGCGGCCCCCGCGCGGCGAGGCGCAGGATGCGGTCGGCGATCAGCGCCAGCAGCGCGGCGCGCTGCGGCTCGGCGCCGAGCTCCACTGGTGGCGCCTTCGCGCGCTGCTCGATCCCGAGCAGGTCGGCCAGCAGCCCCGTTGCCTTTGCCGCGTCCATTCCGGCCCGCTTCAGTCGCCGCTCGAGCGCGTCGACCGTCGCCGCCTGCGGCTGGTTGCCCAGCAGCTCGCGCAGGACCGGCCAGAGCGCGCTCTCGCCATGGAACGGCGAGCATTGCCAATGGATCGCCGTGTGTGGCTCGCCGGCGAGCGAGGTGTGCAGGGCATGGACGAGGCGGGACTTGCCGATCCCGGCCTCGCCTTCGATCAGGATGGCGCGGCCGGGGCCGCCGCGCAGGTCCCGCCAGGTCTCGAGCAGCTCGGCCTGCTCGCGGTCGCGGCCGATCATCGGCAGGAGCTCGTTGCCGGCCGCGGCGGCGAAGCGGCCGACCTGCGGCGCCTCGCCGATGATGCGCCACGCCGGGATCGGCTCCGCGAAGCCCTTGAGCGGGAAGGAGCCGAGCGGGGCGAGCGCGAACAGCCCGCCGAGGAGCCGGCGCGTCGTGTCGGCGACCACGATCCCGTCGGGCGGGGCCAGCGCCTGCAGGCGGGCCGCGAGGCTCGGCGCCTCGCCGACCACCGTCGCCTCGCGGGCACTGCCCTCGCCGATGACCTCGCCGACCGCGACCATGCCGCTGGCGATGCCGATCCGGACGGCGAGACTGCCGCGCACGGTGGGTGAGGGCCGGCCGACCGCCGCCACCACCGCCAGGCCGGCGCGCACCGCCCGTTCCGCTTCGTATTCCTGCGCCCTGGGCCAGCCGAAATAGGCCAGGATCCCATCGCCCATCAGCTTGGCGACGTAGCCGCCATGGCGCTCGATCTCGCCGGTGGCGGCGGTCCGGTAGGCGCGCAGGACCTCGCGCATCTCCTCGGGGTCGAGGCGGACCGCGAGTTCGGTCGAGCCGACGAGGTCGGTGAACATGATGGTCAGGTGCCGGCGCTCGCTCGGCCCCCGCGCCCCGATCCTGGTGATGGCGTCGAGAAGTCGTCGCCGGTGCCCCAGCGAGCGGACGCCGAGCTCCTTCAGGTCGGCGTCTGACAGCGAGCGCAGGACGGCCAGGTTGATGTCGTTCGCCGCGAACAGCTCCGCATAGCGCTCCAGCCCCAGCCCGGCGAGCCATCGCCCGACCTCGTCCATGCGTGCCTGCTTCCTCCCAACCCGGGCCGGCAGGTTAGCAAGCGAGCGCCGCGGTGGCGATGCTTGCCGGCCGATCGATCGCGCGGATCACGTTCCGTGGCTGCGGCCGTAGTCGCTGGGGGCGGGTGGCCGCCAGCCGGCGAGCGCTCCCTCTGCCGGCCGCAGGATCTCGACCCGCAGTGGATGGCAGACGGCGACGTCGGAGGAATGCTCGGCCGAGCAGTCGCCGCCGGGGCAGGCGGAGAGGCCGCCCAAGAGGTCGATCTCGGCGAACAGCTCCAGATGGTCGCCGGCCCGGGCTGGGCTGGCCTTCATGAAGTACTGGCCGGTATCGGCGGTGAAGCCGGTGCACATGAAGACGTTGAGCACGTCGTGGACGAGCGGCTCGGCATCCAGCAAGGAGAGGCCCGTCTCGGCGGCGAGCGCGCGCGTCAGGTTCGAATGGCAGCAATGATGATAGGTGCCGCCGGTCAGCAGCCGGTGGGTGTAGGGGTCGCACCGGGTCCCGATCACATCGTGCACCCGCCCGCCAAAGCCGTCGACGCCGTACCAGGCGAGGGAGTCTTGGGTGATGGTCGCCATGGGGCGCAGATAGGGCAAGGACGACCAGAGCCGGTGCCCCACCGAGACGTGGGTGCCGTGCAGTGCCCTGGTCTTGCCGGAATAGAACCGCTCGGCGAGGTCGCCGGCCTGCCAGAGATTGAGATCGCCCACCTGCGAGCCCTGATCGCAATGGATGCGGAAGAAGTGCCCGGCCGGGACCCGGAAGCAGCGGGCGTCGCGTGGCGGGACGACGATCTCGGCTGCCGGGGTGAGCCGCCGCCGGGCCGCGGCGTAGAGCTCGAGGTCGGGCTGCGGCAGCGTCTCGGGCGGGTAGCAGATCACCGGCGCTACCGCACGGCGGGCGTCGGCATCGCTGGGCGCTGGGCCGAAAGGCGGGGTCGTCATCGGGTCCTCACATGCGAGTTGCAGCAGGCTGCCCCGGTGACGGCCGGTTGCGCAAGGTCGGGCGGTTGAGCCTAGCCTGCCCAGTCACCGTCGCCGTCGCAGGGGGACGTCGGTCGATGCCGCGTCGCTACCGGCCCACAGGCACCGCGCTCGCCGAGGCTGCGCAGATCCTGATCGACGTCGCGATCGCCGATGCGCTCCACGGCAGAGCGGGTCTGACGAAGCTCGGCCGCCGCCGGGTAAAGGGCTGTGAAACTCGCTTCACAGTCTACGCCACGCTCGATCGTATCGACCTCAGCCGGCTGGCAATGCCGGCCCGAGCTTGCGGATCTTCCCGTCCTGCTTGCTCATGACGTAGATCTCGCCCTGCTCGTCCTGGCCGAACCTCAGGTCGACGCGATTCTTGACACCGGCCAGGGCCATCAGCGTGACGGGCACGCCGTTCTGCTCGAGAGTGAGCTCCTTCAGCGTCGTTTGCCGGCCCAGCTGCAGGGCGGCTACGGGAGCGTGGAATATCCTTCCGGTCAGGATGTCTCCCAGCAGGTACTCGCCGACGAGACCAGGGATGCTCGTGCCGCGATAGACAAAGCCGCCGGTAACGGCCGCCTGACCCAGAGCGTTGCATTCGCCGTGGTCATACTGTGCAACCGGATAGGTGTAGCCCAAGGCCGCGTCGCCAGGCGGCAGGGTGTAGATGATACTCTCGTTCGTGCGCTCGGTGGCGAAGGTACCCTCGCGATGCGGCCAGCCATAGTTGGCGCCGCGGACGCCGAGATTGACCTCTTCGACCATGCCCTGGCCGATGTCGGCGATCAGCATCTTGCCGCTGACGGCATCGAAGCAGAAATTCAGGGGGTGGCGGAGGCCCAGGGCCCAGATTTCGGGGAGATAGCCGCTGCGGCCGACAAACGGGTTGGTGGCCGGCACCCGGTAGCGGCGCCCATCCGCGTGCCGCAGCGGGTTGATGCGCAGGATCTTGCCCAAGGCGCTCCCGGGGTCCTGCGCGACGTTGAACGGATCCGTGTCGAAGGGCGAGTTGCTGCCGTCGCCGGTGCCTATGTAGAGTAGGCCCGGCTCGGCCGGATTGAACATGATCTGATCACTGCCGTGATCATAGCTGGGGTATGCGATGCGCAGCACCTCGCGGCGCGAGCCTCGCAGGACGGTCATCGCATCCACGGCGTCGACCGCCCACTCCGCCAGCACATAGTCATGGGTGGGCGTGAACGAGCCGCCAAGGACCGGAACTCCCGGCTTGCGGCTGGCCAGTGTCTCGGCGCTGAGCGTGTAGAACCGCCGATACCCGGCCTTTCCCTTGCGGGAGAAGTTGGGATGGAAGGCGAAGCTGCGCAGCCCGAGCGATCTTTGGCCGGGAATCAGCAATGCTCCCGCACGCCATAGGGCCAGATCGAGAAAGGGGGTTGCCGTACCGGTCGTGCGGTCGATCGACCAGAGCTTGCCGCGACCATCGTTGGCGAGCACCCGGGCCTTGCCGTCGCCGGCGTGGAAGAGAAAGTTGAGCAGGGCCTTGGGCGGCGCACTCACCTGCGTCGGTGGCGTGCAGAAATCGACGAGCTCCACCCGCTTCCCGCTGGCTGCAATAGCCGGGACGGGATCGCTCACGATATCGGCCGCGCGGGCAGACCGGCCCGTGCCGGTCGTTCGTGCCAGTGCGGCGGCAGCAATCCCGGTCAGACTGCGCTCCAATACGGTGCGCCGCCTAAATTTCGGCTCATCCATCAGATGCTCCCGGTTTCGCCTCGCAGTTGGCAATCCTAGGGCCGACCAACTGTCGGGCGCCAGGAGCAGGCTGTCGCCTCCAAGGCGCTTCCGCGGATCTCGCCCCTATTTTGCGGGGGTCGCCTCCGCCTGGGCGCGGGCGAGAACAGCGCCGAAGGTGGCGGTGGCCCGGACGAGCTGCGTGGTGCGGGTCCAGGCGAAGAACATGGCACCGAAGGCCAGCGCCAGGACCTCCTTGTTGCCAAGGCACTGGTTGAAGCCCGCTTCCGCCTGTTCCCCACCCCGCTTCTTGTCGTGCGCAGCTTAGCCGCGTCAGAACATCTTCATCCACTTGGCCTCGGCCGGCAGGACCGGGGCGGCTGGGGGCGGGGCGACGCCCTTGAACTGGGCCTTGATGCCGGCGTTCCAGAGCTTGGCCCGGTCCAGGAGCTTGCGGTCGTCGCTCTGCATCCGGCCGCGGGTGATCAGGATGCCGAGATCGGCGCCGTGGTAGCGGTACTGGCCGACGCCGTAGACGCGCAGGTAGAACGCTTCCTGCTCGTCGCCGACGCTGGTGATCTGGCCGGCACGGCGCACGAAGCTGACATTGCCGTCGGTGTTCATGCGCCAGATGCCCGAGGTCGGCGCCTCGGTGATCAGCTCGACCCGGTCCTCTGTCTGCTTGAGGATGAGCTGGCTCCAGGTGTCGTAGTCGGCCCAGCGCGCCTGGACCTGGGCCAGGTCGAGCTCCCAGTCGACGTCCATGAACTCGAGCAGGTGGAACAGGAACAGCGGGCAGCCGCCATAGGTGGTGGTGATCAGGTTGGTCGGCGGCGAGGCGCCGCTGATGCGCGGGTTGATCTCGCCCAGATAGACGTCGTCGGTGTCGGTATCGATCAGGAAGTCGCAGCAGAACACACCCTTGTAGCCCTCCTGCCAGAGCCGGTCGCCGAGCCGCTGGACCATGGCGCGGACCCGGTCCTGCACGTCCTTGGGCAGGACGGCGGGCGCCGCGTCGTTGCCGCACCAGCCGCCCTTGTAGGGCGTCACCTCGGCGAAGCCGGTGATGTCGGTCATGATCGGCCCGACCAGCGTGCCGTGGCGGGTGGCGCAGCCCTCGACCGTGCCGGGCATGTGGTTGACGTAGCGCATGACCTTGAGCTCTTCGTCGGCCATGCGCTCGGCATACTTGTCCCAGTCGGCCTGGGACTTGATGAAGAAGGTGGTGCGGCCGGAATCGCCGTAGGGCGTCTGCACGACCAGGCTGTCGCCGAGCTTGTGTTTGTCGGCGAGCGCCCGCAGCTCGGCGAAGTCCTTGGCCCGACCGAGCGCGTTGGGCACGCTCGGCACGCCGGCGTCGTTGCCGAGCTGGTGGTGACGATCTTGGAATCGATGTGGGTGCGCAGCTTGGCCGGCGGCAGCGCCATCTCGAGGCCGAGCTCCTTGACGAGATCCTCGCTGGTCTCGTCGAACATGATCAGCAGCACCTTGCCCTTGCCGCCCTTCGCGCGGACGCGGTCGGCCGTGTCCTTGTGCCCGAGCAGGTAGTTGCCGACATCCTCCATCGACTTGAACTCGCGCGCGCCGACCTCGGGCGGCGTGAAGCAGCGCGGATGGTGGCCGTCGAAGCTGTCGAAGTAGGTGATGTACTCGAAATTGCCGACCCACTGGTCGATGCCCAGGAGATTGAACGGCGCGGGCGTGACGAAATAGATCGGCGTCTGGTTGGTCCTGAAGAACCGGTAGATGTCGGTCAGGCTGGTCAGCTTCTGGCGTGCCATGCGTGCTCCCCCATCGCCGCGATGCGCCGCCGCAGGCGGGTCACCGGCTCGGATCGAGATTATGGCTGCCCGGATCGGCCCGCAATCGGAAGACTGCACAGGGCGAGCAAAGGTGCGGCCCGCTGGGCGAGGATCGCCAGCAGGGCCGTCACCCGCCAGACGGCTCCATCAGCCGCGCGACGACCGCGCGCGCCTCGCGCAGCGCCGCCAGCGCCGCGACCTCGTCATCCGCCATGAGCCGGCTGTTGCCGGCGACGAGGATCGTCGTCAGCTTGCGCTCGACCGCGTCCGTCATCGATTGGAGGTGCGGCCGCGAGCGCCCGCGATCAAGTCACCTCGACCTCGATGTCGCCGACGCCGTCGACATGGCCATGCAGCCGGTCGCCCGGCTTGACCGCGCCGACCCCGGCCGGCGTGCCGGTGAAGATCAGGTCGCCCGGGGCGAGGGTGAACAGGCCGGACAGGTAGCTGATCGTCTCGTCGATCTTCCAGATCATCTGCGCCAGATCGCCCGACTGGCGGCGCTCGCCGTTGACCTCGAGCCAGATGGCACCGCGGCCCGGATGACCGATGCGCGCTGCCGGCACCAGTGCGGAGATCGGCGCCGAGGCGTCGAAGCCCTTGGCCGTATCCCACGGCCGGCCGGCCTTCTTGGCCTCGGCCTGCAGGTCGCGGCGGGTCATGTCGAGGCCGACGCCATAGCCCCAGATGCAGTCCTGCGCCCGCTCGATCGGGATGTCACGCCCGCCCTGGCCGAGCGCCACCACGAGCTCGATCTCGTGGTGCACGTCCTTGGTCGCCTGGGGGTAGGGGAAGCGGCCGTCGGTCGCCAGCGCATCGGCCGGCTTGGCGAAGAAGAACGGCGGCTCGCGGTTGGGGTCGTGGCCCATCTCGATGGCGTGGTCGGCATAGTTGCGGCCGACGCAGTAGACCCGGCGCGCCGGGAACAGCCCGGCCTCGCCGGCGACCGGCAGCCCGACGATCCGTGGCGGCGTGATGACGAACCGGGTCTCCCCGGCGACGGTCTGGTCCATCTCTCTACCCTTCCTCGTGACGCCGGGACGCGCCTCAACCGCGCGTGCCCGCGAAATAGTCGACGCGCCGCTCCACTGCCGCCACGCCCTCGGCGAGCAGGATGGCGAACGCGAACAGCACCAACGTCAAGGCCCAGAACTGCTCGAGCAGGAAGCTGCGCGAGTAGAGCTCGAACAGCTCGCCCAGGCCGACGATCGACACCAGCAGCTGGCCGATCACCACGCCCTTCACGCCGCGGATCACGCCGAGCCGGATGCCGGTCAGGATCTCGGGCAGGGCCGCCAGCAGCAGCACCTTGCCGTAGAGCTGGGCCGGCGAGGCGCCGAAGGAGCGCGCCATCTCGACCAGCGACGGGCTGGCATTGCGCACCCCGGCGCGCGTATCGAGCACGATGATCCAGATCGCGAACAGGATCACGGTGACGATGATGGTGGTCTGGCCGAAGCCGAACAGGATCATCAGCACCGGCACCAGCGCGGTCAGCGGCGCGCTCAGGAACAGGTTGACCCACAGGCCGAGAAAGTCGTCGGCGATCTTGGAGCGGCCCATCGCGACGCCGATCGCCACCCCGGCCACGATCGCGATGGCCATGCCGATGGTGAAGGCGGCGAGCGTGTCGAGCGCGGCGCGCGCGAAGGTGGTGGTCGACACCACCTCGCCCATCGCTCCCACTACCTGGCTGAGCGGCGGCAGGAGCTGGATCAGGCCGAGCCGGCCGACCAGCTCCCAGATCACGGCCCAGCACAGGAGCGAGCTGGTCATCGGGTAGCGGCCCAGGATGCCCGGCATCGACCGCACCTATTCGACATACTGCTTGAGCAGCCGCCAGATCTCGTCGACCAGATCGAGATAGCGGCGGCTGCGGCGGATCTCGTCGGGTCGCCCTGCGAGCCCAGGCTGGTCTCGATCTCGCGCCAGACCGTTCCCGGCCGCCGCGACAGCAGCACCACCCGGTCGGAGACATAGACCGCCTCCTCGATCGAGTGGGTGACGAAGATGAAGGTCTTCTTCTCGACCGCCACCAGCCGCAGCAGGTCCTCCTGGAACTTGCGTCGGGTCTGCTCGTCGACCGCCGAGAACGGCTCGTCCATGAGCAGCACGTCGGCGTCGACCGCGAGCGCTCGGGCGAGCCCGACCCGCTGGCGCATCCCGCCCGACAGCTCGTGCGGGTAGCGGTCCTCGAAGCCGCCCAGGCCGACTTCCCGCAGATGCTGGCGCGCGATCTCCTCGCGCTCGGCCTTGGCCATGCCGCGCAGCTCGAGCCCGAAGGCGGCGTTGCGCAGGGTAGTGGCCCAGGGCAGCAGCGCGAAGTCCTGGAACACGAACGCCCGCTCCGGGCCGGGAGCGGTCACCGCCTTGCCGTCGACCAGCACGCTGCCGTTGGTCGCCGGGATCAGCCCGGCGATGATCTTGAGCAGCGTGGTCTTGCCGCAGCCGCTGGGGCCGAGCAGCGTCGTGAGCTGGCCGCGCGGGAAGCGCAGGTTGATGTCGCGCAGCGCCTCGGTGCCGCCCTCATAGACCTTGGCGATGTGGCGGACCTCGACCGCCGCATCCTCGGCGGCTCGTGCTTCCGGCAGTCGCTCCATGACGGCGAGCCCGCTCATCGGCCGCGCCGCTCGGGGCGGAACAGGCTGGTCTCGACCTGGCCGAGCAGCTCCACGGTCACGGCGGAGAACACGATGATCGAGAGGATGGTGGCGTACATCTGCGGATAGTCGGCCATCGAGCGGTAATAGGTGATGAGGTCGCCGATGCCGGTGGGTGTGATCAGCAGCTCGGCCAGCACCACGCCAATGAAGCCGGCGGCCACCCCGAGCCGCAGGCCGGCGAAGATCACCGGCGCCGCGTCGGGCACGATCACCTTGGCGATCTCCTGCCAGCGCGTGCCGAGGAACGAGCGGCACATCTGGATCAGCGACGGGCTGGCGTTGCGCACCGCACCGAACGAGTTGAGCACGATCACTGGCATGGCGAGGATGCAGACGGCGATCACCTTCGAGATCAGGCCGATGCCGTAGACGAAGGTGATCAGCGGGATCAGCGCCGCCATCGGCGCCGCCTGCAGCACGGTGAACAAGGTGCGCCCAGCCACTCCAGCCGTCGCGACAGGCCCATGGCGACCCCCAGCCCGACACCGGCCACCGCCGAGATCACCACACCGATCACCAGCGGCTGCAGCGTCGATAGGTAGGCGCGGGCGAGTTCGCCGCTGACGATCAGGCCGCCGAGGGCCGCAATCGTTTCGAGGAAGGTCGGGAAGGCGAAGCTGATCGGCACGCGCCCGGCGATCTCCCAGGCCAGGGCGACGGCGGCGACCGAGAGCAATCGGCACAGCCAGCCGGGGGCCGCGGCGCCGACCGTGGCCGGCCGGCCGAGTGCGACCGTGTCGAGCAAGAGCGCCATTCAGCCCTGCCCGAGCTTGGCCATCACGCGGTCGAGCGGACCCAGCTCCCAGAACTCCTCGACCACCAGGGTCTGCGGGTCGCCCTCGAGCTTGCCGGCGAGCGCGTTGAACTCGAAGTCGGCCTTGGCCGCCGCAGCGCCGCCGCCATCGGCGGGGAAGGTGCCGCTCGCGACCGAGCTTCTCGTAGTAGGGGTCGATCTCGGCCACCAGCTCGGCGGGCATGTCGGGCAGCAGGTCGTACTTGGCGCGCAGCTCGGTGACGACATGCGGGTTGGCGTTGATCTCGCGCCAGGTGCGGACCAGCTCCTCGACCAGGATGTCGACCGCCGCCTGCTCGCGCTCGAGGAACGCCGTGTTGGCGTAGAGCGCCTCGTCGGTGGCGTCGACATTGTCGATCTCGAGCAGCTTGAACTTGCCGCCGCCCTTTTCCTGGATGATCCGCCAGTTGGTCGAATCGACGATGGTGGCGTTGATGTGGCCCTGCATCAGCGCGGTGGCGCGCACCTCCGAGCCCGGCACATAGGAGATGTTGCCGTACTCGATGCCCTTGCGCTTGGCCATCAGCTCCATGATCGCCTCGGTGCCCGAACCGCGCGAATGGACCGCGATCTCCTTGCCGTTCAGGTCCGGCCAGTCCTGGTAGAGCTCGGCATTGACCACCGGATAGAAGCGCAGCGTGCTCATCTGGTAGAAGATCCGGATCGGCGCCTTGACCTTCTGCAGCACGGTATAGGGTGCCCCGACCCCGACATCGGCCTGCCCGCCGACCACCGCTTGGGCGGCGATGTCCTCGGACTTGAAGTAGGTCACCTCGATCTCGACCCCGCGCTCCTTGGCGCGCTCGACCGCGATCAGGAAATTCAGGGTCTCGACCGTGGCGATGTCGCCGAAGGCGATGTGGATCTTGCCGGCCGCGGCAGCAGGGGCGGCCGTCGCCGCGGCGAGGAGGGCACTCCCGGCGAGGCCGAGCATCAGACGGCGCGTGATCTGCATCGTGACGGCTCCCTGATCTGCTCGACTGCTGGACCAATCGAGCTTTGGTTCAGACCATGTGGCGTCGATGGAGGATTGTCAACCTTGCCAAGCCATTGAATTCGCGTTAGCGACCGCTGCACGGAGGCATGACCGGCCGCGGATTGGTCCATGATCGACGGCGAGACACAAGGCGTGCTGACGCAGCTGCGGGCCTACCTCGCGCACGGGGGCGGCTGGCCGGCGCGCGCCTGCCGCCCGAGCGGCAGCTCGCCGAGGATCTGGGCGTGAGCCGCGGTACGCTGCGCCGGGCGCTGGCCGATCTGGAGGCCGAAGGGCTGATCTGGCGCCATGTCGGGCGCGGCACCTTCATCGGCGACCGCCCGGTCGAGACCGTCCAGGATCTGACGGACGTCACGCGGCGCACCAATCCGGCCGGGGTGATGGAGGCGCGCCTGGCCCTGGAGCCGGAGCTCGCCCGCCTGGCCGCGGTGCACGCGACCCCGGCCGATCTCGACGAGCTGGCCGAATGCGTCTCCGAGAGCCGCGCCGCCGGCGACTGGCGCAGCTACGAATATTGGGACAACCGCCTGCACCGCGCCGTGGCGCAGGCGGCGGCCAACATCGTCCTCCTGGCCCTGTTCGACGGCCTCAACACCATCCGCCGCACGGTCACCTGGGGCCGGCTGCGCCGCTTCTCCGCGTGCCCGGACCCGACGCACCACAGCTTCGCCGAGCACGACCGTCTGGTGGGTGCGATCGCCGAGCGCGACGCCGTGGCCGCGGCCGAGGCCATGCGGCAGCACCTGCGCTCGGTGCGCGACCATCTGCTGGCGATCGACGGCCCGGAGCAGCGCCGGGCCTGACCTGCAGCCGGCGCACCGGTCAGCCGCCGCCGTCCCGATTGCGCTGAAGCTGCTGATAGACGCCGAGCCGGTCGGCGATCTGCCAGTGGCCCGTCAGCCGGTCCTCGGCGTCGAACAGATAGGCGGTCGCACCCGACATCCGGATGGTCTTTCCCGAGGCGGGGAAGCCCGGCAGGTCGCCACGATGGGTCGCGTGCCAGAGCCAGGTGACCACGACCGCATCGCCGTCGGCGAACAGGCCCTGGATGTCGAACCGCTGGTCGGGGAAGGCGGCGCGGGAGCGGCGCACCCGGTCCTTGAAGCCCTCGAGATCGAGGGTCATGCCCTCCCACGGGTCGCCCGGGTCGTGCCGGATCGTGTAGCTCGGCGCGACGAACTCCGCGGCGGCCTCGGCATCGCCCTCGTCCCAGACGCGGCGGATGAACCGGGCGAGCCGCTGCTTGCGCCGGTCCGACCCTCCGGTGCCCGCCTCCATCCTAATCCTCCAGCGTCAGCGCCACCCGAAAGCCGATCTCGTTCTCGCGGTGCGTGTCGTCCATGCCGTTGCGGCTGGTGCAGCGCGCGCGGCGGTCACGGTCGTCCCAGGAGCCCCCCTTGATCACGTGCTCCTGCGGGTCGGTGCCGGTGGTGCGGGCCGACGCATCGGCGGGCCGGCCGGAATGGCCGTCGTTCCAGACGTCCTGGACCCATTCCCAGACATTGCCGTTCATGTCGTAGAGTCCCCACGGGTTCGGCGGGTAGCTGCCGACCTCCCTGGTGCCGGGCTGGTTGCGATCGTAGTTGGCGACCGCCGGCGTGATGACGTCGCCGAACGGGTAGGGCGTGGTCGTGCCGGCGTGGCAGGCATATTCCCACTCGGCCTCGCTCGGCAGCCGGTAGGGCTTGCCGGTGCTTTGCCGCAGCCAGGCCGCGAAGGCCTCGGCATCGTGCCAGTCGACGTCGATCACCGGCCGGAAGCCGCGGCCGAAGCCGGCATCGTCCGGCTGCCGCTGCGGGCAGCCGCCGGCGCGGGCGCAGGTCTCCCACTGCTCGAACGTGACCTCCGTCCGGCCGATCGCGAACGGCCGCGGCACGGTGATCTCCACCCGGGGCCGCTCGTCCGACTGCGATTGGCGATCGAACCAGGAGGAGCCCATGGTGAAGCCGCCGGCCGGCACGCGCACCATCTGCGGGCATTCCAGGCAGTCCCGGAAAGGTGCCGAGGCCGTGCCCGTGCCGTCCTGCACGGGTGGCCGGTCGGGGTTGCCGCGCCACTGCACCAGCGAGGGCAGCAGAGCCGCAGCGCCCACGAGTGCTGCCAGGAGCAGGCCGCCGAGCACGAGCCAGCGCAGCCATCGGCGCGTTGGCCGGGGCGTGGCCACGGGCTCGGGGTCCGGCTCGGCGCGATCCGGCACCGGCTGGCCGGTGCGCAGGGCGTCGATCGCCAGCTCCAGGTCGGCAAGCGCGGGATGCTCGCCGCCCTCCCAGCCGGTCAGGTCGACGGCATGGATCGAGCGGTAGCCGAGCGGCGGCTCGGCGACGCCCGTCAGCACCGGCACCAGCACGCCGCGCTCGAGGCCCTCGTGCGCCTCGTCGCGCACCCAGCCCGACTGGGTCGAGGCCGGCGACCAGATCACCACCACCGCCTTGGCCTGGTCGAGCTCGGCGCCGATCAGCTGCGCGAAATCCTTGCCCGGCAGGATCTCGCGGTCCCACCAGACGCTGCGCCCGCCGGCCTCGAGCGCGCGGGCGAGCCTGGCGGCGAACGGCCGATCCTCGCGCGCGTAGCTGATGAACACGTCGGCCATGGCAGAGGCTTACGTCCTGCCGGTTGTGAGGTCCATCACCGCCGCGGTCCATCCTCGTGGTAGAGGATCGGGCGGGGGAGCAAGGGGGCGAACGATGGTGTCGGAGCAAACCCGGGAGTCGGGCGCGTTCGCTCGCGCGGCCGCAACGCTGGCAGCTGAGCCGGCAACCGGCATGCGGGTATTGCCCCGGGCGGCGGAGCTGCTTCGCCCGGTGGCCCCCGGGCTCGCGGACATCATGACGTCGTCTGCGGTCCGGGCCTGCGCCGAGAGCTATCCGCGCTACTCGGCGGAGGCCGCCCGCCAGCAGTCCCTGCTGATGCGCGAAGCGACGCGGGCCAATCTCTGTCTCCTCGGAGCCGGCCTGCTCAGCGGATTGGTGCTTGTCGCACCGAATGCGGCGCTGGTGCTCGGCGAGCCGCTCACCCAATGGGTGATCTTGCTCCTTGGCTTGGCTACTCTGGCACTTGGCGCCCTGGCGGCGATGTTCAGCTATCGCGCCCGCGAGAGTGACCGGCTGCGCCGCTGGTACACCGCCCGCAGCCAGGCCGAGCTTGCGCGGCTGGGCACGTTCCGCGCGCTTGCCGCCGCCGCCACGGCGGCTGGCGGCGATACGGCCGCCGCAGCGCTGGCTTTGGTCTGGCGCCACCTGTTCGAGGATCAGCGGCAATGGCTGGCGTCCAGGGCCGCACGCCATCGACTGTCCTATGAGCGCACCAACCTCTGGGGCGGCATCGCGAGCGCACTCGCCTTCCTCGGCGGCAGCGGCGCGGTGATCGCGAGCTTCAAGCCAAGCCAGAGTTGGATCACCGTTGCCGGCGTGGTCAGTGCCGCGATTGCCGCCTACGCGCTCGGCCGCGAGGGCTCCACCGCGATCGGGCCAACGCCGACCGATACGAGAAATCCGCCGTGGCGCTCGATCAGCTTGCTGGCCGCCTCGACGAGATCGTGTCCGAGACGGAGGCTGGCCGGCCCGAGGCGATGCGCGCCTTCGTCGACGAGGTGACCAGCCAGCTCGAGGCCGAGCACAAGCAATGGCTCGACGGCGCCACCCAGGCCGAGGCGGCGCTGGCCCGGCTCGATGCGCGCCTGCAGGAGCTGCGCGAGCGGCCCAAGGCGGAGGCGTCGCCGCCTTGAAAACGCTCGCCCAATCCTGGCAGCTTTGGGCCCTGCTGTCGGCCGGCTTCGCCGCGCTGACCGCCATCTTCGCCAAGCTGGGCGTGGCGCAGGTCAATCCCGACCTCGCGACCCTGATCCGCACCGTCGTGATCCTGCTGGTCCTGGCCGCGATCGTGGCGGCCACCGGCCAGTGGCAGCCGCCGGGGTCGATCGCCGCCCGGACCTGGCTGTTCCTGGCGCTGTCCGGCCTCGCCACCGGCGGCTCGTGGCTGTGCTACTTCCGCGCGCTGCAGCTCGGCGACGCCGCCCGCGTGGCGCCGATCGACAAGCTCAGCGTCGTGCTGGTGGCGTTGTTCGGCGTCCTGTTCCTCGGCGAGAGCCTCTCGCCACTGGGCTGGCTCGGGGTGCTGCTGATCGGTGCCGGCGCGCTGCTGATCGCTCGGGGCGGCTGATCAGGCGAGCCCGAACAGCGTCCTGGTGTCGAGGATCACGACCTTCGCCCCGCGGGCTCTGGCCTTCTCCACCATGTGCTCGGTGCCGCCCGGCCCGTCGCCCGTCTTGCCGTCCCACAGCGCGATCAGCGTGACCTTGTCCTGCCCGAGCGCCAGCGCGTTGTGCAGCATCCAAAGGTTGTTGCGCTGCCAGATGTCGTAGCCGGGCTTGCCCTGCAGCCAGCCTGGCAGCTTCTTGGACTGCGCCAGCACGCGCTTGGGCAGCCGGTCGCAGGCCCGCTGGAAGCGCTCGATCCAGTCGCCGCCGGCTGGCGCCACCGAGGCCGCGATGAACTGCTCGGGCGGCAGCGCGAGATAGAGATCGGCAGCGATGCCCAATTCGGCGCAGTCCTCCAGAAACAGCAGGTCACCGCCGCTCGCCGCGCCGGCGATGGCGCGTGACACGCCGCCCGGCATCGCCAACTCCGCCTGCAGGGCCTGCCTGATCGCCTCGCGGGCCACGGCCTCCTTGTCGGCGGGGAACCGCGGCTCCTTGCGGCCCGGCGCATCGATCATGTGACCGGTGAACAGCACCACCCGCGGCCGCGGCCCCTGCGCCGGCGGTGGCGGCGCGGGGGGAAATACGGCCAGCGCCGCCTCGACGTTGGCGGTGCGCACGCCGAGCGCGCGATAGAGGCCGAGCTGCTGCCGTGCGGAGCCGATGGCGAACTCGGACGCCGTGGCGAGCGCACGCTGATAGTTGCCCGCCACCGCCTGCGGCCGGTCGACGGTGAGCAGGCGCAGGTCGGCCTCGGTCAACAGCAGCCATTCGTCCGCGGTGCCCGCCCGTTCCTGGCGCTGCCTGCCCGAGTCCAGCGACAGGCGGACGCCGGTGGCGAGCTGCGCGAGGTCCTGCCTCCTGGTCGCCAGCTCGCGCTCGGCGGCCTGATCGTCGTCGAACCGCTCGGCCCAGACCGCCGGCAGCCGTGCCGCCAGCTCGGTCGCGACCGTTTTCAGCGCCAGGGCATTCAGGCCCGAATAGAAGTGGTTGCGGTCCTCCACAAATCCCGCCCCGTATGCCTGGGCGGACTGGTCGAGCCAGCTGGAGCGCAGGGCTGTGGTCCCGGGCTCGGTCGGCGCCGCGGACCATTCGGCCTGCCAGCGCGTCTTGGCGTTGCGGCCGACCAGCGCCAGCAGCTCGGCCCGGGCGCCGCCGCTGGCCTTCTTCAGCGCCCGTTGCAGCGCCTGGTCGGAGGACACCAGCTCGCCGGTCTTCTGGTAGCTGGTGCCGAGCAGCGTGTTGGCCTCGAGATCGTCGCCGCCGTCGACCTCGCGCACCGCCTCCCAGGTGACGATCGCCCCCTCGTGCGCCCCCAGCGCGAACTGTGCCCGGCCGACCACCCGCAGGCCCTGGCTTTCCCACTCGAAGTCCCTGGCCTCCTCGGCCAGCAGCTCGAGATCGCCCGCGCGCTTCTCGGCCCGCGCCCGCTCGACCGCCTCGCCGAACTCCTGCGGCACCGGCAGCAGCGCCGCGCGTGGTGGCGCATTCAGCTGCGGCAGCAGCAGGTAGACCGGGCTGTCCGTGCGCTCGGCCGCCAGTGACTGCCGCAAGCCTTCGACGAGTGCGGGCAGGCAGGCGGCGGGATCGTCGCGTTCATACTGGAGGTAGCGGTCCGTCTGCAGGTCGAACACCGCCTCGTCGGCGCGGCAGCGCAGCAGGAACGTGCGCCAGGGTCTGACCGCGTGGCGGATGCCCAGCTCGTAGAACACGTTGGCGTTGTGGATCGAGATGTCGGCGATCACCACGTCGGACGCGATCAGCATCCGGAACATGTCCTCGCGGATGTTGCCCGCGGCCGCGATCTCGCCGGTGGTCCGGCCCTCGATCCCGAGCGCCTCGAGCGCCGGTGCGACCAACTCGCGCTCGACCCGGTCGAAGTCGATCGGCTGGCCCTGCTTGTCGTTCTTGGTCCCGAACGGCCGTACGATGAACGCGCGCAACGCCATCCTCCCCGGAACGTAGCCCGGGAAGGATAGCAGAGTGCCGCGCGCCGATCAGTCGGGGATGCGTACGGCGCATCGCAACCGCCGCGAGACAACCCGCTCCGTTGACCGCGCCATGTCGGCACCCCATGCTCCAGGGTGTCCGCCAGGGAGCCCGCCATGCAGATGCCCGAGCCCGACGCTGAGGTGCTGGCCAAGCGCGACCGGGTGATCGCGGCCTTGCACGAGATCGTGCCGGGCGAGGGCGTGATCGCGACCGAGGCGGAGCTGCGCGCCTACGAGTGCGACGGGCTGATGGCCTACCGGACGGTGCCGATGGCCGTGGTGCTGCCGACCTCGACCGCGCAGGTGGCGGCGATCCTGCGCTACTGCGACCAGGAGAAGGTCAAGGTGGTGCCGCGCGGCGCCGGCACCGGCCTCTCGGGCGGGGCCTTGCCTCTCACCGACGGCATCGTCCTGGGCATGGGCAAGTTCAACCGGATCCTCGACATCGACTACGAGAACCGCACCGTCACCGCCCAGCCCGGCGTCACCAATCTCGGCATCACCCGCGCGGTCGAGCAC
Source organism: Geminicoccaceae bacterium (assembly GCA_046349415.1). GTDB lineage: Bacteria > Pseudomonadota > Alphaproteobacteria > Geminicoccales > Geminicoccaceae > Benzoatithermus. Next base: position 67,841 of record JAXMCJ010000028.1, read on the forward strand.
AAGGGCTTCTATTACGCCCCCGACCCTTCCTCGCAGATCGCCTGCACCATCGGCGGCAACATCGCCGAGAACTCGGGCGGGGTGCACTGCCTGAAATACGGCCTGACCACCAACAACGTGCTGGGCCTCGAGCTGGTCCTGCCGAACGGCGACGTGGTCCGGCTGGGGGGCAAGCATCTGGACGCCGACGGCTACGACCTCATGGGGCTGATGACCGGCTCCGAGGGCCTCCTGGGGGTCGTTACCGAGGTCACCGTGCGCATCCTGCAGAAGCCCGAGACCGCGCGCGCGGTGCTGATCGGCTTCCCCTCGGTCGACCAGGGCGGCCAGTGTGTGGCCTCGATCATCGCCGCCGGCATCATCCCGGGCGGGCTGGAGATGATGGACCACCCGGCGATCAACGCCGCCGAGGACTTCTGCGGCGCCGGCTACCCGCGCGACGCCCAGTCCCTGATCATCTGCGAGCTGGACGGCCCGGCGGCCGAGGTCGACCACCTGATCGGCGTCGTGGGCTCGATCGCGCGCCAGCATGGCTGCAGCTACAGCAAGGTGTCGGAGAGCGAGGCCGAGCGGCTGGCGTTCTGGGCCGGGCGCAAGAACGCCTTCCCCGCCGCCGGCCGGCTCTCGCCCGACTATCTGTGCATGGACGGCACGATCCCGCGCAAGCAGCTGTCCTACGTGCTCGACCGCATGCAGGAGATGTCGGCGCAGTACGGCCTGCGCTGCGCCAACGTCTTCCACGCCGGCGACGGCAACCTGCACCCGCTCATCCTCTACGACGCCAACGTCCCGGGCGAGCTCGCGGCTGCCGAGGCGTTCGGCGCCGACATCCTCAAGCTCTGCGTCGAGGTCGGCGGCGTGCTCACCGGCGAGCACGGCGTCGGCGTCGAGAAGCGCGATCTCATGGAGACCATGTTCGACGCGGACGACCTCGCCCAGCAGCAGCGCGTGAAATGCGCCTTCGACCCGACCCAGATCCTCAACCCCGGCAAGGTCTTCCCCAAGCTCCACCGCTGCGCCGAGCTGGGCCGCATGCACGTCCACAAA
>JAXMCJ010000029.1:0-68637 GCA_046349415.1 Geminicoccaceae bacterium
GCAGCGCCTCGGCGGCTGCGATCGCGGCGGTGTCCACCTCGCCGGGGGTGAACATCATGTCGGCGCTAGGGTGGCGGTAGAACATGAACTCGCGCTCGCCGTCGGCGCGCAGCGAGACGAAGGCCAGTGCTGTGCGCGCCTTGGCGGTGTAGCGCAGCGGGCCGACGTCGACCCCGCATTGCGCCAGCGTGTCGGCGAGGAAGTGGCCGAAGGCGTCGTCGCCGACCATGCCGACGAAGGCACTGGGGACGCCGAGGCGGGCGAGGCCGACCGCGACGTTGGCGGCGGCACCGCCGGGCGCCTTGACGAAGGCCGGGGCATCGGCGAGGCCGGTCCCCGTCGCCGTCGGGACGAAGTCGATCAGCAGATCGCCGACGCAGACCACTCGAGCCATTCTCACCCCTCCCTCAGCATCGCCCGGCAAGGCTGCGGCGCCGCCCGGCAACGGGCAGCGCCGCCGTCCATCAGCGCGGCGCGGACCAGCCCTTGTAGTCGCCGACATTGTCACGGGTGATCAAGGTCGACGGCAGCAGGATCATGGTTTCGGCCGGCTTCTCGCCGTTCATGATCTTGTAGCCGACCTCGACCCCGGTCTGCGCGATCTTGTAGGGGTCCTGGCTGGCCGAGGCCTGCACCAGCGTGTTGCCCTTGAGTGCGGTCTCGATGTCCGGAGCGCCGTCGACCGAGGTGATGAAGAACTCGCTGCGCCCGAGCTGCTTCGCGGCGAGGTCGCTGCCGACCGCCTGCGGGTCGTTGATGGTGAACACCGCGTCGATCTGCGGGAACCGGGTCAGGTGGCCCTGCATGATGTTGAGGCCGCCCTCGCGCGAGCCCTTACCGTCCTGATCGGAGGACAGGATCTCGATCTTGCTGTTCTTGCCCAGCACCTCCTTGCAGCCGTTGACGCGATCGATCACCGCGCCGACCTGCGGGCCGTTCTGGATGATCACCTTGCCGCCGTTGGCGCCGAGCTTGTCGGCGATGTACTGGCAGGCGATCTCGCCCGCCTGGACATTGTTGGTCTGCACGGTGGCGTCCGCACCGGCCGCGGCGACGTCGACGGCGATGACGACGATGCCGGCCGCCTGCGCCCGCTTGATCGCCGGGGCGATGGCATTGGGATCGGACGCGTTGACCAGGATCATGTCCACGCCCGACGCGATGAAGTTGTCGATCTGCGTGAACTGCTTGTTCAGGTCGTAGTCGGCCGAGGCGGTGTTGACCTTGACGTTCGGGTTGATCGCCTTGGCCTGGGCCTCCGCACCCTGCGACAGGGCGACGAAGAACGGGTTGCCGAGCGAGCCCAGCGTGATGCCGATCGAGTTGAGGTCCTTGGCCGCGGCGGACCCGGAGACGAGGGCGAGCGCGGCGCCCGCCAGCAGAAGCTGCTTGAACACGATGCTACCTCCCTGGTCCCTGGGCGTGACTCGCCGGCGGCGGACCAGAGTACCGCCGGGAGCCTCAGCGACCGACCCGCGCCGCGGGCCGGTGTCTTCCGTGGAGGGCTGGCCTAGGTGCGGGCGCTGCCCTGGAGCCGGTACCGGTCGAGCGCCACCGCGCCGATGATCACCAGGCCCTTGATGATGAACTGCCAGATGTCCGACACGCCGGTGAGGACCAGGCCGTTGGTGAGCACGGCGATGATCAGGGCACCCACCAGCGTGCCCCAGATCGAGCCGATGCCGCCGACGAAGCTGGTGCCGCCGAGGATCACCGCCGCGATCGCGTCGAGCTCGTAGCCCTGGCCGATCTGCAGGCCGTTGGCGGCGTAGAGCCGGGCCGCCGACATCACCCCGCCCAGCCCGGCGAGGAAGCCGGACAGGCAGTAGACGAAGAGCAGGATGGCCCAGACCTTGATGCCGGAGAGCCGGGCCGCCGCCGGGTTGCCGCCCACGGCGTAGATCCGCACGCCGAGCACGGTCCGGCGCAGCACGAACCAGGAGGCGACGATCACGATCAGCGCGATGATCGCGAGCCAGGGCACGCCGAACAGGCTGGCATTGCCGATGAAAGCGAACGGCAGGTCGGGGTTGAAGACCGTGGTGTCGTTGCCCATCAGCCGGGCGATGCCGCGCACCGCGGTCAGCGAGCCCAGGGTGACGATGAATGGCGGCAGGCCGATGAAGGCGATCAGGGCGGCGTTCACCGCGCCGAAGGCGAGGCCGGCGAGCATGCCGGCGGGCACGCCCAGGAGCCCGAAGCCCGGGATCAGCGACGCGATCACCGCGGCCATCGCCGAGGCCGCCAGGATCGAGCCGACCGACAGGTCGATGCCGCCAGTCAGGATGACGAAGGTCATGCCGGCGGCGAGGACGGTGTTGATCGAGGCCTGCTGGGCCACGATCGAGACGTTCTGCGGGGTGAAGAACCTGCCGTCGGACAGGTAGTGGAAGCCGACGCACAGGATCACCAGGATCGGCAGCATGCCGAGCGCCTGGATCATCGCCCGCATCTTGACCTGCTGCGCCGACAGCCCGGCACCGCCCGTGGGCGCAGCCGTCGCGCCCGTATCCGCCTTCGCCATGTCCTTCCTCCCCTTCAGGCGTGCCCGGGCGCCACGCCGGCCGCCAACGCCATGATGTTCTCCTGGGTGATCGGCTTGCCGCCTGGGCCGCCGACCTGGCCCTCGATGTGCCCCTCGCGCATGACCAGCACGCGGTCGCAGGTGCCGATGATCTCGGGCAGCTCGCTCGAGATCACGATGACGCCGATGCCCTTCTTCGCGAGGTCGTCGATGATCCGGTAGATCTCCGACTTGGCGCCGATGTCGACGCCGCGCGTCGGCTCGTCGAGGATCAGCACCTTCGGGCCGATCTCCAGCCAGCGCGACAGCAGCACCTTCTGCTGGTTGCCGCCCGACAGGGCGCCCACCGTCACCAGCGGGCTCGCCGCGCGGACGCGCAGCGCCTTGAAGGCATCCTCCGCCCGCCGCCGCGCGGTCGCGAGATTGAGCACGCCGTAGCCGCGGGCGTCGCGGTCGATCACGCCGACATTGATGTTCTCGCCGCAGGACATGTCGAGGAACAGGCCGAGCCGCTTGCGGTCCTCGGTCAGGTAGGCGAGGCCGAGATCGAGCGCCTCCTTGGGCCGGGTGATGTTGACCGGCTGGCCGTCCAGGAGCACCTCGCCGGCCACCTTGGGATCCGCCCCGTAGATCAGGCGGGCGAGCTCGGTCCGGCCCGAGCCGACCAGGCCGGCGATGCCCAGCACCTCGCCCTGGTGCAGCTGGAAGCTCGCGGGCTTCACCCGCCGGCCGCCGTCGGTGATGCCCTTGACCTCGAGGATCACCGGGCCGCGGCTGCCGTGCGGGTCGTGCTCCTTGGTGTAGAAGGAGGACAGGTCGCGGCCGACCATCATCTTGACCAGCGCGTCGGCGGTGAGCCCGTCGCGGTCGAGCGTGCCGACATAGGTGCCGTCGCGCAGCACCGAGACGCGGTCGGACAGCTCGTAGACCTCGGCCATGCGGTGGCTGATGTAGATGAGTGCGATGCCCTCGGAGCGCAGCTGGCGGATCAGGGCGAACAGCCGCTCGGTCTCGCGCGACGACAGCGCGGTGGTCGGCTCGTCGAGCACCAGGATCTTGGATTTCGCGTGCAGGGCGCGGGCGATCTCGACCAGCTGCTGCTCGGCGATGGAGAGCGTGCCGACCGTGGTCTCGGGCCTGAACGGCGCGCCCAGGCGTTCCAGCACCGGCCGGCAGCCGTCGGCCATCGCCTTGCGGTTCACCATGCCGCGCTCGTGCAGCTCGTCGCCGAGATAGATGTTCTCCGCCACCGTCAGGTTGGGCGCCAGGCTGAGCTCCTGGTAGATGATGGCGATGCCCGCGCGCTTGGCGGCGATCGGGTCGGTGATCTGGATCGGCTGGCCGTCGATCAGGATCTCGCCGCCGGCATCCGCGTAATAGGCGCCGGAGAGGATCTTCATCAGCGTCGACTTGCCCGCGCCGTTCTCACCCATGAGCGCCAGCACCTCGCCGCCCCAGGCCTTGAGCTGAACGCCGTTCAGCGCCTTCACACCCGGGAAGGTCTTGCTGATCTGGCGCATCTCGAGCGTCGGTACCCGGCCTTCGGCCATTACCTTCCTCCCTGACTACGTCACCGCCTAAGCCGTAAGCACATCGCGGCTCGAGCTGAAGTTCAAGTGCAACGGCAAGATCGCCGCGCCGATCGCCGGGGCGTCGCGGCCCACGGTACCGCGGACCAGCCGCGGCGGCTCGCGGGATTCCGGCGATGCCTTCTCCAGCCCATCGACGAGACGGGCGATCAGCTGGTCGAGCGCCAGTTGCGGCAGCGTTCCGTCGACGACCACGGCCTGGACGTCCAGCACCCGGACCGCGGAGAGGACGGGCACCACGAGCGCATCCGCGGCATCGTCGAGCCATGCCGTCACCGCCGGGTGGCCGACCGCGATCAGCTCCTCCAGCTGGTCGCGCGTCTCGACCGTCGCCCCCGCATCCCGCAGGTGCCGGATCAGCGAGTTCACCGAAGCCCGGGTCAGGGCGATCTCCGGCCGGCCGTCGCCCGGGGGTGCCACGCCCAGCGTCGATGGCCCCGTCGGCATCAGGCCGATGTCGCCGGCGTTGGCGTTCACTCCCCGGCGATAGTCACCGCTCAGGATCACGCCACCGCCCAGAGCGGCGCCCACGAACAGATAGAGGAAATCGTCCAGCAGGCGGTCCTGCCCGTGGAACAGCTCGGCCACGGCGGCCGCCGTCCCGTCATTCTCGCAGAAGACGTCGAGGCCGGTGCCGCGCGCCAGCGCCGTGCGCAGGTCGAACTCGTTCCAGACCCGGTAGGCGGCGAGCGGGATGTCGAGCTCGCGCTGCCAGCTGCCGAGATTGTAGGGCATGGCTACGCCGAGGCCGGCGAGCCGCGTTCTCGCGTCGCCTTCGACCAGCCGCCGCAGTGCCGCCACGCTCTCGCAGGCGAAGGCCACGGCCTCGTCCGGCATCGGGAACGCCCGCTCCAGGCGGCGCCGCTCGATCACCCGGCCGGCGAAGTCGACCAGGAGCGCGTCGAGCGAGCGGCGGCCGAGCTTGAAGCCGATCGAGTGGGCGCCTTCCGGGTTGAGGCGCAGGATGGTGGCGGGCTGGCCGCGGCCGCCCGTCCGCTTGCCGCCGGCGCGCACGAGGCGCTGCTCCTCGAGATCGCGGACGATCTGGCCGGCCGTGTTGTTGGTCAGCCGCGCATGCCGGGCCAGATCCGCCTTCGAGGCTTCGCCCAGGCGCCGCAGCAGAGTCAGGATCACCCGCTCATTGTACTGCCGTACCTGGACCGAATTGCTGCCCTGACCCGTGGCGGCGCTGCGCACCGTGAACCTCCCGACTGGGGCGCAGCGATCGCGTCGCCGCTTGCCCTGAGCCGGGTTGTGCCATCGCCGGGTCCGTCCGTCAATAATTAATTCAGTGTGAATTATATATTTTCTGGCTCCGTGGTGGGTCGTCGGGCGGCGGCTGCGCATCGCGCACGGCGGCGCGCCGCCAAGGAAAATTAAGTCATGACGAATTAATTTCCTGGCCATGTCTCGCATTGGAGTGGTCGATCGAGTGGTCAACTCATGATACATGTGCTGACCGGAACCCCCCGGATGTTGGAAGTTTGCTGTACAGCCATTGAGCGGAACGGTCAAAGCCGTCTATATCGGCTGTACTGATTGAGGCCGGATCGTGCAGGGGAGGCAAACGGATGGCGAGGGCTGCAGCTGCCGTCGTGACTTCGGCCATAGTCGCCGCCTGGACATGCGCCGCGGTGGCCGGTCCCCATGTGGACCGGCTCAGCGACGGCACCGTGCTGCTGAAGCTCGGGCCGGACTACGGCAACGCGGTGATCGAGACCACGGCAAGCGAGCTCGGGCCACTGCTCGGCGGCGAGGCTCCGGCCTTCGCCGGCAAGACGGTGCACCTGCTGACCCAGAACGAAGGTCCCCTCGGCGCCATCTCCGGGCCGATCGAGGCCCTGCGGCCGGTGTGGGAGGAGCTGAGCGGCGGCAGGCTGGAGCTCGGGCTCGTGCCGGTCAGCGAGCTCTACGCCGACCTCATGCTCGACCTGCGGCGCGATCGTCACGGCTACGACGCCGCCGTAGTCGCCGCCTACTTCTACGGCGACCTGATCGCCGGGAACTACATGACGCCGATCGAGCCCCTGATGGCGAGCGGCCGCTTCCCGCAATGGAGCTACGACTCCATGCCGCCATCTTTGCGCAACCTCTATGGCTGGGACGGCGTGGGCTACGGGGTGCTCAACGACGCCGACGGCCAGGTGCTCTACTATCGGCGCGACGTGCTGACCAACCCCGAGAACCAGGCCGCGTTCAAGGCCGCGGCCGGCTACGACCTGCCGGTGCCGCCGCAGACGTGGCAGCAGGTGCTCGACATCGCCCGCTTCTTCGCCGGCAAGAACTGGGACAGCCACGACGCCCAGCCGGACAGCGGGATCGTGCTGCATCTCAAGCCCGGTGAGCAGGGCTTCTACCATTTCCAGTCGATTGCGGCGTCATTCGCGGTGGCGCCGGGACCGGTCACCGACCGCTACCACAACGTCGCCTGGTTCGATCCGGAGGACATGAAGCCGCTGGTCAACCAGCCGGGCCAAGTCGCGGCGCTCGAGCTGCTGCAGCAGCTCGCCGCCACCGGCCCGGCCGACCAGATCGGCTGGCGCCTGCCGCAGGCCTGGGACTACTTCCTGCGCGGCAAGGCGGTGATGATGTGGACCTGGGGCGACCTGGGCGCCCTGTGCCAGGACGAGACGCGCTCGCTGGTCAAAGGCAATTGCGGCGTCGCGATGCTGCCCGGCTCGACCCGCTACTGGGATCGCGAGCAGGCCAAGTGGATCGAGACCGCCGAGCCCAACCGCGTCGGCAACACCACCGGCGGCTCGTGGCACGGCGTGCTGTTGAACGGCAGCGCCAACCAGGATGCCGCCTACTCGTTCCTGGCACTGATGGCGATCAAGCCCGTGTCGATGTGGGCGGTCCACCACGGCTGGACCGGCGTCAATCCCGGCTTCGACTACCAGATGCTGCCACCCAGGGGGCAGGCCAAGCTCGCCGACTACATCAAGGCCGGCTGGGAGCGCCAGGACGTCGAGGAGTATCTCACGGCGTTCGACCAGACGTTCAATGCGCCCGCCATGCTGCCGCATCTGCGGATCAGGGGCACGGCAGAATACTGGTCGGCATTGGACAAGGAGCTGGCGGCGGCCGTGGGCGGCAGGAAGACGGCGCAGGAGGCGCTGGACGCTACCGCCAAGGCCTGGGATGCGATCACCGACCGGCTCGGGCGCGACCAGCAGCGCGACGCGCAGCAGAAGGCGATCGGCTACCAGCCGGGGCGGTCCTAGCGTCGCGGGCGCGCGCCGAGGAGACCGTCGAGGTGGAATCCGACCGGGTCTTTCAAGGCTCCATCCCCGCCTTGTACGACCGCTATCTGGGGCCGCTGATCTTCGCGCCGTACGCGGAGGATCTGGCGGCAAGGCTGGCGGATCTGCGCCACGGCAGCGTGCTCGAGACCGCCGCCGGCACGGGCGTGGTGACGCGCACCCTGGCGGCCACCCTGCCGCAGGGGGTCGCCATCGTCGCGACCGACCTCAACCAGGCGATGCTCGACCATGCAGCGCGCGAGCTGGTGTCCGACCGGGTCACCTGGCGGCAGGCGGACGCCCAGGCGCTGCCGTTTCCCGACGGCATGTTCGACGCGATGGTGTGTCAGTTCGGGGCGATGTTCTTTCCCGACAAGCCGCGGGCCTTCGCCGAGGCTGCCCGCGTCCTCGAGCCGGGCGGGCGCTTCCTGCTTAGCGTCTGGGACCGCATCGAGGAGAACGAGTTCGCGGATGTCGTGGTCGGGGCAGTCGCAGCGCTGTATCCGGATAATCCGCCGATGTTCCTGGCTCGCACGCCGCATGGGCACCACGACGCCGCGGCGCTGGAGGCGTTGCTCCGGGACGCGGGGTTCGGGGCGACGAAAGTCGACAGCCTCACGCTGGAGAGCAGGGCGCCCGACGCGCTCGCGGTGGCCATCGGCTACTGCCAGGGCACGCCGATGCGTGGCGAGATCGAGGGCCAAGGTGCGGGGGCACTGGCCGAGGCGACCGAGGTCGCGGCCGCTGCGCTCACCGCGCGCTACGGCTCCGGGCCGATCGTGGGCCGAATCAGGGCGCACGTGATCACCGCCCGTCGGTAGCGCTGCGCACGCGGCGGTCAACCGGGGAACAGGAAGGTCCCGGGCAGGGTGGCGACATCGCCGCCCATGCCCAGCTTGAACCGTGCGATGCCCGGGCTGCGGTCCGTGGCGATGCCGCCGAGGTCGAGCCAGCGCACGCCTTCCTGGGCCAGCGTCTCGACCGCGCGCCAGAGGAGCAGGTGGGTGGCGAGCAGGCGGCGGCCTTCGGGCGTGACGTAGCCGACCTCGTAGGTGGCGCTGCAGCCGTGCCGCAGGATCATGACGCCGGCGAGCGGGTCGCCGTGGCGGTCGGCGAGCAGCAACAGCAGCTCGCCGGCAGCGCTTGCCGCCTCGGCCAGACGGCCGAGAAACGCCCGGCTGGGGCCGCGATAGCCGGCCCGCCGGCGATAAGCCTCGTTGCAGTCGAGCAGCCATTGGATCGCCGCGCGGTCCGCAGTCCGGCGCACGGCGAGCCGGCCCGTTCGGCCTGCCGCAGGCGATGCCGCCAGTCGCCGGCGAGCCGGGCGCGCAGCGCCTCGGTGCCGGCGGCCAGATCGAGCCAGGAGGTGCTGTAGCCGCTGATGATCGCCCGCCGGCGACGCCCCGTCATGGTCTCGGGCGACCAGACCAGCAGACGGCGCCGCAGACGTCGGCGGAGTGCCGCCAGCAGCCTGCTCTCGGCATCGCCGTCCGCCGGCGGGCCGAACCAGACCGGACCGCGCAGCAGAAACGCCGCGCCCCACGACCCCAGCAGCGGCCGGTCGGCGAGCTGCAGGCAGCCGATCGGCGCATCGCCCGCATCGCGGACCACGGCGGACAGGATCCGCACCCCCTGCCCGTAGCGCCTCACGATAGCTCCAGCCCTGCTGCAGCCCCGAGCGGCCCAAGGCCAGCAGGCTCTGCCAGCGGGGCTGGGCGCCGATATCCCAATCCAAACGAATCACCGGCTTGCAAATTCGCGCGAGGAGGTTGACGATCTGGAAACCAATAGTTGATGAATCGCATGTCGCACAAGATCCGTGGTCAAAGCGCCCCGGCGCCGCGGCTGACCGGCTGGGGCGTGCTCGCCATCCTCGCCTGGCTCGGCCTGCCCATGCTGGCGGCCCTGGCCGTGGCCGACCTCGTCCTCTACCTCCTCTTCACCCGGCTGCTGGGCCGCTGCTATGGGCTGCTGTGCTGGCTGGGCTGATGGAGGGGGCGAGATGGGTGCTATTCCGGCGGAGATGACCTTCATTCGCATCGACCGGCCGGGGCCGCCGGAGGTCCTGGTGCCAGACCGGATGCCGGTGCCGCAGCCGCGCCAGGGCGAGGTGCTGATCAAGGTCGCCGCCGCCGGCATCAACCGGCCGGACGTGCTGCAGCGCCAGGGCGGCTACCCGCCGCCACCCGGGGCCTCCGACGTGCCGGGCCTCGAGGTCGCGGGCGAGATCGTGGCGCTGGGCGACGGGGTCGAACGCTGGCGGCCCGGCGACCGCGTCATGGCCCTGGTCAGCTCGGCGGCTATGCCGAGTATTGTGTGGCGCCTGCACCGCAGGTCCTGCCGGTGCCGACCGGGCTGCCGATGGTCGAGGCGGGCGCGGTGCCCGAGACCTACTTCACGGTCTGGACCAACGTGTTCGACCGCGGCCGGCTCAAGGCCGGCGAGAGCTTCCTGGTGCATGGCGGCTCGTCGGGGATCGGCACGACCGCGATCCAGCTCGCCCACGCCTTCGGGGCGGAGGTGCTGGCGACGGTGGGCGGGCCCGACAAGCAGCGCGCCTGCGTCGAGCTCGGCGCCAGGCGGGCGATCGACTATCGCGGCGAGGACTTCGTCGAGGTGGTGCGGGAGGAGACCGGCGGCCGCGGCGTCGACCTGATCCTCGACATGGTCGGCGGCTCCTATGTCGAGCGCAACCTCAAGGCGCTGGCGGTCGAGGGGCGGCTGGTGCAGATCGCCTGGCTGGAAGGGGCGAAGGTGCAGGCCAACTTCACCCAGCTGATGGTCAAGCGCCTGACCTGGACCGGCTCGACCCTGCGCCCGCGCTCGGTCGAGCAGAAGGGCGAGATCGCCCTTGCGCTGGAGGCCAAGGTCCTGCCGCTGCTGGCGGAGGGCAAGGTCAGGCCGCTGGTCCACGCCACCTTCCCGCTCGCCGAGGCCGCCAAGGCGCACGCGCTGATGGAATCGAGCCGGCACATCGGCAAGATCGTGCTGGTGCCCTGAGCCGCGGGCGGCGGCTCAGCGGTCGAGCAGCGCCACCAATCCCTCGAGCACGGCCTGCGGCGAAGGCGGGCAGCCGGGGATATGGAGGTCGACGGGGACGACCTCGGCGACGCCGCCCAGGACGGCCGGGCTGCCCGCGAAGCAGCCGCCGTCCCTGGCGCAGTCGCCGACCGCCACCACCCATTTGGGGTCGGGCGTGGCGCGCCAGGTGCGCTCCAGCGCCACCCGCATGTTGCGCGTGACCGGGCCGGTGACCAGCAGCACGTCGGCGTGGCGCGGGCTGGCGACGAAGCGCAGGCCGAAGCGCTCGATGTCGTAGACGGCGCTGTTGAGCATCTGCAGCTCGAGCTCGCAGCCGTTGCACGAGCCGGCGTCGACCTCGCGGATCGACAGCGAGCGGCCGAGCCGGCGGCGGGCCACGGCGGCGAGCTGCTCGGCCGCCGCGCGCAGGGCGGGATCGTCCGGTGCGGGGGCCGGAAGGGTCGCGGGCGGCCGCAGGCCGGCGAGCAGGAGCTTGAGCGCGCTCATAGGTCGTGGCCGGCGTAGGAGCAGTTGAAGCTCTTGTTGCACAAGGGAAAATCGGCGACGATGTTGCCTTCGATCGCCGCCTCGAGCAGCGGCCACTGGAACCAGGACGGGTCGCGCGGATGGCAGCGGGCGACCCGCCCCACATCGTCGAGCCTGACCCAGACCATGACGTCGCCGCGGAACGCCTCGGCGAAGGCGAGCCCCTCGCCGGCCGCCTCCGGGACCGGCGCCAGCAACGGCCCGTCGGGCATCCCGTCCAGGATCTGCCCGACCAGCGCCAGGCTCTGCTCGATCTCCTGGAAGCGGATCCGCACCCGCGCGTCGACGTCGCCCTGCTGCAGCACCGGCACCACGAACTCCAGCCGGTCGTAGGGCGGACAGGGCAGCGCCTTGCGGCTGTCGAAGGCGCGGCCCGACGCCCGCCCGACATGGCCGCCCGCGGCGAAGCGGCCGGCCAGGGCCGGCGTGACGATGCCGGTCGAGACCGTGCGGTCGAGCAGGGAGGGCGTGTCGTCGTAGACGGCGAGGATCTCGGCCAGCCGGTTGCCGAGCTCCGCCGCGAGTGCGCGCAGCCGTGCCGCCCCGCCCTCGGGCAGATCGACCAGGACCCCGCCCGGAACGATCCGGTCCATCAGCAGGCGGTGGCCGAACAGCTCGCCGCAGGCACGCAGGACCTGCTCGCGCAGCAGGCCGCAATGGGTGTGCAGGAGCGCGAAGGCGGCGTCGTTGGCGACGAAGCCGACATCGTTGACGTGGTTGGCGATCCGCTCGAGCTCGGCCAGCAGGGCGCGCAGCCACACGGCGCGCGGCGGCGGCTCGCCACCGGTCGCCGCCTCGACCGCGCGGGCGAAGGCGAGCTGGTAGGCGACGGTGCTGTCGCCCGAGACGCGGCCGATCAGGCGGGCGGCCCGGGCGAGATCGGCGCCGGCGAGCAGGGCCTCGATACCCTTGTGGACATAGCCCAGCCGCTCCTCGAGACGAACCACCGCCTCGCCGTTGCAGGTGAAGCGGAAATGGCCGGGCTCGATGATCCCGGCATGGACCGGGCCGACGGGAATCTGGTGCAGCCCCTCGCCGACCACGGGCAGGAAGGGATAGGGCAGCCGGGCCTCGACGCGGCTCTCCGGCCAGGCGCCGTGATCGAGCCACGGCCGCTGGTCGGGCGATTCCGCCGCCACCAGCCCGTCGCGGTCGCGGATCGCGCGCTCGAGCCGCAGGGCGGGCGCATGCATCCGGCCGAGCGAGGGATAGCGGCGGTCGTGGCAGATCAGGCTCGCCACCCCGACCGTGCCGCCGGCGGGGTCGTAGAGGATGGCGTTGACCTCGCTGCCGTCGGCGAACAGGCCCATCAGGTCCAGCCGGCCGGCGGCCAGTGCGGTGCCGATGTCCTCCCAGGTGGCGGCGGTGACCGTATGGCGCGGCCACGGCCGGTGCCCGGGCCGCGGCGGGGTGACGGCCAACATCTGCGCAAGGCTCGGCGGTGCCGTCATCCCGGCTCAGCCCAGCAGCGAAGCGACATGCTCGAACCAGCGCACCAGGGCGGCGGCAGCCAGACCCCGGCGATCATGACCAGCGCCAGATGCGCCACCAGCGGTATGCTCGACGCCTTGACCGGGCCGGCCGGCCCGGTGGGCGGGCCGAACACGATGCCCTGCAGCCGCAGCAGCAGCGCCCCCAGCGCCACCAGGATGCCCAACACCAGGGCACGGTCAGGAGCGGCTGGCGGGCGAATGTCGAGCCCACGACCAGGAACTCGCTCATGAAGATGCCCATCGGCGGAAAGCCGGCGATCGCCAGCACGCCGACGACGAGCCCGGTGGCGAGCAGGGGTGGCTGGTGCCGAGGCCGCGGATCTCGGTCAGACGCTGCGTGCCCTTGACCTGGGCGACATGGCCGACGGCGAAGAAGATCGCCGATTTGGTCAGGCTGTGCATCGCCATGTGCAAGAGCCCGGCGAAGTTGGCGAGCGGGCCGCCCATGCCGAAGGCGAAGGTGATGATGCCCATGTGCTCGATGGAGGAGTAGGCGAACAGCCGCTTGATGTCGCGGCGGCGGTAGAGCATCAGCCCGGCGAAGCTGACCGAGAGCAGGCCCAGCACCACCATGAGCGGGCCGGGCGTGAGCGCGCCGGGGTTGGCCGCCATGACCATCTTGAAGCGCAGCAGGGCATAGAGCGCCACGTTGAGCAGCAGGCCCGACAGCACGGCCGAGATCGGGGTCGGGCCTTCGGCGTGGGCGTCGGGCAGCCAGGCGTGCAGCGGCGCCAGCCCCACCTTGGTGCCGTAGCCGACCAGGAGGAAGACGAAGGCGAGGTCGAGCAGGGCGGGGTCGAGGCGGCTGGCCGTGGCGACCAGGCGGTCGAGGGCCATGGCGTCCAGGCCCTCCGGCAGGATCTCCTGCGCGGCGAGGTAGACGAGGGTCGTGCCGAACAAAGCGAGGCCGATGCCGACCGAGCCGAGGATGAAGTATTTCCAGGCGGCCTCGAGCGCCTGCGGCGTGCGGTAGATGCCGACCATCACCACGGTCGACAGCGTCGCCACCTCCACCGCGACCCAGAGCAGGCCGATATTGTTGGCGACCAGGGCCAGGTTCATCGCACCCAGCATCGCCTGGTACATGGCGTGGTAGAAGCGGAGATAGGTCGGGGTGAGGCGGCCGATCTCCAGCTCGTGGTCGATGTAGGTCGCCGAATAGATGCTGGTGGTGAAGCCGACGAAGCTGTTGAGCACGATCAGGTAGACGTTGAAGTCGTCGACCAGGATGTAGGGCCCCGGCGCCGGGCGGCTGGTCAGGAACACCACCGCCGACAGGAAGCTCAGCAGTGCCGCCAGCACGTTGAGCCGGGCCTGCAGGTGATAGCCGGGCACCAGGACGAGCAGCACGACCGCGAGGGCCGGCACGCCCAGGACACCGAAGAGCGCCAGGTCACCCATGGGCCTGATCCCCGCGGAAGCGATCGAGCGCCTGGACGTCGACCGTGTCGAACCGCTCGCGGATGCGGAAGACGAAGATGCCGAAGACGATGAAGGCGATCAGCACCGAGAAGGCGACCGACAGCTCGACCACCAGCGGCATGCCCTTGGCCCCGGTGGCGGCGAGGATGAGGCCGTTCTCGAGGCTCATGAAGCCGATCACCTGGCTGACCGCGTTGCGGCGGGTGATCATCATCAGCAGACCCAGGAGCAGGATGGCGAGGGCGAAGGCGACGTCCTCGCGCGCCAGCACGTCGGTCCCCGCCGTCACCGGCAGGGTGACGAGAATGGCCAGCGCCACGAGGCCGAGGCCCGCCAACATCGCCGCGCCGGTCGCGACCACCTGCTCGATCTCGCGATGAATGCCGAGTCGCAGCATGATCCGGCGCAGGGTCACCGGAATGAAGATCGCCTTGAACAGCAGCGCGATCGCCGCGGTGACGAACAGATGCGGCGCGTGCTGGACCCAGGCCTGCCAGGCCACCGCCGCCGCCAGCAGACCGGCATGCAGGGCGAAGACGTGCAGTAGGGCGAACATCCGGTCCTGGTAGAGCAGCATGAAGCTGACCACGACCATGCCGCCGGCGAGGAGGTGCGCGACGTCGAAGGCGAGGCCGGTGACCATCATACTCCCCGCGACACGAACAGGAGCAGCGTGGCGAGAAAGCCGAGCATCAGCGCCGCGCCGAGGAAGTCGCCGACCCGGAACACCCGCATCTTGGCGATCGTGACCTCGAAGGCGGCCAGTGCCGTGGCCAGCAAAGCGAGCTTGACGAGGTAGACGACCGCACCCTGCAGCAGCGCCGGCACACCGGCGGCGGCCGACAGCGCCATGCCGTAGGGGAAATAGACGCAGGCGATCAGGGACAGGTAGAAGACGAGCTTCAAGGCCCCCGCCAGCTCGATCATGGCGAGGTGACGGCCGGAATATTCGAGCACCATCGCCTCGTGGACCATGGTCAGCTCGAGATGCGTCGTCGGGTTGTCGATCGGCACCCGGCCGTTCTCGGCCAACGCCACCATGATCAGCGCCACCAGGGTCAGGGCGAGCGAGACCCGCAGGCCGACAGGGTGGGTCAGCACGAAGTCGGCGATCCCGGACAAGCGCGTGGTGCCGGCGAACAGCGCCAGCGTGAACACGACCATCAGCATGGCCGGCTCGGCCAGGCTCGCGATCATCAGCTCGCGCGAGCTGCCGATGCCGCCGAAGCTGGTGCCGACGTCCATCCCCGCCAGCGCCAGCATGAAGCGGGCCGAGCCCAGGAGCGCCACGATCGCGATCAGGTCGACGGCCCAGTTGAAGGGCAGCCCGGTGGCGAAGGTCGGCACCAGGGCGGTGGCGACCCAGGTGGCGCCGAAGATCAGATAGGGTGCCACGCGAAACAGCCAGGAGGCGCTGTCGGCCAGCACCACCTCCTTGCGCAGCAGCCGGAGCAGGTCGCGATAGGGCTGGACCAGGGGCGGCCCGCGGCGGCGCAGCAGCTGCGCCCGGACCTTCCGGGTCAGGCCGAGCAGGCCGGGCGCCAGCAGCAGCACCAGGAACATCTGGGCTCCCTGGGCGAGCGTGGCGGCGATCATCGCGTGGCCACCAGGACCAGGAGCAGGAGGACGAGGGCGCCGAACACCAGCGACAGGTAGCGCCGGATGGTCAGGAACTGCAGCGCGTTCAGGCGCCCGGTGGCCCGGCTCAGCCCCGCGCTCACCGGCGCGTAGAGGCCCTCCCAGACGAGATCGTGCCAGATCAGGCGAAACGAGGCCGCGCGGGTCTCGCCGGGTGCGGGCATGTCGATCTGCTCGCGGGCGAGGAAGGCGTAGCCGCCGAAGACGCGCCGCAGCGGCTGCGCGAAGCTGGATGCCGTGTATTGCGCGGCGCTGGAGGGATCGGGGAAGCCGCAGTCCCAGGCGGCACCGCGGCGCAGCCGGTCCGAGGCGAAGCGGTGGATGAAGAAGGCGGCCGTGGCACTGGAGAAGGCGATGAACAGCAGCAGGACCAGGCCGTTGTAGCTGCTGGCAGCCGGGCTCACCGGCACGAGCGACAGCCAGCCCTGCGACGCCTGCTCGGGCAAGCGGCCGCCGAAGCCGGCGCCGACCGAGCCGATCATGTCGACCACCGGGCCGGGAAAGATGCCGAGCAGGGCGCAGAGGAGGGCCGTGATCGCCATGGCGAACTGGGCCGGGCGGGCGATCTCGTGGGCCGTCCGCGCCGCCTCGCTGCGCGGCCGACCGAGGAAGGCGATGCCATAGGCGCGCACGAAACAGGCGGCGGCCAGCGCCGCGGTCAAGGCCATGAGCCCGCCGACGGCAGGAGCCAGAAAGCGCAGGAAGCCGAGCGGCAGGCCGATGCTCTGCAGGATGGCCTGGAACAGCAGCCATTCCGAGACGAAGCCGTTGAGCGGCGGCAGGGCGGAGATGGCGACCGCCCCGACGAGGAAGCAGACGCTGGTGACCGGCAGGCGATGGATCAGCCCGCCCAGCGCCTCGAGCCTGCGCTCGCCGCCGGTGCCGTGCAGCACCGCACCGGCGCCCATGAACAGCAGGCCCTTGAACAGGGAGTGGTTGAGCGCGTGCAGCAGCCCGGCGGTCAGCGCGATGGAGGCGGCCGCCGCCATGCCGTTGGCGAGGAAGCTCAGCGCGAGGCCGAGGCAGACATAGATGACGCCGAGGTTCTCGACGGTGCTGTAGGCCAGGAGGCGTTTCAGGTCGTTCTGCATCAGGGCGTAGAGGAGGCCCATCACCGCGGAGAGCGTCCCCACGAGCATGACCACGGCACCCCACCAGGGCGCGGGCGGCCCGGCCAGGTCGAACAGCAGGCGGATCGCGGCATAGACCGCGACCTTGGTCATGACGCCGCTCATCAGGGCGGAGACGTGGCTGGGGGCGGCCGCGTGGGCGGGCGGCAGCCAGGCGTGGAGCGGCAGCAGGCCCGCCTTGGAGCCGGTGCCCACCAGGGTCAGCACCAGGATCAGGACGGTCGCGAGCGGGCCGTGGTCGCGGAGCCGGATGGCAGCGAAGGCGTAGGCCCCTTCCGGGCCGGCGAGCAGGCCGAAGCAGAGCAGCAGCGCCGCCGTGCCGAGGCCGGCCATGATCAGATAGAGATAGGCCGCGCTGCGCGTCTCCTCCTGCTCGTGCTCCGCCAGCACCAGCACCCAGGAGGCGAGCGACATGAATTCCCAGGCCAGCAGGAAGCTGAAGGCGTCGGCGGCCAGCAGGACGAGGTTCATTCCAGCGAGAAAGGCCGGGAAGAAGGGCAGGATGCGCGAGGCCGAGGGGCCGTCGAGCGCGTAGCCGAGCGCATAGAGACTGGCCAGGGCACCGGCGAGATTGACCACGAGCAGGAAGAACGCGCTCAGGAGATCGAGGCGGAAGTGGGCGCCGAGCCAGGGCAGGCCGAGCGGCAGGGTGATGGCACCGCCCTCCGCGCCGGCGACCAGCCGCGACAGTGCGGTCAGAAAGGCGGCCAGCGTCAGGCAGAGACAGGCCGCGTAGACGGCACGCGCGCCGCCGACATGGGAGCGGATCGCAATCGCCATGATGCCGGTCGCCAAGAAGGCCAGCACGACGAGCAGCAGGACGGTCACCGTGGACATGACGGCCGCTCCTCAGGCCTTCATGCGGACGCCGCGGCCGCCCCGCTCGCTGACGGCACCGGCGGCGATCAGCTCGACGCCGGCGGCATCGAGCGCGGCGATGAGCTTCATCAGCGAGTCGACATTGCCGCGGATCACGTCCTCGCTCGCCTCCATCCGCTGGATGGTCGGCACCGACAGGCCGCAGGCGTCGGCGAGGGCACGCTGGTCCATGCCGAGCAGTGCCCGGGCGGCGCGAAGCTGGGCCGCGGTTATCATGCGCTGGGTCGAATTTCTGATGTGCTACGCATCATCAGTGCCGACTAGCGCATCGATATGAGCCTTTCAAGCATCAAAATTGGCTGCGCCGCATGCGTCAGAGGAGATCGAGGCCATAGGGCCAGTTGGGGCCGAACTTGCGGTCGACCAGCGCCTCGACCTCGGCGCGGCCGAGCATGCGGCCCTTGCGCCAGACACCCGGCCGGATCTGCCGGTTCCACACGGTCCAGGTGCCGCCGGGCAGGTCGACCTCGAGCCAGACGTGCAGCAGCTCCGCGTCGGCGCCGCCGCGCAGCCTGTGTTTGCCGACGCCGGCCGCCTCGAGCTTGAGGGCCGTACGCGCGATGCCGAGCTGCTCGAGCCGGCCATAGCTGTAGGCGGCAAAGTCCTCGCAGTCGCCGCAGCCGCGGTCGGGCAGCGACCACCAGAAGCCCCACCAGTCCTCGCCCTCGGGGCTCACCTCGTCGGCGCAGTAGGCATAGCGCTGGAGCTCGCCCTGCAGGATGCGCAACGGCAGAGGCAGCGCCGGCGACTTGGCCTCGCTCGCCGACGGAACGAACAGCAGCGAACTCAGAAGAGCGACGAGGATATAGCGGACGGCGGCATCAACCAATGGACGATCCCGGGAAGGTTAATTCGTCTATTGGTTGTATAACCTTTCACACCGTTCCACCAGGGGAGTTGAATCGGCGTCTTGCGCTAGACCACGTGTCGGCAGGCGCTCGCCGCCGTGCGGGTGTCCATGTTGCGGCCGCGGTTGAGGTGGTCCTCGATCTCCGCGGAAGAGCCGGCCATCCGAGCGAACAGGAAGATGGTGAAGGCGGCGGTCTCCAGATCGGCCTGGCTCAGCTCGCCCGAGCGGTAGGGTCGCCACAGGAGCTTCAGGAGCCAGGCGGCGATGACGCCGTCGACGTTGACGCAGAACACGTTGCTGGTGACGCCCTCGTCGAACATGGCCTGGACTAGGGCCCGGTAATAGTCGTGGAAGACGTTGCGCTCGCCGCGCTCCTCCATCAGCCCGGCGACGAAGGACTCGCGTGGGTCGTAGTTGACCGGCTTGCCGCGGAAGACCGGGTGGTTGACGCCCGGGATGGCGCGCGCACCCTCGCCCGCGGCCTCCCGGCGCTGCGTCTTCTCCCGCCGGTAGGCTATCGCGAACCCGCGGGCCATGGCGGCGAGGTCGAGGCCGGCGGGCGGCATGGCCGGGTCGTCGAGCTGCCCGTCGGCAAATTGCTCGAGCAGGAGCTGCATGCCCTCGAAGCCATTGCCGCCGTGGCTGAAGCCGGTGTGGGTGAGGAAGCCCACCATGGCCTTGTTCAGCTGGACGCGCTCCGGCGATTCTGGGCCGTCGGCCGAGACGGCACCCTTGGCACCCTGGCCCGAGATCGTCCCCGGGCCGTTGGAGAGGAGCAGCCCCAGCAGGATCTGATAGGGCAGCAGCTCCTCCGGTGAGGGCCGGCGGCCGGTCAGCGCGAGGCCGGCGAGCTCGGTGGCGGACCAGGAGGCCAGCAGCTCCCCGGTCGGCACGCCGCACAGGCTGTCCGCCGCATGCTGGCGCGCCGGGATGGCGGCGCCGAGCAGCGTGCCGTAGAGCGCCAAATGCCAGGGCAGGTTGACGGCAGTGCGCCGGCTGATCCGCTTACGCTGCAATGGCCCCCAGGCGAGCGTGAGCGCGATAGCGGCCAGCACCGCGTCGGCGGTGACGTGGCCGCCAAGGCCGCGAAGATAGCTGACGAACACGGACTTGCCGCCGCGTGCGTCGAACGCCGCCAGCAGCTTGGCCGCGCGCGGGTCCGGGCTCGCGCCGAGCAGGGTCGGGTCGGCCTCGATAGTAGCGAGATCTACGGCGTCGTCGCGCGCGTCGCGGATTTTGTGCAGGAAGCGGTCGAGCAAGGCCTCGGTCGCCCGCATGGCACCAGCGACCCGGCGCGGCCCCAAGAGGCTCGCCGCGGCGGCCAGCACCGAGTTGGGCGCGTTGCCGGCCTCGCGCGCCGCCTCGGCCGCGGCCAGAATGGGGTCGCCGTGGAGGTTGACGTGCGCGGCGATGGCGAGGTTGGCCAGCGCGTTGTCGTTCGCACCGTTGCGCTCGCGCATTACGGCCAGGCACAGGTTGGACTCGAACGGCTCCTGCGCCGCGTCGAGCATGGAGACGCCGTGCAGGCTGGTGACCTGGGTCTGCGGGTCCATCACCGTGGCACCCGAGGCGTCCTTCATCGACTGCCGGATGAAGACCGCACCCACCTGGCGCTGGAGCTGCTCGATCTGTGCCGCGTAGGGCGGCATCGCCGGTGTCACCGGCAGGTCGAGCTCCGGCGGCAGCCGCAGGCCTTGATTGTTGCCGAACCAAGCCTTCAGCGATAGGTCGCCCTGCGGCGCGAAGTCGGGCTCGATCCCGTTCAGCGCCATCACCGCGGTCAGCGCCTGCGGGATGTGGGCGATGTTGGTGACCACCGCACCCTTGGCGGAGCAGACCGGGTCGCGCGGCGTGAACAGCTCGTCGACGCCGAACATCTCCATGAACCACCGTTCCTTGGTGGCCGCGTCGTCGCCGGACCCGGCCATGGCCCCGGCATGGCCGACCGCACGGGTGAGCTTGGCCTTCCAGCGGCCGACCACGCAGGCGACGATCGGCTTGCCCGAGGCGAGCGCCATCTCGTAGTAGCCGCCCGGCTCGGCATAGAGCACGGCGGCCTTGCTGCGCCCGTCGTTGTCGAACGCGCGGATGAACTCCGGCGCCGCGAAGTGGATGTAGACGTCCTTGCCGCTGGAGATCGAAGTCGTGGTGCCCCAGCCGGCGGTGGCCAGATACTGGGCGATGGTGGTGGTGAAGTTGCCGGAGTTGGAGAAGATCGCGACCGAGCCCTTGCGCAGCGTCTCGCCGGGATTGTCGCCGCCCAGGGCACCGCCGATGCGCACCTGGTTCCAGGCGTCGGCCACGCCCAGGCCGTTGGCGCCGAAGATGTCGATGCCGTAGGTCTGGCCCATCGCACGGATCTCGCGCGCGTCGTGGACCGAGACCTTCTCGGTGATGATGACGATCTTCTCGAGGTCGGGATTGACCCGGACCAGCTCGGCCACGCCGTCGCGCACCGCCGAGGGCGGCAGGTAGACCACGCCGGTGTTGAAGCGGTGGCCGGCGTTCAGGCCCTCGCGCACCGAGTTGAACACCGGCACGTCGCCGAGCGGCGTCTTGAGCTTCTGGCCGCCGCGGCCGGGCGAGGTGCCGAACACCACGTTGCCGCCGGAGAAGGCGTGGCTGACCGGGGTGACGTCGCTCGATTCGCCGCCCAGGATGTTGAGCACGCAGACCCGGTCGTCGCGGGTCGCGACCTTGGCCAGCGAGTCGATGCCGACGAAGTATTTGAAGCCGGGAACACCCTGCTTGTACATGGCTCAGCCCTCCCCTTCCCTCACGCCGCCTTGGCCAGACCGAGACTGCGGGCGACCGCGTCGCGCCCGCCGGCCTTCATCCAGCGGTCGGCGGCCTGGGCGTAGTTGACCACCTCGCTGATCGCGGAATCGAAGCCGAAGAAGCGGTAGGGCAGGCCCAGCGCCTCGATGGTGTCCTGCAGCGCACCCATGCCACGGATCAGGTTCGGGCCGCCGCGGCCGACCACGACGTAGAGCGGCGTGGGGCCGTGCGTGCTGAAATGCTCGCGCAGCGCGTCGCCCATGGCGCGGAAGGTGGTGAAGATGTCGGTGTTGTTGGACTTGCCGCCGATGATGAACAGCACGTTGGACTGGCGCAGCCAGTACTTGAAGCAGATCCGCGCCACCTCCTTCATCTTCTCGTAGGGCGGGTTGCCGCCGAAGTCCGAGGAGATGATGGCGTCGTCGCCCAGGACCTCGGTCACCAGCGAGTTGGCGCCGCCGCCGAAGGTGGGGGCCAGGATGGTGCCGTTGGGGTTGATGACGTAGACGTCGCTCTGGCCCTGATGGGTGCGCAGCTGGTTGATCTCGGTCTCGAAGTCCGACTGGTCGGCGGCGAACAGATGATCGGGCAGGCCCAGCCGCTCCCAGCGCGGGTCGTCGCGGTCGAAGCCGCACTTGAAGTCGCAGGCGACCGGCGTCAGGCGGCCGCGCGCGTCGGGGCGCATGCGGATCGGGTTCAGCTCGAGCGTGGTCATGCCGAAGTCGTGGACCAGCTCCCACAGGCGCGGCAGGTGCTGCACCAGCGGCGAGATGATCGGGCCGGGAGCCTTGATGTCGGCCAGCGCGTTGGCGATGACGAAGGCCTTCAGCCCGGTCAGCGCCTCGAACGGGATGGTCGCGATCTCGTCCTTGCCCAGCTCCTCGATGTCCACGCCGCCGTGATGGGTGATGGTGATGGTGGGTGCCCGGAAGCGGGTGGAATCGGCGATCGAGAAATAGACCTCGTGGTCGGCCGGCACCGCCGCCTCGAAGGTGACGCCCTGCGACTTGGCGGTGACGTTGCCGTGGGTGTGCTGCGCGAAGAAGAGCCGCTCGCGCTCGGCCAGTGCGGTCTTCAGGTCCCTGGCCTTGCCGACCAGGCCGGCCTTGCCCTTCTTGCCGATGGCACCTTTGAAGATGGGCTTGACGAACACCATCCCGTGGCGGTCGAGCATGGCCTTGATCTCGGCCTCGGTCGCCTCCGGCCCCAGCACCTCCGGCGTCGGGAAATTGACGAAGCGCAGGAGCCTCTCGCCGTGGAGCATACCGCTGAGCTGCATTTTTGGATTCTCCCTGATCAGGAGGGTTGGAATTCGGCGACGGGTCGGCCGGAAGACTTGGGCCACACGAGCATCAGCCGGCCTCCTCGCGCACGGCCCTGGGCTGCGGGGCCCGCTTGCCGAGGAAGCGCTGCAGGGAGCGCCGATGCATCCCCAGCCGCTGCGCGGCGTGGGTGACGTTGCGGTCGCACTGCTCGAAGATGCGCATGACGTACTCCCAGCAGACGCGGTCGACCCCGAGCGGCGTCTGCGGGACGGGGGCGCAAGGGCGTGCGCCCGGTGAGGCTGGCGACGAGCTGCCCCGCGTCGATCGGTGTCGCGAGGTAGTCATCCGCGCCGGCGCGCAGTGCCAGGATCGCCGAGGCGAAGCTGTCGACGTCGGTGACGGCGACGATGCGCATGGCTGGGTTCGCGGCGCGCAGCTTGCGGATCAGCGGGAGGCCGTGGCCGTCGCGCAGGCCGAGCCGCACCACCGCGTGGCCGAGCTGCAGCTCGCCGACGGCCCGGGCCGCCTCGTGCGACTCGGCGAATGTGCGAACGGTGAAGCCGCGGGCGGTGAGCACGCGCTGGAAGAAGCCGCGCGCCGCCGGCGAGGACTCCACGAGGATGAGCGGCCGCCCCGGGCCCAAGGCCCTCGCCGGCTGCGCCTGCCGCGCCGGCATCGTCCGGTCCACTCTCTCCGTGAAGGCGAGCAGCGTCGTTCCTCCCTGGGTCTGCGATGGACGCACCATAGCGGCGGCTTCTGTCGTCAGCCTGTCAGCGATCGAACGCGGGCTTGGCACCGAAACCCGGCGGGGTCCCGGTGCCGCGCCCGCAATCCGACGGCTCAGTCGGTCGTCAGGCCGGCCTTCTCGATCACACCGGCCCAGCGCTGCGATTCCTGCATCATGAAGCTGCCGAACTCCGCCGGCGTGTTGGCGATGACGACGGCGCCCTCGACGCCGAGGCTCTTCTGGACGGCGGCGGTCTGGGTCGCCGCGACCGTCGCGTCACGCAGCTTCGTGACGATCTCGGGCGGCGTGCCCTTGGGGACCGCGAAGCCGTACCAAGCCGCGGCCTGGTAGTCCTTCATGCCCAGTTCCGCGATCGTCGGGACCTCCGGCAGCCGCTTGGAGCGCTCCTGCATGGTGACCGCCAGCGGCAGCGCCTTGCCGTTCTCGATGAAGCCGATCACCGAGGGCAGCGTCGTCACCATGAAGTCGAGGCGGCCGCCCAGCAGGTCGGTGATGGCCGGGCCGGCGCCCTTGTAGGGCACATGCACCATGTCCAGGCCGGCGGTATTGGCGAGCAGCAGCGTCGCCAGGTGGCTGGCGGAGCCGTTGCCCGCCGAGCCGTAGGTCAGCCCGCCCGGGTTCGCCTTCGCCGCCTCGACCAGCGCCTGGAAGCTGGTGAAGGGCGAGCCCTCCGGCACCACCACGACCAGCGGCGCCTCCGCGATCAGGGTCACCGGGTCGAATGCGGTGAGCGGGTCGACCTTCACGTTGCGGAACAGGTGCGGGTTGACCGTCATCGGGCCCTGGTTGGCCATCAGCATGGTGTAGCCGTCGGGGTCGGACTTCGCGGCCTGGGCGGTCGCGACGTTGCCGCCGGCGGTGCCGTTGTTGTCGACCACGAGCTGCTGGCCGAGCTGCTCGGTCAGTCCCTGGGCGATCACGCGGGCGATGGCGTCGGTGCCGCCGCCGGCGGCGTAGGGGACGATGAGCCGGATGGGCCGGTCCGGATAGGATTCCGCCGCGGCAGCGAACGGGCCGAGCCCGATGGCGAGAGCGGTCAGCGCGGTGGCGAGGACGAGGCGCTTGCTGAGCATCACGATACTCCCTGATACAGTGCGGTTGGGGGGTTGGGAACGAACACCGTGCCGGCGAACAGACGGCGGGCGGTGCGGATGATGGAGGCGCGCAGGACCGGGACCTCCGCCCCGGAAGGCGCCAGCTCGAGCTCGATCGGCATGCGGCCCGCGGGGTGCTCAAGGACCATCGGCTGCGCAGGCCGGGCCAGCGCCTGTGCGAGGCTGCCCTGGACCATGCAGGCCGTGGCCAGGCCGACGGCACCCGTGGCGGCGACCGAGCGGTGGCAGGAGTGCGGGGTGAAGTAGCGGACGGCCAGCGAGCCGCCGGCGCGCGGCTCGGCGAGCAGGACCGGCTTGGGGATCACGCTGCGGGCGACGTCGCCGAGGCCCATAAGGCGGGCGGCCTCCGCACGGATGGCGTCGAGCCGTGCGATGAGAGCGACGTCGGAGCTGAGCTCGGCGGCACTCTCGTGTCCGGTCCGGCCCAGATCCGCGGCGCGCAGCAGCACCATCGGCATGGCCATGTCGATGCAGGTCGCCTCGAGCCCGTCGATACGGTCGACGGCGCGGCCGGTCGGCAGCAGGCGGCCGGTCTTGGCACCGGACGCGTCGAGAAAGCTGAGCCGGATCGGAGCGGCCGTGCCGGGCACGCCGTCGATGGCCGCATCGCCCTCGTAGACGACCGTGCCGCCCGGCGTCTGGACCACCGCCTCGATCAGCTTGGCGGTGTTGATGTTGTGGATCCTGACCCGGGTCTCGGCCGAGCCCGGCGCCACGAGACCCGCCTCGATCGCGAACGGGGCCACGCCGGCCAGCATATTGCCGCAGTTGGGTGCCGTGTCGATCCGGCCGTCCTGCACGCTCGCCTGGGCGAAAAGGTAGTCGATGTCGGCGTCGGCACGCGCGGAGCGGCCGACGATGGCGATCTTCGAGGTCTGCGGATGCCCGCCGCCCAGGCCGTCAATCTGCAGATCGTGGCCGCAGCCCATGATGTGGGAAAGTATCCAGTCGCGATCATCGGCCACCACCGGCAGATCATCTGCGAGAATGAACGGGCCGCGCGAGGTTCCACCACGCATCAGAACACAAGGTATTTCCAGCATTGTCCGATTTCCGCCTGGAGGGGCGAACCGTGTCGGCGCATGCGCCAGCGGTGCTGGATTGGAACTTGATCGATCACGCTTCTTGTGTAAAATGCAATGATCTGAATGAACGATGCGTGATGCGCATGAAAGTCGATCTGGACGATCTGCGCGGCTTCGTGGCCGTGACCGAGCTGGGCAGCTTCCACGCGGCGGCGGACACGCTGCACCTGTCGCAGCCGGCGCTGACCCGCCGTGTGCAGAAGCTGGAAGCGGCCCTGGGCGTGCAGCTGATCGACCGCGAGACCCGGCAGCTGCGGCTGAGCGCGGTGGGGCGAGAATTCTTCTTCAAGGCGAGGCGCGTGCTGGACGAACTCGATGCCGCGGTGCTGGGCATCCGTGAGCTCGGCGATCGCGCCACGGGCGAGATCACCATCGGCGCCGTACCGACCGCGACCTACTATTTCCTGCCCAAGGTGATCGAGGCGTTCGGCGCGCAATACCCGCGCATCCGCGTGCGCGTCCTCGACCTCTCGGCCAACGACGTGCTGGAGGCGGTCAAGCGCGGCCAGGCCGAGTTCGGCCTCAACCTACTGGGCGTGCAGGAGGCGGACCTCGAGTTCGAGCCGCTGCTGCGCGACCCGTTCCGGCTGGTCTGCCGCAAGGACCATCCGCTGGCCGAGCAGGCCGAGGTGCGCTGGGCCGAGGTGGCGCCCTACCGATTCATCACCGTCGGCCGGCTGAGCGGCAACCGGCTGATCCTCGACGCCGCCCTGGCCGACCTGAAGGTGCGACCGCGCTGGTTCTACGAGGTGCAGCACCTGATCACCTCGCTCGGCCTGGTCGAGGCGGGCCTCGGCGTCGCCGCCGTGCCGCAGATGGCGGTGCCGACCGGTCAGCACCCGGTGCTCGCGGTCCGGCCGTTGATCGAGCCGACCGTGACGCGGATGATGGGGATCATCCGGCGCCGCGGTGCCACCCTGTCACCGGCGGCGCAACAGTTCCACCAGCTGCTCAAGGAGCGCTGGGGGACCGAGTAGCGGGCCAGCCGCTCAGTGCGCCGAGCCCGCCCCGGGCATCTCGGCGCGCTCCAGCTCCGCCCGCTCGTCGCCTTCGGAATAGGGATTGCGCAGCTGGACCGGTTGCGCGCGCTTCTGCCGCCGCCGCTGCACCATGTTGATGCACTCGATGAACACCGAGAAGATCATGGCGGTATAGATGTAGCCCTTGGGAACGTGGCCGCCGAAGCTGTCGGCCACCAGCGCCATGCCGATCATGATCAGGAAGCCGAGTGCGAGGATCTTCACCGTCGGGTGAGCGTCGACGAAGGTGGCCACCGGGCCGGAGGCGACCATCAGCACGATCATCGACAGGATCACCGCCACCGCCATCACCCAGATCTCGTTGGCCATGCCGACGGCGGTGACGATGCTGTCGATCGAGAACACCAGATTGATCAGGGCGATCTGGGTCACCACCGCGGCGAAGTTCGCCATCACCCGGGCGCTGGCCTCACCCTCCTCGCCCTCCAGGGCACCGTGGATCTCGTGGGTGGCCTTGTAGATCAGGAACAGGCCGCCCAGCGCCAGGATCAGGTCCTTGCCCGAGACGCCGTGGCCGAACAGCTCGAACAGGGGCTCGGTCAGGCCGATGATCCAGCCGATGAACAGCAGCAGCACGAGCCGCGGCACCAGGGCCAGGGTCATGCCGGCGTAGCGGGCGGCCGCCTGGCGCTCCTTGGGCAGCTTGCCGACCAGCACGGCGATCACGACCAGATTGTCGATGCTGAGCACGACCTCGAGGATCGTGAGCGTGAACAGGCTTGTCAGGGATTCGAGCATGAGGGCTTCCGTGCGGCGGCTGGTTCAGCTGGCACTGGCGTCGAGCTGACGCTGGCGGCGGCGCAGGAGGATCGGCGTGATCACCAAGAGCACGGCGATGCACAGCAGCAGGAGCGAGATCGGGTGCGTGAAGAACACCGACGCGTCGCCCTGACTGATGGAGAGCGCGCGCCGGAACTGCTGCTCGGCGAGCGGGCCCAGGATCAGGCCGACCACGCAGGGGGCCACCGGCACGTCGAGCACGCGCATGCCGAAGCCGAGGATGCCGATGATCCAGAGGATGATCAGGTCGACCACATTGTTGTTGAGCGTGTAGGTGCCCATGGTGGCGAAGACCAGGATGCCGGCGTAGAGCCACGGCCGCGGGATGCGCAGGAGCTTCACCCAGACGCCCGCCATCGGCAGGTTGAGCACGAGCAGCAGCACGTTGCCGATGTAGAGGCTGGCGATCAGGCCCCAGACCAGCTCGGGGTTGCTGTCGAACAGCAGCGGCCCGGGCTGCAGGCCATATTGCTGGAAGGCGGCCAGCATGATCGCCGCCGTGGCCGAGGTCGGCAGACCCAGCGAGAGCAGCGGGGCGAGCGTGCCCGCTGCCGCGGCATTGTTGGCGGCCTCCGGGCCGGCGACGGCCTCGATCGCACCCTTGCCGAACTCCTCGGGATTTTTGGCCAGCCGCTTCTCGATCAGATAGGACAGGAAGGTCGGGATCTCGCTGCCGCCGGCGGGCAGGGCACCGATCGGGAAGCCCAGGAAGGTGCCGCGCAGCCAGGGCTTCCAGGAGCGGGCCCAGTCGGAGGCACTCATCCAGATCGAGCCGGCCAGATCGTAGAACTCCTCCTTCTCGTACTTGAAGCGGGCGGCGGCGTAGAGCGTCTCGCCGATCGCGAACAGGCCGACGGCGACCACGACGGTATCGATGCCGTCGAGCAGCTCCAGGATGCCCATGGTGAACCGCGCCTGGCCGGTCTGCAGGTCGATGCCGACGAGACCCAGAGCGAGGCCGATGAACAGGCTGGCGAGGCCGCGCACCAGGCTGTCGCCGAGGACGGCGGTGACCGTGGTCAGCGCCAGGATCATCAGCGCGAAATATTCGGCCGGGCCGAACAGCAAGGCGAGCTTGACCAGCTGCGGCGCGACGAAGCTCAAGGCCGCGGTGGCGATGGTGCCGGCGACGAACGAGCCGATGGCGGCGGTCGCCAGCGCCTGCGCGCCGCGCCCCTTCCTGGCCATCATGTTGCCGTCGATGGCGGTGACGATCGAGCCGGATTCGCCCGGCGTGTTGAGCAGGATCGAGGTGGTCGAGCCGCCGTACATCGCCCCGTAATAGATGCCGCCGAACATGATGAAGGCGGCGGTCGGGTCGAGATTGGCGGTGACCGGCAGGAGCAGCGCCACGGTCAGCGCCGGGCCGATGCCCGGCAGCACGCCGATGGCGGTGCCGACGGTGACGCCGAGCGCCGACCAGAACAGGTTCATGGGCGTCAGCGCCACGGCGAAGCCGTGACCGAGGGCGGCCAGCGTTTCCATGGCTTGGGTCCTTACTCGGCTTCTTCGTCGCTGCCCGGGAGCAGCTCTTCGATGGTCGTGCCGACGGGCAGGCTGAGCCCGAGCCCGTAGTTGAAGATCCAGAAGGTGAGGCAGGCCAGGAAAAGGCCGATGGCGATGCTGATCAGCACGCGCCGCTCGCGGAAGGCGAGCGTGGCGGCGACGAAAAGGAGGGTCGTGGCAATGATCCAGCCCAGGCTCTCGACCAGGAACATCTGCGCCAGCAGCCCCGCCGAGACCAGCACCACGGCCAGCCAGTCGAGCTCGAAGCCGCGCTCATGCGCGATGTGGCCGAACAGTGCCTGCCACAGCACCGCCACGCCGACGGCGAGCAGGCCGAACGACACCAGGAACGGGAACATGCGCGGGCCGATCGCGGCGTTCGCCGGCCCCACCTCCAGCATCGACGTCTCGACGACGATGAACAGGCCCAGGCCGAGCACCACGAGGCCGAGCACGATCTCGCCGATCCGCAGGCCCCAACCGCTGGTCATTGCCGCTCCCTCCCCGCTACTGAATCAGACCGAGGCCCCGCAGAACTCCTCGGCACACCGGCATCTGTCAATCTGGCCATGTTCGACGGCCAGACGGAGAAAGGGCGGCCCGCAGGCCGCCCCGGATCAGCTACTGCACGAGGCCGATCGACTTCAGCGTGGCCTCGACCTTGGCTTGGTCCTCGGTGAGGAAGGCCGCGAACTCGTCGGCCGGCTGGTACATGTTGAGCCAGCCGCGCTGCTTGAGGGTGTCCTGCCAGGCCGGGCTCTCGACCATCTTGCCGATCGCGTCGGACAGGGCCTTCATGTCCTTGTCGCGCACGCTCGCACCGGCGAACACGCCGCGCCAGTTGACCAGCGAGACGTCGATGCCCTGCTCCTTGAGCGTCGGCACGTCGATGCCGGGCAGCCGCTCGTCGGCCGAGATGGCGAGCCCGCGCAGCTTGCCGGCGGCGATCTGCGGCGCGAACTCCTCGTAGCCGCTGATCCCGGCGGTGACGTGACCGCCGAGGATCGCCGAGAGTGCCTCGCCGCCGCCCGAGTGGGCGATGTAGTTGACCTTGGTGCCGTCGACGCCCGCCGCCTTGGCGATCAGGCCGGCCAGGATGTGGTCGGTGCCGCCGGCGGAGCCGCCGCCCCAGGACACGGAGCCGGGGTCCGCCTTCAGCTTGGCGACCAGGTCGGCCATCGACTTGAGCGGCGAATCGGTCGGCACCACGACCAGCTCGTACTCGCCGGTGAGCCGGGCCAGCGGCTTCACGTTGGCGAGCGTCACGGGCGACTTGTTGGTGAGGATGGCACCTTCCATCACCAGCCCGCCGATCAGCACGGCATCGCCCTTCTTGCCGCGGCTGGAGACGAACTGGGCGAGGCCGATGGTGCCGCCAGCACCGCCGATGTTCTCGACCTGCACGCCCGAGGCGAGCTTGTCGGCCTGAAGTGCGGACTGCATCGCCCGCGCGGTCTGGTCCCAGCCGCCGCCGGGATTGGCTGGGGCGATGATGTCGAGCTTCTTGATCTCGGCCATCGCCGGCAGGGGCAGGGCAAGGGCGGCCGCGCCGACCATCAGCGAGGCGGCGAGGACGCGGCGCGAGAGCATGAGACGCGGGTGGATTCGGTCGAGCGACATCGGTGCCTCCCTGAACTTCGGCATTGGTCCGCGGGCGATCCCCACGCCAACAAGAGCGGTGATCGCCGTCGGTGTGCGGTGTAGCTTAGCCGCCTGTCAGGAAACTGTCGCCCGTGGCGGGCCGGGAATCGCGATGGCTTTGGGGGCGGGCCGATGCGCATCCTGATCGTCGAGGACACCGAGGATCTCGCCGACGCCGTCGCCGGCCGATTGCGCAAGCTGGGCCATGCCGTCGACCTGTGCGGCGACGGCGAGGAGGCCGACGAGCTGCTCCGCCAGGAAGCCTATCACCTCGTCGTGCTGGACCTGATGCTGCCGGGGCTCAGCGGGCAGGAGGTGCTGAGCCGGTTGCGGCGGCGCGGGTCCAGCACGCCGGTGCTGGTGCTGACCGCGCGCTCCGGCGTCGACGACAAGGTCGGCGTGCTCGACTATGGCGCCGACGACTATCTGGTGAAGCCGTTCGACTTCCGTGAGCTGGAGGCGCGCTGCCGGGCACTGCTGCGCCGGCCGCAGGGCATGGCGGCGAGTGCGGTCGAGTTCGGCAACCTAGTGTTCGACAACGGGGCGAAGCGAGTCAGCGTCGACGGTCAGACGGTCGAACTGAGCTCGCGGGAGTTCCGGCTGCTCGAGCTGCTGCTGGCCAATCTCGACCGCGTGCTGAGCAAGGACGCGCTCCTGGACCAGCTGTTCGGGCTGGAGGACGCCGTTGCCCCCAACGCGATCGAGCTCTACGTCTCGCGCCTGCGCCGCAAGCTGGATCGCTCCGCCGTGAGGATCCGCACGCTCCGGGGATTGGGCTACGTCGCCGAGCTGGCCTCGCCGCATTGAGGGCTGGTCCTTGCAGCGCCGCCTGCTGGGCGGCCTGCTGTGCCTGCTGGCGCTGATCGCCACGGCCTTCTATTTCGCGCTCGCCACTTATGCCAGCCGCGCGGCCGACCGGGCGTTCGACCAGATCCTGCTGGCGGCGGCGCTGAGCATGGCCGACGGGGTGCAGCTCGACGGCGACCGGGTCGGCGTCGACCTGCCCTATGCGGCGCTGGCGATCCTCGCCACCGGACGCCGCGACCGCATCTTCTACCGGATCTCCGCACCCGACGGCCGGCTCGTCACCGGCTATGCCGGCCTCCTCGCCGGCGCGGCGCCGAGGTCGAACCGCGAGCCGCACTTCGTCGACGGGCGGTTCCTCGGCACGGCGATCCGCGGGGTGGTGCTGGAGCGGCTGGTCGCGGATGCCAGCGGCCCCATGGTGTCGATCGTGGTCGCGCACAGCCGGGACGAGCGGCGCGCACTCGCCACCGGCATCTTCGCCAACGCCTTCGTGCCGGTCCTCCTGGTGACCCTGGCGGCGGGCGCCGCGATCTGGTTCGCGGTCCGGCGCGCGCTCGCCCCGCTCACCACCATCGAGCGCCTCGTCCGCGGTCGCGGGCCGGAGAATCTGGAGCCGATCGCGGCGCCGGCGCCGGCCGAGGTTCGCCAGCTCCTCGGCGCGCTCAACCAGTTCATGGCCCGGCTCAAGGCCAACCTGGCGCTGACCCAGACCTTCCTCGCCGATGCGGCGCACCAGATCCGCACCCCCTTGGCGACGCTGCGCGCCCAGGCCGATCTCGCGGTCGAGGAGGACGATGCCGGCGCGTTGCACTCCTATGTCGGCAAGATCCATCGCAGTGCGGTGCTGGTGAGCCAGGTGACCAACCAGCTGCTGAGCCACACCATGGTCGCCCATCGCGGACAGGTCGGGGCACGCGAGCGCCTCGACCTGTTGCCGCTGCTGCGGCAGGTGGCGCGCCGTGCGGAGGCCGGGGGAAGCAGCGCGCCGGTCGAGATCGCCGCGGATGGGGCCGCCGAGATCGACGGCGACCCGATCACCCTGACCGAGGCGTTCACCAACCTGCTCGACAATGCCGCGCGCTATGCGGGCCACGAGCGGCCGGTCTCGATCCGGGTCAGCAGCACTTCCACCGAGGTCGTCGTCGAGGTGGCCGATCGCGGGCCCGGCATCGTCGACGCGGACAAGCCGCGCGTGCTGGAGCGCTTCGTCCGCGGCAACGCGGCGGGGGCGACTACCGGCAGCGGGCTCGGGCTCGCGATCGTCAAGGCGGTGCTGGACAGCCACGACGGCACGCTCGCTTTGCTCGACCGACCCGGCGGCGGCCTGCTCGTGCGGCTCGGCTTTCCGCCGGCCCGCAGTCGCCGAAGCGTTAGCCCGGCGCTGCTGGTGGCCATGCTGGCTTCGCTGGCCCTGCCCCATCTCGCTGCCGCCGCCGAGGTGAAGCTCTATCCGGCGCCCGACGGCGAATCGGCCCGGATCCTGGTCCACTCGGCGACCGACCGGCCGGTGATCGAGCCGCTGCTGCACGACTTCCAGGCGGTCCATGGCCATGTCGCCATCGAGTTCGCCCAGATGCAGTCGCTCGAGGTCTATGAGAGCGTCGCCGCCCGGGGCGCGCGGCCGGCGCCGGACGTCGCCATCAGCTCGGCCATGGATCTGCAGGCGAAGCTGGTCAACGACGGCTGGGCGCAGCGCCACGTCTCGCGCGAGACACTGCTGCTGCCGGCATGGGCCAACTGGCGCGACGAGGCGTTCGGCTTCACGCTCGAGCCGGCGGTGATCGTCTATGCGCGCGACCGGCTGAGCCCGGCCGAGGTGCCCCGCTCGCGGCCCGAGCTGATCCGGCTCCTGCAGACCCAGCCGGACCGGTTCCGCAATCGCGTCGCCACCTACGACATCGGCGTCAGCGGGCTCGGCTATCTGTTCGCCAGCCAGGACTCGGTCCTGTCGAGCCAGTTCTGGCAGCTGGCGATCGCACTCGGCGGCATCGGCACGCGGCTGGTGCCGACCTCGGCCGAGATCCTGGACGCGGTCGCCGGCGGCGAGGCGATGATCGGCTACAACGTGCTCGGCTCCTACGCCCTGGCGCGGCAGGATGCGGGTGCCCCCATCGGCATCGTCATGCCGCGCGACTACACCTTGTGGCTCACGCGCGTGGCGCTGATCCCGCGCGCCGCCCGCGACCCGACCACCGCCAAGCTGTTCGTCGACCATCTCCTGTCGGCCCGCGGCCAAGCGGCGTTGAGCGAGGCACCCGGCATGCGCCCGATCCTGCGCGGCGACAGCAAGCAGGCCGATTTCCCGCCCGACCAGTCGGCGAGCGCCCAGCCGATCACGCTCGGCCCGGCGCTGCTGACCTTCCTCGACCAGCTGAAGCGCGAGCGCTTCCTCGCCGACTGGACGGCGGCGCTGCGGCCACCCTAGGCTGGCGGCGCGGAACGACATGCGGCCCGTCCGCGTTGTGGCCGGCACAGTCGGAGAGATGCGGTGGCGCCACGCGCCAACTGGAAAGGCTATCTCAAGCTCGGCGAGCTGAGCTGTGCCGTGGCGCTCTATACCGCGGCGTCGACCTCCGACCGCATCGCCTTCCACACCATCAACCGCGCCACCGGCCATCGCGTGCGCCGCGAGTTTGTCGACCGCGAGACCGGCAAGCCGGTCGAGCGCGAAGACCAGGTCAAGGGCTACGAGGTCGGCGACGGCGACTACATCGTGCTGGAGCCCAAGGAGATCGCGGCGGTCGTCCCGGAAAGCGACAAGACCCTGACGGTCGACGCCTTCATCGCCTGCAGCGAGGTCGACACCGTCTATCTCGACCGGCCCTACTATCTGGCCCCGGCCGACAAGGTGGCGCAGGAGGTGTTCGCGCTGATCCGCGAGGGGCTGCGCAAAAGCAAGGTGGCGATGCTCGCCCGGACGCTGCTGTTCCGGCGCCTGCGCACCCTGCTGATCCGGCCACACGAAACCGGGATGATCGCCTCGACCTTGAACTTCGACTACGAGGTCCGCGACGCGGCGGACATCTTCCGCTCGGTGCCGGAGGTGAGGATCAAGGGCGAGATGCTCGAGCTTGCCGAGCACATCATCGCCACCAAGAAGGGCAAGTTCGACCCGCGCGCGTTCGACGACCGCTACGAGGCGGCGCTGGCGGAGCTGGTGCAGGCCAAGGTCGAGGGCCGGCCGCTGCCGGCGCAGAAGGCGAAGAAGCCGGCACCGGTGGTCGATCTGCTCGATGCCCTGCGCCAAAGCGCCGCCGCCGGCAAGCCGCGCAGCCGCAAGCCGTCCGCCGGCGCCACCCGGCGCAAGGCGGGCTGAGATGGCGCTCGAGACCTACCGCGAGAAGCGCGACTTCAAGACCACCGCCGAGCCGCGCGGGCGGATCCGGCGGGGCAAGGCCGGCCACGGCTACGTCATCCAGAAGCACGCGGCGCGGCGCCTGCACTACGACCTGCGGCTGGAGCTGGACGGTGTGCTCAAGAGCTGGGCGGTCACGCGCGGCCCGAGCCTGGTCGCCGGCGAGAAGCGGCTGGCGGTCGAGGTCGAGGACCATCCGCTCGACTATGGCGACTTCGAGGGCACCATTCCCAAGGGGGAGTATGGCGGCGGCACCGTCATCGTCTGGGACCGCGGCAGCTGGAAGCCGGTCGGCGACCCGCACCAGGGGCTGGCCAAGGGCCATCTCGAGTTCGAGCTCAACGGCGAGAAGCTGAGCGGCCGCTGGCATCTGATCCGCATGGCGGGCAAGCGGCGCGAGAAGCGCGTGAACTGGCTGCTGATCAAGGCCGACGACAAGGCGGCCCGGCCGGCCGACGCGCCAGACATCCTCGAGGAGCGGCCGGAGTCGGCGAAGACCGGGCGACAGGTCGACGATGTCGAGGGCGAGGCCCCCGGCTGGTCCTCGCGCACCGGCCGAATCGATCCGCCCCCTAGGTCCGACGCGATCAAGGGTGCGCGCAAGGCGGCGCTGCCGGCATTCGTCGAGCCCGAGCAGGCGAGCCTGGCGCCGCAGCCGCCGAGCGGGCCGCGCTGGCTGCACGAGCTCAAGTTCGACGGCTACCGGCTGTTGGCACGGGTCGACGGCGGTCGCGTCG
This sequence comes from Geminicoccaceae bacterium, assembly GCA_046349415.1. GTDB lineage: Bacteria > Pseudomonadota > Alphaproteobacteria > Geminicoccales > Geminicoccaceae > Benzoatithermus. Next base: position 35,192 of record JAXMCJ010000029.1, read on the forward strand.
GCCTGCTGACGCGCAGCGGGCTCGACTGGACGGAGCGGTTCGGCGAGGCGGTAACCGCCGCCCTGGCGGGGCTTGGTGTGAACGACGCTCTGATCGACGGCGAGCTGGTGGTCGAGAGCCAGAACGGCGCCTCGGACTTCTCCCTGCTCCAGGCCGATCTGAGCGCCGGCCGCGCCGACCGCTTCGTCTACTACGCCTTCGATCTCCTGCATCTCGACGGGTACGACCTGCGCGGTGCCGCACTGGTGGAGCGCAAGGCGGCGCTGGAGCGCGTTCTCGGCGAAGCGAACGGCGTCGTGCGCCTGTCCAGCCATTTCGAGGAGGAAGGCGAGATCATCCTGCGCCATGCCTGCCGGCTCAGCCTGGAAGGCGTGGTCTCCAAGCTGCGGCGCTCACCCTACCGCTCGGGCCGCGGCAAGGACTGGATCAAGTCGAAATGCTCGCGCCGGCAGGAGCTGGTGATCGGCGGCTACGTGCCCTCGACCACCACCCGCGACGCGATCGGCTCGCTGGTGCTCGGCTACTGGCGGGACGGAGAGCTGATCCATGCCGGGCGGGTCGGCACCGGCTTCACGGCGGCGGTGGCGCGCGACCTGTACCGCCGGCTCGAGCCGCTGCGGACGGAGGCGAGCCCGTTCGACGAGCGCCTGAGCGCCGAGGCGGCGCGCCAAGTGCGCTTTGTCCGGCCGGAGCTGGCGGCGGAGGTCGACTTCCGCGCCTGGACGGCGGACGGAAACCTGCGCCATGCCTCGTTCCGGGGGCTGCGGGAGGACAAGCCGGTGGCCGAGATCGTGCAGGAGGCAGCGAAGGCCAAGCCCGCCGCGCGCCCCAAGATGCTGGCGAAGCTCACCCATCCCGACCGAATCTACTGGCCGGACGCCGGGGTCACCAAGGAGGGGCTCGCCCAATATTACAGCGAGGTCTGGCGTTGGATCGCGCCGCACGTCGTCGGCCGGCCGCTGGCGCTGGTGCGCTGCCCCGAGGGCATCGGCGGCCAGTGCTTCTTCCAGAAGCACGCCTGGCAGGGGATCAGCCGGGCGATCCGGCAGCAGCCGGACCCGCAGGAGCCGGAAACCGGCCTCTTGATGGTCGAGGGGCTCGACGGGCTGATCGGCCTGGTCCAGGCCGGCGTCCTGGAAATCCATCCCTGGGGTGCTGCGTTCGCCAATCTGGAGCAGCCCGACCAGATCGTCGTCGATCTCGACCCCGGCGAGGGTGTCGGCTGGCCGGAGGTGATCGCGGCCGCGGTCGAGGTGCGCGAGCGACTGGAGGCGCAGGGGCTCGCCGGCTTCGTCAAGACCTCGGGCGGCAAGGGCCTGCACGTCAACGTGCCGCTGCGGCCGGCGGCTGGCTGGGTGGCGGTCAAGGCGTTCGCCAAAGAGCTGGCCGACGCGATGGCCGGCGACAGCCCGGAGCGCTACGTCGCCACCGTCGCCAAGGCGAAACGGCGCGGCCGCATCCTGATCGACTATCTGCGCAACGCGCGCGGCTCCACGGCGGTCGCCCCCTACTCGACGCGCGCGCGGGCGGGAGCTCCTGTGTCGATGCCGCTCGACTGGAGCGAGCTGGGGCCGGAGATCGGGCCGGCCTACTTCACGGTCGCCAACAGCGGCAACCGGCTGGCCAACCTGGACCGCGACCCCTGGGGCGACTTCCGCAAGGCCGCGGCACCCCTGCCCAAGGCCAGCGGGCGGCGCAAGGCCGCCGCCTAGCGAGGCTTCTTGCCGCCTTCGGCGGCGATGCTCCGCCTCAGCGCATCCATGATGTTCACGACCTTGCCGCTCGGCTCTTCGGGTGCGGCGCGTTTGCGCACCGGGCGGCGGCCCTTCTTCTTGGCCTCAATGACCTGCAGGAGCTGCTCCTGCACGGGATCGCGCACCATCGCCGGCTCCCAATGCTCGGTGCGATCCTTGATCAGCCTGGTGACCAGGGCGAGCTGACTGGAGTTCACCTTGCCCGCCGCCACGCCGTCGAGATAGGCCTCGGCGGGCCGCACCTCGTCGCCGTAGCGCAAGGTCCAGACGACGATGCCGCGGTCGCGCGGCTCCAGCAGCACGGCCCGCTCGCGGCGGTAGAGGACGACGCGGGAGATGCCGACCATGCCGGTGCCGGCCATCGCGTCGCGGATGACCGCGAAGGCCTCCTCGCCCACCGCGTCGTCCGGCACGAGATAGTGCGGGCGGTCGTACCAGATCCAGCCGATCGAATCGGCGGGCACGAACATGTCGATGTCGATGGTCCGGGCGCTCTCCAGGGCCACCCCCTCGAGCTCCTCGTCCTCGAGGATGAGATAGTCGTCCGGCCCGGTCTGGTAGCCCTTGGCCTCGTCCTTCTCGGCGACCGGCTTGCCGGTCATGGCGTCAAGGTAGCGGCTCTCGACGCGGTGCCCGGTCGCGCGACTCAAGGTATGGAAGCGCACCTTCTCGCTCTCGGTCACCGCCGGGACCATCGCCACGGGGCAGGTCACCAGCGACAGCTTGAGGTAGCCCTTCCAGAAGGTGCTCGGCGCCACGAAGCCGCTCCCGCTGCGTCCGCGAGTGCAACAGTCCTACGCCGCGCTGCGTTCCGCGACAAAAGGAAAGGGCCGCGGTTGCCCGCGGCCCTCCCATTCGACCTCGATCCGTGGGTGGATCAGAAGTCCATGTCGCCCATGCCGCCACCGGGGCCACCGGCCGGCATCGGGGTCTCCTTCTTCGGCTTCTCGGCCACCATCGCCTCGGTGGTGATGAGCAGGCCGGCGACCGAGGAGGCGTCCTGCAGCGCGGTGCGCACGACCTTGGTCGGGTCGATGATGCCGCGGCCGATCAGGTCGGCATACTCGTTGGCCTGGGCGTCGAAGCCCCAGTTGACGTCGTTGCTCTCGAGCAGCTTGCCGACCACGACCGCACCGTCGAGACCGGCGTTCTCGGCGATCTGCCGCGCCGGGGTCTGAATCGCCCGACGGACGATCTCGATGCCGACCCGCTGGTCGTCATTGCTCGGCTTGACGGCGTCGAGCGCCTTGATCGCGTGCAGCAGCGCCACGCCGCCACCCGGGACCACGCCCTCCTCGACCGCGGCGCGGGTCGCGTTCATCGCGTCGTCGACGCGATCCTTGCGCTCCTTCACCTCGACCTCGGTCGCACCGCCGACGCGGATCACCGCCACGCCGCCGGCCAGCTTCGCCAGACGCTCCTGCAGCTTCTCGCGGTCGTAGTCCGAGGTGGTCTCCTCGATCTGCGCCTTGATCTGCGCGATCCGGCCCTGGATCTCGTCCTTGGAGCCGGCGCCGTCGACGATCGTCGTGTCTTCCTTGTTGATCACGACGCGCTTGGCACGGCCGAGCATGTCCAGCGTCACGCTCTCGAGCTTGATGCCGAGGTCTTCGCTGATCACCTGGCCCTGGGTCAGGATCGCGATGTCCTCGAGCATCGCCTTGCGGCGATCGCCGAAGCCCGGCGCCTTGACGGCCGCGACCTTGAGGCCGCCGCGCAGCTTGTTGACGACCAGGGTCGCCAGCGCCTCGCCCTCGACGTCCTCGGCCACGATCAGCAGCGGCTTGCCGCTCTGGACCACGGCCTCGAGCACCGGCAGCAGCGACTGCAGGTTCGAGAGCTTCTTCTCGTGGATCAGCAGGTAGGGCTCCTCGAGGGTGCAGCGCATCTTCTCGGAGTCGGTGATGAAGTAGGGCGAGATGTAGCCGCGGTCGAACTGCATGCCCTCGACGACGTCGAGCTCGGTCTCGAGGCTCTTGGCCTCCTCGACCGTGATCACGCCCTCGTTGCCGACCTTCTGCATGGCCTCGGACAGCATCTTGCCGATCTCGGTGTCGCCATTGGCCGAGATCGTGCCGACCTGGGCGATCTCCTCGCTGGTCGTCACCTTCTTCGAGCGACCCGCCAGATCCTTGACCACCGCCTCGACCGCGAGGTCGACGCCGCGCTTCAGGTCCATCGGGTTCATGCCGGCGGCCACCGACTTCGCACCCTCGCGGACGATCGCCGCCGCCAGGATGGTGGCCGTGGTCGTGCCGTCACCGGCGATGTCGTTGGTCTTCGAGGCCACCTCGCGCACCATCTGCGCGCCCATGTTCTCGAACTTGTCGCCGAGCTCGATCTCCTTGGCGACGGTCACGCCGTCCTTGGTGATCCGCGGCGCGCCGAAGCTCTTCTCGAGCACCACGTTGCGGCCCTTGGGCCCCAGCGTGACCTTGACCGCGTTGTTCAAGGTCTCGATGCCCTTGAGCATCTTGGTGCGAGCGTCGACCGAAAACTTGACTTCCTTTGCGGCCATCTTGCCGTTCTCCCGAAATCGTTAAGTCCGAAGGATGTCTCAGGCGGCCTTGGCCTGGGCGGCACCGTCCTCGAGGACGCCCATGATGTCGGACTCCTTCATGATCAGGAGATCGTCGCCATCGAGCTTCACCTCGGTGCCGGACCACTTGCCGAACAGCACGCGGTCGCCGACCGACACGCCCATCGGGATCAGCTTGCCGTCCTCGCCGCGGGCGCCGGGGCCGACCGCCAGGATCTCGCCCTGCATGGGCTTCTCCTTGGCGGTGTCGGGGATGATGATCCCGCCCTTGGTCTTCTGCTCTTCCTCAACGCGCTTGACGACAACGCGATCGTGCAGCGGCCGGAACTTCATGGGGCTCTGCCTCCTAATACCCTGGTATTGACGCCTGCTAGCACTCCCAACTGGCGAGTGCCAGCGTCGCGGCTCAGGTAGGGCTCTCCCGCCGAAGGTTCAAGAGGGCTCGGGGCGAATTGTCAGCACTCTCCCGCATATGCTGCTAACTCATTGAAAACGCAAGCTAATCGGCACGTCGTTTGCTTGACGTTAACCGGCGATGCCGCACTATGGCGGCGTCCAGCCTGCGGAGACTGATCGATGCGCAAGGGCGACCGGGTACCGCTGGAGCTCCAGCTCAAGGGCTATCGCTTGGCGACGGCCGAGATCCTCTATCACATGCCCGATCATCCCACCCTGCTGCAGACCTTCGTCTGGCAGCATTACGACATCGAGCCTGACTATCCGGAGCTGCACCGGTTCCTGGATTTCTGGACCCGCAACATCGACGGCAAGCTGCACAGCGTCACCGTGGCACGGCGCACGCTGATCGGCCCCAGCACGCACCAGCACGCGGCCGGGATCTGGCAGCTGCACTGAACCGGGCGGCCGCGGCTTGACGCGCGGGCCCGGCCGCTCTATCGGAGGCGGTCTCGCGCGGGCCCCTCGGCCCGCGTGCCGTTTCTGGTCGAGTTTCGAGGATTTCGTCATGGCGCGACGCTGCACACTGTCCGGCAAGGGTGTGCTCACCGGCAACAATGTGAGCCACGCCAACAACAAGACGCGGCGGCGCTATCTGCCCAACCTGCAGAGCCGCCGGCTGTTCAGCGAGACGCTGGGCGAGACGGTGCGGCTGCGGATCGCCACCAACACCCTGCGCACGATCGAGAAGCAGGGCGGCATCGACGGCTTCCTGCTCCAGGCCGCGAGCACCGATCTGCCCGGCGACTTGGTGCGCCTCAAGCGTCGGATCGCCGAGGTCCAGGCCAAACGCGCCGCGGCCTGACGCTCTCCTACGGCCGCCAGCGCAGCTCGAGCAGCAGGGTGCGCTGGAAAGGCGAGAAATTGTCGTCCGCCACGAGAAACAGGCGGAAGGTGCCGTCCGCCTCCGCGCGGACGGCCAGCCCCTCGTAGTTCTCGCCGACGCCGCGACCGGAAACGGTCGCGAGTTCCCGCCCGGCCAGCGCGAGGCCGGTCCCCGAACCGCCGAGATCGCCGAGCGGCACGGCGACGATCCTGACGCGCCAGCCGGCGAGCAGGGAGACGCCGCGCTCGAGAACGAGCAGCGACGAGCCGGCCGCGGCGGCATCGGCGGGGTCGAGGGTCGGATCACCGAGATAGTCGCCGACGCGGAACTCGCCGGTCGGCGAGCGGATCGCGGCGGGATGCGAGCCCGGCGGCCCGTCCGGCCCCTCGCCGATGGCCAGAAGGCTGCCGTCGGCGAGGCTCACCAGGGACTCGACGCCACGGTTCTCGGCGGCACCCGCGGCGAATGCCGTGGGCAGCCGCCACACCGGCACGCCGCTGCGGCCTCCTCCCGGCGCGGAGGAGTAGATGCGGCTGCCGCCTTCATCGGCGACCAGCATCTGCCCGTCCGCCGCGATCGCCAGTGCCTCCGAATCCAGCTGGCGCCCGGATTCGTCCGTCAGGCGCCCGGAGCTCGTCACGGGCACGTCGAAGGCGCCGCCGGGCACACGTTCGGGCCATTCGAGCGTGAACAGACGGCTGCGGTCGCTGAGCAGCCGGAGCCGCGAGCCGTCGAAGCGGGCGGCGGAGATGCCGCCGAAGTGCCGGTTGCCGGAGCGCAGCTCGTAGGCGGCGATCACCTCCAGCTGGCCGAACCGGGCGGGCACCTCGGAGGCGGGCAACGGGACGACCGCGATCCGGTCGGCATCGGCGGCGGCCAAGCGGCACGACGCCAGCGCCAGTGCCGCCAGCGGCAGGAGCTTGGCGCCGATGGCCCCGACAAAAGAAGCGGCCCGCCTCCAGCGGAGACGGGCCGCTCCCACCAGCCGCAGGCGTGCGGCCAGCGTCAGTTCCGCTGATTGCCCATGAGCTGCAGCAGCATCATGAACAGGTTGATGAAGTTCAGGTAGAGGCTGAGGGCGCCCATGATCGCCCCCTTGGCCGCCAGCTCGGCGCCGCCGAACTGCAGGCCGCCGAGATACTCGTTCTTCAGCCGCTGGCTGTCCCAGGCGGTCAGCCCGGTGAACACCAGCACGCCGATCACCGACACCGCGAACTGCAGGGCGCTGGAGCCGACGAAGATGTTCACGAGGCTGGCGATGATGATGCCGATCAGGCCCATGAACAGGAACGAGCCCATGCTCGTCAGGTCACGCTTGGCCGTGTAGCCGTAGAGGCTCGCGGCGCCGAACGTGGCCGCGGCGACGAAGAACACCCGCGCGATGCTCTCGCCCGTGTAGACGAGGAAGATGCTCGCCATCGACACGCCCATCACCGCCGCGAACGCCCAGAAGGCGATCTGCGCGGCGCTGGCGCTCAGGCTGTGGATGCGCGCGCTGAGGAAGAACACGAATCCGAGAGGCGCCAGCATCACCACCCACTTCAGGGGCGTGGTGAAGATCGGCACGTAGAGTGCCGGCGTGGACGCGACCGCCAGGGCGACGAGCCCGGTGATCGCGAGCCCGAGGCCCATATAGTTGTAGACCGACAGCATGAAGCTGCGCAGACCCTCGTCCGTCGCCGGGACGGCGATGCCGGGCTGCGCGAAGCGAGGATCCGTACGGTACGCCATTGGTTCGTAGCCCTTCAAAGGACACCCGAAAACTCGTCCGAGTATGTGGCCCCGCGGCCGCAGGGTTCAAGCGATATGGTGACCCGCCTCAGCCGATTCGCCCGAGTGCCGGGAAGGTCTCGAGCAGCCAGTAGGACAGGGCCTCGAGCTGGCCCGTGATCATCAGCACGCCGACTACGGCGAGCAGGATGCCCGCCGCCCGCTGCAACCGCCGGCCGGTGCGCGAGAGCTGCCGCAGGCGCTCGAGCAGCACGTCCGTGAACAGGGCCGCCAGCAGGAAGGGTAGCCCCAGCCCAAGCGAGTAGACCGCCAGGAGCGACGTGCCGGTCGCGAGGTTGGCGGTCGAGGCGCTCATGGTGAGGATGACGCCGAGCACCGGCCCGATGCACGGGGTCCAGCCGAAGGCGAAGGCGAGGCCCAGGAGGAAGGCGCCGACGACGCGCCCGCCTCTCGCCTCGGCATGGAAGCGCGCCTCCCGCTCCAGGAACGGGATCGGCAACAGGCCGGCCATGTGCAGGCCGAACAGCAGGACGACGACGCCGGCGACGATGCCGAGCTCGTAGCGCCAGCTGAGCAGCAGCGAGCCAAGGGCAGTGGCGCTGGCGCCGAACGACACGAACACGGTTGAGAAGCCGAGCACGAAGCACAAGGCATAGCCGAGTGCGTGCAGCCGGGCGGTCTGCCGGTCGCGGAGCTCCTCGAGCGAGGTACCGGCGACGTAGGACAGGTAGCCCGGCACCAGCGGCAGCACGCAGGGCGACAGGAAGGAGACGACACCGGCGACGAAGGCGGTGACGAATCCGATCGAACCGGCTTCCAGCATGGCGGACGCTTAGCCCGATCCGGCGAGGCTCGGCCAGCGCAAAGCAATCGACATGCCGTCGGGTACCAACTCAGGCTTCCCGCAGAACCGGTGCCGCGGGCAGCCGGATCAGGCGGCGCAGGGACAGGCCGCCAACCAGCAGGACTGCCAGGATCGCTGCCCCCAGCACCGCGAGCAGCGCGCCGGGCGCCGGCGACCAGCCGATGGACATCACATGGGCGATGAGCACCCATGCTGCCACAGACCCGAGCAGGCCGCCGATCGATGCGACCGCAAGGCCGATGACCAGATACTCGATCAGGAAGGCGCGCAGCAGCACCGCGCGCCGCGCGCCCAGCACCTTGAGCACGACGGTCTCGTAGCGCTGCCGCTCGCGCGCGGCCAGGATGCCGCCGACCAGGGCGAGGATGCCGCCGGCGAGGGTGAAGCCGGCGACGACGTAGACGGCGAGCTCGATGCGCCTCAGCACCTCGGTGGCGCGGGCTACGAACTCCCGCACCGAGATCGGCGTAACGTTGGGCAGGGCGGCCGCGAACCGGTCGAGCAGGCCAGCCTCGGCTACGGCCGGCACGTCGGCCGCGGCGACGAAGGTGTGCGGTGCCCCGGCCACCGCGGCCGGGTCGAGGATGAACAGGAAGTCGAGCCGCCCGCCGCTCCAGTCGACCGCCCGGCGGATGCTGGCGATCCGGGTCTCCAGATTGCGGCCGAGCAGGTTGAAGGTGAGGGTGTCGCCGAGGCCGACGGCGTAGCCGGCGGCGATCTCCTCGTCGATCGAGACCAGGGGCGGCCCGGCATAGTCGGCAGGCCACCATTCACCGGCAACCAGTGCGCTGCCCTCGGGCATCGTCGCGGCGTAGCTCAGGCCGCGGTCGCGGCGCAGGGTCCATGCGACGTTGTCCGCCACCGGCACCTCGGCCACCGGCCGGCCGGCGATCCGGACCACGCGCGCGCGCAGGCTCGGCAGCAGCTGGTCCAGCCGCGCGCCTGCGGTCTCGGCCAGTGCCGTGCGCAGCGTGTCGCGCTGCTGGGGCTGAATGTCGATCAGATAAAGCGAGGGCGCCCGCGACGGCAGCCGCAGGGCGATCTCGTCGTTCAGGTTGCTGGCGAGCACGGCGACGGCGGCGAGCACCGTGACGCCGGCGCCCAGCGCCACGATCACCCGCGGCGAGGGCGAGCCGGGCCGGTGCAGGTTGGCGATGGCGAGGCGCAGGGCGAAGTCGCCCCGATGCCGGATTCGTCGCGCGCCCATGACCAGCAACCGCGTCAGGCCCCACAGGGCCAGCGCCGCGAGGCCGGCGGTCAGCACGAACCAGCCGCCGATCACGGGCTGCGGCACGCCGAATGCGGCCACCACGGCGAGCGCTGCCAGGGCCAGCGCCAGAGCGATGAGGTAGGGCCGACGGGGGAGCCGACGCGCGGGCGTGACCAGCGCCCGGAACAGCCGCGCTGGCGAGACGTCGCGCGCCACCGCCAGCGGCCAGATCGCGAACACCAAGGTGGCGAGCAGTCCGGTCAGCGCAGCCTGCAACAGCGGGCCCAGATGGATGCCGAGGTCGGGTGCGAGCGGCAGCAGGCCGGCGGGCACGAGCCGCACGGCGAACGGCAGCAGCAGGCCGAGGGCGAGCCCGGCCACGACGCCGACTGCCGCCAGCAGCATCACCTGCGCCAGATAGATCGCGAACACCTGGCCGCCGCTGGCGCCCAGGCTCTTGAGGGTGGCGATCGTCGTCGTGCGGCGGGCGAGATGGGTCTCGATGGTGAGCGCGATCCCCAGCCCGCCGGTCAGGAGCGCGGTCAGCCCGGCGAGGGTGAGGAAGGTGGCGAGCCGGTCGGTGACGCGGGTGATCTGGGGCTGGAGGTCGCGCGGGCCGCGTGCACGCCAGCCGGCATCCGGCCACGCACGTTCCAGCTCGCGGGCGAAGCCGGCGCGGTCCGCGCCCTCGGGCAGGACCAGCTTGTACTCGTAGGTGGCGAGCGCGCCCGGCAGGAGCACCTGTGCGGTATCCAGCGTACCTCGTGCCACCAGCAGGCGCGGCCCCAGGCTGTAAAGGCCACCGAGCCGGTCGGGCTCGCGCTGGAGCACGGCGCGGATCGTGACCTCAGCATCGCCGACCCGCACCCGGTCGCCGACCCGCACGCCAAGCCGGGCGAGCAGCGCCGCCTCGGCCACGCCGCCGCCGTCCGCGAGTGCGGCTGCGAGCGGCATAGGCGGATCGAGCAGCACGGCGCCGAGCAGCGGATAGGCGGCATCCACGGCCTTGAGGCTCACCGACACGGTCCGATCGTTGGCGCTTGCCAGAGAGCTGAGGCGGACCTGCTCGCTCAGTGCTGTACCCGCGGGCACGATCCGGGCGAGCTCGTCCGCCGCGATCGGCGTGTTGGCCTGCTCCAGCTCGACATCGCCGCCCAGGAGCTGGCGCGCGTCGCGCTCGAGCGCGGTCTCGATGCCGCGATTGAGCGTGCCGACGGCGGCGATGATCCCCACCCCCAGGGTCAGCGCGCCGATCAGGATCAGGAAGCTGCGGCCGGCACCACGCAGATCGCGCAAGGCGAGGCGGCAGGCCAGTGCAAGGCCGTCGAGCGCAGGGCTCACGTGAGTGCGGCCATCGGCGCGCGGCCCGTCGCACTTTCGGCCAGCCGGCCGCGATCCATGTGGAGGCGGCGACCGCAGCGCGCGGCGAGATTGGCGTCGTGGGTGATCAGCAGGAGCGTCATGCCGCGCGCGGCGCAAGCGCCGAACAGCAGGTCGATCACGGCGCGGCCGGTGTCCTCGTCGAGATTGCCGGTCGGCTCGTCGGCGAGGAGCAGACGCGGCCGGTTCACGAGCGCGCGAGCCAACGCCACGCGCTGCTGCTCGCCGCCGGAGAGCTGCCCGGGATAGTGGCTGCTCCGCTGCTCCAGGCCGACCTCGCGCAACAGCGTGCGGGCGGCCGGAAACGCGTCGCCGTCGCCGGCGAGCTCCATCGGCAGGGCCACGTTCTCGAGCGCGGTCATGGTCGGGATGAGGTGGAAGGACTGGAACAGGATGCCCAGGCGATCGCGCCGGAACTCGGCCAACCCGTCCTCGTCCAGAGTGGCGAGCTCCACGCCGTCGACCGCGACCCGGCCCCCGGTCGGGCGCTCGATGCCGCCGATCACGGACATGAGGCTGGACTTGCCGGAACCGGACGGGCCAACCACGCTCACGCTGGTGCCGGGCGCGACCCGGAGATCGATGCCGCGCAGAATCGCGACCGGGCCCGCGGCGCTGGAAAGGGTCAAATGGACGTCGCCGAGCTCGATCATCGCCAAGGGCCGTGTTCCTCCATACGCGTACGGTGCGCTGCGAGGGAGATGGATCGGTGGGCGCGCGCCAGCAAGGTTGCGCTCCTCCTGACCGCCCTCGCCTGCCTGGCCGTGCCGGGCGGTGCCGCTGCGGCCTGCCGCCTGACCGTTCTCGGCGACTCGCTCGCCGCCGGCTACGGGGTGGCCGAGGCAGACGCCTTCCCCATCAAGCTGCAGGCGGCGCTAGAGAGCCGGGGCGTCGAGTGCGAGGTGCTGAACGCCGGCGTGTCGGGCGACACTTCGGCCGGCGGCCTGGCGCGACTCGACTGGGTGCTGGCGGATCAGCCGACGCATCTCTTGGTCGAGCTCGGCGGCAACGATGCGCTTCGAGGACTTCCGGTTGAACAACTTCGCGAGAATATCAACCAAATCGTAAGCGTGGCGAAGGGGCGGGGCGTCAAAGTCGTGCTGGCGGGGATGCTGGCGCCGCCGAACATGGGACGCAGCTACACCGATGCCTTCAGGCAGGTCTACGAGGATGTCGCCCGCGAGCAGAGTGTGCCGCTCTATCCGTTCTTCTTGGATGGCGTCGTGCTCACGCCGGGAATGATGCAGGCCGATGGCATCCATCCAAACGCGCATGGTGCCGCGTTGATCGCGGAGCGCATAGCACCGCTGGTGGCGGCGGCGATCCAAGACGAGTGAGCAAGTCCCCGCGGCCCGACCTCGGCCCGATATTCGCGATCCATGAACATGCCGTAATAAAGGTCCGGCCCCGCCGCCGGCACGACGTGCAGGCAGGCGGTGTTCCCTGCCGGAGCGCCCATCAGGACTTACCCACAATCTGTTGAAAATAATGGGGACAAAAACCGGCCTGTGGGCAAGGCTGTGGACCGCGTGAGCATGAATGGGGCATTTTGCCCCGCGGCTGCCGGCTATTGCGGCAAAAGGTCCGCTCGGCGTTGTGGCACCCGCCGCCAGCGTGAGAATAAGCTGCGCGTGCGGCGGGGGTCGAGCAGCGCCTTCGCGGCGGCCGTGCAACGGAGGGGGCTATGTCGGACGTGTTTCCGGTCGATCCGCAGTGGGCGAAGAACAGCCACTGCGACAACGCCAAGTATCTCGCCATGTACGAGCGCTCGGTCAAGGACCCGGACGGGTTCTGGGGCGAGATGGCGAAGCGGCTGGACTGGATCAAGCAGCCGACCAAGATCAAGAACACGTCCTTCACCGGCGACGTCTCGATCAAGTGGTTCGAGGACGGCCAGCTCAACGTCTGCTACAACTGCGTCGACCGTCATCTCGCCAAGCGCGGCGACCAGACCGCGATCATCTTCGAGGGCGACGACCCCGAGGTCGACAAGCACATCACCTATCGCGAGCTCCACGAGAAGGTGTCGAAGCTCGCCAATGTCCTGAAGTCGATCGGCGTCAAGAAGGGCGACCGGGTCACCATCTATCTGCCGATGATCCCCGAGGCCGCCTATGCCATGCTGGCCTGCGCGCGGATCGGCGCGCCGCATTCGGTCGTGTTCGGCGGCTTTTCCCCCGACAGCCTCGCCGACCGCGTCAACGGCGCCGAATCCAAGCTGATCATCACCTCCGACGGCGGCCTGCGTGGCGGCCGGGCAGTGCCGCTGAAGGAGAACGCCGACAAGGCGCTCGAGAAGTGCGAACCCGACGTCAAGGTCCTGATGTTCCGCCACACCGGCATGAACGTGCCGATGGTCGAGGGGCGGGACCTGGACGCGCGCACGCTGATGGAGCAGGCGAGTGCCGACTGCCCCTGCGAGCCGATGAACGCCGAGGATCCGCTGTTTCTGCTCTATACCTCGGGCTCGACCGGCAAGCCCAAGGGGGCCCTGCACACCAGCGGCGGCTATCTCGTCTTCGCCTCGCTGACCCACGAATACGTCTTCGACTACCGCGACGGCGAGATTTACTGGTGCACCGCCGATGTCGGCTGGGTCACCGGCCACAGCTACATTCTCTACGGGCCGCTCGCCAACGGCGCCACGACGCTGATGTTCGAGGGCATCCCGACCTATCCCAGCATCTCGCGGTTCTGGGACGTCGTCGACAAGCACAAGGTCAACATCTTCTACACCGCACCCACCGCGATCCGCTCGCTGATGCAGAAGGGCGACGAGCCGGTCAGGAAAAGCTCGCGCAAGTCCTTGCGGCTGCTGGGCTCGGTCGGCGAGCCGATCAATCCCGAGGTCTGGAAGTGGTACCACAAGGTCGTCGGCGATGACCGCTGCCCGATCGTCGACACCTGGTGGCAGACCGAGACCGGCGGCATCCTGATCACGCCGCTGCCCGGCGCCACCGACCTGAAGCCCGGCTCGGCGACGCGGCCGTTCTTCGGCGTCCAGCCCGTGCTGGTCGACAATGACGGCACGGTCCTGGAGGGTGCGACCGAGGGCAACCTGCTGATCGCCGACAGCTGGCCCGGCCAGATGCGCACGGTCTATGGCGACCACGAGCGCTTCATCCAGACCTATTTCACCACCTTCAAGGGCTACTACACCACCGGCGACGGCGCCCGGCGCGACGAGGACGGCTACTGGTGGATCACCGGCCGCGTCGACGACGTCATCAACGTGTCGGGGCACCGCATGGGTACGGCGGAGGTCGAGAGCGCGCTCGTCTCCCATCCCGCGGTGGCGGAGGCCGCCGTCGTCGGCTACCCGCACGAGATCAAGGGCCAGGGCATCTTCTGCTACGTCACGCTCAAGGCCGACATCGAGCCCAGCGAGGCGTTGCGCAAGGAGCTGGTGGGCTGGGTTCGCAAGGAGATCGGCCCGATCGCCAGCCCGGACGTGATCCAGTGGGCGCCGGGCCTGCCGAAGACCCGCTCGGGCAAGATCATGCGGCGCATCCTGCGCAAGGTGGCGGCCAACGAGTTCGACTCGCTCGGCGATACGTCCACCCTCGCAGATCCGGCCGTGGTCACCGAGCTGGTCGACAACCGCAAGGAGCTCTAGGCGCACCCCGGGAGCCGGCGGCGGCCGCGTCCAGGAACCGAGCCGCCGGACCCCCGTTGACAGCGACGTTCGCTGCAAGGGACGGGTCACATGGCGGGCGGCGAGGATGCGGACGCGCTGGCGCAGCTCGATCTGCGTTTTGCCACGGACGAGCTACCTGGGCTGAGTCGCCGACGGGCGGGTAAAGGATTCTCCTATCGGAACGCGCAGGGGCAGGTCCTGCGGGATGCGGGCCTGATCGGCTGGATCCGCAGCCTCGCCATCCCGCCGGCATGGCGCGAGGTCTGGATCTCGCCGCATCGCAACGGCCACCTCCTGGCGACCGGCAGGGATGCGCGCGGACGCAAGCAGTACCGCTACCATCCGCGCTGGCGCGCCGCGCGCGAGGAAACCAAGTTCGGCCGCATGCTGGCGTTCGGCCGCGCCCTGCCGAGGATCAGGGCCGCGGTGAACGCGGAGCTGGGCCGGCCGGGGCTGGGCAAGGACAAGGTGCTGGCCACCGTGGTCCGGCTGCTCGAGGTGACGCTGATCCGCGTCGGCAATGACGAGTATGCGCGCCAGAACAAGACCTTCGGCCTGACCACGATGCGCGGCCGGCATGTCAAGGCCGAGGCCGGCGGCCTGCGCTTCAATTTCCGCGGCAAGGGCGGCAAGCGGCACGTCATCACGCTGCGCAATCGCCGGCTCGCCGGGCTGGTGCGGCGGATCCAGGAGCTGCCCGGCCAGGAGCTGTTCCAGTATGTGGGCGACGACGGCTCGCCCGAGCCGGTCAGCTCGGGTGACGTCAACGCCTGGCTGCGCGAGGTTGCCGGCGAGGACTTCACCGCCAAGGACTTCCGCACCTGGTCGGCGACCGTGCTGGCCGCCTGGGCGCTGAGCGAGTTCGCCGCCTTCGACAGCGACGCCGCCGCCAAGCGCAACGTCACCCAGGCGATCGAGCGGGTGGCGAGCCGCCTCGGCAACACGCCGGCGATCTGCCGCAAGAGCTACGTTCACCCCGAGATCGTCGGCGCCTATCTCGACGGCTCGCTGATCGAGAGCCTGAAGCGCGAGGTCGAGGAGGAGCTGCGCCAGGAGCTGTCGGGCCTCGAGCCGGAGGAGGTGGCGGTGCTCATCTTCCTGCAGCGGCGCCTGGCGGAAGCGGCGCAGGCGCAGGAAGCTCGTGTCGCCGCCTGAGGAAATTTGACTGAGCGCTCAAAATAATTTGTGTCATCCGGATCGATCGGCTAGGTTCGCGCCGTTCCCCAAGGAGGCGCGACGTTGGCCGGGCGGTACGATGCGATCGTGGTCGGGGCCGGCCATAACGGCCTGACGACCGCCTGCTATCTCGCCCGCGCCGGCCTGCGGACGCTCGTGGTCGAGAAAGCACCCTGGATCGGCGGGGCCGCGGTCAGCCGCGAGCTGCACGCCGGCTGGACCTACTCGAACTGCTCCTATGTCTGCAGCCTGCTGCGCCCCGAGATCGTCCGCGACCTCGACCTGCCGCGCCACGGCCTGCAGGTGATCCCCTACGAGAGCGGCGCCACCTTCACCGCGGACGGCGGCTACTTCGCCTATTATGGCGAGCACGATGCGCTGCGCCGCGAGATGTCCCGGTTCTCGCGGCGCGACGCCGACAGCTACGAGCGGTACGCCCAGGCGGTGATGCGGCAGTGCCGGTTCATCCGGCCGCTGCTCTTGCGCACCCCGCCCGACCCGGCAGCGTTGCGCCCGCGCGACGTGGGCGAGCTGCTGTTCCTCGGCCGCCGGATTCACGATCTCGGCCAGCGCGAGATGGGCGAGGCGATCCGCTTCTGGACCATGTCGATCGGCGATTTCCTCGACCAGTATTTCGAGACGCCGGTGATCAAGGCCCATCTCGCCGGCAGCGGCATCATCGGCACCGGGCTCGGCGTCTACTCGCCCGGCACCGCCTACGTGCTGCTGCACCACTATATGGGCGACGTGGACGGCTCGATCGGCGCCTGGGGCTTCGCCCGCGGCGGCATGGGGGCGGTGAGCCGGGCGTTGGGCGGCGCGCTCGAGGCCGCCGGCGGCGAGATCCGCACGGGTGCCGGCGTAGAGCGGTTCCTGGTCCGCAACGGTGTCGTCACCGGGGTGGCGCTCGACAATGGCGACGAGCTCCAGGCGCCGATCGTCGTCTCGAACCTCGACGTGAAGCGCACCTTCCTGCGGCTCATGGAGCCGAGCCAGCTGCCCGACGAGTTCCTCAAGGGCGTGCGGCGGTTCAAGATCCGCGGCTCGTCCGGCAAGCTCAACATAGCACTCGACGCCATGCCGGACTTCCCGGCCGCCCCGCCGGGCGCCCCGTTCCTCAAGGGCGACCTGCACTGCTCGGAATCGCTGGCGAGCCTCGAGCGCGCCTATGACGACTGGAAGGAGGGTCGTTGGTCGGCCGACCCCTACTTCGACCTGCTGATCCCGACCCAGATCGACCCGACCATGGCGCCACCCGGCAAGCACATGGCGACCGTGTTCGTGCAGTACGCACCCTACGAGCTGAGCGACGGTCGGGCCTGGGACGATGCGAGCCGCGCCGCGTTCGCCGACACGGTGCTCGCCAAGATCGCCCAGGCCAGCCCGAACTTCCGCGAGCTGATCGTCCACAAGGAGGTCCGCACGCCCAAGGACATCGAGAGCGAGGTCGGCCTGACCGAGGGCAACATCTTCCAGGGCGAGCTGACGTTCGACCAGCTCCTGTTCAACCGCCCGGTCCCGGGTTGGGCGCAGTACCGCTCGCCGGTCCAGGGGCTCTACATGTGCGGCTCGTCCAACCATCCGGGCGGCGGCGTGATGGCAGCACCCGGCGCCAACGCGGCCCGCGAGATCCTGCGCGACCTCGGCAAGCCGCGCACCGGGAGGGCGGCATGAGCGGCTACGACGCCATCGTCGTCGGCGCCGGCCACAACGGCCTCGTGGCCGCCGCCACGCTGGCCAAGGCCGGGCGCAAAGTGGCGGTGCTCGAGCGCGCCGACGCGGTGGGCGGGGCGGCGCGCACCGTCCACCTCGCCCCCGGCCTGCGCTGCCCGCAGCTGGCGCATTTGCTGTTCAATCTGAGCCCGGCCGTAGTGCAGGAGCTCGATCTGGCCGCGCACGGGCTGGAGCTCGCCGCCACCGACCTGCCGACGGTCGCGCTCGCCCCCGAGGGCCGGCATGTCGTCGTGAGCAGCGGGCGCGCAGGCTTCGCCGACGGCAAGCCGCATCCCGACGGGGCCGCGTTCGCGGCGCTGCGCGAGCGGCTGGCACGCTACGCCGGCGTGCTGGCGCCGATGCTGCTGGCACCGCCGCCGCGGCTCGGCGAGGGCGGCTGGCGCGAGGCACCCGCCCTCGGCCGACTCGCTCTGCGGCTGCGGCTGCTCGGCAAGCCGGACATGCGCGAGTTCCTCCGCCTCCTGCTGTGCAACGCCGCCGACGCGATCGGCGACGAGATCGCGGACGGGCCGCTGGCCGGGGCGCTGGGGGTCGACGCCGTGCTCGGCGGCCATGTCGGCCCCCGCTCGCCGGGCACCGTGCTGACGCTGATGTATCGCCTGGCGCACGGCGGGTCGCTGTCGCTGCCCAAGGGCGGCATGGGTGCGCTCGCCGCCGCCTTCGCCCGGGCCGCCACGGCCGCCGGTGCGGAGATCCGGACGGGCGCGGCCGTCGCGCGGATCCTGGTCGAGCGCGACACGGCAGCCGGCGTCGTGCTTGCTTCCGGCGAAACCCTGCGCGCACCCGTCGTCCTGTGCGGCGCCGATGCCGCGACCTTGCTGCGGCTGGCCGGGCCGGCGCAGTTCGACGCCGAGATGGTCCGCCGCATCCGCCAGATCCGCGCCAAGGGCACCACGGCGAAGGTCAACCTGGCTTTGTCGGAGCTGCCCGGGTTCCTGGGCCTCGATCCGGCTCAGCTGCGCGGGCGCGTCCTGCTGGCCCCGTCGCTGCGCTACGTCGAGCGGGCCTTCGATCCGGCCAAATATGGCGAGATGTCGCCCGCTCCGGTTCTCGACCTCACCATCCCGACGCTGGCCGACCCTTCGCTCGCCGACCAGGGCGGCCACGTCCTTTCCGTGGTGATGCAGTACGCGCCGCATGCGCTGCACGGCGGCTGGACCGATGAGGCCAAGGAGAGGCTGGCCGAGACGGTGCTGACGGCGCTGGAACCATATGCGCCCGGCCTGCGCCGGCTCGTGAGCGCACGGCAGGTGCTGGCGCCGACCGACATCGAGCGGCTGACCGGCGCCACGGGCGGCCATTGGCATCACGGCGAGCTGGCAGTCGACCAGATGCTCATGCTGCGGCCGGTGAACGGCATGGGCCACTACGCCACCGGCATCGGCGGACTGTTCCTGTGCGGCGCCGCGGCCCATCCCGGCGGCGACGTGATGGGCCTCGCGGGTCGCAACGCGGCGCTCGCCGCCTTGAACGGCGGGGGCCACGGATGAGCGCGCCCATGCTGGTCCCGCGCGGGCTCGTGCCCACGCCATTCGATGCGCGCACGGCCCCGCTCAATCTGTCGCGCGCCTGGCAGCCCTGGGCCGGCCATGCCACCGCCGAGCGCTTCGAGTCGGTCGAGGCCGAGTATTTCGCGATCCGCAACCAGGCGACGCTGTTCGACGTCTCGGCGATGCGCAAGTTCCGCGTCCGCGGGCCGGACGCGCTGCGGGTCATGAACCGGCTCGTCACCCGCGACCTCGGCAAGCTCCGGCCGGGCCGCGTCGCCTACGCGCTGTGGTGCGACGAGGACGGGATGGTGATCGACGACGGCACCGTCTTTCGCCTCGGCGAGGACGATTTCCGCCTGTGCTGCCAGGAGCCGCAATATGGCTGGCTCATGGATGTCGCCTGGGGCTTCGACGTCGCGATCGGGGACGAGAGCGAGGCCGTGGCCGGGCTGTCCTTGCAGGGCCCGACCAGCTTCGCCGTGCTCGCGGCGGCCAGCCTGGGCGAGGTCGGCCGCCTGAAACCGTTCGATCTGGTCGAGCTCGACGGCATCCTGATCTCGCGCACGGGCTTTACCGGCGATCTGGGCTACGAGCTGTGGGTGCCGCCCGAGCACGCGCTGGCGCTGTGGGACCGTCTCTGGGACGTCGGCCGGCCGCACGGCCTGCGGCCGATCGGCTATGCCGCCCTCGACCTCGCGCGCCTCGAGGCCGGCTTCGTCCTGGCCGGCCGGGACTATGTCTCGATCCACCACGCCAGCCGGCCGACCCGCGGGCGCACGCCCTACGAGCTGGGCTACGGAGCTCTGGTCGACCTGAAGAAGGACCACTTCAACGGCCGCCGCGCGCTGCTGCGCCATGCCGAGAAGGGCCAGCGCTACGCGCTCGTGGCGCTCGACGTCGAGGGCGGCAAGCCCGCGCACGACGCCCTGGTCTACCACCGCCGCAAGGCCGAGGCGGGGCACGTCACCTCGGCCGCCTGGTCGCCGACCTGCAAGCGCAACATCGCGCTGGCGATGCTGAAAGCGCCCTTCGGCGTCAGC
Source organism: Geminicoccaceae bacterium (assembly GCA_046349415.1). GTDB lineage: Bacteria > Pseudomonadota > Alphaproteobacteria > Geminicoccales > Geminicoccaceae > Benzoatithermus. The sequence continues at coordinate 55,030 of JAXMCJ010000029.1, forward strand.
ACCGTCTCCGACCTCTGGGTCGAGATCTACCGCGACAAGGAAGGCAAGTGGGAGCGGACCATGGCCACGGCACGCATCGTCGAGCGGCCGTTCTTCCGCCACCCGCGCCGCACCGCCACGCCACCGGGGAGCTGCTGATGTCCGCCGCCGACATCCGCGATTGGGACAACCGCCACCACCTGCACCCCTGGGACGCGATGTGGTCGTTGGGCTCGGCGGACCGCACCATCACCAGCGGCGGCGAGGGCATCTATCTCTTCGACGAGCGCGGCCGGCGGCTGATCGACGGGCCGGGCGGCATGTGGTGCGTGCAGATCGGCCACGGCCGGCGCGAGATGGCGCAGGCCATCGCCGAGCAGGCGCTGAAGCTCTCCTACAACTCGCCCTGGGGGTTCGCGAACGAGCCGGCGGCCCGGCTCGCCCGCAAGCTCGCCGAGCTGTCGCCGGGCGATCTGAACACGGTGATGTTCACGACCGGCGGCTCGACCGCCGTCGACACCGCGCTGCGCTTCGCGCACTTCTACAACAACCGGCTCGGCCGGCCCGAGAAGAAGGTCGTGATCTCGCGCGAGCGCTCCTATCACGGCTCGACCTACCTCTCGGCCAGCGCCTCGGGCAAGGAGCGGTTCGCGAGCTGGTTCGACCGCGACTCGCGCGTGCACATCCTGCCGGACGTCAGCCCCGGCCTGCGGCCCGCCGGCACCAGCCTCGACGAGTGGGCGGCGCGCAAGGCGCAGGATCTCGACGACGCGATCCGGCACATGGGTGCGGAGCGCGTCGCCGCCTTCATCGCGGAGCCCATCCTCGCCTCCGGCGGCGTGGTGATCCCCGCACCGGGCTACCATGCGCGCTGCCTCGAGATCTGCCGCCGCCACGACGTCCTCTACATCTCCGACGAGGTCGTCACCGCCTTCGGCCGGCTCGGCCACTGGTTCGCGTCCAAGGACGTGTTCGGCATCGAGCCCGACATCATCACCTGTGCGAAGGGCCTGACCTCGGGCTACCTGCCGCTCGGCGCCTGCCTGATCTCCGACCGGCTGATCGGCGAGGTTTCCGGCCCGGATCATGAGAGCATCCTGTTCTCCAACGGCTACACCTATTCGGGCCACCCGGTCTGCTGTGCGGCCGCGCTGGAAAACATCCGGATCATCGAGGAGGAGAGCCTGCTCGATCACGTCCGCAGCGTGACGCCGCATTTTCTCGAGCGCCTGCATGCGCTGCGTCGCCACGCGCTCGTCGGCGACACGCGCGGGATCGGGCTGGTCGGCTGCGTCGAGGGCCGGCTGCAGGGCCCTGGCGACCGGTTCGCGCGCGACCTGGAGTTCGGCCGGGCGATCGACGAGGTCTGCGAGGAGCAGGGCCTGATCGTCCGCCCGCTGGTCAACATGTGCGTGTTCTCGCCACCGCTGATCATCACCAATGACGAGATCGATGCGATGTTCGACATTCTCGAACGTGCGATCCAGACCGTGAGCACCCGACTCGACCGGCGTGCGAGCTGACCGCGCCGGCCAACGACCTGCAGGGAGCAAGCCCATGAAGCACCTGATCCGACTGACGACCGCCGCCCTCGGCGCCGCTCTCTGGGGTCTGCCGCTCGCGGCCTCGGCCGACCCCTCCGTCACGGTGTTCGACTGGTCGGGCTACGAGGATCCCGCGTTCCACCAGGCGTTCATCGAGAAGCATGGCGCTTCGCCGAACTTCACCTTCTTCGCCGACGAGGAGGAAGCATTCCAGAAGCTGCGCGCCGGTTTCAAGGCCGATGTCGCCCATCCCTGCTCGCAGTCGGTGCCGCGCTGGCGCGAGGCCGGGCTGCTCGAGCCGATCGATCCCGCGCGCATCCCCAACTGGGACAAGCTCAATCCGCAGTTGCGCGACCTGCCGGGCTTTGTCGCCGACGGCAAGCCCTGGTGGGTGCCGTTCGAGTGGGGCAACACCGGGCTGACCTACCGCACCGACGAGGTCCCCGCCGAGGACGTGCAGTCGCTGCAGGTGTTCGCCGACCCGAAATACGAGGGCAAGGTCTCGATCGGCGACAATGTCGACGACGCCTACGCCCTGGCCTCGCTGGCGATCGGTCTCAAGGACTGGACGCAGATGACCGACGAGCAGTTCGCCCAGGCGTCGGAGTTCCTGCGCAAGGTCCACAAGAACGTCCGCCTGTACTGGACCGACAATGCCGACATCTCGCAGGCGATGGCCAATGGCGAGGTGGTGATCGCCTGGACCTGGAACGAGACGCCCGTGACCCTGGCGGCCGAGGGGCAGCCGATCGCCATGAACAAGGACACCAAGGAGGGGCTGTCGACCTGGGTCTGCGGCTATGTGCGGCTCAAGGGCGGCGAGGGCTCCGAGGACGAGACCTACGACTATCTCAACGCGGTCGCCGACGCGCGCGTGTCGCCCTATCTCGTGGAATCCTGGGGCTACGGCCACTCCAACCTCGACGGCATGGCGGCCGTCGATCCCGCCATCCTGAAGGCCAAGGGCTATGGCGACGTCGAGCGCTTCCGGGAGAAGACCCTGTTCCAGTCGCCTATGCCGCCGGCGCTCCGCCAGCGCATGATCGCCGAGTTCGAGCAGATCAAGGCGGGCTTCTGACCGGCATGACCGTCCTGCTGCAGGAGCGGCGCCCCCGCCGCGAGCGCGCCGACAACGCGGCGCGGCGGCGCGCGCAGATCCTCGACGCGACGATCGAGTCGATCGTCCGCCACGGCCTGTCGGCGACGACCCTGGCGACGGTGGCGGATGCGGCAGGCCTGTCGCAGGGGGTCACCGTCTTCTATTTCAAGACCAAGCAGGCGCTGCTCGCCGAGGCGCTGCGCTGCCACTACGAGGACTATCGGGCGGTCTGGCAGACGGCGCTGGCAGCGGCACCCGCCGATCCGATCGCCCGCATCCTGGCGCTGATCCGCGCCGATTTCGATCCCGCCATCTGCAACCGGCGCACGCTGACGCTGTGGCATGCCTTCTGGGGCGAGGCCGCTGCCCGGCCACTGTTCGCCAGCATCTCCGAAGCGTTCGACCGCGAGCGGGCGGAGGCGATGCGCGAGCAGTGCGAGGCCGCGGCGGGCCTGCTCGACGCGGCGGTCTGGCAAGCTGCCGATCTGGCACTCGCGCTGGATTCCCTGACCGACGGCATGTGGCTGCGGATGCATCTCGATCCCGACAGCATGGACAACGCGCAGGCCAGGCGGATCACGCTCCACGCCGTCGCCGCTGCCTTTCCGTCCCGCCACGCCGAGATCCTGGCCGCCGCCGCTTAGCCAGGTGGCTCAGGGTCTGGAGACAAAGATGGCACATGGCGATGTGCTCTACGACGACGCCACGACCGAGTTCCTGGAGGCGCTGTGGGGCGACGGGTTCCTCTCGCCGGGCGGGCCGGAGGAGGTGGCGCGGATCCTTGCCGGACTGGACCTTTCAGGCCGTACCGTCCTCGATGTCGGGTGCGGCTCGGGCGGCATCACCGTATTGCTCGCGCGCGACTATGGTGCGGCACGGGTCGTCGGCATCGACGTCGAAGCACCCGTCTGCGCCAAGGCCCGTCGCCGGGTGGAGCAGGCCGGGCTCGCCGGCCGGATCGAGATCCGCGAGGTCCGGCCGGGGCCGTTCCCCCTGCCCGACCAGTCGGTCGACCTGGTCTTCAGCAAGGATTCCATCGTCCACATCCCCGACAAGGCGGCGCTCGCAGGCGAGGCGTTTCGCGTGCTGCGCCCCGGCGGCTGGTTCGCCGCGTCGGACTGGCTGATCGGGCACGACGGGCCGCCGTCGCCGGCGATGGCCCACTACATCGCCTGCGAGGCCCTCGACTTCGGCATGGCGTCGCCGTCGGCCTATCGGCGCGCGCTCGAGCAGGCGGGGTTCGTCGAGATCGAGCTGGTGAACCGCAATCCCTGGTACCACGACGTCGCCGGCACCGAGCTCGACCGCCTGCGCGGCCCCGTGGGCGAGCGCGCCAGGGCCATCCTCGGCGAGGCCGAGACCGCGCGGCAGATCCGCACCTGGGAAGCGATGGTCGCGGTTCTCGCCACCGGCGAGCACTGCCCGCACCACTTCCGGGCCCGGCGCCCCGGCTGAGCCGGCTGAGCCGGCTGAGCCGGCTTGCCTGCCGGCGGGCGATCGGCTATTTTGAGTGAGCGCTCAAATAAAGAATGGAGGCGGCGCCATGAACGTGCAGCCGCGTGACCTCTCGATCCCCGCCGGCTGGGACCGCCGCGGGCTTCCCGCCTGGAGCTATGCCAGCAGCGAGCTGCTCGAGCTCGAGAAGGAGCTGCTGTTTCGCCGCTCCTGGCAGCTGGTCGGGCTCGAATGCGAGCTGGCCGCGCCCGGCGCCTACCTGACGCTCGACGTGGCAGGCGAGCGGGCGCTGGTGGTGCGCGGGCGCGACGGCCGGATCCGCGCCTTCCACAATGTCTGTCGGCATCGCGGCTCGCGCGTGGTGGCCGACGAGCGCGGCACCTGCCGCGGCGTCATCACCTGCCCGTTCCACGCCTGGTCGTACAATCTCGACGGCACGCTGCGCGGCGCCGCCCGGCCGCAGAGCCTGCCGCCGCTCGATCCGGTGCAGTGGGGCCTGAAGCCGATCGAGCTCGAGCTGTGGCACGGCTTCGTCTTCGTCCGCTTCCAGCCCAGCGCCCAGCCGGCGGTGGCCGACATCCTGGCCCCGTTCGCGGACGAAGTGGTACACTATCGTACGCAGGAGCTCGTGACGCTGCCGGGCTGGGGAGCATGGCAGGACGAGCTGCCGGTCAACTGGAAGGCGGTGCGCGACGTCGACAACGAGGGCTATCATGTCCCCCGGGCGCATCCTGGCCTGCAGGACCTCTATGGCCACGGCTACTCGGACGAGCCTTTCGTCCGCGGCGCGTCGCGCTCCTTCGCGCCGTTCAACGACGGGCCGGGCAGCCTGTGGAGCGTGCGCAACTACAAGAAGCTGCTGCCCGAGGTGCCGCATCTGCCCGAGAGCCACCGGCGGGCCTGGCTCTATATCGGCTTCTTCCCGAACACGGTGCTGACCTTCTATCCCGATTCGGTGATGTTCTATCAGGAGTTCCCGCTGGCCGTGGACCGCACCCTGCAGCGCGGGCGCGCCTTCGCCTATCGCGACGAGAGCCGCGAGCTGCGGGCCGCGCGCTATCTCGCCAGCCGGATCGACCGGATCACCGGGGCCGAGGACGCCCAGCTGATCGTGTGGTCGAACGAGGCCGTCCATTCGAGCGGCTACGACGGCGTGATCCTCTCCGACCTCGAATACGGCGTGCGCAGCTATCACGATCATCTGCGCGAGCTGATGCCGGTGCTCGACCTCGATCAGGCACCCGCGCCCGGCGGGCTCGTCGAGCGCAACGACGCGCTGCTGGCGCAAGCGGCTTGAACCCCGGCCGCTACCAGCCGAGACTGCGGCAGCGACTACCGCGCTGACGGGCGCGCGGCAACCGGGGTACGGCATGGCGCTGGATGCGGCGCGAGCCCGGACGGGAGGCGAGCTGGCGTGGCCGGCATGGCTGCGCGGCGAAGGCATGGCGGGCTGGCTCTTGGTCAGCCCGTCCTTCGTCTACGCCCTCTTGCTGCTGGCGGTGCCGATCGGGGCGATCTTCGTCCTGAGCTTCTGGACCCAGAACGATCTGGTCATCGACCGCACCTTCACGCTCGCCAACTATCGCGAGGCCTGGGCCAACCCGCTCTACCGCGTGCTGATGTTGCGGTCGTTGTGGATCGCCGGGGCCGTGACACTCGCCACGGTGCTGCTCGCCTATCCGATCGCCTACTTCGTCTCGTTCCATGGCGGGCGGCGCAAGGCCCTGTGGCTGTTCCTGATCACCATCCCGTTCTGGACCAGCTACCTGCTGCGGGTGTTCGCCTGGAAGGTCATCCTCGGCACCGGCGGAGTGCTGAACTCCGGCCTGCTCGAGCTCGGCGCGATCGGGCAGCCCTTGCCCTGGCTGCTGTACAACAGCGGCGCCGTGGTCGTGACCCTGGCGCATGCCTGGGCGCCATTCGCCATCCTGCCGATCTACGCTTCCCTGGAGAAGCTCGACCGCAGCCTGCTCGAGGCCGCCACCGACCTCGGCGACGGCCCGGTCCAGCGCTTCCTGCGCGTGACGCTGCCGCTGTCCATGCCCGGCGTGATCGCCGCCGCCCTGATCGTGTTCATCCCCACCGTCGGCGACTACGTCACGCCGCGCCTGGTCGGCGGCAAGGACGGCGTGATGATCGCCAACATGATCCAGGCCCAGTTCGGCAAGGGCAGCAACTGGCCGCTCGGCGCGGCCCTGTCGGTGTCGGCGATGCTGATCGTCGCCGCCGTGGCGCTCGTCGTCGTCCTGGCCGGCCGTCGCTTCGGCGGCCGGGGCATGGCCTGAGGCCGCCATGCGGATGCCGCGCGGGCTCACCGCCTATGCCGTCGCCTACCTCGCGTTCCTCTATTTCCCCGTGCTGCTGCTGCCGCTGTTCTCGTTCAACGATTCGTCCGTGGTCGCCTTTCCGCTGCGGGGCTTCACCATGCAGTGGTATCGCAATCTCACCGGCATCCCCGCCCTGCATGAGGCGGTGCTGAACAGCCTGATCGTGGGCTTCTCCGCAGCGACGCTGGCGACCATCCTCGGCATCGGCGCCGCGCGCGCCCTGACGCGGCACGAGTTCGCCGGCCGCGGCCCGGTCGGCGCCTTCCTGATGCTGCCCATGGTCATGCCCGACATCATCGTCGCCGTGGCGCTGCTCGTGGTCCTGCTGCAGCTCGGGCTGGATCTGTCACTGCTCACCATCGTGCTCGGCCACGTCCTATTCTGCCTGCCGTTCGCGATCTCGGTGCTGCGCACGAGCTTCCTGGGTCTCGATCGCAGCCTCGAGGAGGCCTCGCTCGACCTGGGCGAGACCAGGGTCATGACGTTCCGGCGCGTGATCCTGCCGCTGGTCTGGCCCGGCGTGATCTCGAGCCTGCTGATCTGCTTCACCGTCTCGTTCGACGAGTTCATCCTCGCCTTCTTCCTCGGCGGGCAGGCCACGACATTGCCGCTCTACATCTGGAGCCAGCTGCGCTTCGCCGCCAAGCTGCCCAACGTCCTGGCGCTGGGCTCGCTCATCCTGCTGTTCTCGCTCGTCCTGCTCGGTGTCGCCGAGCTGCTGCGCCGGCGGGCCGAGCGCCGGGCCGGGCTCGGATCGGAGCCTGCGGCATGAGTGTCACCATGCCGATGATCGACGTGCGCCGAGTGACGCGCCGGTTCGGCTCGTTCACCGCCCTGGACGATGTCTCGCTCGCCGTGGGTGCGGGCGAGTTCTTCTCGCTGCTCGGCCCCTCGGGCTGCGGCAAGACCACGCTGCTGCGGCTGCTGGCGGGCTTCGACCAGCCGACGGAAGGCACCATCGCCATCGCCGGCGAGCCCATGGCCGGTGTGCCGGCCAACCGCCGCCCCACCAACATGGTGTTCCAGTCCTACGCCATCTTCCCGCATCTCAGCGTGGCCGAGAACGTCGGCTACGGCCTGCGCAAGCAGAACCTGGACGGCGCCACCTTCGAGCGCCGGGTCGGCGACGCGCTGGCGATGGTGGCGCTCGCCGGGCTGGGCGCGCGGCGGCCGCACGAGCTGTCGGGCGGCCAGCGGCAGCGGGTCGCCCTCGCCCGCGCCCTGGTCATGCGGCCGAAGGTGCTGCTGCTCGACGAGCCGCTGTCCGCGCTCGACAAGAAGCTGCGCGAGCACATGCATGTCGAGCTGCGCCAGCTGCAGCGCGCGGTCGGCATCACCTTCGTCCTGGTGACGCACGACCAGGAGGAGGCGCTCACCCTGTCCGACCGCCTGGCGGTGATGTTCGCAGGCCAGATCGCGCAGATCGGCCGGCCCGAGGAGATCTACCAGCAACCGGCGTCGCGCGGCGTGGCAGAGTTCATCGGCGGCATGAACTTCCTGCCCTGCACGCTCACGGGCGAAGGCCCCGGCACGCTCACGCTCGATGTTCGCGCGCTCGGCCAAGCCACGATTCCGCGCCCAGCCGGTCTCAACGGCAGCCGCGAGCTGACGGTCGGCGTGCGGCCCGAGCGCCTGACGCTCCTGGTCGACCGAGGCGCCACGGCCGCGCACTCGGTTGCCGGGCGGGTCACGAATGCCGCCTACTACGGCGACATGACCTACTACTATATAGAGCTCGCGGGATTGGCCGAGCCGGTGGTCGTGTCGATGCGCAACACGGTCGGGCGGCGGATTCTGCAGACCGGCGAGGCCGTCGAGGTGGGCTGGGCGCCCGAATCGCTTGTCCCGCTCGGATGAACACACGCGCCGGCAGCGATCTGTAGGCAATTCGCGCCTGAGCCGGGCCTTGGCACGGCGGTGCGTTGAGGGGGGGATGGAGATGGCGGTCAAGCTCGGGACCAACCCGATCGCCTGGAGCAACGACGACATGCCGGAGCTGGGCGGCGACACGCCGCTCGACACCTGCCTGAAGGAAGCGGCCGAGGCCGGGTTCAAGGGGATCGAGAAGGGCGGCAAGTTCCCCGACGACGCGCCGACCATGCGGGCGGTGCTCGACAAGCATGGGCTGGAGCTGATCTCGGGCTGGTTCAGCGGCGAGCTGCTGGCTCGCGGCGTCGAGGCCGAGAAGGAGGCGCTCAGGCCGCATCTCGAGCTGCTCAAGGCCTGCGGCGCCAAGCTCGTGATCTGGGCCGAGACCTCGGGCACCGTGCAGGGCAAGCGCGACGTGCCGGTGGCCGACCGCCCGGTGATGCGCGAGGCCGACTGGCCGGAATACCTCAAGAACATCGCCATGCTCGCCGACTGGATGGCGGCAAATGGGATGCCGATGGCGTTCCACCACCACATGGGCACGGTGATCGAGAAGGCGCACGAGATCGACCGGCTGATGGCCGGCACGCCCGACACCGTGGGGCTGCTCTACGATACCGGCCATCTGACCTTCGCCGGCGAGGACCCGGCGGCGACGGCCAGCAAGTGGGCCAAGCGCATCAACCATGTCCACGCCAAGGACGTGCGGCCCGAGGTGATGAAGCGTGTCCATGTCGAGCGGCTGAGCTTCCTCGATGCGGTGCTCGACGGCGTCTACACCGTGCCCGGCGATGGCATGATCGACTTCGTGGCGGCGCTCCGGCCGGTGGCCGAGGCGGGATACAGCGGCTGGGTGGTGTGCGAGGCCGAGCAGGACCCGGCGAAGGCGAATCCGCTCGTCTATGCCCGGAAGGGGCATGCTACGCTGGTCGACACCGTGACGCGGCTCGGCCTAGAGCTGGCCTGAGCCCAACCCAACCAGGAGGCGACGCCGTGGCTACCCAGATCCCACATCTCATCGATGGCAAGCTGACCGTCGGCAGCAGCGGCAGGTTCGGCCCGGTCTACAACCCGGCCACCGGCGAGCAGAGCGGCGAGGTCGCGCTCGGCGGGGCCGCCGAGGTCGATGCGGCGGTCACCGCCGCGCGCGCGGCGTTTCCCGAGTGGTCGCGCACCACGCCCCTGCGCCGCGCCCGCATCCTGCAGAAGTTCCTGCGGCTGGTGGAGGAGAACACGCCGCGCCTCGCCGAGACGATCACCGCCGAGCACGGCAAGGTGTACTCCGACTCGCTGGGCGAGGTGACGCGGGGCCTCGAGGTGGTCGAGTTCGCGACCGCCGCACCCCAGCTGCTCAAGGGCGAGGTGACCGAGAACGTCGGGACCCAGGTGGACAGCCACTCGCTCCGGCAGCCGCTGGGCGTGGTGGCGGGCATCACGCCATTCAACTTTCCGGCCATGGTGCCGATGTGGATGTTCCCGGTGGCCTTGGCCTGCGGCAACTGCTTCATCCTCAAGGTCTCGGAGAAGGTGCCCTCGGCCTCGCTGATCCTCGCCGAGCTGCTGACGGAGGCGGGCGTCCCTCAGGGAGTGTTCCAGGTGGTCCACGGCGGCAAGGAGGCGGTGGACGCGATCCTGCACCATCCGGGCATCGCCGCGGTGAGCTTCGTGGGCTCCACGCCGATCGCGAAGTACATCTACGAGACGGCCGCCCGGAACGGGAAGCGCTGCCAAGCGCTGGGCGGGGCCAAGAACCACATGGTGGTCATGCCCGACGCCGACCTCGACCAGGCCGTCGACGCGCTGATGGGGGCGGCCTACGGGGCTGCCGGCGAGCGCTGCATGGCGATCTCCGTGGCGGTGCCGATCGGCGAGCAGACCGCCGATGCGCTGCTGGCACGCCTCGAGCCGCGGGTCAGGGCGCTCAAGATCGGGCCGGGCAGCGACCGCGAGGCCGAGATGGGGCCCTTGGTCAGCGGCGCGCATCTGGCCAAGGTCAAGGGCTACATCGACCGGGGGGTCGCGGAGGGTGCCGAGCTCGTGGTCGACGGCCGCGACTTCCGCATGCAGGGCTACGAGAACGGCTACTTCGTCGGCGGGTCGCTGTTCGACCGCGTCACCAAGGACATGGTGATCTGGAAGGAGGAGATCTTCGGCCCGGTGCTCTCGGTGGCGCGGGCCAAGGACTATGACGAGGCGGCCGGCCTGATCGCCGCCCACCCCTTCGCCAACGGCACCGCGATCTTCACCCGCGACGGCGACGCGGCGCGCGAGTTCGCGCATCAGGTCGAGGTCGGCATGGTCGGCATCAACGTGCCGATCCCGGTGCCGATGGCGTTCCACAGCTTCGGCGGCTGGAAGCAGTCGCTGTTCGGCGACCATCACATGCACGGCCCCGAGGGCGTGCGCTTCTACACGCGGATGAAGACGATCACGACGCGCTGGCCGACGGGGATCCGCGCCGGTGCCGACTTCGTCATGCCGACGATGCGGTGACGGCGAGATGACCAGGGATCTCGACGTGGTGACGGTCGGCCGGTCCTCGGTCGACCTCTACGGCGAGCAGGTCGGCGGGCGGCTCGAGGACATGGCGAGCTTCGCCAAATATGTCGGCGGCTGCCCGACCAATATCGCCGTGGGCACCGCCCGGCTCGGGCTGCGCTCGGCGCTGATCACCCGGGTCGGCGACGAGCATATGGGCCGGTTCATCAAGGAGCAGTGCGCGCGGGAAGGGGTGGATGTGAGCGGGGTCGTCACCGACCCGCAGCGGCTGACCGCACTCGTGATCCTGGGCATCCGCGACAAGGACACCTTCCCACTCATCTTCTACCGCGAGAACTGCGCCGATGCCGCGCTGAGTGAGGCCGACATCGACGAGGCGCTGATCGCCAGGGCCAAGGCAGTGGTGGTCACCGGCACGCATTTCAGCACCGCCACGCTAGATGCCGCCTCGCGCCGGGCGATGCGGCTGGCCAGGGCGCATGGCCGCAAGGTGGTGCTCGACATCGACTACCGGCCGGTCCTGTGGGGTCTTACCGGCCACGGCCTGGGCGAGGAGCGCTTCGTCGCCAGCGACGAGGTGACCACCCACCTCAAGCGCATCCTGCCCGAGTGCGATCTTGTCGTCGGCACCGAGGAGGAGATCCACATCGCGGGCGGCAGCACCGATACCATGGCGGCGATCCGCGCGGTGCGGTCCGCAGCACCGGATGCGCTGATCGTGGTCAAGCGCGGGCCGATGGGCTGCACCGCCTTTCCGGGTGCCATCACCGCCAGCATCGACGAAGGCGTTTCCGGCCCGGGCTTCCCGGTCGAGGTGTTCAACGTGCTGGGCGCCGGCGACGCCTTCATGAGCGGTTTCCTGCGCGGCTGGCTGCGCGATCTGCCGCTCCAGGAATGCTGCCGGCTCGCCAACGCCTGCGGCGCCTTCGCCGTCTCGCGCCACGGCTGCGCGCCGGCGATCCCGTCCTGGGCCGAGCTCGCGGGCTTCCTCGCGTCCGGCAGCGAGCATCGCCGCCTGCGCGAGGACAAGGCGCTGGAGCAGGTGCATTGGGCCACCAACCGCGACCGGGAATGGCCGCAGGTCCTGGCTTTCGCCTTCGATCATCGCGCCCAGTTCGAGGAAATGTGCGCCCAGCACGGCGCCGGCCTCGACTGCGTCCCCCATTTCAAGCGGCTGGCGCTGAGCGCCGCCATGATGACCGCGGACGGCCGCGACGACGGCGGCATCCTGCTCGACGGCCGCTTCGGCCAGGACGCGCTCGACCAGGCGACCGGCAAGGGCCTGTGGATCGGGCGCCCGGTCGAGCTGCCGGGCTCGCGGCCGCTGCGCTTCGAGGGCGGTGCCGATCTCGGCTGCACCTTGCGCGAATGGCCGGCCGAGCACTGCGTCAAGTGCCTGGTGTTCTACCATCCCGACGATCCGGCGGAGCTCTGCGCCGAGCAGGAGCGGCAGGTGCTGGTCCTGGCGGATGCGTGCCGGCGGACCGGCCACGACCTGCTGCTCGAGGTGATCCCGAGCAAGTCCGAAGCCCCGGTCGACGATCGCACGCTCGCGCGCGCCGTCGCCCGGTTCTACGAGCTCGGCGTTTATCCCGACTGGTGGAAGCTGCCGCATCCGGGCAGCGATGCCGCCTGGGCGGCGATTGCCGGGGCGATCGCCAGCCACGACCCGCACTGCCGGGGCGTGCTGCTGCTCGGTCTCGACGCGCCGGAAGCCGAGCTGGTGGCCGCATTCGCGATGGCCCGGCGCCATCCGGTCTGCAAGGGCTTCGCCGTCGGGCGGACGATCTTCGGCCGGCCCGCCGAAGACTGGCTTGCGCGGCGCATCAACGACCAGCAGGCGATCCAGGTCATGGCGACCGCCTATCGCCGCCTGATCGACGCCTGGGAGAGTGCGGCATGAGCGAGCTGCTGTTGCGCCACCACGCCCCCGACGCCTCGGGCCTCGTGCACCGCGTCACGCCGGAGAGCGCGGGGTGGACCTATGTCGGCTTCGAGCTGTGGCGGCTGCGCCCGGGGCAGCGGGTCGCGGCGGCGACCGGCGAGCGCGAGGCCTGCCTGGTGATCGTCGGCGGGAAGGCCGACATCACGGCTGGCGCGCAGTCCTGGCAGGGCCTGGGCGACCGCAACGGCCCGTTCGAGGGCAAGAGCCCGTGCTCGATCTATGTCCCGTGGCACGAGGAGTTCGCGGCGACCGCGGTCACCGATCTCGAGCTCGCCGTCTGCTGGTCGCCCGGTGGCGGCGACTTCCCGGTCCGCCTGATCCCGCCCGAGGCGGTCGCCACCAGCAGCCGCGGCAAGGGCAGCAACGTCCGCCACGTGCGCGACATCCTGCCGGAGGGCGAGCCGGCGCACTCGCTGCTCGTGGTCGAGGTGATCACCCCGGGCGGCAACTGGTCGTCCTACCCCTCGCACAAGCACGACCAGGACAACCTGCCCGAGGAGTCGCTACTCGAGGAGGTCTACTACCACCGGATCGACCCGCCGCAGGGCTTCGCTCTCCAGCGCGTCTACACCGACGACCGCTCGCTGGACGTCGCCATGGCGGTCGAGGACGGCGACCTCACCCTGGTCCCGCGCGGCTACCATCCCTGCGCCGCCGCCCACGGCTACGACCTCTATTACCTCAACGTCATGGCCGGCCCGACACGCATCTGGCGCTTCAATACGGAGCCGGCGCATCGCTGGCTGCTCGCCGGCTGAGAGCAACGATTTTCGCGCCGATCCCGGCGAAGGTTCGGGAAGGCATCGAGGGAGGCTTTTGATGATGGATCGTCATATCGACGGCTTTGGGGCCGCACGAGGGAGGACTGGAATGCTCAAGCGATTTGCCACC
>JAXMCJ010000030.1:0-67363 GCA_046349415.1 Geminicoccaceae bacterium
CTCCGTTCGGCCCGGCCAGCCTTAGCTTGGTGTCCTGGTTCATGCCTTCGTGATTCGGGCGCATCACCACCTCGGTGATGTCCTTGCCCGCCTTAAGGCAGAGCGCGCGGATTCGCCGACCCATCATGCGGTAGAGATCCGAGACGGCCACGCCGGCCACCCGCAACGAGCCGTCGGCGACCCGTTCGAAGTCGCTCCAGTTTGTGCCGTAGGGTACCGTGGGGCCGTGCGGGACGATGAAGCAGCCCGGAGTGTGCAAGGCGTGGCCCGTATAGCCTGCACCATCCCAGTCCAGGAGGGTCTGCCGGAACTCCGCGTCGACGCCGTCCGCGTAGGGGCCACCGATGAGAATGTGCCAGCGGTCGAGCGGCAGGCGCTGGCCGATGGTCAAAGCACCCTGAGCATCGGGATAGCAGCCGAGCCAGTCCCGATAGCGCTCGATGTCGCTGTCGGCGACGAACATGCAGCCCTGGTTGATTGCGCGTCCGCTGAACGGCGCCTTCGTCCCGCCTTCCGTCCAGCCGCGCGTCCACCACCGGTCCGGCTGACCGGACGCGGCTGGAAGCCCGCCACGCGGGCACGCAAGCCCGACGGAAGCCGCGATGGCTCCGCCCAGCAAGGATCGCCGATCGGTTCCCACGTCCAGAAGCCTCGGCCGCTGCTGCTCGTGCGGTCCGAGTGTCTATTGACGGTCCTGCCGGGCCGCGCAAGCATCGCCCGACAAGCGGGGGTATCGCGCTGGGTCTCGGGGCCCAGGCAGCCGGGAGGTTCGACATGTTGGGACGGCTCGTGACGCGTGGCCTGATGGTCGCGCTGGCTCTGACTGCGTGGGTCGGAGCGGCCGAGGCGCGCAGCCTCGACGAGATCATCAAGGCCGGGGTGCTGCGGATCGGGGTCAACCCGAACTTCCCGCCCAACAGTTCCTACAACGACAAGAACGAGCTGGAAGGCTTCGACATCGACGTCGGCAACAAGATCGCCGAGAGCATGAAGCTGAAGGCGGAGTTCGTGCCGACCGAGACCCCGCAGCGGGTGCCGTTCATCGTGTCCGACAAGATCGACATCTCGCTCGGCGCGCTGACCCGTTCCGCCGAGCGAGCGAAGCTGATCACCTACACGGTGCCGCTGCACACCGAAGTGATGGCCGTCCTGACGACGGACAAGACGCCGATCACCAAGTGGACCGACTTGAACGACAGCAAGTACACGCTGGCGAACATGCGCGGCAACTGGTCGGTCGACTATCTGAAGCAACAGCTGCCCAACGCCAACGTCGAGCTGGTCGACAACATCGCCGACACCGTCCGTCTGGTTGCCCAGGGGCGGGCCAATGCGATCGTCGAGAACATCGACTTCTTCATGCGGCACACCAAGAACTATCCGGACGTGAAGTGGGTCGTGCTGCCCGATCCGATCGACGTGGGCTACTGTGCGATCGGGCTGCAGCAAGGCAACTATCCCTTGCGCGACGTGCTCAACATCATCCTGTACGGCCTGCATTCCTCAAACTACGTCAACGAGACCTGGGAGAAGTGGTACGGCGCGCCCATGCTGGTGAAGGTGGTGCCGAGCCCTTACTTCTGAGCCGGCCGCGGGCTGACCGCTGGGCCAGCCCGTCCCCACTCGGATGAACTACACCTTCCAGCTCGGCGTGGCCTTGGACCAGTTGCCGGCGCTGCTCGACGGCGCGCTGGTTACCCTTGCGCTTGCCCTGCTCGGCTTCTGGGGCGGCGCGCTGATCGGTGTGGTCTGCGCTGCAGCCAAGACGTTCGGCGGCCCGGTCGCGCGGGGCGTTGCCCAGTCCTACGTCACCTTCTTCACCAACACGCCGGCTCTCTTGCAGATCTACTTCTTCTATTTTGGTCTGCCCGAGGCCGGAATCCTCCTGTCGTCCTTCGTCTCGGTGCTGCTCGGGTTGACGCTGAATGCCGGCGCCTATCTCACCGAGATCATGCGAGCCGGATTCGTCTCGGTGCGCCGGACCGAGCTCGAGGCCGCCGAGGCGCTGGGTTTCTCCCTGCCGCAGCAGATCCGCTTCGTGGTCCTGCCCCACCTCGCCAAGACGATCTATCCGGCACTCGCCAACTTCTTCATCATCCTCGTGCTCGGTACCTCGATGGCTGCCGTGTTCGGCGTCGACGAGCTGACCGGCACCGCCATCAACATCTCGACCGAGAACTATCGCTGGATCGAGATGTTCACGATCGTTGCCGCCATCTACATCGTGCTGACTTTCCTGGCGAGCCTGCTGCTGGCAGCGGTGGGATGGTGGGGCTTTCGCGTCCGGGCGAAGGTCTTCTGATGGTCGAGCGCCTGATTTCCGAGATTCCGCGCTTTTTCAACTACTATACCGTGCTGTTCCTGCTGCAGGCGATGGGCACGACCCTGCTCATGACACTGGTCGGCTGCCTGCTGGGATTCGTGCTGGGGTTCGCCATCGCGGTGCTGCGACAGACCCGAGGATGGCTCTGGGTGCCCTTACGCCTGCTCGCCGTCACCTATGTCGAGTTCTTCCGGCGCATCCCGTTCCTGGTGATCCTCTATCTGGTCCTGTTCTTCATCCAGGCCATCACCCCGGACGCCTCGCTGTTCGCGATCGCCGTCGTCGGCATCTGCCTGCTGTCGATCGCCTACACGGCCGAGATCATCCGCACGGGTCTCGAATCCGTGCCGCGGCAACAGGTCGAGGCCGCCTCGGTCATGAACTTCAACCACTGGCAGCTCTACCGTCATGTGATCGTGCCGCAAGCCTGGCCGGTGATCCTGCCGCCGGCGTTCGCTTTCATGGTCGGCTTCATCAAGGACACGGCCCTTGTCTCGCAGATCGGCGTGGTCGAGCTGACCTTCGCCGGCAAGGTGCTCAACAATCGGGGCTTCTCCGCGCTGCTCGTGTTCGGCACCATCCTCCTGCTCTACTTTGCCCTCTCCTATCCCCTGACCCGGCTCGGCCGATGGCTGGAGGCGCGACTTGCATCATCTCGAAGTGCGCCGGCTGGCGAGCGCCTACGGTAGCCATCAGGTCTTGCACGATTTGAGCCTGACCATCGCGAAGGGACAGGTGGTCAGCCTCATCGGCCCGTCCGGCTCGGGCAAATCGACCGTTCTGCGGGTGCTGATGGGCCTGACGTCGGCGACGGCCGGTGAAGTGCTGATCGACGGCGAGCGGGTCGACTATCGCAGCCGCCGCAGCCTGCGCTCCGCCCGCGACCGCATGGCGATCGTCTTCCAGCAATACAACCTGTTCCAGAACATGAGCGTGCTCGGCAACGTCACCATCACGCCCGTGCGGATCAGGGGCCGGCCCGCCGCCGAGGTCGAGGCGGACGCTCGTCGCCTACTGGCCAAGGTGGGCCTGGCCGGCAAGGAGGCCGCCTTCCCCGACCAGCTCTCCGGCGGCCAGCAGCAGCGCGTGGCGATCGCGCGCGCGCTGGCGCTGCGACCCCAGATCCTGCTCCTGGACGAGGTCACCTCCGCCCTCGACCCCGAGCTCGTCGGCGAGGTGCTCGACACGATCCGCAGCCTTGCCGCGGATGGCATGACGATGCTGATCGTCAGCCATGAAATGGGCTTCGTGCGCGAGGTGTCTTCCAAGATCGTCATGATGGACCAGGGGCGGCTGGTCGAAGAAGGGCCCCCGGCCCAGATCTTCGACGCTGCCACGACCGAGCGCACGCGCAGCTTCGTCGGCCGTGTCCTGCGGCATTAGTTTCGCCGGGTGACCTACAGCTCCACGCCTCTGCGGGCGTAGGCCGTCCGCCAGAGCTGGGACGAGTCGGTCGTGAAGATCAGCGCGGGATCTGCCGGCAGAGTGAACCAGGCGCCTTGCGCCAGCTCGCTCTCGAGCTGGCCCGGTGCCCATCCCGCATAGCCGAGGACCGGGATCGCCTGGTGCGGGCCGACGTCTTGGGCGATGTCGGCAAGCACCTTCGGATCGCTGGTGACGGCAATACCCTGCGCCACCTGACGCGTGCCCGGCAGCGCATAGTCCGTCCCGTGCACGACCATGCCGATCTCCGGCTGGACCGGCCCGCCATAAAACAATTTGGTCACGCCGTGAGCGTTGCCCGGATCGACGCCCAGGCGGCGCAGCAATTCCTCGGTGGGCGCCGTGCCATATGGCCGGTTGATCACGACGCCCATGGCACCCTGGTCGTCATGCTGGATCAGCAGCACCACGGTCTGCTCGAAGTTGGGATCGCCGAGCTCCGGGGCAGCGACCAGCAGGCTTCCTGCCAAGCTGTCCTTGCCGTCGGCGAGTGGTGCTGGAGAGGCCATCGCCAGGGCGACGAGCGTGGCGACGATCGCGATCGGTCGCATGGGCACGCCTCCACGCGGCCTGGAAGACCGCTGGCCAAGCCTAGATCCGTAGCGCCTGGGCGGGAACCCGCCTCAAGCATCCTCGACCTCGCATTGGCCGATCTCCGCGAGCAGCCAGTCCCGCCATGCGCGGACCTTCGGCACGTGACGCCGCGCCTCGGGATAGACCAGCCAGAAGCTCTCTCCCTGGTCGCCGACGAGGTCGAACGGCTGGACGAGCCGTCCGGTCGCCAGCTCCGGTCCCCACATTTCCGGCGACACCATTGCTATGCCCTGGCCGGCCAGGGCCGCCCGCCCTTCGATCTGCTGCGAGTCGAGCACGATCGCAGCTCTCGCGGCAAGTTTCGGCGCGGCGACACCAGCCAGTGCGAACCAGGCACGCCACCACGCGTCGTCGGGGGTCAGCAAAGGCAGCTTCAGCAAATCCGCGGGCTCCTCTACCGGCCCCAAGCGCTCGAGGAGCTCCGGGCTGCAGACCGGCGTAAAGCGCATCGGCAGCAGCCGATGCGCGATCAGGCCGGGCCAGGGACCGCAGCCGGCGCGCAGCGCGACATCGATCTCCTCCCGCGTGAAGTCGACGAGGCGTGGAGTGGTCGAAAGGCGCACCGCCAACTTGGGGTGGCGCAGCTGGAAACCGCCGATGCGCGGCGCCAGCCAGTTGACGGCAAAGGAGGCGACCGCGCTGACGGTAAGAACCTCGCCGGTCTCGACCTGGAGTCGGCGAAATGCCAGACGCATCCGCTCGAAGGCTTCGCCAACGCCTGCGGCGAGCAGCAGGCCGGCTTCGGTCAGCTGGACCTGTCGGCCGTTCCGCCGGAACAAGGGCGTGCCGACCCGCTCTTCCAGAACCTTGATCTGGTAGCTGACGGCGGCCTGCGTGAGCCCGAGCTCGCCGCCTGCACGGGTGAAGTTGCCGTGGCGGGCAGCTGCCTCGAACGCGCGGACGGCCGCGAGCGGTGGCAGCCAAGTCGGTCGATTCATCAACTCACCTTGTGGAATTGACCTGAACTTCGATTGGTCTGACGGGATCATCTTGCGACAAGATATGGCCAACAGCCAAGGGAGTTCGAGTCATGCACATCCTCCATTCACCGAGCTGGGCGGGCCGGGTCGGCGCGGACGAACAAGGTTGGCTTATGCGCCTGCTTCGCCGCGTCGGCATGTTCCGTCGTTGCAGCGGCATCCTTGAGCCGAGCGCGCTTTCGGACCATCTACTGCGGGACATCGGGCTGATCGACGGCCGGAGAAGCAGCTCTCGTCGCGCTTGAGCGGGGCTGGGCATTCTCCTTCTCCGGTCGCGGTCGCGATCTTGGGGTGAGGCGCCATGAGCCACGTCTCCCGTTCCCGCGGCATGACCGTGGCGGGCTTCCGGCGACGCAAGGGCGGCGAGCCGTTGGTGTGCCTCACCTCCTATACCACTCCGATGGCCCGACTCTTGGACCCGCATTGCGATCTGCTGCTGGTCGGCGACAGCCTCGGCATGGTCGTCTATGGGCTCGCCAGCACGGTCCAGGTCACCCTCGACATGATGATCGCCCATGGCGGCGCCGTCGTGCGCGGGGCTTCGAGATCGCTGGTGATCGTCGATTTGCCGTTCGGCAGCTATCAGGAGAGCCCGGCGCAGGCATTCGCCAGTGCGGCCCGAGTGATGGCCGAGACGGGCTGCGCGGGCGTCAAGCTGGAGGGCGGCATGGTCATGGCCGAGACCGTGCGCTTTCTGGTCGAGCGGGGTGTGCCGGTGTTCGGGCATGTCGGGCTGCAGCCGCAATCCGTCCACTCCTATGGCGGTTACGGTGCGCGCGGCAAGGTCGAGGCCGAGGCGGACCGGATCGTTGCGGACGCCGAGGCGATCGCCGAGGCCGGCGCTTTTGCGATGGTCGTCGAGGGTGTGATCGAGCCGCTGGCACAGCGCATCACCGAGGCCGTTCCGGTGCCGACCATCGGCATCGGTGCATCGGCCGCCTGTGACGGGCAGATCCTGGTCTGCGACGACCTGTTGGGCCTGTTCGGCGATTTTCGCCCGAAGTTCGTCAGGCAGTATGCGCAGCTCGCGGGTACGATCGACGAGGCGGTCGCCGCCTATGCGGGTGACGTGCGCGGCCGACGCTTCCCGGGGCCGGATCAGGTTTACGGCACGGAATCGGGTCCGAGGTCGAGCAAGGTTCTGTGAGCGCGCCGCCGGTCGCGCGCAGCGTCGCCGAGCTGCGTGGTCAGGTGCGCGCATGGCGTGCCGAGGGTCTGCGCGTCGGCTTCGTGCCTACCATGGGCGCGTTGCACGAAGGCCATCTCTCGCTGGTCCGCACCGCCCTGGCCCACTGCGATCGCGCCATGGCCTCGATCTTCGTCAATCCGACGCAGTTCGCGGCGAACGAGGATCTCAACCGTTATCCTCGCGACGAGGCGGGCGATCTCGCCAAGCTCGCCACCGTCGGCACGCATCTGGCGTTCTTGCCGACCGTTGCCGAGATGTACCCGGAGGGCGCCAGCACCTGGGTCGAGGTGGAGGGTCTGTCGCGCGGCCTGTGCGCCGAGCGGCGGCCGCACCACTTTCGCGGCGTCGCCACCGTGGTCGCCATGCTCCTGAACCAGGCGCAGGCCGACGTCGCCGTGTTCGGCGAGAAGGACTATCAGCAGCTCCTGGTGATCAAGCGCCTTGCGCGCGATCTCGCGATCCCGACCGAGATCATCGGCGGTGCCACCGTGCGCGAGGCCGACGGGCTCGCCATGTCGTCGCGCAATCTGCTGCTGAAGCCGGAGCATCGCTCGGCGGCGCCGAAGCTATATTTCGCGCTGAACGAAGCCGCGGCAGCGCTGGCCTCTGGGGCACCCGCCGGGCCGATCCTCGAGGCGGCGGTTGCGCGCCTCGAGGGCGCAGGCTTTCAGGACATCGACTATGTCGAGCTCCGCGACGCCGAGACGCTGCGGACCCTGCCACGGCTCGGCGACCGGCCGGCGCGCCTGCTGGCGGCGGCCTTTCTCGGCCCGGTGCGTCTCATCGACAACATCCCGGTTCCTCCCCGAGCCGCCGGCTAGACCGGTCGGGCGAGCTCCCGGGTGAGCCGCGGCATCGCGAAATCCACGAACGCCCGCACCTTGGGCGCCAGCAGCCGGCTGTGTGGATAGACGATCTGGACCGGGACGGCCGGCGGCGACAGCTCCTCGAGAACCGTGACCAGGGTGCCGGCGGCGAGTTGGGGCGCCACCATGTAGCTCAGGGCGGCAGCGATGCCCTCGCCGCGCTCGGCTGCGGTGATTGCGGCGAGGGCATCGTTCAGCATGAGGCGCGGGCGCAGCTCGATGGTTTGTGTGCGGCCATCGCGTACGAACCGCCAGGCACCCCCCGGCAACAGCCCGTCCATGGCGATCACGTCATGCCCGAGCAGGTCTCCTGGCTCGCCCGGTTGCCCGTGCTGCGCCAGATATCGCGGTGCTGCGACGAGGACGCGGCGAACCTCGCCGATGCGCCGCGCCACGACGGTCGAATCGGGCATCTGCGCGATCCGGATGGCGAGATCGAATCCCTCCTCGATCAGGTTCGCGACGCGGTCGAGGGTCACCAGCGTCGCCGTTACCCTGGGGTGAATGCGTAGGAAGTCCACGAGCACCGGCATGAGATGCATTCGGCCGAAGGTCAGTGGCGAGGTGATCCGCAAATGCCCCTGCGGCATGCCGGTGCTGCCGGCAGCGATCCGTTCCGCCTCCTCGAGTTCGGCCAGGGCGCGTCGCACGCTGCCGAGAATGCTTAGGCCCGGCTCGGCCAGGCTCAGACTGCGTGTCGTGCGATTGAATAGTCTGACGCCGAGCCGGTCCTCCAGAGCGGCCACCGCCCGGGTCACGGCTGGCGGTGACAGCCGCAGACGTCTCGCCGCACCGGCGAAGCTGCCGGCATCCGCGACCGCCACGAAGACCTCGAGCCCGTGCAGCCGGTCCATGGGACTGTTTCAATTGACGCAATAAACCCGTGCCGATGGCACTCATACCGTCTGAAAGCTGCGATGACGATATCCCGCAAAGAATGCGACCAAACAGAGGTTGAGATATGTCGCACAGCTTTGCCGAGATCGCTTTCACCGAGCGCGTGAAGGCGGAGCAACGGCACGCGGGCAGCCGGGCGAGCTATGCCCGGTTGGAAGGCGGCGAGCCGCATCACGATCGGCTCGGGCCGGCAGAGTCGGCGTTTCTTGCCGCCCGCGACAGCGTCTACATGGCGACGGTAAGCGAAACTGGATGGCCCTATGTCCAGCATCGTGGCGGGCCGCCCGGCTTTCTCAGGGTGCTCGACGAGCGGACCATCGGCCTCGCGGATTTCCGTGGCAATCGCCAGTATGTAAGCGTCGGCAATCTCGTCGGTGACGATCGGGTCAGCCTGATCTCGGTCGATTATCCCCGACGCCGACGGCTGAAGATCCTGGGTCGGGCGCGCATCGTCACAGCCGCGGAGGACCCCGCCCTGATGCGAAGGCTTGCGGTTGCCGACTACCCAGCCGCCATCGAGCGGGGCCTGGTTGTCGCGGTCGAGGCATTCGACTGGAACTGTCCGCAGCACATCACGCCGCGCTTCACCGCGGCGGAGATCGCGGAAGTTATTGCTCCGCTTCGTGCGCGCATCGCCGAGCTGGAGGCGGCGCTGGCCGGTCGTTGACCGAAGGTCGCGCAACCTCGATCCTGCGCGTCGCCGCAGGAGGGTTCAGCAATGGCGGATGACGAGGATTGGCGAGCGGTCAACCGCGCGAACTGGGACGAGCGCGTGGCGATCCATCTGGCGGCACCCAGCTACGACCTCGGCGCCCTGCGGGCCGGCCGTGGCCGCCTGCATCCGATCGAGGAAGCGGAGCTCCCGGACTTGGCGGGGCGGCGTGTGCTCCATCTCCAGTGTCATTTCGGCCGCGACACGCTGACCCTGGCGCAGCGTGGTGCCGAGGTCGTCGGCCTCGACTTCTCCGGCCCCGCCATCCGGGCCGCCCGCGCGCTGGCGGAGGAGTTGGGGCTGGCCGAGCGCGCCCGCTTCGTCGAGGCCGACCTCTACGACGCGCCGGCGGCGATCCACGAGCCAGGAGCATTCGACCACGTTTTCGTAAGCTGGGGTGCGATCTACTGGCTGCCCGATATCCGCCGCTGGGCGGAGATCGTGGCCTTCTTCCTGAAACCGGGCGGCAGCCTCTATCTGGCGGAGGGTCATCCGGCGGCACTCGTGTTCGATGACGCGGCGCCGAAGCACGGTGACTTCCCCGGCTGGTTCGCGCCGTACTTCGATCGCGATCCCTGCATCTATGACGATCCGAGCGACTATGCCGACCCAGCGGCCCGGCTTAGCCATGCCCGGACCTACAGCTGGATGCATCCTCTGGGCGAGATCGTCTCCGGTATCCTGGCGGCGGGCATGACGCTGAAGTGGCTGCACGAGCACGACAGGGTGCCCTGGCGCATGTTCGAGCTGCTGGTCGAGGACGGCGAAGCCATGTTCCGCTGGCCGAACGAGCCTTGGCTGCCGCTGGCGTTCTCCCTTTGCGCCGAGCGCTAGTCGGGCAGAGGGGAGCGCACGCAGACGATGCGGCGCTGGCCGATGATCGTCGTGTTCCAGGCGCGGCAGTTGGTCAGCCGGTCGCCCGCGCGGTCCACGAGCCAGAGCTGCCGCCCGCCGACCGTCTCTGTGTCGAGGGAAGCCAGGGGGCTCGTCGCCAGATAGCCCGGTGCAGCCGCACTGCCGCGGTGGACGGTGACCGGCGAGACGGTGTTGGAGCTGCCGCCGCGATACACCGCCACCGACCCCGTGCCGGGCGCGGACGGGCGATTCTCCGCCGCTGCATCGAGGCAGCTGGCGAGCACAAGAAGGCAGGCAAGCGCAGGCGGGCGCATCGGGTTGACCTCCGCTACCGGGCGAACCGCAGGGGTCGCCGCGAGAATCAGGGTTAATGCCACGCGGCGCCGCCGTTAACCCTGATCTCACGCTTGGCTGTACCGAAGGGCACTGGGCCCTCGCGGCTTGCGGCGTCGACGTGACCGCGCCCATGATTATGAACATCTCCCCGCGCGGAGCATCGCCTGATGCAGCTGACTTGGCTCGGCCACTCGGCCTTCCACCTCCAGACCGGCACGCAGAGCATCCTGATCGACCCGTTCTGGACCGGGAATCCAACCTTTCCCGTCGGCTACGAGGATGGCGTCGCCAACGTGGACGTCATCGTGCTGACCCACGGCCACGAGGATCATCTCGGCGACACGGTAAGGCTGGCGACCAAGTACGGTGCGACCGTCGTGGCCCAGTACGAGATCTGCATGTACGTCAACGGCCTGGGCGTCGAGAACCTGCAGCCGATGAACACCGGCGGCTGCATCGAGCATGGCGGGGTGCGCTACTGCATGGTGCCGGCGTTTCACAGCTCGGCCCTCATCCTGGAGGGCAAACCGATCACCATGGGTGACCCCGCAGGTTTCGTGATCCAAGCGGAGGGTCGCTCGATCTACCACACCGGCGACACCGCCCTGTTCTCCGACATGGCGCTCATCCAGCGCATCTACAGGCCGAGGATCGGCCTAGTCTGCATCGGCGACCGCTTCACAATGGGGCCCGAGACCGCGGCGATCGCCTGCAACGAGTTCCTCGATCTCGAGCTGATCGTGCCGATCCACTGGGGCACCTTCGGCCTGCTCTCAGGCCGGCCGGAGGAATTTGCCGGACTTGTCACCCGCGGTCGCGTCCAGGTTCCGGCTCCCGGCGTGCCGATGGACATCTGAGAGTGATCGAATCGGCAACGCCGCGAAGCAGAGATGTAACGGTGTCGCCACAGGCGTATGCGGGCCGTCGGGGTTGCCTTGCGCCGTGAATGCCTCCTGTCTAAACACGAGCCGCGTGTGTGTGGCGACTGCGAGCCGAGCCGATGTACCTCTACATTCTGGGCCGACCCCACAGCGGCAGTACGATCCTGAACATCCTGCTGGGGAACGGTGCGAGCACCGTCAGCGTCGGCCAGCTGGTGTCCGACATCGGCAAGTCCGAGAATTTCTGCAGTTGTGGTGCCAAGATCGGCGAATGCCCGTTCTGGTGCGAAGTGCGGCGCGAGGTCGAGGCGGCCGGGTTCCCCTGGCCCGAGGTCACTTCCGCCAGCATGGATCAGGCGCACGTCAAGCGCCTCTGGCGGACCTGGTGGGCCGGTCCGTCGGATCCGCACCTGACGCGCCTTGCGGCGATCACGGGAGCGCTGGAGCAGGCGATCACCAAAGTTGCGGGCAAGCCCGTGCTCTGCGATTCGTCCAAGGAGGCGACTCGCGCCCTGTTCTTGATGAAATATTACCCGACCGCGAAGGTCATCTTCCTGGTGCGGGATCCGCGCTCGGCCGTGGCCAGCCACTATTGGCGCTTCCGGAGCGAGAGCCGCTTCCATTTCCTGCGTAAGAATCATTTCCTGCCCCGCTGGATGGGACCGATCGTCCTGACGCTTGCGGCGGCGAGCTGGACTGTGGGTAACCTCCTGGGCGAGCTCGCGGTCCGCATCGCTCCGGAGCGCGTGCTCCTGCTGCGCTACGAGGATCTGCGAGATCGCCCGAAGGAGGCGCTGGAGCGCATCTCCCGGACGTTCCGGATCGACCTGGGCGACGTGGACGATCTGCTCGATCGTGGGTCGGTTGTCGAGATCGGCCACAATATCGGCGGCAATCAGGTGCGCCTGGAGCAGAGTGTGCGTTTCGATCCGACCAAGGAGGGCTCCCGCCCCAAGCTGCCGGCAGCTCTCGTGCGCATGACGGTGGCGTTGTGCTGGCCGTTGATGCGTCGCTACGGCTACCACATGGAGAGCCCCTCTGGCCCGTCTGCCGGCTCCCGCGCTGCGCCGGGGAGCGTCCCCACCGCCGGCCGTCCCTGACTCCACACGGCGGAGCCAGCTCACAGCTTGACTATCGGCCGCGAGCGGAACTCGGAGGCGAGGCATGAGAGTGCTCGTGGTCGACGCCGCATACTTTACGCTGCCGTACGACTTGCATTTCTGCCGGGCGCTGGCAGGGGCGGGCGCTGAGGTCGAGCTGATCGGCAGGCCGCTTCGTGCCTATGAGGCTGCGGCTGACGAGCCTTACCCCATCAGGCCGCTGTTCTACCGTCTGTCCGAGAGCGGCGGCGGCTGGCGAACGACGCCGGCCATGAAGCTCTTGAAGGGCTTCGAGCACATGGCGGGTCTGGTCGCTCTCGAGCGACTTGCGCGCAAGGTTCGGCCCGACATCATCCATCTGCAATGGCTGGTGCTGCCCATTCTCGACATACCGATGCTGCGCCGGCTCCGCCGACGGTCCGGCTTGGTGTTGACCGCTCACAATTCGACGCTCGCGGCGCACAAGACGGCGCGCGGCCTGTCTAATGTCGGCGTCGCAGCACAGCAGACGGGCCGTGGCAAGGTGCTGGAGCTGTTCGATGGATTCATTGCGCATACGGAACAGACGCGTGCGCATCTCGAGGGGCAGGGTGTCGAGCCGGACAGGATCCGCGTCATTCCTCACCCCCCTCTGGATCTGCGTGATGTGCCGGCCGCACCCGCCGACGGTGTCGTCCGTGTTCTGCTCTTCGGCTCTCTCAAGCCCTACAAGGGATTGAGCATCCTCGTCCGGGCCGCGCTCGATCTGCTTCCGGCACGCGAGCATTGCCGGATCGACGTCGTAGGGCGGCCGTTCATGGCCGTCGACGACGAGCGCGAGACCATTGCCGCAGCCGGTCTGTCCCATCGATTCGGCTTCGATCTCCGCTATATTCCTGACGATGTTCTGGCCCGCTACCTCGCCGCAGCCGACATCGTCGTGTTTCCCTATCTTCAGATCGATGCCAGCGGCGCCTTCGCCCTGGCAGTGGCGGCAGGCAAGCCCATTGTCGCGAGCCGCGTCGGCGTCTTCGCCGAGTCCCCGGCCGCGGAGCATGTGGAGCTGGTGCCACCAGGGGATGCGAAGGCACTTGCGATTGCCCTGGCGAGATTGGTGGACGATGCGGCGGCCAGACGCGAGCTCGCCAGCCGTACCCGGGCCTTGAATGCCACCGTGGCGTCCTGGCCGGCTTTCGCGGCGAGCTGCCTCGATTTCTACCGACAGAGACTAGCCGCCCGCTAACGTGCCAATTCGCGCGTCGCATACTCGGGTACCGTGCAGCTCCCGCCGATCGTATGGGATGGGCCCGAGACGGCGCCCGGCTGCGCTATGCACGTCGCCCAGTGCGGCAATGAGCTATTGATGGCGTCGCGTCGCGTCGGGCTGATCGTCAACCCGATCGCGGGCATGGGAGGTGCGGTCGGTCTGAAAGGAACCGACGGCCCGGATCTCCTCGCCAGGGCGCTGGCTCTTGGAGCTGTGCCGCGGGCGAGCGATCGGGCGGCGGTGGCACTGCGCCGGCTCGCGCCACTGCATGGGCAATGCGAGCTCCTGACCTGCCCCGCGGACATGGGGGCTTCGGCCGCCGGAGCCGCCGGTCTGGTCCCACGGCTGGTGCCGCTGCCCCACGTCGGGGCGGCCGGCGCCGACCTGACCCGCATCGCCGCCGCCGCCTTGGCGGCCGAAGGCATCGAGCTGATGCTGTTCGCCGGCGGAGACGGTACCGCCCGCGACCTGCTTGGAGCCGTTGGCGAACGTGTACCGGTGCTCGGCATCCCCAGCGGGGTCAAGATGCGCTCTGGCGTGTTTGCGCCGAACGCGGCACGGGCGGGGGAGATCGCGGCAGCTTGGTGCACGGCGGTACCTGGGGCCCTGCCGCTGGCCGAGGTGGAGATCGTCGACCTGGACGAGACCGACGGTCGAACGCAGCGATTGTATGGGATGTTGCGCGTGCCTGCGCCCGCAGGCTTCCGACCCGCCGCCAAGACGTCGCCGCGTCTTTCCGACGCCACAGCCCTCGATGGGGTCGCTCGAGAGCTCTTGGCCGCGATGGCAAGCCACCGGACCTATCTCTTCGGTCCCGGTACGACGACCACGCGCATCCTGCGAGCGATGGGCATCGAGCGGCCGAGCCTGCTTGGTGTCGACGCCGTGCGAGGCCGTCGGCTGGTCGGGCGGGACCTCGGCGAGGCCGCCATCCTCTCGCTTCTCGACGAGGGACCCGCCTCCCTTGTCGTCGGTATCGTCGGCGGCCAGGGCTTTCTATTCGGTCGGGGCAATCAGCCGCTCGGTTCCCGGGTGCTCGCCCGGATCGGTCGCGACGCGATCATCGTCGTCGCAGGCCTCCAAAAGCTTACGGAACTGAACCCACCGCGTCTTTTCGTCGACACTGGCGATTTCGAGGTGGATCGCATGCTCAGCGGCTGGATCCGGGTCGCGGTTGCGCCCGGCCGCACCGCGATGATGCGGGTCGAAACCTGACCCACCGCTTGAAGACCTGCCCCTTCGATGCGACGGTCCGCCGGTCGCGCGGCAGGAGGCAGCTCATGACGGCCACGGCCCATCCGTGGATGGCGAACTCGATACCGGCAATCAAGCAGGCCATGCTCGAGCGCATCGGCGCCTGCTCGATCGAGGAGCTGTTCGAGCAGATCCCGGCAGCGCACCGACTGGAGCGCCCGTTGAATCTGCCGCCGGGCTTGCGCTCCGAGGCCGAGCTGAAGCGTCATCTCACCTCACTGCTTCGTCGGACGGAGAGCTGCGAGGACAATCTCAGCTTCCTCGGCGCGGGCTGCTGGCAGCATCATGTGCCCGCCGTCGTCGATGAGATCGTCGGCCGTTTCGAATACCTGACCAACGTCTGGGGTTCGCCCCAGTCCGACTTCGGGCGCAACCAGGCTTGGTTCGAATATGCCAGCCAGCTCGGCGAGCTGGTCGGCATGGAGGTGGTGTCGCTGCCCGTCTATTCCTGGGGCTGCGCCGCCGGCCATGCCATCCGCATGGCGTCGCGACTCACCGGTCGGCACGAGGTGCTCCTGGCGCAGTGGTCCGATCCCGAGCGGCTCTCTGTCCTTCGCGGCTACTGCGAGCCGCGTGAGATGAGCAGCCATATCGAGGTCGTCACCGTCAGACATGACCCGACGACCGGAGCCTTCGATCTCGCCGATCTCGAGCGCAAGCTGTCGTCTCGCACGGCCGCGGTCTACCTCGAGAGCCCGTCCTATCTCGGCGTGATCGAGGCGGCGGGCGGTCGCGTAGCCGAGCTCGCCCACGATGTCGGGGCGTTGCTGGTCGTCGGCGCGGACCCGATTTCGCTCGGCGTGCTCGCGGCGCCGGCCGACTGGGGTGCGGACATCGTGGTCGGCCCGACCCAGCCGCTCGGCGTCCACATGAATTGCGGCGGCGGCGTGGGCGGCTATATCGCCTCGCGCGACGAGGAGCGGTTTGTCCGCGAGTACAATGGATTTCTGGTCTCGATCACCGGCACCGCCAAGCCGGGCCAGTTCGGCTTCGGCCTCGCCTCGGCGCACCAGACCTCGTACGGCATGCGCGAGCTGGGCAAGGACTGGACCGGCAACTCGGTCTATCTCTGGGCGATCGCCAACGCGGTCTATCTGGCACTGCTCGGGCCACAGGGGATGCGCGAGGTCGGGGAAACCATCCTGCACCGGCGCGCCTACGCGGCGCAGCTGCTCGCGTCGATCCCGGGCGTGAGCACACCTTTCTCCTCCTGCTTCAAGGAGTTCGTCGTCGACTTCAGCGAAACCGGCCGAACCGTGAGCGCGATTCATGCCTCGCTGCGCCGGCGACAGATCTTTGGCGGTAAGGACCTGTCCACCGAGCTGCCCGAGCTCGGCCAAAGCTCACTATACTGCGTGACCGAGATTCACGCCAAAGCCGACCTGGACCGCTTGGCCGAGAGCGTGGCGGAGGCCTTGCGATGACCAGGCTGCGTGAGTTTCACGCGGCGTCCTGGGACGAGCCCCTCCTGATGGAGATGGGCCATCCGGGCCGCCGTGGTACGGTGTTCGCAGCTGATCCCGACATAACGGCGCGCGTTGGACCGGCTGCGAATCTCGTGCCCGCGGCCATGCGTCGGGCGTCCCCCCCCGAGCTTCCCGAGCTCGCCGAGCCGGAGGTGCAGCGGCATTATCTGCGGCTCAGCCAGGAAGTGCTGGGGATGATGCATGTCAGCCTCTTCGGCACCTGCACCATGAAATATCATCCCCCCGTCGCCGAGCAGGCTGCCCGGCGCTGGCTCGCCGAGCTGCATCCCTTGCAGCCGGAGGATTCGCTGCAGGGCGTGCTCGAGGCGGTGCACCGCTTCGACCTGATCCTGCGCGAGCTGTCCGGCATGGATCGCTTCGTGTTCCAGGCCGGCGGTGGTGCCGATGCGGCCTACACCCACGCCGTCGTCACGCGCGCCTTTTTCCAGGCCCGAGGCGAGCTCGAGCAGCGCAACGAGATCGTCACCTCGATCCAGGCCCATCCCTGCAACGCCGCGACCGCGGCGGCGGCCGGCTTCAAGGTGGTGACCTTGATGCTCGAGGAGGACGGCTACCCCTCGGTCGACGCCCTGCGCGCGGCGGTCTCGCACCGCACCGCGGCGCTGATGATCAACAACCCGGACGACATGGGCATCTACAACCCGCACATCGCCGAGTGGGTACGGATCGTCCACGCGGCCGGTGGGCTCGCCTTCTACGACCATGCCAACTTCAACGGCGTGATGGGCAGGATCCGCGCCCGTGAGCTCGGCTTCGACGCCTGCATGTACATGCTGCACAAGACGTTCGGCGCGCCCAAGGGCGGAGGCGGTCCGGCGGTCGGGGCCTACGGGTGCTCGGCCGAGCTCGCGCCCTTCCTGCCAGGGCCGATCGTGGTCGAGGATGCCGGCCGCTATCGCCTCGACCGCCGACGCTCGTCTGGTGCCGACCAGGTGCGCGAGTTCTGGGGCAATGTTCCGCAGGTGGTGAAGGCCTATGCCTGGGCGGTCGGCATGGGGGGCGACGGCATCGCTGAGGCGGCCGACCTGTCGGTGCTGGCCAACAACTACATGGACCACGAGCTAGGCCGCATCCGTGGGCTCGCCCGCTCGCATCCCGACAATCGCCGCTGGCGCATGGAGATGACCCGCTGGGGGCTCGGCCCGCTCAAGGAGGAGACCGGCGTCGGCACCGTCGATGTCGCCAACCGCATGGCCGACTACGGCGTCGATCCCTGGTGGATGAGCCACGAGCCCTGGGTGGTGCCCGAGCCGTTTACGCCCGAACCGGGCGAGATGTACGGCAAGGAGGAGCTCGACTACTGGATCGCCGTCGTCGCGCGTATCGTTGAGGAGGCGCGCCGCGATCCGCATCTGGTCAAGAGCGCGCCGCATCGCCAGCCGATCGCCCAGATCGACGGCAGCGGGCTCGACGACCCGCAGCGCTGGGCGATGACTTGGCGGGCTTGGCGCCGCAAGCAGGCGACACCATCAGCGGCGGCCGGATAGTCTCCCCGTCATGTCGCTCGGCAATCTCGTGCTGATGGCGGTGGCGGCGGTGATCTTCGTTGCGGCCGCGACCTGCGCCAAGCTCTACGCTGTGGATCCCGGTTGGGGGCGGCTTGGTGGCACGCTGGCGCTCTATACGGCGGGCAACCTGGTAGTGCTGCGCGTGCTGCGCGAGGTGGGGCTGGCACTCGCCATGTCGCTGAGCGCCGTGATTCAGCTGATTGTTGTCAACCTGTTGGCTGTTCTCGTCTTTCGCGAACGTCTGAGCGGGCCGCAATACGCCGGCCTCCTGCTTGGCATGGTTGCAGTTGCCCTGATGCTGCTTTTTCCCAAGACTGGCGACCGCTGAGCCGTCTTCAGGAAACAAACCACACGATCGTGCGGGACAGTGCATAGAGAACGGCTGCCGCCACCATGCCGAGCGCCAGCGCCTCGGTCCGCCGCCGCCACCGGGGGTCGGGCGAGAAACCTCGGCCGAGGAGCCAGATCAGCAAAGCGAGGCCCGCGACTGCCCCGAACAGCTGATCGTCGCGCATCGGCCGCCCTCCTCCGCCCGGTTTCGCTGAGTCCATGCTAGCGAGGCGTCGCCGAAGCGCAGCCTCTTTCGCACGGATCAGATCAAGAGGGCATAGAGCGCCGCCACCATCAACCAGATCGGCAGGCTGAGCAGGCAACCGATGGCGATGCCGACGCACGCGTTGCCGGGCTCGCGGTCGGCGAGCGGGCCGAGCGTCCAGTTCGAGGTGCGCAATGCATCGAATGGCAATACCGTGCTCTGTCCGGCCTGACCAAACCGGGCTGAAGGTTGAATGACCGCCCCGCTTTCAATTCTGTTCATGCACCAAACATAACCGGAATTTCCGGCCGATGCAACTCAACCGAAATGCCAATAATTGTGATATTTCGACCACATTCAAGAGCAGTTGTCGCCCCGTGGACAAATTCGATGGACCTGCACGGTCCAACGGCGACGACGGACATTCGAGCGCCGCCGCGCCGCAATGTCGATCGGGCGAGAGATATCAGGGCCGGCTCAGTGGGCGAAGCGTCTCAACTGATCCTCCGGTACCGTCCCCACAGCCGAGTAGCTCAAGCCGTCGACGTCCCAAGTGACCTCTTGGAAGTCCTTGGTGGCGGCACGGATGTCGACCTCCGCAGGCGAGGATTCGGCCGGACGGACGAATAGCACCACCCTGCCGCCCCCGCGCTCACCGCTTTCGTAGATTGCTGCCCCCGTCGGGTTGCCATCGGCCTGCACCCGGCTGACGCCGACTAGGCGATAGCCGGTGGGCAGAGGGACGGCTGGTACGGGCTGGCCGAGCTCGGTGGCCAACCACTCGCCGGCCCGGCTGCGATCCGTGGTCGTCAGATCCGGGGCCGCTGCGAGCCGACGGTCGTGGAAAGCTGTCGCCTTCCAAGCTGCGCTTGCTTGGTCTCGTTCGCCGCGCACGAATTGGTAGACCGCGCCGATGGCCATCGCGACCAGGAGCACCCCCACGAGTCGTGACGCGAAGGTGCGTCGGCCGCGATCGTCCGGCCGGCTGCGGACTGCCGAATGCGGTGGGAAGGCGCGTTGGGGCGCACGCTGGGCGAACGATGGCATCGAGCTAGGTCGCGGCAGTGCGAGCAGCCGGCCCTCGCCCACCGACTCCCGACTGCCCACCAGATCGAGTGCCAGCCCCTCCCAGACCGAGCCGGGCTCCTCGAGAGCACGAAAGCGACTCTGGGTTTCACGCTCGAACTGGCGCAAGCGCTCGATCCTGGCTTGGCATGCGCTGCAGAGCGCGAGATGACGTCGCAGCACGGTGCGTCGGCCGCGGCTCAGCCGCCCGTCAAGGTACGCCTCAAGATACCGCTCGAGGTCGCCGCACCGCATGCCGGCCTCCCCACGCGCCCGGCGGACTGCTCGCCCGGGTCGCCCCGACCGTCGGCGTTACACCCGACGGCCGATTCCAACCGACTGTCCATCAACCGACCGGGCAGCGCAACGGTCGATCGCGCGAAATAGCGGCGCTCCGCTGCCGCGCCTCGCTGCCGGCCGACAGCCGCCGCGTCGATTTCCTGTTGCCAAGCCGGAAGTGCACCGGAAACATGGTGATCCGGGGGGCCGAGGACACGCTCCATCCCCAACAAGCCTGGGAGGCGACATGGCGGTAAAGACGACGGCGCGGAACGTCGCTCTGGTCGGTGCCAGCGGCTCCGGCAAGACCAGTCTGCTCGAGAGCATGCTGTACGTTGGCGGGGCGATCGGGCGCAAAGGCAGCGTGGCTGCCGGCACCACGGTCGCCGACAGTAGTGCCGAGGCGCGCGCCAGACAGATGAGCACCGAGCTGAGTGTGGCCGGCCTGAGCAGCCACGGCCTGGACTTCACCTTTCTCGACTGCCCCGGCTCCGTCGAATTCGTGCAAGACGCCTACGCTGCCGCCCTGGGATGCGACGCCGCCGTGGTCGTGGTCGAGCCGATCCTCGAGCGGCTGATCGTCGTCGCACCGCTACTGCAGTTCCTCGACGCCAATGCGATCCCGCATCTCGTCTTCGTCAACAAGATGGACCGGTCGGAGGTTCGCTATCGAGACATTCTGCAGGCGCTGCGGGATCTCAGCGCACGGCCGGTGGTGCCGCACCAATACGCCATCGGCCGGGGCGAGGATCTCGTCGGCTATGTCGATCTCGTGAGCGAGGAGGCGCATGCCTTTCGACGCGGCGAGGCCTCAGACGTCATTCCGGTGCCGGCCGACTATCTCGAGCGGGAGCAGGCGGCGCGGCGCGAGATGCTGGAAACCCTGGCCGATTTCGACGACGACCTGATGGAGCTGCTGCTGGAGGACCAGGAGCCACCTACCGAGCTGATTCTGCGCGATCTGCGCAAGACTCTAGGCGCCGATCAGGTTGTGCCGGTCTTCATGGGCGTGGCCGAGCAGGATATGGGCGTACGGCGCCTGATCGAGGCGCTGGCGCAAGAAGTCCCCGGTCCTGAGGACCGACCGGCCCAGCTGGGGCTCGCGCCCGAAGGCGGCACGGTGGTGCAGGTACTCAAGAACTACTACCTGCCGCACGCCGGCAAGCTGTCGCTGGTGCGTGTCTGGCGCGGCGCGGTCAAGGATGGCACCACCCTTGCCGACATGCGCGTCGGCGGTGTCTACCGCATCAATGGTGGGCAGCAGCAGAACGTGGGCTCGGCGGCGGCGGGCGAGATCGTGGCCCTGGCACGTCTCGATGGTGCCCGTACCGGGGCGGTGCTGAGCAGCGCCGGGGCGGAAGAGCTGCCGTCGCCGCCATCGCCGCGGCCGATGTACGCGTTCGCAGTCACCGCCGCCAATCGTAACGACGAGGTGAAGCTGTCCGCCGCTTTCGCGAAGCTGACCGACGAGGACCCGGCGCTGCACATCGAGACCGATCCGGAGATGCACCAGACCCTGCTGTGGGGCCAGGGCGAGATGCACCTGCGCGTGGCGCTCGATCGGCTGAAGCACAAATACAATGTCGAGGTGGTGCCGCACCAGCCCCGCACACCCTACCGCGAGACGATCCGCAAGGGCGCCCAGGCGCATGGTCGGCACAAGAAGCAGTCCGGCGGCCACGGTCAGTTCGGCGACGTCAAGATCGAGATTCGCCCGCTGGGCCGCGGCGAGGGATTCCAGTTCGAGAACAAGGTGGTCGGCGGTGCGGTGCCGCGTCAGTTCATTCCCGCCGTCGAGGCCGGCGCCCGGGAGCATCTGGCCCGTGGCCCGTTGGGCTTTCCAGTGGTCGACGTGGCCGTCACGCTCCATGACGGACAGTTCCACACCGTC
The DNA here is from genome assembly GCA_046349415.1 of Geminicoccaceae bacterium. Lineage (GTDB taxonomy): Bacteria > Pseudomonadota > Alphaproteobacteria > Geminicoccales > Geminicoccaceae > Benzoatithermus. Next base: position 21,442 of record JAXMCJ010000030.1, read on the forward strand.
GACAGCAACGAGCTCTCGTTCAAGCTCGCGACCGCGCAGGCGCTCAAGGAGGGTCTGCCGCAATGCGATCCGGTCCTGCTCGAGCCCGTGCTCGGCGTGACCGTTTCGGTGCCGTCCGACTACACCGCCAAGGCGCTGCAGCTGGTGACCGGCAAGCGCGGCCAGATCATGGGCTACGAGGCGAAGCGCGACTGGAGCGGCTGGGACGAGATCAACGTCCAGATTCCGCAGGGCGAGATGCACGACCTGATCGTCACCCTGCGCTCGCTGAGCCAGGGCACCGGCTTCTTCGAGTGGGCGTTCGACCATCTGCAGGAGGTTCCCGATCGTCTGGCGCAGACGATCGTCGACAAGAACAAGGATCTCGCGGCATAGCCGGCGCCGGCCGGCGCGCTTCCGGGTCGGCCGGCCGTTCGGGGTCGTCCTTGCCTGCAACCGCACGATGGGCGCGCCTGCGCCCGCTCCCGGCTTGGCTGCACCGGAAGCTCGTGCTGCGCATTGCGCTGGTCTCGGCGCTGCTGCCGACCGCACTGATCCTGATCTATCGCTTCCTGCCGCCGCCCGTGACGATCCTGATGCTGGTGCGGCTCGTCGAAGGCGACGGCCTCGACAAGAGCTGGCGCTCGCTCGATGCGATATCCCCCCGCTTGGCGCAGGCGGTGATCGCGTCGGAAGACAATCGGTTCTGCGAGCATTTCGGATTCGACTGGCACGAGATCGGCGGACAGATCGACCGCGCGCTGGCCGGCCGCTCGACCCGCGGTGCCAGCACGATCACTCAGCAGGTGGCCAAGAACGTGCTGCTGTGGCCCGGCCGCGATCCTGTGCGCAAGCTGCTCGAGGCCGCCTTTACGCCACAGCTCGAGCTGCTCTGGAGCAAGCGGCGGATCATGGAGGTCTATCTGAACGTCGCGGAGACGGGTCCCGGCCTCTACGGTGCCGAGGCTGCGGCACGCCGCTACTTCCATCGTTCGGCGGCCGAGCTCACCCGTCGTCAGGCGGCGCTGATCGCGGCCGTCCTGCCCAATCCGCGTCTCTGGTCGCCGGCCGAGCCCAGCCGGTACATCCGCCGCCGCGCCGATGTGATCGAGCGGCGGATCGGCCAGCTCGGGCCATTGCTCGACTGCATCGATTGAAGCTGCCTCAGACCGGCCGGAAGCTCTGCACGAGGCTGCCCGCGACCAAGGCCCAGCCGTCGACCAGCACGAAGAAGATCAGCTTGAACGGCAGCGAGACCATGACCGGTGGCAGCATCATCATGCCCATCGACATCAGGACCGACGCGACGACCATGTCGATGATCAGGAACGGGATGAAGACCAGGAAGCCGATCTCGAAAGCGCGGCGCAGCTCGCTGATCACGAACGCCGGCAGGAGCACGCGGAACGGCGCATCCGCCGCGGGCGGAGCCGGATCGAGGTGGGCGATCTCCGCGAGCACGGCCAGATCTTCCGGCCGGACCTGCTGCAGCATGAACGCGCGCATCGGTGCGCCCGCCCGCTCCAGGGCTTCGGTCTCGTCGATCTCCTCGGCGACCAATGGCTCGATGCCGTCATGATAGGCCTGCTCGAAGGTCGGCGCCATGACGAACAGGGTGAGAAACAGTGCCAGCCCCACCAAGACGCTGTTGGGCGGCGTCTGCTGCAAGCCGATCGCCGTGCGCAGGAAAGACAGCACGATGACGATGCGGGTGAACGAGGTGGCGAGCACCAGGATCGAGGGGGCGAGGCTGAGGACGGTGACCAGGAGGACGAGGCGGAGAATTTGACCGGAGACGGTCCCGCCCGATTGGCCCAGATCGAGCTGGATCGCCTGGGCCGCGGCGCCCCGCGCACCTGCGATGACGATGGCGCCGGCAAGAGCCGCCAGCGCCGTCGCCCATCCGCGCCGCCTCATGCCGAATTGCTCCCCTGAGGCCGTGTTCCGGGGGGGAGATCGAGCTGCACCACGCCTTGCGGCCCAACCGTCAGTGCCAGCTCGGTCGCGCCGCGCCGCACGATCACAAGGCGGGTGCGCGGGTCGAGCGCGAGGCTGGCCGAGATCTCGATCTGCTCGCCGGCAGCAGTAGTGCCGGCGGGCCGTGGCAGCAGCCAGCGCGCGACCGCGACCAGCGTGACAACCGCCGCCAGCGCCAGAAGCGAGCGGGCGAGGGCGGGCAACTCCGGCATCAGCGCGGTCACGGCGCAGCCCGTCCGGCTGAATAGGACCGCCGAGCCCGGCGATGACGCTCGAACGCCTCGAGGCGCGCCAGAGCATCGGCCCGCTCGAGCTCAAGCTGTCCGATCAGGCCCATGAGCTCGTCGAGGACGGGGACGAGTGCATTCAATAGGGTAGTCGGCGCATGTCGCCGCAGGCTGGCGGCGAGCAATGCCGGCAGCGCGGCCAGCGGCGCCGAGCGACCGGCAGCGATGCTGCGCCGCGCCTCGGAGAGCGCGGCGCAGATCTCGAGCAGACCTCGATCGTCCATGGGGCTCCGGCTCCGCTGTCGCGGCCGACCCTAGCGCCCTATGGTTAACGCACACTTACCGCTTCCGAGGTGCGGATGGCAGCCGACGACCTGACCGAAGAGGAGATCCGTCGCTACGCGCGCCACATCGTCCTACCGGAGATGGGCGGCGTGGGTCAGGCTCGACTGAAGGCTGGTTCGGTGCTGGTGATCGGCGCCGGTGGCCTCGGCAGCCCGTTGCTGCTCTATCTGGCGGCTGCCGGCGTCGGCCGGATCGGCGTGGTCGACGACGATCGGGTCGACGTCTCCAACCTCCAGCGGCAGATCCTATTCTCGACCCCGACGCAGGGCGAGCCCAAGGCGGCGGTGGCGGCCACAGCTTTGCGCCGGATCAACCCTCTGGTCACGGTCGAGGTGCATGCCTTGCGTCTCGACGCCGGGAATGCAGCCGGGCTCATCGCCGCCTACGACCTCGTCGCCGACGGCAGCGACAATCTTGCGACCCGGCTCGCGGTCCACGACGCCTGCCGCAACCTCGGCCGGACCCTGGTCAGCGCTTCCGTGCAGGGGCTGGACGGGCAGCTCACCACCTACAAGTCTTATCTCGGTGCCCCCCACCCGTGTCTGCGCTGCCTGGTCGATCCGGAAACCGGCGATGACGCGCTGCCCTCCTGCGCCCAGGCCGGCGTGCTGGGGCCTGTTGCGGGGGTGCTCGGGACCCTCCAGGCGGTCGAGGTGGTAAAGGAGCTCGCGGGGATCGGTGGCTCGCTGTCCGGCACCGTGCTCCTCTACGACGCCATGACGGCCGCGCTCGATCGGGTTCGGGTCCGTCGGCGCGCGGCGTGTGTGGGCACGACCTGCACCAGCGCCGGGCCGTGAGCGGCAGCGGCGCCGCTTGTCCAGGAAATCGTCAGCCTTAGAGGGGGTTAGGCGCCCTCGGGGACACAGGTTCGGGTTGCGCGTCCTGGACTGGCTGCGGTAAGTGGCCCCCGACCGCGATGGGAGATGCCGGCATGGACGAAGGCGGATCGGACATTCCGGCGGGTAATGGTGGAACGCGCGACATGACTCTCGACGCATCCACGCCGCAGGACGCGGCGACGCCGTCCGATGTCGTCCCGGGCAGCTATCGGCCGTCCGAGGACGAACCGTACATGAATGCCCGCCAGACCGAGTATTTCCGGCGTAAGCTCCTGCATTGGCGCGACGAGATCCTGCGCGGCTCGGACGTCACCCTGCGTCAGCTGCGCGAGGAGGACATGCGGCTGCCGGACCAGTCGGACTGGGCCTCGGCCGAGATCCAGCGCAGCTTCGAGCTGCGCACCCGCGACCGCGAACGCAAGCTCCTGAGCAAGATCGACGCGGCGCTCAAGCGGATCGAGGACGGCAGTTACGGCTATTGCGAGGAGACCCAGGAGCCGATCGGCCTCAGGCGGCTCGAGGCCCGGCCGATCGCCACCTTGAGCATCGAGGCGCAGGAACGCCACGAACGCCGCGAGCGGGTCTACCGGGAAGACTGACCCGGCAAGATCTGCCGGCCAGGACTTTTTTGCCGAGCCGAATCCAGCCATCGGGCGGGTAGAGTGGCGGCGTGGCGTGGGTTCTTGGCGCTGGCATGGCCGTTGCAAAGATGCCGGCCATGGAGCCCCTTGCCCCCCTTCTGACCACACCGACCGGCGCCGGCGATGGTGCGCCCCGCCCGACCTCGGCCGCGGATGCCGACGACCCGTTCCTGGCGCTCCTCGCCGGCCTGCTGCGGCCCGCTGCGCTGTCGGCCGACGTCACCTCCGCGGCCCCGGCGCAAGCCGAATCAACCAACTCTGCGCTCACGCTGCAACTCGCTCCCGCGACTGCCCCCCTGGCATCGGCGGGACAAGCGCCACTCGGCGAGCCGGCGGCCCCGCCGGCGCAGGTCCCGCCTCCGGCCGTCGAGAATCCCCCGCAGACGCCCACGACCGAGGTGCTGCTACCGGCGACCCAGATGGAGGCGGTGGCGGCCCCGTGCCCCGTGAAGCCTCCGCAGCCGAGATCGGGTGCGGGAGCATCAGCCCCGACGGACGGAACGCGACGCCCGGCGCGGCCCGCCCCCATCGCGCGTGTGGACGGTCCACCAGAGGCGACCGGCGCTGAACCACCGGCGCCGGGGGCCGTCGCGGTCGCGGCACGATCGGAGCCCGCAGCGCCCGAGCTCGAGGCGGCCAGGCCCGATCGGCCGAAGCGGATAGACGTCGCACCAATCCAGGCCGCGCCGAACCAGTCCGCACAACAGGCTCAACCATTGGGCTCTAGCCCAGTGGATTCTGCCGAGCAGGCGACGCCTCGAGTGACGCTCGCCGCGCCGGACCATCATGGTCGGGTGGTCAGCGCGCGGCTCGTCCGGGGTGAGGCGGGCGATTCCAGCAGCCTGCGCATCGACCTCGAGCCGGCGGACCTGGGTCGGGTAGAGGTCTCGCTGCGGCTCGACGATGATGGGGTTGCGTCGGCGACCTTCACCGTCGACCGGCCCGAGACGCTGCAGCTGTTGCAGCGTGATGCACGCACGGTCGGCGACCTGCTCGGCTCGGCGGGCTTCACGGTTTCCCAGGGCGGTCTCGGCTTCACCTTGCGCGACCAGCCGGGCGGCACGCCCTGGTCCGAGCGCAGCGGCCGAGCCGCGGCGGGCGGAGCGGCGACGCGCGGCGAGCCTGCTGCCGGCGCCGCCACGCCGCGCAGCCGGCACGGGCTACTGGATCTGCAGGTGTGACATGGCGGGCCATCCAGAAGCGAGGAGAGCCACATGGCGGTGAGCGCAGTGACCAGCGGCAGCACTGGCGGCGTTCAGGCCGCGGGGCAGAGCCTCGCCGCGAACTTCGACAACTTCCTGAAGCTGCTCACGACCCAGCTTCAGAACCAGGATCCGCTGGCACCGATGGATGCCAACGCGTTCACCTCGCAACTGGTGCAGTTCGCGTCGGTCGAGCAGGCGATCAAGACCAACGACAAATTGAAGGAGTTGGGCGGTCTGATCGAGGCCAGCGGCACGAGTTCGGCCATGAGCATGCTCGGCCGCGAGGCCGTGGTGGCGACCGACAAGGTGGGCCTTGGCTCGAGCGGCGACGCGACCATCCGCTACCGCCTGCCGGAAGCTGCGAGCCACGCAACCGCGACCGTCATCGATTCCGGCGGCCACATCGTCCGCACCCTGCCGGCCGGCACCGCTGCCGGCGAGAATGCGCTGCAATGGGACGGGCTCGACGGGTCCGGCAACCGCATGGCCGCGGGCACCTATCAGGTTCGCGTGGAGGCGGCAGGCGCCGACGGCACCGCCGTGACGGCCGAGCAGTATCTCGCCGGGACCGTCGAGGCGATCGAGCCTGAATCCGGCGCCGTCTTCCTCATCGTCGCCGGCGCCAAGGTGCCGTTCAGCGACCTCAGCACGGTTCGGGCGCCGGCGCCCGCGTGAGCACGATCAGGTCAATCTCGGGAGCGAGCCAATGAGCCTCTTCGGTTCCCTGTTTTCCGGCGTGTCGGGCCTCAACGCGCAGAGCCGCGCGATGGGCATGATCTCCGACAACATCGCCAACGTGAACACCACCGCCTACAAGGGGGCGCTGGCGCAGTTCGAGAACATGGTCACCCGCAGTCGCGGCAGCTCCGCCTACAGCCCGGGCGGCGTCCGAGCGCAGAGCTTCTACACAGTCGCCACGCAGGGCCTGATCCAGAGCAGCGCGTCGCCGACCGACGTCGCCATCTCCGGTGCCGGATTCTTCGTGGTCAATGCGCCGCCGGACGGCCAGGGCGAGCAGGTCTACACCCGCGCCGGCTCCTTCTCGCCCGACTATCAGGGCGATCTGCGCACCACCTCCGGCTACTACCTTCAGGGCTGGGCGCTCGACGCCAACGAGCAGGTCGTCGACGTCAACGCCTTGGAGAACGTGAACACCCGCAGCATCAATGGCCTGGCCGCGGCGACGACGCGGGTCGAGATCGGCGCCAACCTCGACGCGGACGCGACACCCTATGCCGGCGCCTATGCCGGGGGCGACCTTGCCGCCTGGGCGGCGAGCGGGGGTACTGCCGGGGTTCAGCCTACATTCAGTCGCGACGTGCAGGTCTACGACAGCCTCGGCCGCGGTCACGACCTCACCTTGTCCTTCCTGCGGACCGGCGCTGCCAATAGTTGGGCGGTGGAGGTCGGCGCCGACGCGGGTGACGTCGATGCCGGCGTTCATGTCAACGGCCTTCTGGCGAGCGGCACGCTCACCTTCAACGGTGACGGCTCGCTGGCGACGGTGTCCCTGGTCCCGGTGGTTTCCGGAGCCGCCAACGGACCGGTGGACGTGCAATGGGCGCCCGCCGACGGCGCGGCACCGAGCAGCCTCGCCTTCGACTTCGGTGCCCCGGGCGGCGTGGATGGCGTCAGCCAGTTCGCGAGCCCGACCAACGTCGCATTCGTCAATCAGAACGGTGCCGAGGTCGGCGAGCTCAGCGCAGTCAGCATCGACGCCGAGGGCTACGTTACCGCCTCGTTCACCAACGGCGAGGAGCGCAGGCTGTACCGCCTGCCCATCGCGACCTTCGCCAATCCGGCGGCGCTCGATCCCCGCTCCGGCAACGTGTTCGCCCAGACCGACGGCTCGGGAGAGTTCAATCTGCGCGAGGCCGGCATGGGCGGCGCGGGTGTGGTGGCGCCCTCGGCGCTCGAGGCGGCCAATGTCGATCTGGCGGAGGAGTTCACCAAGATGATCGTGACGCAGCGCGCCTATTCCGCCAACGCCAAGATCATCAACACGACGGATCAAATGTTGGAAGAGTTGATTCGGATGACCAGTTGAAAGAGCTAGACGTACTAGAGAGTGCGTTAGTATGGTAAAACTCGCTTAGGCAAGTCGCGCGCTCAAGGTTTAGTGCTTGCTTAAGTGAGAGTGTCCTAGATTGTCCGTCGCGTTGTTCTCGCTGGGTCAGTCTGCTTCGGTCGGAGATGCCGGATGCCACACTATCGCGGGAGAGGGAGAACATCCTCGTCCGGACGCGGCCGCCCTTTGTCGCTGGCCGATCTGCCGCCGCCCGACACGCGGCGCTGGGTGGCGCGGCGCAAGGCTCAGGTGGTCGCGGCAGTCCAGTCGGGTGTGATCGAGCTCGAGGATGCCTGTCGGCGATATTCCCTGTCCGCCGAGGAATATGCCGCATGGGCGCAATCGATCGATCGACATGGCCCCGGTGCGCTGCGGGTGACCCGGCTGCAGCAGTTCCGCCAGGGCAAGGCCTGATCGCGACGCCGCGACGCGCCGAACGCACCGGGCAGGGTTAACCGCTCCTTCACCCTGCCCGCCTAGTCTCCGCTCCAGTCCGCATCGCTGGCGTGTGGCTGGAGCGCATGGAGCAGAGGACCGCGATCGTCGAGGGCAGCGGCGCCGTGCCCATGGCGGCCCCGTCGGGCCTCGCCGCGTCCCCTTGGGTGCAGCTCCTGCGCACACTCGGGCCGGCAAGGATCGTCGCGCTTGGGGCTGTCGCAGCTCTCATGCTCGGCTTCTTCGCCTACGTCATCGGCCGCGCGGCCGAAGATCGCTACACTCTGCTGTTCGCTGGCCTCGCGCTGAGCGATGCGCAGGAGCTGGTCGGCCGGCTCGACAGCATGGGCGTGCCTTACCGGCTGAGTCCGTCCGGCGACGCGGTGATGGTGCCGGAGGGCGATGCCTTGCGGCTGCGCATGGCACTGGCCGAGGAAGGCATGCCGGTCGGCGGCACCGTCGGCTACGAGCTGCTCGATGGCGCCAACCCGTTCACCACCACGGACTTTCTCGCCAACGTCAATCTGCGGCGCGCGGTCGAGGGCGAGCTCGCTCGCACGATCGCCACGTTGCGCGGTGTTCGTGCGGCTCGGGTGCATATCGTGGCACCCGAGCGCTCGTTGTTCGGGCGCAGCGATGTCACGGCGAGCGCCTCGGTCGTGCTGACGCTCCGGGGCGGCGGCAAGCTGGAGCCGCGCCAGATCGCGGGCGTGCGTCAGCTGGTTGCCGCGGCGGTCCCTGGCCTCAAGCCGTCGGGCGTGGCGCTGCTCGATGGCGACGGCGCTCTCCTGGCGGAACCGGCCGAGCCCGGCGCCGACCCCCTGGCCGGCGGCGACGGCGAGTCCTACCGCTCTGCCTTGGAGGATCGGCTGCGCGGCAAGATCGTGCAGCTCCTCGAGCGCTCGGTCGGACCCGGCCTCGTCGATGCGGCGGTCAGCATCGACTTGGACTTTGACGAGGTCGCGACGACGGCCGAGACTTACGACCCGCAGAGTCAGGTGCTCCGTAGCAGCCAGACCACGGAGGAGGCGACCGACTCGCAGGAGGCGCAGCCGAGCGATCAGGTTGGCGCCGCCGGCAACCTGCCCACGGAACGCACCGCCGCTTCGACCGCGGCGGCGACGAGCGACAAGAGCAAGAAAAGCGAGGAGACGCTCAACTACGAGATCTCCCGCACGGTGAGAAATCAGACCAAGCACGGCGCGTCCGTGCGCCGCCTGTCGATTGCCGTTCAGGTGGACGGAATCCGGCGGCCGCAGGCCGACGGCAGCGTCGGCTTCGAGCCACGCGCGGCGGAAGAGCTGGCACAGCTCGCGGCCCTGGTGCGCAGCGCCGCCGGCGTCGACGAGAGCCGTGGCGACGTCGTCGAGGTGGTCAGCCGCCCCTTCGCGGACCGCACCGCGGCGATTCCAGCCGAGCCGGAGCCCGGATGGCTCGACGGCTTGTTGATCGAGGAGGGTCGCCTCGTCGAGCTCGGCGTGCTGAGCCTGCTGACATTGGCCGTGCTGTTCTTCGGGGTCCGGCCGGCGATGCGTCGCCTGCTCGCGGTCGCAAGCCCGTCGTCCATCGCGGCGCCGGGTGCCACCGCCGTGGTGCTCGGTGCCGACGGCACGCCGCTGCTGGTCCACGGCGCCACGGGCACCACGATCGGCGTCGACCGCTCCGGCAATCCGGTCGTGGTGCGCGAGGCGGTGCCGGCCGACCCCTCGCCGCCGAGGCTCGGCCACGAGGGTGCGGCGCCTGCGGGCGAGGCCGATGCGATGGTCGACCTCAAGCAGGTGCGCGGACCCGTGCACGCCTCGTTGCTGGGCCAGGTGACGCGGGCGATCGACGCCAATCCCGAGGATGCCGTGCGGGTGGTGCGCAGCTGGCTGCGCGACGGCTAGGGACCGGCGATGAGCGTCATCGAGAGCCTCGAGCGGCTGACCGGGACGGAGAAGGCGTCGATCATGATGCTGGCCCTGTCCGAGGCCGACGTCACCCGCCTGTTCGGCCTGCTCGACCACCACGAGGTCATGGAGATCTCGCAGACCATGGCCGTGATCGGGCGGGTGGAAGCCGGCGTGGTCGAGGAGCTGCTGCGCGAGTTCAGCGACCGGCTGCTGCGCAATGGCGGCGTGGTGGGCGGCTTCGACGCCACCGAGAAGCTCCTCCTGCGCGCTCTGGACCCCGGGCGGGCCGAGGCGATCATGCAGGAGATCCGCGGGCCGGTCGGCCGGACCGTCTGGGACAAGCTTGCCCATGTCAACGAGGCTGTGCTCGCCTCCTACCTGAAGAACGAGTACCCGCAGACGGCAGCGGTGGTCCTGACCCGGATCGATGCCGCCCATGCCGCCCGCGTCCTGACCCATCTTCCGGACGACTTCGCCACCGAGGTCGTGATCCGCATGCTGCGCATGGAGGTCGTCCAGGGCGAGATCGTCGCCGACGTCGAACGAACCCTTCGCGCGGAATTCATGAACAACCTCGCCCGGAGCAATCGTCGGGACAACCACGAGCTGATGGCCGAGATCTTCAACTACTTCGACCGGGCAACGGAGGGTCGGTTCATCAGCGCGCTGGAGGAGCGCAACAAGGAAGCGGCCGACCGGATCAAGGCGCTGATGTTTACCTTCGAGGATCTCGCCAAACTGGATGGGCCGGGCATCCAGACGCTGGTCCGCTCCGCCGGCAACGACCGGATCGCAGTGTCGCTGAAGGGTGCCAGCGAAGCGTTGCGGGATCTGTTCCTCAAGAACATGTCCGAACGCGCGGCGAAGATCATGCGCGACGACATGCAGGCGATGGGTCCCGTGCGCCTGCGCGATGTCGAGGAGGCGCAGCAGTTCCTCGTCAACATGGCCAAGGAGCTGGCCGCCTCGGGCGAGATCGTGCTCGCGGATGGGAAAGATGACGAGCTGGTTTACTGAGCGGACCCACAGGCCGGTCATTACCCCGCGCCCCTGGCTGCCCTCTCGATTGGCCGCCGGCGGCGAGGCCGATTCAGCCGTGCCGATGGCGCCGGCGCTCTGCTTCGATGAAGTGGACCTCGCCCGGATGGCCGGCGGCCTGGTAGAGCGCGGCCGCCGAGAAGCCCGCTTGGCCGCGGCCGAGTCTCCAGGGGCGCGTCAAGCCGCTGCCGTGGCTCACGCGGCCGAGGCGCTGGCGACGGCGGTTGGCCGCCGCGCGACAGAGGAGAAGGACGCGGTTGCCCGACTTGTCACTCTCGCGGCAGCGGTGGCCAAGGCGCTCGGCCCAACCGCACGCGATTCGGCGGGCCTCGCGATGCTGGCCGAGGCCATGCTCGCCGGTCTCGATGCGCCGACGGCGCGGCTGTCCGGGCCGTCGACGACGATCGAGTGCCTGCGTCCCGTGCTCGCCGACGTCCAGGCCCGCGCCGGCTTTGCCGGCACCCTGGAGCTGGAGGTGGACGATCGGCTGGTCGACGGCGCCCTCCGGCTCGCCTGGCCGGATGGGTGGCTGGAGCGCGATCCGGCCGAGGTCGAGCAGCAGGTGGCGGCATTGCTCGACTCCTTGCGGACGAGCGGCAGGCCCCATGTGGATATGCAGCAAGGAGGCTTCGATGATGAGCCATGACCCCGCGATCGGACCCGCCGGCGGCGAGCTGCCGGTCTCGGTGCCGGGCCAGCCGACCGTGGAGCAGCTCAGCGCCGTCTACGACATTCCGGTGCAGCTTTCGGCCGTGCTGGGCAAGACCACCATGCCGGTGAGCCAGCTGCTGCGGCTCGGCCGCGGCGCGGTGGTCGAGCTCGACCGCAAGGTCGGCGAGCCGGTGGAGATCTACGTCAACAACCGGCTTGTCGCCCGCGGCGAGGTGCTGGTCGTCGACGACCATCTCGGCATCACCATGACCGAGATCGTCAAGGGCGATTGACGTTGCCGGGGCGGGTGCGCGGATGAGGCTGTTGCTGGTCGGCGGGGCCGGACCGGAGATCGCCGCTGCGGCGCGTCTGGCAGCCGCGCGTGGGGCCGCGGTGCGCCACGTGGCGAGCCTGGACGCGGCGCTGGGACAACTGCGGGCCGGCACGGGTGCGGACCTGCTGATGCTGGATGCTGCCGACCGCATCGATTTGGCGCTGCAGAGGCTGCGCACGGAGCGGTTCTTCCTGCCGGTGGTGGCCTATGCCGTGGATTGCACGCCCGGGCAGGCGGCCGCGGCGATCAAGGCCGGCGCCTGCGAGTTCCTGCCCTTCCCGCCCGAAGCCGAGCTGATCGCTGCCATCCTGGCCGCCGTCGGGCAGGAGCAGCACGAGCTGGTCTGCGTCGACCCTCGGATGGCCGAGGTCGTGGCGCACGCCCGGCGCTATGCTGCCGCCGAGGCCTGCGTGCTGATCACCGGCGAGAGCGGCACCGGCAAGGAGATGCTGGCCCGGCTCGTGCATCGGCACAGCCGTCGCGCCGAGGGGCCATTTGTCGCCGTCAACTGCGCCGCGATCCCCGACCATCTGCTGGAGTCCGAGCTGTTCGGCCACGAGAGAGGCGCCTTCACCGGGGCGGTAGCCCGGCGCGTCGGCCGGTTCGAGGAAGCCAGCGGCGGAACCCTGCTGCTCGACGAGATCAGCGAGATGGAGCCCCGGCTGCAGGCCAAGCTGCTGCGCGCGATCCAGGAGCGCGAGATCGACCGGGTCGGCGGCGAGCGTGCCGTGCCCGTCGACCTGCGCCTGATCGCGACCAGCAACCGCGACCTCGAGCAGGAGGTCGCCGCCGGCAGGTTTCGTGCGGATCTCCTGTTCCGGCTCGACGTGCTGGCGCTGCGCCTGCCGCCGCTACGGGAGCGCCCGGCCGACATCGAATCGCTGGCCCGTAGCTTCGCCACCCGCCTCGCCCGTCTCAACGGCCTGCCGGACCGGTCGTTGAGCGATGCGGCCCTCTTGCGTCTGCGCGGCATGCCCTGGCGCGGCAATGTCCGCGAGCTCGAGAACTGCATCCACCGTGCCGTGGTGCTTGCCCATGGCGCCAGGATCGAGGTCGCGGATCTCGACCCGCAGGCCGTGCCCGCTACCGGACCCGACATGCCTGCCGGCGGCGCGCTGGTCGGGCGGACGATGGCCGAGGTCGAGCGCCAGATGATCGTCGATACGCTGCGCCACACCCTGGGCAACCGCACCCATGCGGCGACGATCCTCGGCATCTCCATTCGCACCCTGCGCAACAAGCTGCGCGAGATCGCCGAGGCCGGCGTCCCGGTGCCGCCACCGGGCGAGTGGGCCGCCTGATGACGGTCGCCGCCACGTTGCAGGGGGTTTGGCCGCGCCTGCATCTGGCGCTGCGCCAGGGCGACGTGCTGCTCGGGATCGCGGTGCTCGCGATCCTGGTCGTGCTCATCCTGCCGCTGCCCAGCCTGCTGCTGGACCTCTGCCTTGCGGTCTCGATCACGCTCGCGGTGTTGATCCTGCTCACCTCCCTGTTCATCGAGAAGCCGCTCGAGTTCAGCGCCTTCCCGACCGTGCTGCTCATCGCCACCATCCTGCGGCTCGCCCTGAACCTCGCGTCGACGCGGCTGATCCTCGCCCACGGCCACGAGGGCGCGGACGCCGCGGGCCACGTGATCGAGGCCTTCGGCCGCTTCATCATGCAGGGCAGCGTGGTGATCGGCGTGATCGTGTTCGCGATCCTGGTGATCGTGAACTTCGTCGTCATCACCAAGGGCTCCGGCCGCATCGCCGAGGTCGCCGCCCGGTTCTCGCTCGACGCGATGCCCGGCAAGCAGATGGCGATCGATGCCGACCTCTCGGCCGGGCTGATCGACGAGGCGGCCGCCCGCGAGCGCCGCCGCACGCTGGAAGCCGAGAGCGCCTTCTTCGGTGCGATGGACGGCGCCGCCAAGTTCGTGCGCGGCGACGCCGTGGCCGGCCTGCTGATCACCGGCATCAACCTGGTCGGCGGCCTGCTGATCGGCGTCGTCCAGATGGGCGTCTCGCTGGGCGAGGCGGCGCATACCTATACCCTCTTGACGATCGGTGACGGGCTGGTGTCGCAGATCCCCGGTCTGATCACCTCGACGGCCGCCGGCCTGCTGGTCTCCAAAGCCGGCGTGACCGGTCGCGCCGACGTCGCCGTGTTCGGCCAGCTGGGTGCCTTTCCGCGCGCCCTCGGCGTGACCGCGGCTCTCCTGCTGGCCCTGGCTATCCTGCCCGGCCTGCCCGCCCTGCCCTTCCTGCTGCTGGGCGGTTCGGCCGGGGCACTGGCTTGGCGCGCAGGCTCGCGCCGAGCCGCGGACGCCGGCACGGGCGACACGGAGCCGCCGGCGGCTGCGGTCGCGGACGAGCCGGTGACCACCGCTCTCGCCATGGACCCGGTGCGGCTCGAGCTGGGCTACGGCCTGCTCGCGCTGATCGGCGAGGAGCGCGGCCAGCGCCTGCCGCAACAGATCAAGGCTCTGCGCCGGCAGCTCGCCGCCGAGCTCGGTTTCGTCATGCCGTCGGTACGGATCCAGGACAACATCCAGCTGCCCGCGAACACCTATGTGGTACGGCTCAAGGAGCTCGAGGCCGGCCGGGGCGAGGTCCGCGCCGGCATGCTCCTGGTGATGGACCCGCAGGGGCGGCCGATCGCGCTGCCGGGCGAGAGCACGACCGAGCCGACCTTCGGGCTTGCCGCAACCTGGATCCAGCCGGCCCTGCGCGACGAGGCGCTGGCACAGGGCCTGACCGTGGTCGACCCCGCCACCGTCATCACCACCCACCTCACCGAGATCGTCCGCGACAATCTCGCCGACCTCCTGACCTACGCCGAGACCCAGAAGCTCCTGGCCGACCTGCCGCCCGAGTATCAGAAGCTCATGGGCGAGCTGGTGCCGGCGCGCATCACCACGGCCGGCATCCAACGCGTGCTGCAGGGTCTCCTGGCCGAGCGGGTCTCGATTCGCGACCTGGCGCGCATCCTCGAGGCCATCGCCGAGGCGCTGGCGATCACGCAGAGCACCACCCTGATCACCGAGCATGTCCGCGCCCGCCTCGCCCGCCAGATCAGCACCGCCAGCACCGGCGAGGGCGGCTTCATCCCTCTCCTCGCTCTTTCGGCCGAGTGGGAGCAGGCGTTTGCCGATGCCGTGGTCGGCCAGGGCGACGAGCGCCAGCTGGCGATGGCGCCCAGCGAGCTGCAGCGCTTCGTGCGCGAGCTGCAGGAGGCGCTCGAGGCGCTGGCCGTGCGTGGCGAGCTGCCCGCCCTGGTGACGAGCCCGGCCATCCGGCCGTTCGTCCGCTCCGTCGTCGAGCGCGTCCGGCCCGCGACCACGGTCCTCTCGCACCACGAGATTCATCCCAGGGCGCGCATCCGCACCCTCGGTCAGATCTGAGCCCCTCGCCCTAACGTGCCTTGGCCGGCGGCGCGGTCGCCGTCATGCTGTCGGGGCCGCAGATTCGGGGAGCGAGCCATGCGCCCGATCGTCCTGGCCCTGCTGCCGCTGCTGACCGCCGCGGTGCCGGCGGCCGCCCTGCCCGTCGATCTCGAGCTCGTGCTGGCCGTGGACGTGTCCGGCTCCATGGATCAGGGGGAGCAGGCGCTGCAGCGCCGCGGTTACGTCGAGGCGCTGCTCCATCCGGAGGTCGGCGCCGCCATCCGCTCGGGTCCATACGGCCGGATCGCCGCCACCTATGTCGAATGGGCGGGGCCGGGCTTGCAGCGGGTCACCGTGCCCTGGGCGCTGCTCGAGACCGCGGCCGATACCGAGGATTTCGCGGCCGGCCTCTCGGAGGCGCCTCCGGCAAGGTTCCGCGGCACCTCGATCTCGGGCGCGCTCGCCTACGCCGCGCGCCTGTTCGAAGGCAACGGCTTCGAGGGGCTGCGACGCGTGATCGACGTCTCGGGCGACGGCGCCAACAATGCCGGGCCGCCGGTCACCGGCGCCCGCGACGCCGTATTGGGGGAGGGGATCGTCGTCAACGGCCTGCCGATCCAGATAGACGTGCCATTGTACCAGGCGTTCGGTGGCAGTGAGCTCGCGACCTACTATCGGGACTGTGTCGTCGGTGGTCCGGGCGCCTTCGTGCTGCCGGTCATCGCGCCCGATCAACTGTTGGAGTCGATCCGGCGCAAGCTCGTCCTGGAGATCGCGGCCGACACGCCCTTGATCGTGCCCGTCGCGGCGGGCAACACAGCCGGAGCGACCGACTGCATGATCGGCGAGCGGCTGCGGCGGACCTGGGAGCGGGAGCCCTGACGGCAGCGATCTGTGCCGAATCCTCCTTCGACGTGGCGGTAGTCGGCGGCGGCGTGGTCGGCTGCGCGGTGGCACGACGTCTGGCGCTCGCCGGCCGGCGGACCATCCTGCTCGAGCGCGGGCCGGACATCCTGACTGGCGCCAGCAAGGCCAACAGCGCCATCCTGCACACCGGCTTCGATGCGCCGCCCGGGAGCCTCGAGCTCGCCTGCATGCGCGAGGGCTATGCCGAATATGTCGCGATCCGCGAACGTCTCGGCTTGCCGTTGCTGGTGACCGGGGCTGCTGTGGTGGCCTGGAGCGAGGCTGATCTCGCGCGCCTCGATGGCATCGAGGCGCAGGCGCGCGGCAATGGTGTCGATGAGGTGCGGCGTATCGATCGGGCAGAATTGCTCGCCCGTGAGCCGCGACTGTCGCCCGATTGCTGGGGAGCCCTGTTGGTGCCGGGCGAACATGTGATCGATCCCTGGTCGGCGCCACTCGCCTATCTGCACCAGGCCGTGGCACACGGCGCTGCCGTCCGGTTCGACGCCGAGGTCACCGGGGGCGTGTTCGCGAGCGGGGCTTGGGCGTTGGGCACCACCGCCGGGCCGGTCGCTGCGGGATGGGTAATCAACTGCGCCGGCCTGTTCGGCGACCGGCTCGAGGAGCGGCTCCTGGGCGATGCGGCCATGCGGATCCTGCCGCGCAAAGGGCAGTTCGTCGTCTTCGACAAGCCGGCCGCGGCACTCCTGCGTACGACCATTCTGCCGGTGCCCGGCGAGCGAACCAAGGGCGTCGTCCTGGTCCGCACGGTCTTCGGCAACCTGCTGGTCGGCCCGACCGCCGAGGAGCAGGACGACCGCGAGCGGGCGACCGTCGAGCACGGTACGCTCCGCGCGCTGGTCGAGCGGGCGGTAGCGATGCTGCCGGCATTGGCGGCCATGCCGGTCACCGCGACCTATGCCGGCCTGCGGCCGGCGACCGAGCGCAAGGAGTACCGCCTGCGGCACGAGCCCGACCGCCACTGGCTGACGATCGGCGGCATCCGCTCGACCGGGCTCACCGCGGCGCTCGGTCTCGCCGCTCACGCTGCTCGGCTTCTGGGCCTCGACGTCCGAGAGCCGCGAATCTGGCCCCACCTGCCGAACCTCGCCGATGATCAGCCGCGCGACTGGCAGCGGCCTGATCACGGCGACATGGTCTGTCACTGCGAGCTCGTGACCCGGCGGGAGATCGAGGCCGCGTTGTGCGGCCCTTTGCCCGCGCGCGACCTGGGCGGGCTGAAGCGGCGCACCCGCGCTGCGATGGGCCGCTGTCAGGGCTTCTACTGCGGCGCCGAGCTGGCCCGCATGACAGAGGGCCGGCTGGCCGTCCCGCTCGCCGTGGCGAGCCGTGGCTGAGCCCGAAGTGTTCGACGTGGTGATCGTCGGCGCCGGCCCGGCCGGGCTCGGCGCCGCCCTGGAGCTGCGTCGGCAGGGAGTCCGCCGGGTGCTTCTGGTCGAGCGCGAGGCGGAGCCCGGCGGGGTGCCGCGCCACTGTGCCCATTCGCCGTTCGGCATGCGCGAGCTCCGCCGCGTGCTCACCGGCCCCGCCTACGCCCGGCGCCTCGCCGCCCAGGTGCGTGATGCCGGCGCCGCCATTCGCTGCGGCACGACGGTGGTTTCCATCGCTCCGGGCGGCGGGCTGACGGTCGCCGGTTCGCAGGGTATCGGGGAGATCGGCGCCCGTCGCGCCATCCTCGCCACGGGCGTACGCGAGAGTTCGCGTCACGCCCGGCTGATCTCCGGCGACCGGCCGCTCGGGGTGATCACCACCGGCACCCTGCAGGCCATGATCCATCTGCAGGGGCTGCTTCCATTCGAGCGGCCGGTGATCGTCGGCACGGAGCTGGTGGCGCTGTCCGCCCTGCTGACCTGCCGCTCGGCCGGCATCCGCCCGGTGGCCATGCTCGAGGAGGCATCTGGACCGACTGCGCGGGCCCGGCTGCTCGCGCTCCCGCGCCTGCTCGGCATACCGGTGCACTATGGTGCTGCTCTCGCCGAGATCGTCGGCCAACCGCGGGTCGAGGCGATTCGCGTAGCTCGGCTCGACGGGCGCCAGCAGCTCGTCCCGTGCGACGGGGTCCTGTTGACCGGCCGCTTCGTGCCCGAGGCGACGCTCGCCCGCATGGCTCATCTGGAGATCGATCCAGGCAGCGGCGGTCCTGTGGTCGATCAGCACGGGCGCTGCTCGGACCCCGCCTGGTTTGCCGCAGGCAACCTGCTGCGACCGGTCGAGACGGCCGGCTGGTCCTTCCGCGAGGGGCGTCGCATCGGCGCGGCCGTCGCGGCCGATCTCGCCGGCCGTCTGAGCGGCACGCAGGACCTACTGCCGGTCGTGCGAGGGCGAGGCCTGAAGCTCGTCGTGCCGCAGCGATTGGCCTTGCCGCTCGGCGACCCGGCACTCGACAGCCTGCAAATCCGGGTTTCGACTCCCGCGGCTGGCGAGCTTTCGGTTCAAGCCGACGGTCGGACGGTATGGCGGCGACATGTGCGGCTATTGCCGGAACGTCGCATCTTGGTCCCGCTCCGGGCGCTGGCGATCCCGGCCGCGACACGTCAGGTTGAAGTTCGCCTCACCCAATCTCCGGAAGCCGCGCTCGCAGGATCGTGACCCTTCTACTACAGTCGGTTCGAACGGAAGTCCGACCGGGCGACCAAGCCGGATAACGACCTGTGGGAGAACGAGGAATGGCCGGGAGCGGCGAGCGCCACATCATCGACGAGGACGTGAAGGTCCTGCACCAGATGGGTTACGCCCAGGAGCTGGCGCGCCGGATGCACGGCTTCTCCAACTTCGCGATCTCGTTCTCGATCATCTGCATCCTCGCCGGCGGCATCACCGCCTTTCCGGTCGCGTTCTCCGCCGGCGGCCCGTTCTCGGTCGTGGTCGGCTGGGTGATCGGCAGCCTGTTCGCGCTGATCGTCGGCCTCGCCATGGCCCAGATCGCCTCCGCCTACCCGACGGCCGGCGGGCTCTACCACTGGGCCTCGATCCTCGGCGGCCGCGGCTACGGCTGGGTCTGCGCCTGGATCAACATGCTGGGCCTGGTCTTCGTCGTGGCCTCGGTCAATGTCGGCGTCTACCTGCTGTTCCGCGATCTCGTCCTGGTCGGCGTGCTGGGGATGGACGTGTCGGCCTGGGGCTATCAGGAGCAGGTGATCGCCGTCTCGCTGATCACCTTCACCCAGGCCCTGTTCAACCACTACGGCATCAGGACCACGACCGCGATCACCGACTTCTCCGGCTATCTGATCCTGGTCGTTGCGGTCCTGCTGACGCTCGTCTTCCTCGCCTGGGGCGCCACCTGGGATCTCTCGCGCCTGACCCAGTTCATCAACAACACCGGCGACGCCGGCGGCGGGTTCTATGTTGAGCCGCGCACCGCGCTGGTGGCATTCCTGGTCGGCCTGCTCTACCCGGTCTACACTATCACCGGCTTCGACGCCTCGGCCCACACCTCCGAAGAGACGATCGACGCCCGGCGCCAGGTGCCGCGCGGCATCCTGCACTCGATCTTCTGGTCGGGCGCCTTCGGTCTGGTGATGGCGATCTCGTTCATCCTGGCCATTCCGGACTTGGCAGTGGCGGCGAAGGACGGTGCCAACTCCTGGTTCAACCTGTTCAACAACCTGCCGGCGCCGAAGATCATCAAGGATCTGCTCGCGATCGGCATCGTGGTCGCCAACTACTGCTGCGCGCTGGCCGGCCTGACCTCGATCTCGCGCATGGTGTTCGCCTTCTCGCGCGACGGCGGCCTGCCCGCATCGAACTGGCTCAAGAAGGTGAGCCCGACCCATCGCACGCCGGTGGCGGCGATCTGGACCAGCGCCGTCCTGTCGGTGGCGGCGACGCTGTACTCGCCCGCCTTCGCCGCCCTGGCCGCCGGCTGCGCCATGTTCCTCTACGTCTCCTACGCCTTCCCGATCGCCGCGGGCATGGTCGCCGAAGGCAAGACCTGGAACGAGTTCGGCCCGTTCCGGCTCGGCATCTTCTCCAAGCCGGTGGCCATCCTGGCGCTGATCGGCACCGTGCTCGTGGTCTATGCCGGCATCCAGCCGCCGTTCGACATCCTGATCAGCTATGCGGTCGGCCTGCTGATCCTGCTCCTGGTGATTTGGTTCGGCTTCGAGCGGAAGCGGTTCCAGGGCCCGCCGATCGGCGACATGATCGCCCGCCGCCAGGCGGAGATCCGTGCGGCCGAGCGGGCGGTCGGCGAAGCGGCGCACTGAGCCGGGCGGCGACCCATGCGTGTCGCCGCCATCGACCAGGGGACCACCAGCACGCGCGTGCTGGTGGTCGCGGACGGCGCAGCGGAGATCCGCCACGCCGTTCGTCACGCCCAGCACCATCCGCGTCCGGGCTGGGTCGAGCACGACCCGCTCGAGCTGTTGGCCAATGCGCGCGCCTGCGCGGAGGCCGCCGGCAAGGTGCAGGCGTACGGGCTCGCCAATCAGGGCGAGAGCTGCCTCGCCTGGGACGGCGTTAGCGGCGAGCCCCTGTCACCGGTGATCGTCTGGCAGGACAACCGGACTGGCGACGTGGTCGAGCGGCTACGCGCCGCCGGGGCCGAGGCGGTGACGCTAGAGCGCGCCGGCTTGCCGCTCGACACTTACTTCTCGGCGACCAAGCTCGCCCGGCTGCTGGCCGAGATCGGCCCGCGGCGGAACCTGCGACTCGGCACCACCGACGCCTGGTTCCTGCAACGGCTGACTGGCGAATGCGCCACCGACGTCACGACGGCCTCGCGCACCTCCTTGATGGATCTCGCCACCTGCACCTGGGACGAGGAGCTGTGCCGCCTCTTCGGCGTGCCGGTGGAGTGCCTGCCCGAGATCCGGCCGACCGTCGGCACGTTCGGCATGCTGGGCGATGCGCCGGTCACCGCCGCCATGGTCGACCAGCAGGCGGCGCTCTACGGCCATGGCTGCCGGGCGCGCGGCGACATCAAGGTGACCTTCGGCACCGGCGCCTTCGCGCTCGCCCTCACCGGCGCGGAAATTGTCCGCGCCCCCGAGCGTGGCCTCCTGCCGACGGTTGCCTGGCGGATCGGCGAGGCGACGGAGCGCGCGGTCGACGGCGGAGTGTACGATGCCGGTGCGGCGGTCGAGTGGGCGATGCGGATCGGCCTGCTCGCCGATCCCGTCGAGCTCGACAGTTTCGACACGGCGCCCGCGATCGAGCGCGGGCTCGTCTTCGTGCCGGCGCTGTCGGGGCTTGCCTGTCCGCACTGGGATCGCAGCGCCGGGGCGCTTTGGCTCGGCATGACCGGCGGCACGACGCGCTGGGATCTGTGCCAGGCGATGCTCGAGGGCATCGCCTTGCGTACTGCCGAGGTGATCGTCGCGATGGCCGAGCTTCTGCCGCTGGCCGCCTGTCTGTCGATCGACGGCGGCCTGTCCCGCAGCAGTTATTTCGCCCAGTTCCTGGCCGATGCCACCGGACGGACCGTGGTGCGCCGCGGCTTCGACGAGCTTACCGCCTTCGGCTGTGCCGCCCTGGCCGCACGCGGGCTCGGATCGATGCTGCCGAGCCCGGAACGCGACAGCCGGACCTTCGAGCCGCGCGGGAACGGCGGCGCTTGGCAAGAGCGGTTCGCATCCGCCATCAGCCGCGCTCGGGGCTGGCGCTGACCACCACCGGTGCCCACAGCACATGGTCGATGGTGGGCGCTCCCGTGGCCAGCATCACCAGCCGGTCGAAGCCCAGCGCCACGCCGCTCGCGGGGGGCATCAGGGCGAGGGCGGCGAGGAAGTCCTCGTCCAGCGGATAGCGCTCGCCATAGACGAGCTCCTTCTCGTCCATCTCTGCCACGAACCGCCGTCGCTGCTCGACCGGGTCGGTCAGCTCGCCGAAGCCGTTGGCCAGCTCGACGCCGCAGGCATAGAGCTCGAACCGTTCGGCAACGCGTGGGTCCGTGGCCTTTGGCCGAGCGAGCGCCGCCTCGGCCACCGGATACTCGTAAAGCACGGTCGCTCGGCCGCGGCCGAGCTGCGGCTCGATGCGCTCCACCAGAACGCGGCTGAACAGATCGGACCAGCTGTCGTCCCCCGCCATCCGGATCCCGGCCTTGCGCAGCCCCGCCGCCAGCCCATCGCGATCAGTCCCGCCACCCGCCTCGACGGTGGCAAGCAGATCGATCCCGGCGAAGCGATCGAACGCCTCTGCCAAAGTCAGCCGCTCCGGCTCGGCCAAGGGGTCGGTCTCGAGCCCCGCGGCCATCAGGCGGCTTGCGCCAGCCGCCTCTGCTGCCTCGGCCAGAAAAGCGACAGCGTCCCTGATCGTAGCCTCGTAGGCTTCGTGGGTGCGATACCATTCGAGCATGGTGAACTCGGGATGGTGCCGCGTGCCCCGCTCGCGGTTGCGGAAGACGTGGGCGAAGGTGAACAGCCGCCGCTCGCCGGCCGCGAGCAGCTTCTTGCAGGCGAACTCGGGCGAGGTGTGGAGATAGAGCCGCCCCAATGGCGTGCCGTCGACCGCCAGGGCCTCGGTCGCGAAGGCGTGCAGATGCGCCTCGTTGCCCGGCGACACCTGCAGGATCGCGGGATCGACCTCGATGAAGCCCTCGGCCTCGAGCCATCGGCGCAGCGCCGTCTGGATGCGGCCGCGCCCGAGCAGGAAGGGCCGGCGGTCGGCGTGGACGTCCGGCCGCCACCAGGGCGGGCGGGTCAACTCGGCCGCTCGGCTGGACCGGGAGTGGTGAATCGGTATATGGCCACGGCCGGGTTTCCGCCGGGCGCGAACGCGCCCTCTCAGGTCATGCAAGGAACGTCATGGCGAAGGTCATTGCCAGCTCGCTGCGCAAGGGCAACGTCGTCGATCTCGACGGCAAGCTCTATGTCGTGCTCACGGCGCAGAACATCCATCCGGGCAAGGGCACGCCCGTCACCCAGCTCGACCTGCGGCGGATCAGCGACGGGGTCAAGATCTCGGAGCGCTACCGCACCACCGAGCAGGTGGAGCGCGCGTTCGTCGAGTCGGCCGAGCACACTTTCCTCTACGAGGACACGACGGGGTTCCACTTCATGAACCCGGAGAGCTACGAGCAGGTCACGGTGACCAAGGACGTGATCGGCGACCAGTCGGTCTATCTGCAGGAGGGCATGGCCTGCATGCTCAGCCTGCACGAGGGCGTGCCGATCGCGATCGAGCTGCCGCAGCGGGTCACGCTCGAGATCACCGACACGGAGCCCGTGACCAAGGGCCAGACGGCATCCTCCTCCTACAAGCCCGCCATGCTGGCGAACGGCGTGCGCACCATGGTCCCGCCACACGTCACCGCCGGCACACGCGTCGTGATCATGACCGAGGACGGCTCCTATGTGGAGCGCGCCAAGGATTGACCCTCTCGGCGCGCGGCTCCAGGTCAGGCGCGGCCCAATCTTCGCGCGCTCGCGGCGACGATCACCGCAATGATGATCAGCCCGGTGGCGAGATAGCGGATGCCGGCGCCGAAGCCGTAGGTGTTGAGCATGGTGACGGTGAGGAACAGAAACAGCGCCGCACCCCAGAGGCCGGTGACGTTGGCGAAGCCGCCGGCGACTGAGGTGCCGCCGATGACCACGACCGCGATCGAGGTCAGCAGATACTCCTCGCCCATGCTGAGCGAAGCGCCGCCGGAAAAGCCGGACAGCAGATAGCCGCACAGGCTGGCCAGGGTGGCGCTCAGCACATAGGTGAGGAAGCGCGTGCGGGAGACGTCGACGCCGGCGAGGTGGGCAGCGCGGCTGTTCTGGCCGATGGCGGTCACCCAGCGACCGTAGACGGTGCGATGCAGGACTACGCCCATCAGCGCCGTGAGCAGCGCGGTGCAGACGGCGAGCACCGGGACGCCGTGCAGCTGCGCGGTAGTGAAGTCGGCGAGTGCCGGCGGCGGCTTGATCCGCAACCCCCGCCCGAACGCGATCGCGGTCGACTGGACCAGGAAGCTCGACGACAGGGTGGCGATGATTGGCGGGATGCGCAGGGCCAGGATCAACAGGAAGTTGAAGCAGCCGACCAGCACCCCGATCAGCAGCGCCACCAGCAGGCCCGGCAGGATCAGGCTATCCTGCGTGTCCATGATCTTGGTCGCGACCGCACCCGCGAGGGTGATCGTCGCGGGGATCGACAGATCGACATTGCCCGGCCCGAGGGTGATGACGAACATCTGCCCGAGCGCCACGATCACCGAGAAGGTGGCGAAGGTGAAAGCGGCGGTCAGCACCTCGCCGGCGCCCATCCCGCCCGTCACCAGCCCCGTGACCGCCCAGGTCGCCAGTGCGGCGAGCCAGGCCCACAGCCAGGGCTGGGCGAGCAGGCGCCTCATACCCGGCGCCCCTGCCGGTCGATCAGCACCCGCAGCGCCAGGACGATGATCAGGATCGCCCCCTGCGCGCCGATCTGCCAGTCGGGCGGGATGCGCAGGAAGGAGAGGAAGGAGCCGGCGAGCGTCAGGGTCATGGCACCGATCACGGCCCCGGCCGGCGACACCCGGCCACCGATGAACTCACCGCCGCCCAGGATGACTCCGGCGATCGACAGCAGCGTGTAGCGCAGCGCGATGTTGGCGTCGGCCGAGGTGGTGAGGCCGATGAGGGCGAGACCCGCCAGCATGCCGAAAAAGCCAGCCAGCCCGAACATCACCATCTTCACGGTCAGGAGCGACCAGCCCGCCCGCTCGACGGCCTTGGGATTGCCGCCCGCCCCGCGCAGCACGGCGCCATAGGCGGTGCGCATCAGCGCCAGGTGCGCGAGCAGCGCGATCACCGCGGCGGCGATGATCGGCAGCGGAACCAGTGGCGGCTTCTGCGTCATCAGCCAGCGCACCCATTCGGGCGCCTTGCCGCCGGGAGTGGGCAGGACCAGCACGGACAGGCCGAGCCAGACGAAGGACATGCCGAGGGTGACGACGATCGAGGGCAGGTTGCGCAACTGGATCAGTGCACCCACGGCCACATAGACCAGGATGCCGCCCGCCAGTGCGGCCATGCCCAGCACCGGCGCATCGACCAGCCAAGTGGCGGCGACGCAGGCGACGAAGCCGACATAGGTGCCGATGCCGAGATCGAGCTCGTTGACGGTGATCACGCACATCTGGGCGATGGTCGCCAGTGCGATCGGCACCGCCAGATTGAGCATGAGATTGAGGCCGGTATAGCTCATCGTCCGGGGCTGAAGCCAGAAGACGGCCGCGAGGAGGACGACGAGCGACAGGCCGGGGAGGGCTTCGCGCAGCTGGCGGCGCCAGGGGGGCAGCGCCCTCACGCCGATTCCTGGAAGGAAGCGTGCAGCACGGCTTCCTCGGTCGCGGCGTGGCGCGGCAGGTCGGCGACGATCCGGCCCTCGCGGAAGACGTAGACGTGGCCGCAATGCTGCAGCTCGTCCATCTCGGTCGTGTACCAGACGAAGGTCCGGCCGGCTTCGGCTTCGGCGCGGATCATGGCGTAGACTTCCCGCTTGGTGCCGACGTCCACGCCGCGCATCGGATCATCCATCAGCACGATCGGCGCCGTCGTGCCGAGCGCCCGCGCGAACAGGGCCTTCTGCTGGTTGCCGCCCGAGAGGGTGAGAATGTTGTCGTTCATGTCGGGGGTCCTGATGCCGATGCGCTGGCGCCAGTCGGCAGCGAGCCGGTCCTCCGCGGTACCGTCGATCAGCCCGAGCTTGGTCATGGCGCGCAGCGAGCCGATGCTGACGTTCCGGGCAATCGACCACAGCGGGAACACGCCCTCGGTCTGCCGATCGCCCGCGACGAGTGCCGCGCTCCCGTCGACGTCGCCGCCGCGGTGTCGCGCGGCGTCGAAGATCCGGCGCAGCATCTCGCTCTGGCCCTGGCCGGCGAGACCGGCGAGGCCGACGATCTCGCCAGGATAGGCGACGAGTTCCGGCCCCAGCTCAGGCGAGACGCGAACGCGTGGATGGGCATTTCCTGCACGTGTCGCAGCATCCGCCAGCAGGTCGTGCCGCTCCGGCTGGGCCACGGCACCCATGGCAGCGACCAGGCTGTCGCGGGTGAAATCGGCGGCAACCCGCGTCATCACCTCCCGCCCGTCGCGCATCACCATGACCTGGTCGGCCGCGGCCAGAACTTCGCCCAGCAGGTGCGAGATCAGGATGCAGCTGCCGCCGCCCGCGACGAAGCGCCGGACGAAGGCGAGGAGCTGGTCCGCCACGACAGCATCGAGCGACGAGGTCGGCTCGTCCAGGATCACCAGCCGTACCGGGCGTTCGGTCACGGTAAAGGCCCGGGCGATCTCGACCAGCTGCCGGCGGCCGATCGGCAGGTCGCCGACCAGCTCGCCCGCGCCGATACCGTGGCCCGGGAAGATCTCGTCCAGCCGCTCGCCGATCAGCCGGCCGGCGCGTCGCCGCCAGCCGCGGCCCCGGAGCGCCGGATGGGCCACGCGGGCGTTCTCCGCCACGGTCAGGTTGGGGCAGAGCGACAGCTCCTGGAACACGCAGCGCACGCCATGCCGCTGCGCCGCGAGCACGTCGTAGCCGGCGCCGACCTCGTCACCGTCCACCAGGATCCGCCCGCGGTCCGGTACGACCGTACCCGCCAGCACGCCCATCAGCGTCGACTTGCCGGCGCCGTTGTGGCCGACCAGACCAAGGCAGAGGCCGGGCGGACATGCGAGATCCACGCCCGCGAGCGCGCGGACGGCGCCGAAGCTGCGCTCGACGCCGTCCAGCGCGACGATGGGCGGCGGATGCGCCGCCATGGCGCGCCTACTTGCCCGCGATCACCTTCTGCGCGTCCTCGAGACTGTATTCGACATTGGCCACGCCGCCCTTTTCGGTGCTGGCGAGGTTCTGCTCGAGATTGTCCTGGTCGATGCGCAGGAACGGCACCACCAGATCCTTGGGCACCTCCTTGCCGTCCAGGATCTGCTGGGCCACCCAGAAGGCCAGTGTCGAGACGCCCGGGGCGATCGAGACCGACATGGTCTCGTAGCCGTTGGCATCCTTCTGCTCCTTCCACCAGAGCAGCTCGTCCTCGCGGTTGCCCATGATGATCAGCGGCGTCGGCCGGCCGGCGGCCTTGAACGCTTGCGCCGCGCCGTAGCCGTCGCCGCCTTGGGTCACGACCGCCTTGATCTCGGGCAGACTCGGCAGGATGCCGGCCACCGCCGCCTGCGCCTTGGCCTGGTCCCAGTCGCCATGCACCGAGCCCACGATCTTGAACTGCGGGTTCTCCGCAATCCCCTCATGGATGCCCTTGCTGATCTCGTCGTCGACGAACACGCCGGCGAGGCCGCGGATCTCCAGCAGGTCCCCGCCCTGCGCCATCTTCTGGGCGAGGTAGATCACCTCGTCCTTGCCCATCTGCTTGAAGTCGACCGCGATGCGCCAGGCGCAGGGCTCGGTGACGATGCCGTCGAACGACACGACGGTCACGCCCGCGTCGCACGCCTCCTTGACGGCACCGTTGAGCGCGTCGGGCGAGGCGGCGTTGAGCACGATGGCGTCATAGCCCTGCAGCACGAGATTCTGGATCTGCGCCGCCTGCTCGGTCACCTGGTTCTCGGCCGTGGTGAAGGGGTCCGCGGCGGCGACGATGCCTGTCGCCACCGCCTGCTTGGTCACCTTGTCCCAGCTGCGCAGCATGGCCTGGCGCCAGGAGTTGCCGGCATAGTTGTTCGACAGAGCGATCTTCTTGTCGGCGGTGTCCGCGCTCGCGGCGACGGCGCTCAGGGCCAGCGCCAGTGCGGCGGCGGCCGGAATGGTGGTCGTCTTCATCGGTTGCCCTCCCTCGTTGGCTGGCGCGACTTTGCTGGGCGGGGGTGAGGTGGTCAATCCTGCCATATTCCGCCTTGATGGAGGCAATTCGTGCGATTTGTGAGTTTCCGCACATTCGCGGCAAAGGGGTCCGCTACTCTCGTGTGCATAGTCTTGCGGTGGCCCCTTGGGTCCGGTCGTCGGGTATCGGGTCGCTTGGCCCGACGATCAGGGGTTTGCCGGGTATCCTCGACCCGGAAAAGATGCTGTCGGGCAGGGCGGCCTTCGGGCCGCCCTATTTTCTTTCGCACATTCGAGCGACCCCTCGGATGGGTATCCGACCTGCAGGATTTGATTTGCCGCCGCGATCTCCGCTGCGTCGGAGGTCCGAGCGCTATTGGCCGTTCAGGGCCAGCCATGCCTGCAACAGTTGCCGATGAGCAGCCACGTCGTGTACCCGCAACAGTTGCACACCTCGGTCGAGCGCCCAGTGCGCAGCCGCTAGCGAGGATGCAAGTCGATCCTCAGCCGGCCAATCCCGTTCCAGCTCGGCCGTCCACCCCTTGCGCGAGGCGCCGAGCAGAACCGGGCAGCCGAGGCCGTGATAAAGGGCGAGATGGCGTAGGACATCCAGGTTGTGCGGTTCGTGCTTGGCGAAGCACAGGCCGGGATCGACGATGATCCGATCGCGCGCGATGCCCGCTTGCTCGCAGGCTGCGATCCGGGCGGCGAGCCAGTCGTGCACCTCGAGCGCGCAGGCTTCGTAGCGCGGCGCTGCGTTCATGGTCATGGGCTCGCCCGCCATGTGCATCAGCACGACGAAGGCTGCGGAGCCTGCCGCCACCTCGATGCTGCGCCGGTCCCAGGTGAGCCCGCTGACGTCGTTGATGATTTGGGCGCCCGCCCCGAGGGCCGCTGCCATCACCTCCGCCTTGCGAGTGTCGATCGACACCGTCACGCCGGCGTGGGCCAGCCGCTCGACCACGGGAATCACCCGCCGCAATTCCTCCTCGACCGGCACCGGCTCAGCCCCGGGACGGGTCGATTCGCCGCCGACATCGACGATGTCCGCACCCTCGCGCGCCAGTTTCAAGCCATGCGCCACTGCCCGCTCGGGCGTTGCATGGGCGCCGCCGTCGCTGAAGCTGTCCGGCGTCACGTTCACGACGCCCATCAGCCGCGCCCGGTCGAACGGTGCCGCGCGCGGCGCAGTGAACGTGACCGACCAATCGAGCCTGTCCGCGTCGTGCCAAGTGCTCACGCGCCGGGCACCGGGGTCCCATTCGATGACCTCGGCAGCCGTACAGACGAGACGCCCGCCCAGAATGGCAGAACCGTGCAGCGCGCGGTCGCGCCACGTCACCAGGGCCGGATGCAGATAGCGCATTCGGCGGTCAATCGGCGATCAGGATCTCGCCCGTGCCGCCGACCGAGGCGCAGCCGGTCCAGCGGCGCAGGTGGGTGCCAGGCAGCTCGAACGCGGCATCCAGCCCCTGGAGCTGGCGCTCGAGCACCCGCAACCACGGCAGCACGTTGATACCGTTGTCGGCGAAGGTGGCCAGCAGATGCTCCGGCGCGTGGCCGAGGATCAGGCTGCCGCGGCGCATGCCATAGCCAGGGTCCGCGCCGCACCCATGCAGGCCGAGTATGGTCCCCCCGATCATGCGGGCGGCCGGAAGGTCGCCCAGCTTCCCGTGCACGGCGATCAATCCGCGCC
This sequence comes from Geminicoccaceae bacterium, assembly GCA_046349415.1. GTDB lineage: Bacteria > Pseudomonadota > Alphaproteobacteria > Geminicoccales > Geminicoccaceae > Benzoatithermus. Next base: position 50,757 of record JAXMCJ010000030.1, read on the forward strand.
GCATCCGGTCACCGACCCGATCGCCCGCGTCGCCCCCGACCAGGACCACACCCTCTTCCATGCCCGCAACGTCACCGGGAAGCGCTGCGCCGAGAAAATCGCCGGCATTGGCCGTGACGTGGATCGTCCCACTGCGCATCTGGGCGGCGGCATAGATGCCGGCGCTGCCGAACAGCTCGATCCGGCCGCCGGCCATGCCCTGGCCGAGATAGGCGCCGGCGTCGCCGTAGATCTGCAGAAGCCCGCCGGTCATCCCGTGCCCGAGCCGGTCGAGCGTCGCAAAGGAGCCTTCGATGATCAGCTCCTGCGCATCGCCGGCAGCGATCTCGGCTAGCTCCCCGAGCGGCACGCGCCGGTTGCCGGCCTGGAGCTCCAGCGCCGCCAGCTCGCCCTCCCGCATCCCGGCGAGGCGATCCGGCGCCAGCACGCGTGCATCCACCGGCAGGGTGATGGGCCCCTTGAACCTCAACCGAACGCCCGTCATTGGAGCACCCGCCGGAGATGGAAATGGTAGGGCCCGAGCTGGCCGCCATAGTTGCCGGCGCTGATCGCGACCACCCCTCCACCGCGCCCCGGGCCGCAGGCGGCGCGCACGCCGACGGCCGTGGCCTCGGCGACGTCCGCTTCGGCCAATCCGTCGATGACGATCTCCAGGACCGCCCCCACCTCCGGCGGCAGGGCGGTTCGCGCCGTCTGGCCGCGTATCGTGGGACAATAGGCGTCGTTGGTGGAGGCGATCAGTGCCTTGTAGCGCGAGCCCACCTTCGAGCCCGAGCGCACGATGCCACCGGGGAACGGCATGACCACGTTGGGCAGCCGGCGCATCGCCTCGATCGCGGCGAGCGCCGCGGCCCGCGCCACCTCGCCGCTCGTGCACAGGATGAGGAAGTTGCCGCCGCCGACGGCTCCCTGGACCCCCACCGTGTCCTCGACGAGAAACTCCCCGTCCATCACCGGCAGCCGCCAGTAGCGCCGCCCGGCCAGCCGCTTGCTGCTTTGGAAGCCGTCGCCGAAGAAGCGCAGCGTCTTGCCGAGCGCGGCGGTCGCGTCGCCGGTCAGGCCGGAGAAGCAGGCCGTGCCGGCGCAGGTCAGCACGCACTGACCGACGCGAGCCACGAGCTGCTTGGCGAGATCCTTGTCGCCCATCGCGAACAGCAGCACGGCGATCCCGGGCCGCCCGTCCGGCGTCTCCTCGGGCCCGAGCTCGCGCTCGATGCCGGCCTCGCAGCCGCAGGCGATCACCGAGGTGGCGAAGCCGGTCATCGCCTCGGCGGCCGTCCGCGCCCAGCGTGGCTCGTCGGCGGTGATCACCAGTCGCGTCGCCCGCATCGGGAACGCCTCGGCGAATGTGTCCTCGATCAGGACGCCGTTCAGATGCACGGGCGTCGGTACCTCCTTGGTTGCAGCCCGACTATAAGGGCCTTCCTCATCGGCTCACCAGAGGTGCTGGAGTTCGGCCGACGGCCCGGGCGCGAAGGCACGTGGGTTGCGTAGGCCTCGAGACCAAGTGCTGCATTCCCTGGGTGTTGACAGTCGCATGTCAGCTCTTGACTGTTTTGGCTCGGCGCTCGGCTCCCTTCGCGAGCAAGCCCGGAGAGCAAGCGAGTGACGGAGGAAACGGTAAAATGGAATCGGTGATCGGCTTCCTGAACACCATCTTCTGGGGATACGTGCTGATCTATGGCCTGCTCGCGGTCGGCATCTATTTCACCCTGCGCCTCGGTTTCGTGCAGATCGTGCATTTCGGGGAGATGTTCCGTGTGATCACCGGCGCCCAGCGGACGGACAAGGCCGGTATCTCGCCCTTCCAGGCGTTGACCGTGAGCCTCGCCTCCCGCGTCGGCACGGGCAATATCGCCGGCGTCGCGGTGGCCCTCTATCTGGGCGGCCCGGGCGCCATCTTCTGGATGTGGATGGTTGCACTGGTCGGCATGGCCACGGCCTACTCGGAAAGCACGCTGGCCCAACTCTACAAGGTCACGGACGATGACGGCCAATACCGTGGCGGGCCGGCGTTTTACATCGCCCGGGGCCTGGGCGCGCCTTGGGCGGGCTACGTCTTCTCGGTCTGCCTGATCCTCTCGTTCGGCCTCGTGTTCAATGCCGTGCAGGCGAACTCGATCGCCGACGCGATGGAGGGCGCGTTCGGGCTACCCAAGATCGTGGTCGGCATCGCGGTGGCGGCGCTCGCCGGCGTGATCATCTTCGGCGGCCTGAAGCAGATCGCCCGGGTCGCCGAGATCGTCGTGCCGTTCATGGCCGGCGCCTACCTGCTGCTCGCGATTTGGGTCCTGATCGCCAACGCGACGCACGTCCCCGGCATCATCGGCCTCATTCTGAGCAGCGCGTTCGGCTTCCATGAGGCGGCAGGTGGCGTCGCTGGTGGCATTGCGGCGGCCATGCTCAACGGGGTCAAGCGCGGCCTGTTCTCCAACGAGGCTGGCATGGGCTCTGCTCCCAACATTGCCGCCTGCGCGACCCCCAACCCGCACCATCCTTCCTCGCAGGGCTTCGTCCAGGCCCTGGGCGTGTTCATCGACACGATCCTGGTCTGCACCGCCACCGCGGTCATGATCCTGCTCTCCGGCGCCCTGGAGCCGGGCTCGGGTGTCACTGGGACCCAGCTCACCCAGGCGGCCCTGCACGTGCACTTCGGCGAGGCCGGCCGGTACTTTGTGGCGATCGCGATCTTTTTCTTCGCCTTCACCTCCATCATCGGCAACTACTCTTACGCCGAGAACGCAGTGACCTATATCGGCCACGGCCACACGACCGGGTTCATCGTTCTGCGCGTGCTGGTGCTGTTGATGGTGGTCTGGGGCGCGATCCAGACCGTCGCCACGGTGTTTGATGCCGCTGACGCCTCGATGGGACTGATGGCGACCATCAACCTGATCGCGATCCTGCTTCTTTCGGGGACCGTCGTGAAGCTCACCCGCGATTACTTCGCCCAGCGCCATGCCGGAAAGGAGCCCGAGTTTCATGCCGCCGACTATCCGGAGCTAGGCGACGGGGTCGACCGGGAGATCTGGTCGCGCTGAGCGGGCAATGCTTCAACTAATAGTTGTCGACGCGTAGCGCCTCGATCACGGCGTCCGTCACTTGGCGCGTGGTGGCGGAACCGCCGAGATCGGGGGTGTGTAGGACGGGATCGGCGGTAACGCGCTCGACCGCCCGCATCAGGCGGACGGCTGCGTCCTTCTCGCCCAAATGCTCGAGCAGCATCGCCCCGCTCCAGAACGTCCCGATCGGATTGGCGATGCCCTTGCCGGTGATGTCGAAGGCCGAGCCGTGGATCGGCTCGAACATCGAGGGCGTGGTACGCTCGGGGTTGACGTTGGCCGTGGGCGCGATGCCCAGCGAGCCCGCCAGTGCGGCCGCGAGATCCGACAGGATGTCGGCATGCAGGTTGGTGGCGACGATCGTGTCCAGCGTCTCGGGCTTGAGCGTCATGCGCATGGTCATGGCGTCGACCAGCATCTTGTCCCAGGTGACGTCGGGAAACTCCTTGGCCACCTCGGCGGCGATCTCGTCCCACATCACCATGCCGTAGCGCTGGGCGTTGGACTTGGTGACCACCGTGAGCAGCTTGCGCGGCCGCGACCGGGCGAGCTCGAAGGCGAAGCGCATGATCCGCGTGACGCCGGCGCGGGTGAAGATCGTGACCTCGGTCGCGACCTCGTGCGGCAGGCCGCGGTGCGAGCGCCCGCCCTGTCCGGCATACTCGCCTTCCGAGTTCTCGCGCACGATCACCCAGTCCAGCTCCTTGGCGGCGACCCTGCGCAGGGGGCTGGTGATGCCGGGCAGGATGCGGGTCGGGCGGACGTTCGCGTACTGGTCGAGCGGCTGGCAGATCGCGAGGCGCAGGCCCCACAGCGTCACGTGGTCCGGCACGTCCGGGGCGCCGACGGCGCCGAAGTAGATCGCATCGAACTGGCGCAACTGCTCGTGCCCGCCGGGCGGCATCAGGATGCCGTAGCGCTTGTAGTGGTCCGAGCCCCAATCGAGCTGCTCGACCGCGAGCGTGAAGCCGCCATCGCGCGCCGCGCAGGCCTCCAGCACCTCCAGCCCGGCCGAGATCACCTCCGGGCCGATCCCGTCACCTGGAATTGCCGCCAACTTGTGGGTCCGCATCGTCCCGGCCTCCCTTGGCGACGCCCCACTGCCGGAGCGCGTGCCGCCTGACAAGGGCAGCAGGCCGCACCGGGCACGTCTTGGCCTGCGACACAGGGCTTGCGACGATGGCAGCTCTGAACTGAAGGAGATGCAATGGCCGAACTCGCGGAGATCCTCGCCGACATCGCCGAGGAGATGGCGCAGGCGACCGACCGCGGTGAGGTCGCGAGCTATATCCCCGAGCTCGCCAAGGTTGATCCGCACCGCTTCGGCATCGCGATGGCGACTACGGACGGCCGATTGCTCACCGCGGGTGACGCCGACGTGCCGTTCTCGATCCAGAGCGTGTCCAAGGTATTCACCCTCACTCTGGCGCTCGGCACCGTCGGGGATGCGCTGTGGCGCCGCGTCGGCCGCGAGCCGTCGGGCAACGCCTTCAACTCGATCGTCCAGCTCGAATACGAGCACGGGATCCCCCGCAACCCGTTCATCAACGCCGGCGCCATCGTCGTCGCCGACACGTTGCTCGGCGCCCACACGCCCAAGGGCGCGTTGGCCGAGATCTTGAGCTTCGTGCGGCAGATCGCCGAGGACGACACCATCGCCATCGACCCGGAGGTGGCGCGCTCGGAGCAGCACACGGGCTTTCGCAATGCGGCGCTCGCCAACTTCCTGCGCGCCAGCGGCAACCTGCACCACGCTCCCGAGCTCACGCTCGGGGTCTACTTTCACCATTGTGCCATCGCGATGACCTGCCGCCAGCTCGCCCTGGCCGGCCGCTATCTCGCCTGCGCCGGCTGTCTCGCGCCCGGCGGCAGCCGAATCGTCTCGGCCCAGCGCGCCCGCCGCATCAACGCGCTGATGCTGACTTGCGGGCACTATGACGGCTCCGGCGATTTCGCGTTCCGGGTCGGCCTGCCCGGCAAGAGCGGTGTCGGCGGCGCCATCCTGGCGATCGCACCCATGCGGGCGTCGATCGCCGTCTGGTCGCCCGGGCTCAACAAGGTCGGCAACTCGCTCCTCGGGTCGAAGGCGTTGGAGAAGCTGGTCAAGGCGACGGGCTGGTCGGTGTTCGGGGAGCTGTAGCGCGGCCCTCAGCCGGCAGCGCTCGGCCCATCCAGCACCATCAGCCGACGCAGCATCGGTGCCTCGCCGCCGGGCTTGGCGAGGTCGAAACGGCCGTCGGTCTCGCGCAGCAGCGGCACCTCCACGGGCTCCACCGCCCGCGCCCGCAGCCCGCTGGCACCCAGGAGGTCGCGCCAGGCATCGACGAACTGGCCGGTCACCAGGATCGTGCCGGGTGCGGCGTGCGGCTCGAGCCGGGCCGCAACCAGGAGCGCCAGCCCGGCCCGCGCCTCGATCTGGCCGCCGATCTGCGCGAGCTCGACGAAGCCGGCATCGCCGCCGAACCGCATCTCGCAGCGATAGTCCGAGCGCAGCACCCGCTGCCGCAGCGCGGTCGCGGCGAGGACGATCTGGCGCGGATTGGCGTCGACCAGGAGCACCGCGTCGCCGTCCATGGCGCGGGCGATGGTCAGGTCGCGGCCGCATTCCGCCACCGCCTCGCCGAAGAATCCCGGAAAGCTCGCGCCGGCGACCGGGTCCTGGAAGATGGCGCCCGCCCCGCGCACGTCGCCTTTGAGCACGAACATGGTCTGCCGGGCCGCGCGCCAGTGCCGGCCGGCGCCGATCACGTTGAGCTTGTCGAGATGGCGGAAATAGTCGGGGCTGTAGCTGCCGATCAGCAGGTCGAGCGCGGGATGTATCAGGAAATGCTCGGCGTCCGGTAGGACATCGTCACGGTCGAGCGGCACCTCGCCGGGAAAGCCGAAAAACTGGATCAGCTCCGCCGTCTCCGGGTGCATGCCGACATAGCCGAGCAGGCCGATCTTGAACATGCTGGCGCAGACGTGGCAGGCGACCGGCGCGTGCCCGCCCTGCTTGGCCGCGAACTGCCGGTCGTACTCCGCGTCCAGGGCTTGCAGCTCCGCGCGGCCGAGGACGTTGCCGCGGATCAGGCGGAACAGGATCTCGCGGTCGAAATGCGGCAGATGGGGCGCCATCTCGGTGATCAGGCCCTGCGCGATCGCCGCGGCGCTGCGGCTGACCTGTTGGCGCACGGTCTCGCGGGTGCGGCGGCGCGGGTCGATCGCCGCCAGATCGCGGCCGATATAGGCGATGTCGCGCGGCCGGCGGAAGGTGTGGCGGATCCAGAATGCCCCGATGTCCTCCTCGTCGCCCGTGCTGTGATGGACGATCCGCACGGCGTGCGGCCCGAGGAAACGGACCCACGGATCCTTGGCTGCGGGATCGGCGAGGTTGCGCTTGCGCTCGGCGTCGATGTTCTTGCGGATGATCTCGACCAGATCCTCGCGCGTGTAGGAGAGATCGAGCGCCGAGCCGGCGAGCTGCAGCCCGAGCGGGTTGCCGAGGAAGGTGCGCTGGAACACTTCCTTGCGGATCGAGGCGAAGATCTTGACGTGGCTGTTGATGGCGTGCAGGTCGCGCGCCGCCAGGGCGATGCCGATCTGGGCATAGTGCCAGTAGTTGCGGTAGATGGCGCGCTGCTCGTCGGTGTCGACCAGATCGCTCGCCAGGAAATCCTCGAAATACTCGTCGATGTTGTCGACGAACATCGCGACCGGGCTGTGAATTCGGCGGAACACTGGCAGGAGAGTGGCGACATAGTCCTTGAACGCCGCGAAATAGGCGTCGCGTGGCAGCGCCAGCAGGTTGGTGAACAGGTCGCAGGCGCTGCGCAGATGCTCGTTGCGCTGCAGCTTCTCGAGCGGCCCGCCGAGCGCCGGGCAGACCGCGAGCTGCTTCTCGACCGACAGGGTCAGCGCGATCGACCACAGGGCCTTCCAATAGGCTTCGGTCTCGCGCAGGCCACCATATTCGCGGTGGCTCATCAGGTCGGGATTGGCGCTCGGCTTGTCGACCAGGGCGCGCTCGGGCAGCATCGTGCCGTAGCGCTCGCGCATCGACTGCCGCTTGGCCTTCAAGAGCAGCGTCTTGCCGAAGCCCTTGGGCGCGATGATCAGCATCTCCTCGGTCGTCGAGGGATCGAGGAAGTCGGCGATCTGGTTGTTGAGATGCAGCAGCTGGCCGTGGAACTGGTCGAGATCCTCGGGGTCGATGTCCTTGGCATCCACTACCCAGGGTTTCATCCGATGCCCCTTCGACCTGTCGCCGCCACCGCGCGCCGCCTTGGCAGCCGACGACAGCCTCCCACCACCGACCTGAACGGACAACCTCCGTGGCGCCGCCGACCGGCGTGCACGGACGATAGTGGTCGGCGATGACCTTCATCCAACTCTGGCATCCCGCTTCGCGCTGCCGGTTGACAGGTGGCCGCCCACGCCGGAGAGGGCTGCGGGCACGGGCGATTTGGCGAGGAGGGGCAGTGCGTTTCACTGATGCGATGTGGGCCGAGATCAGCCCGATCTTCGAGGCGATCCTGGCCCAGCCGTTCAACCGGGAACTGGCTGCCGGCACGCTCGAGCGGAGCCGTTTCCTGTTCTATATGATCCAGGACGCGCACTATCTCGGCGCCTTCGCCCGGGCGCTGGCGACTGCGGCGGCGAAGGCCTCGACGCCCGATGCGCAGGTCAAGCTCGCGGGCAGCGCCAAAGACGCAATTTTGGTGGAGCGGGCGCTTCACGAGGGGTTCTTCCGCGAGTTCGGCGTGACGCCGGAGCAATTCGCGTCGACGCCGCCCTCGCCCACCTGCAGCGGCTACAGCGATTTTCTGCAAGCGACTGCCTTCCGCCAACCGTTCGCGGTGGCAGTGGCGGCCCTGCTGCCCTGCTTCCAGATCTACTACGAGGCCGGCAAGCGGCTGCATGCGATCGCGGCCCCCGACAACCCCTATCAGCGGTGGATCGACACCTATCAGGACGAGGCGTTCGGCCAATCCGTGCGGGAGGTGCTGGCGATCACCGACGCCGCGCACGAGGCGGCCGGGGCGGTGGAACGCGTAGAGATGCGCGCGGCCTATCTCAAGGCCACCCGCTACGAGTGGCTGTTCTGGGACAGCGCCTATCGGCTGGAGGCGTGGCCGATCTAGCTGTGGCTGCCCGGCGGATTGCTTGCGCGGCCGGTGCTAGCTGACCGTGCGCTGGCCCTTGGGCTTGGTCGATTGCGGCTGACCGTGCTCCGCCGATCGCTCGCTGAGCAGCAGCTCGAAAGCCTGGAGGGTTTCCTCGCTCACATGGTGCTCGATGCCCTCGGCGTCGATCCGCGCGACCTCGTCCCGGACACCCAGGGCACGCAGCAGGCCATAGACGACGCGATGCCGGCGGCGGCAGTGCTCGGCGAGGCAGCGACCATCCTGCGTCAGGAAAATCGAGCGGTAAGGCTCGGAATGCACGAGACCATCGCGCTGCAGGCGGCTGATCGCATGCGCCACCGTGGCATTGGTCACGCCGAGCCGGCTGGCCAGATCGACGGCGCGCGCCTCGCCGGTGGCATCGATCAGGTCCGCGATCAGCTCGACATAGTCCTCGGCGATCTCGTTGCGATGATCGCTGCGCGTCCGGCCGAAACCCTCGGCCTGAGTGTCCGCTTCGGGCAGACGTGATTTGATGTGCCGACGGACCATCGCACCTCTCTGCCAGCTACCTAGCCGAGCCGCGCCGTGGCCGAAAGCGGTGCCGCAGCCGTGGCTAGAGCTGAGCGACCTCGAACAAGGGGGGTCCCGGGATGCGAACGCGCGTGCTCGACCAACTGTGGACGTCGATCGCGGATGCCGCTGGGAGCTGGTGCGCAAGCGCTGGTCGGGTCCCCGCCCCTTTCCCATCCGGTGTTGCCGGACGAGCCGCTGATCTTCGTCGAGGTGGCCCTGGTCGCGGGAATGGCCGATCGGGTCCGGCCGCTGATCGATCCAGGGCGACTGGCCGGCAAGCATTGGCGTACCGCGTCTTGGGCACGTTCGAACGCGGCCAGCTGGCGGCACTGGAGGAGCCGGACTGGCCCGAAGACCCGGAGGCAGCGGAGCGTCTGCGGCTGCCCCTGCTCAAGCTGTGCGCGCACTATCTCGTTCGCGGGAAGCGCGACGGCAGGCCAATCGATTCCGTGGCGCGCTCATCTGGGCAATGGAGCACGACTCGAGCGAATCAACTGGCTCGGCAATGCCTCGCCGAAGGGGCTGGCCGAACCTTTCGGCATGCTTTTGAACTATCGCTATGATGGCGCGTCGAGCGAACCCAACCAAGAACTATATCTCCATAATGGTGAGGCGGTGATGTCGACCACCCTCAGGGGCTTGCTGGCGTCTCCCGGCTAGCAGGTTTGATCTAGAAGAAGACCAAAGTGCGCTCAACGGCTCGTGTGTTGCGACAGGGAGCTCGCATATTTACCGGAGTTACTCTCAGATACAGCGAACGAGAAGCCGATGCACTCGATCCGACGCAGCATTCTGCTGGCGGCAATCCTTTCTCTGGCCATGGCGACCGCGGCGAGTGCCGCTGAGGTGGTGAACATCTACAATTCCCGCCACTATGGGACGGACCAGCAGCTTTGGGACGCGTTCACGAAAGCGACGGGCATCGAGGTGAATGTCGTCGACGGCACTCACGAGCAGCTCATCCAGCGAATGCAGGCCGAGGGGTCCAACAGCCCGGCCGACGTCTTCATCACCGTCGACGCCGGCCGCCTCGCTCAGGCCAGTGGGCTCGGTTTGCTGCAGCCCGTCGAGTCCGCGCTGCTCGATGCCCGTGTACCCGCCAATCTGCGCGCTGCCGACGGCCTGTGGTACGGGCTTGCCATGCGGGCACGCGTCCTGGTGTACGCCAAGGATCGCTTGGATCCGTCGCAGCTCAGCACCTACGAGGCGCTGGCCGAGCCGGCGATGAAGGGCAAGGTGCTCGTGCGCAGCAGCACCAACGTCTACAATCTCAGCCTGGTCGGCTCGATCCTGGCGGCGGACGGCCCGGAGGCTACCGAGCGCTGGTGTGCAGGCCTCGTGGCGAACATGGCACGACCACCCGAGGGCGGCGACACCGACCAGATCAAGGCGGTGGCTGCCGGAGTCGGCGACGTGGCGATCTCCAACACCTACTATCTGGCCCGAATCCTTGCCTCGCCGAAGCCGGAAGACCAGGCAATCGGCAAGCAGCTGGCCGTCTTTTTCCCGAACCAGGGCGGCCGCGGCACGCACGTCAACGTCTCGGGGGCAGGGGTGCTGAAGACCGCGCCGCACCGGGAGAACGCGGTCAAGCTGATCGAGTTCATGACCTCGCCCGAAGCGCAACGCTACTTCGCCGACGTGAGCCTCGAATACCCGGTCAATCCCGAAGTTCCGCCACACCCCGTGCTGGTGGCCTGGGGCACCTTCAAGCAGGATCAGCTGAATCCCGTGCTCTACGCCAAAAACAGCGCCGAGGCTGCGATGATCACTGATCGCTGCGGCTGGCGGTAGCTGGCGCGGGACTCTTGCTTGAGCGCCGCAGATGGCGCTTGCTGGCCGCGGGCCATACCTGCCCGCGTTTGCCGATGGTGGGGAGCTTCGCTGTATGCGGCGTCGTGGACTTGCGATCTGGTCGACCTTGTCGGGGCTACTCGCGGCGACGATTGGCGGGGCGGCCAGCGAAGCGCGGGTCATCCGGGATCTGGACGTGCCGAGCCCCACCCTGGGGCAGGCGATACCCTGCGCCGTGACACTGCCGGAGACGTACGATCTGGAGCCGGCCCGCCGGTTCCCGGTCCTGCTGCTCCTGCACGGCACGGACGGCGGCCACCACGACTGGCTGGATTGGGGCGGGCTCGGGGAGGATGCGGCGGCTGTCGGGGCAGACGACAGCCTGCCGTTCATCGTGGTCACCCCCGGCGCCGGCAACAGCTGGTATGTCGACAATCCCGAAGGGGAAGGCGCCTGGGAGACTGCGCTCGTCGCCGATCTGCTGCCAGCGATCGAGGCGCGGTTCCGCACCATTGCCGCGCGATCGGGCCGGGCGATCGCCGGCCTGTCCATGGGTGGCTACGGCGCGGTCCATCTGGCGCTCCGCCATCCCGAGACGTTCGCCGCGGTCGCGAGCCTGAGCGGTGCGCTGTATGCTCCCGATGATCCGGTGACGGCCGACGACATCGCCGACTTTCACGGTGCGTTCGGCGATCCGTTCGACAGCGACCGGTACGCGCGCGCAAGCGTCTATGCCGACCTCGCCGCGCTGCCGGAGGGCGCGGCCCTGCCTCGCTTCTACCTGTCGAGCGGCGGCAGCGATCAGTATGGCCTCGATCTCGCTGCGGTGCGCCTCTACCGGGAGCTGAAGCGACGCGAGGTACCGGCGACCTTGGTGGTGCGCGCCGGCTACGATCATGGCTGGCAGTTCTGGCACGACGATCTGCACACCGTTCTGGAATTCGTGCGTGAGGCCTTGCGGGCGGAGGGCATAGCGAGCCAGTAGTCCCCGAGTACGGGAAGTGAGCCGGTGCCGTCGGATCCTGGCCGTGGCCGGAGGGCGGCGTCGGCCTCGAGAATGGGGCCTTCGCATGCATCGTCGGTTTCTGGTGTCCCTGTTGCTGGCTTTCGCCTCGCCGACGGTGCAGGCGCAACCTGCGCCGAGTCCGACAAACGGGCGGGCGTTGGCGGCCCAGCTTTGCGCGGGTTGCCACCTTGTCGGACCCGACGCCAAAGGGCCGGTGCCGGACGGTGTTCCCAGCTTCATGGCGATCGCAGCCCGACCGGAGAACGATGAGAAGCGCATCCGGGCAGCATTGATCAGCGCGCCGCATCCGCTCATGCCGAGCCCGCCTTTGGATAACCGTCAAATGGCGGACGTTGCTGCCTATATCCTGACCCTGCGACCCTAGCGCCGGGCAGGGCAATTGCCATCGCTTTCGACGGGTGACGCACTATTCGTCGTTGCGACGGCGTGGGGCAGTTCGAGCAGTCGGCGACATCAAGCAGAGCTTCCGCCGAGCCCAAGGATGGCCGATGGGCGGTCACCAGATCTCGGAACATGCGAGCATGAGCGAAACAGGCCTGCGGCTCGACCGGGAGGGTGCGGTCGTCACGCTGGTGTTGAGCCGGCCGCGGCGCCGAAACGCGATCGATCGGGCGACCTGGCGGAACCTTGGCCGGATGTGCGCCGAGATCGAGCGCGACCCCGAGATTCGTCTCGTGCTGGTACGAGGCGAAGGTGGGACATTTTCGTCCGGCGCGGACATCGCTGAGTTCGCCGAGGTGTTTGCCGACGAGGCTGCCGCCCGGGCCTACAACGACATGGTTCAGGAGGCACTCGGTCGTCTCGAGCGGCTGGATCGACCGACCATTGCCGTGATCGAGGGCGACTGCATCGGCGGTGGCTGCGGCCTTGCCGTCGCCTGCGATCTACGCTTTGCGACAGACAAAGCTCGCCTCGGCATAACGCCCGCCCGGCTCGGACTCGCCTACAGCCTCGACGATGTCCGGCGGCTTGTCGCGCTGATTGGCCTCGCCCGGTCGAAGGATCTGCTGTTCTCGGCGCGGCTGCTGGATGCTCCGGAGGCCTTCCGAATGGGCTTGGTGGATCGGATCGTGCCGCAGGCGGAGCTCGAGGACACGGTCCGGAACTATGCCCGCTCCCTCACCGCTCTGTCGGGCAACTCGCAACTTCTGATCAAGGCCATGCTCCTGCGCGTCGCTCACGGCCAGACCGCCGACGACGTCGAGAGCCTGGCCCTCCGCGACGGAGCGATCGCCCACGCCGACTTCGGCGAAGGACGTCGCGCCTTTCTCGAGCGGCGGCCGCCCCGCTTCAATGCGCCGAACGCCTAGAAATCGAGCGTGATCACGACCGTGTCGGTATAGGTGCCAGCCGCAACCGATTGATTTGCCGGTATCTGGCCATAGACCGAGACGTTGCCGGAGCCGGCCGCTGCCAGGGTGACCAGCTTGGCGTCGCCCCCAAGGCCGAATTGCTGCGTCCGGGCCGAGTCACGGAAGATGGCGTAGGCCAGCTGGCCGCCGCTGCCGTTACCCATGCGTCGCGCAGCGGGTGCGCCACTGCCGCCGCCGTCGAGCTGGAAGCGGAGCTGCCCGGCCGGGCAGTTGCTGTAGGCAATCTGGGTGAAGCCGTTGAGGGCGCTCGTCTGCCCGCTGGTGTAGTTCCCGAAGTCCAACGTGCCGCCCGAGACGGTGCAGGCGGGCTGAACCACGACACGGACGGCGAGGGTGCTCGTCAGGGTGCCCGCCCACGCCGGCACGGCCTGCACGAGCATGACGGCAGCGGCGATCGCGCCGCGGCGACGCAGTGGCGACATCCTCAGGCTTCCTCGTTTCTCGCCGGCTCGCCGGCTGGTCCCTGCAGTAGACCATGCGCGCGGTTAACCTTGGCTTACCGGCTCGGGACGCATAGGAAGTCGGCGATGAAAGGTTCTGCCCGAGAGCGTGGCGCCGCCCTGGTGCTGGTGCTGGTATTCACGACGGCCATGGCCGCCGCCGCCGTGGCGTTTCTCGCCGGCAGGCGGACCGACGCGCTCACTCTGCGCGGCCAGCTGCAGGCGGTCGAGGCCGAAGCGATGCTGGATGCGGCGTTGCGCGAGACCATTGCCGTGATCGCCAACAAGACGCCGCGGCAGGTGGTTCCGGATCGGCTCGCCTGGACGCTCGGCGACGTGGCGGTCCAGGTGCGGATCGATCGGGAGAGCGGCAAGGTCGATCTCAACAAGGCGCCGGCGTCCCTGTTGCGTGCGCTGCCCATGGCGCTCGGCGCCAAGGAGGAGCAGGCGCAGACGCTCGCGGCTGAGGTGCAGGATTGGCGCGACGAGGATCACCGCGTGCAGGAAGGGGGTGCCGAGGACGGCGAGTACCGCAGCGGGCGGACGGGACCCAGCGGCGCGGCCGACCGCCCGATGGCCAATCCGGCCGAACTCCTCTACCTGCCCGGCATGGACCGCGGCATCTGGGCCGCCTTGCGGCCTTACGTCACCATCTATACCGGTGCCAGCGGTCCCGACGCCCGCGCGGCCTCGGCCACCGTGCGGCAGGCCTTGCAGATCGCGCGCAGCCTTGCACGCGATGAGCCGAAAGAGCCGCCGGCGCCGGCCGGCGCGGACGCCAACTCGACCGGCGGCCTGAGCGATCCCCACCGTGCCGACGCCATGGGGGATTCCACGTCACAAGACGGCCTGCGCTCAGGCAATTCGGGTGCCGGCCAATCCGGCCTCGGCGGAGCCGGCCGAGGAGATGGGCAAGGGTCGGACGGCGCGGCGTCCTCCAGTGCTGGCGGCGCGGGCGGCGGCGAAGGCGGGCAAGGGGCGCAGACCCTGCATCTGGACGTTCGGTTTGCCAACGGCTACGAGGCGGCCGCCGAGGCTGTCGTGCTTCTGTCGAACCAAGGATCGCAGGAGCGGCCCTACACCGTGCTGAGCTGGATGCCCGTTCTTCGGGCGCAGCGTGAAGGATCGTGATGGCGCTGGCGCGACCAGGCCCATCGGCTCCAACCGTCGGTTTCCTGGACTGGTGGCTCGGCGAGCTCCGGGCACTATTGCCGCGCGGCTGGCGCGAAGCCGCACCGCGGCGGTTCGGCATCGTCCTGATGCTCGAGCGGCCCTATGTCCGCGTGTTCGAGCGGCGTGGCCGCCGACTGGCGATGCTCGGCAGCATCGCTCTGCCGGAAGCGGGCAGCGGCGATGCCGGGCCGTCGGTGGACCCGCGCCTGCGCCGCGCCATGGACCGCCACCGCGACGCGACGGTCCTGGTCCTCGGCGAGGATGACGCTCTGGTCTGCCCCGACGTGCTGCCGGCGGCCGCCGAGAGCGACATCGACCGCATCATCGGTTACAAGCGCGAGCTCCTCATTCCCTGGCCGGCCGATCAGACCTACGCGGCGCAAAAGGTGCTGGGCCGGCGGCGCGATGGTATGCTCGATGTGCTGGTCGCCGCCGCCTCGCGGCAGCGGACCGACGAGCTGCTCGGGCAATTGTCGACCCTCGACATCCGGCCCGCCGCCGTCGACGTGGCGCTCCCGGGCGGCGGTCAACGCAGCGCCGGCCTGGACCTGCTGCACGCCGAGGCTGCCGAACGTCGGGGGCCGCGACTGGCTGCGATTCTCCTGTCGATTGCCATCTGCGCGCTGGTCGCTGCTGTTGCCCTGATCGGCTGGCAGATATTTCAGCGTCACAAGCTGCTGGCGGAGCAAACGACCTTGGCTGCCGGGCTGGAGCAACGGCTGTCCGACCTGCCCGATCTGCGCAGCCGCATCGAGCAGCTGCGCACTCAAGCCCGCTTCTTTGCCGACGACCGCAGCAGCCGGCCGTCGCCCCTGGTCGTGCTGGAGGTGCTGAGCAGGCTGCTGCCCGACAATGTCTGGCTCACCGAGATCACGCTGGACGGCAGCGAGCTGTCGATCTCGGGGCTTGCCGAGGATGCGTCTACTCTCGTCCCTCTGGTCGAGGCGGCTCCCGAGTTCGAGCAGGTTCGGTTCCTGTCGCCGAGTACGCGCGTGTCGGTGACCGACCCGGGCGGGGGCGAACGCCAGGTCGAGCGCTTCGCCTTGCGCGCCGTTGCCGATCCGCATGCGGAGCCCGGCCTGTGATCGATCGGCTGCCATCGGGGCAGCAACGCGCCCTCGCCATTCTGCTGTTGCTCGCGGTCGTCGGCCTGTTTGGCGCGGCACTGGCCGTCCCCCTCGTGTTTCTCCGCGGCCAGGACGCGGCGCTGGCAGAAGGCGGGCGACGGATCGGCGAGCTCACCGCCCGCCTGCCCGGGCGCGAGGCTCTGCTGACGCAGGAGCAGGAGCTGCGCGGTGCGGTCGATGCCGAGCGCACGCTGCTGCCGGGAAGCACGCCGGCCGTGGCTGCCGCCCAGCTCCAGGGCGACCTCTCCAGCCTCGCCACCGCAATGGGTGGCGAGATCACCACCGTCCAGATCCTGGAGCCGGAGCCGGCGCCACCGTTCGCGCGGATCGGCCTTCGTCTGAGCCTGAGTGGCGACATGGCCACGGTCAGGGACTTCCTCTACGCCGTCGAGACGCGCGAGCCCATGCTGATCGTCCGGCGAATGGACCTCGCGATCGGTGCCGCGGGTGCGGGAGAGTCGCCCGAGAACCCGCCGCTCGCAGCCACGTTCGAGGTCTACGGCTACGCGCCAGGCAACGTCCTGCCCTGACGCGGCTTGGCAACCGGCCCTGGCTTCACGGCCCTTGCCCCCGACCGCTGGGTGTGACAGGCGTCGCGCCCGGTGCGGCACATTGAGGATAGCGGCATGGCCGAGGTCACCTACCGGCGGGGCGACAGCGACGAGCGGCCATGGGGCCGGTGGGAGGTACTGGAGGTTGGGGACGGCTTCGCGGTCAAACGGATCACGGTCAAGCCCGGCGCGAGCCTGTCGCTGCAGCTGCACCACCATCGCGAGGAGCACTGGGTCATCGTGCGCGGGCGGGCTCGGGTGACCCGCGGCACGGAGACGTTCGAGCTCGGCCGCAACCAGTCCGTGTTCATTCCGGTCGAGACGGCGCACCGGATCGAGAACCCTGGCGAGGAGCCCGTCGAGTTCGTCGAGGTCCAGG
>JAXMCJ010000031.1:0-66846 GCA_046349415.1 Geminicoccaceae bacterium
GTCATGCGCAGCTTGGTCTCGCGCCGGTCCTCGCTGCTGGGCACGCCCTCCAGCAGGCCTTCCTGGCCGAGCCGGGTCACGGCCCGGCTGATCTTGGACTTGTGGGTGCGGGTGCAGCGGACGATGAAGCCAGCGCTGCGCGGCTCGCCCATCGCCAGCGTCGCCAGTACGCGCCATTCCGTGACGTCGATGCCGAATCGCTCGGCATAGGCGCTCGCCAGCTCGCGGCTGACCTCGGCGGCGAGCCGGTTCAGGCGGAAGGGAATGAAGCGGAACAGATCGACTTTCTCCATGGCGCCGCCAAGAAAGCCGTTGACGGTTTCATTTGCAACGATCATAGATGCCGCAGCAAACAGGTTGCAGATGCAACCGTTCGCATCGGCGGAGGGCGCGACATGTCACAGCGGTATATGTCGGGGTTCGGCAACGGCTTTGAGACCGAGGCGCTGCCCGGCGCCCTGCCGGTCGGGCGCAACTCGCCGCAGAAATGCCCCTACGGCCTCTATGCCGAGCAGCTCTCGGGCTCGCCGTTCACGGCACCCAGGACCACGAACGAGCGCTCCTGGCTCTATCGCATCCGGCCGACGGTGAGTCACTGGAACCGCTTCGAGAAGGCCGACATCGGCCTGTGGCGCACCGCTCCGGCCCACGAGGTCGACGTGCCGATCGCACCCATGCGCTGGGACCCGATCCCGATCCCCAGAAAGGAGCTCTCGTTCGTCGAGGGCGTGCACACGATGACCACGGCCGGCGACGCCGGCTCGGCGGCCGGCATCGGCGCGCACGTCTACCTCGTGACCCGCTCGATGAAGGACGAGTACTTCTACAATGCCGACGGCGAGCTCCTGGTAGTGCCGGAGCAGGGCGATCTGCGTTTTTGGACCGAGTTCGGGATCATCGACGTCGAGCCCGGCGAGGTCGCGGTCATCCCGCGCGGCGTCAAGATCCGGGTCGAGCTCCTGGGCGGCCCGGCCCGGGGCTACCTGTGCGAGAACCACGGCGGAGCGCTCACCTTGCCGGAGCGCGGTCCGATCGGCGCCAATTGCATGGCGAACCAGCGCGACTTCCTGGCGCCGGTCGCGGCTTACGAGGACAAAGACGCGCCCGCACGGATGTATGTCAAGTGGGGCGGAACGCTCTGGACCGCCGAGATCGGGCACTCGCCGCTCGACACCGTCGCCTGGCACGGCAACTACTACCCTTATAAGTATGACCTGCGGCGCTACTCGCCGGTGGGACCCATCCTGTTCGACCATGCCGATCCGTCGATCTTCACCGTGATGACCTCGCCATCGGAGACGCCGGGCACGGCCAACCTGGACTTCGTCGTCTTCTGCGACCGCTGGCTGGTGGGGGAGAACACCTTTCGCCCGCCCTGGTACCACATGAACGTGATGAGCGAGTTCATGGGTCTGATCTACGGGGTGTACGACGCCAAGACCGGCGGCGGTTTCGTGCCGGGCGGCTGTTCCCTGCACAACACCATGCTGCCGCACGGCCCGGACCGCGACGCCTTCGAAGCGGCAAGCAACGCCGAGCTCAAGCCGCACAGGCTCACGGGCACTTTGGCCTTCATGTTCGAGACCCGCTTTCCGCAGCGGGTGACGGCCTACGCCGCCGGCATCGAGCAGCTGCAGAAGGACTACGGCTATTACGGCCATGCGCTGAAGAGGCACTTCGACCCGAACCGGCCCGAGCCGCGCTAGGGAAAGGCCGCTGCCGATGATCGACGCCACCCATGATCCCGAACGCCGCAGCTGGGTCGGCTCGGCCGACGGCCACGCGGACTTCCCGATCCAGAACCTGCCCGCGGCCGTCTTCAGCCCGCCCGGCGAAGGGCCGCGCGGTGGCGTCGCCATCGGCGACGAGATCCTCGATCTCGCCGCCCTCGGCGCCACCGGCCTGCTCAACGGCGAGGCGCAGCGGGGCGCCGAGGCCGCAGCCGGCGCCAGCCTCAACGCCTACCTCGCCCTGGGTGCCGGCCCGCGCGGCGCGCTGCGCACGAGGCTCGCCGAGCTCCTTAGCGTCGGCGCGCCCGATCAGGCGAGGGTCGAGCCCCTGCTGCATCGCGCGGCCGACTGCACGCTGCACCTACCGGCGATGATCGGCGACTACACCGACTTCTATGCCGGCATCCACCACGCGACCAACGTCGGCAAGCTTTTCCGGCCCGACAACCCGCTCCTGCCGAACTACAAGTGGGTGCCGATCGGCTATCACGGCCGCGCCTCGACCGTACGGCCTTCCGGCGTGCCGGTGCGGCGGCCGAACGGCCAGCGCAAGCGCCCGGACGAGGCGGAGCCGAGCTTCGGCCCCTGCCGCAATCTGGACTACGAGCTCGAGCTCGGCGTGTGGATCGGCGAGGGCAACGTCCAGGGCGCGCCGATCCCGATCGGCGAGGCGGCTGCGCACATCGGGGGCTATTGCCTGCTCAACGACTGGTCGGCACGCGACATGCAGGCCTGGGAGTACCAGCCGCTCGGGCCGTTCCTCGCCAAGAGCTTCCACACCACGGTCTCGCCCTGGATCGTCGCTCCGGAAGCGCTGGAGCCGTTCCGCATCGCCCAGCCGCCGCGGCCCGCAGGCGATCCAGCGCCACTGCTCTATCTCCTCGACCCTGCGAACCAAGAGCGTGGCGCCTTCGCGATCGAGCTGGAGGTCCTGCTGCTGACCGCGACGATGCGGCAGGCCGGTGCCGGGCCGCATCGGCTGTCGCTCGGGTCGGCGCGCGACATGTACTGGACGGTGGCGCAGCTCGTCGCGCACCACGCCAGCAACGGCTGCAGCCTGGCGCCGGGCGACCTGCTCGGCTCGGGGACGATCTCGGCACCGACGCGCGACGGCTTCGGCAGCCTGCTCGAGATCAGCGCCGGCGGACGTGAGCCGCTGACGCTGCCGAACGGCGAGCAACGCCGCTTCCTCGAGGACGGCGACGAGATCATTCTGCGCGGACGGGCGCGACGCGACGGTGCGGTGACGATCGGCTTCGGCGAGTGCCGGGCCGTCGTGCTGCCGGCGATCATGGGAGGCGATCGATGAGCAAGGTGTTCGCAAGCCAGGCGGATCTCGCCGAGAAGCGCGAGACCTTCGCCGAGCTGGCGCCGGGTGTGTTTGCCCTCACCGCCGAGGGCGACCCCAACTCCGGCGTGGTGATCGGCGACGATTCGGTGCTGGTGATCGACGCGCGGGCCACGCCGGTGATGGCCGAGGAGCTGGTCGCGCACATCCGCAAGGTGACGGACAAGCCGATCCGCCACGTGCTGCTCACCCACTACCATGCGGTCCGGGTGCTCGGCGTTGCCGGCTACGAAGAGCGGGTCAACGTCATCGCCAGCGACGTCACGCGCGACATGATCGTCGAGCGCGGCCGGCAGGACATGGATTCGGAGATCCAGCGCTTCCCCCGCCTGTTCCGTGCGCGCGAGACCATCCCAGGCCTAACCTGGCCCAATGTCGTGTTCCATCAGCGGATGAGCCTGTGGCTGGGCTCGCGCGAGGTGCAGATCATCCATGCCGGCCGCGGCCACACGCGCGGCGACACCATCGCCTGGCTGCCCAAGGAGAGGGTGCTGTTCTCGGGCGATCTGGTCGAGTTCGGCGCCACTCCCTATTGCGGCGACGCGCATTTCGGCGACTGGCCGGGCACGCTCGACCGGCTCGCGGCGCTGGAGCCGCGGGCACTCGTCCCGGGTCGCGGCGAGGCGCTGACCACGCCGGCGCAGGTCGAGAAGGGGCTCGCGGAGACGCGCTCGTTCCTGCAGGACGTGTTCCGGATCGCCAAGGCCGGCGCGGCGGCGGGCCATCCGCTCAAGCGGGTCTACGACACAGCGCTGAGCGAGCTGCGGCCGAAATACGGCCATTGGGTCATCTTCGACCACTGCATGCCGTTCGACGTCAGCCGCGCCTACGACGAGGCGAAGGGCATCGACAATCCACGCATCTGGACGGCCGAGCGGGACATCGAGATGTGGCGCAGTCTGGAAGGAGCGGCGGCGTGAGCACGCGCGGCCGCTTCCCGCGACCCTACCGGCGGGCGCCGGACCAGGATCGCGCCAGCCCGGCGCGGCACCCGGTGGTGATCGTCGGCGGCGGCCCGGTGGGCCTCGCGCTGGCGGTCGATCTGGGCCAGCACGGCGTGCGCTGCGTGGTGGTCGACGGCAAGGCCGAGTTCGGCGAGGGGTCGCGCGGGCTGTGCTACGCCAAGCGGACGCTCGAGATCCTCGATCGTCTGGGCGTCGGCGAGCGCGCCGTTGCGAAGGGGGTCACCTGGCAGCGCGGCAAGGTCTTCCATCGCGAAGGCATGCTCTACGACTTCGACCTGCTGCCGGAGGGCGGGCACAAGATGCCGGCCTTCATCAATCTGCAGCAATACTATCTCGAGCAGTTCCTGTTCGAGCGCGCGCTCGAGCTGCCCAGCGTGGACGTGCGCTTCCAGAACCGCTGCGTCGCCGTCGAGGTCCATCCGGACCATGCCCGCATCGAGCTCGACACGCCGGACGGTCGCTACGCCATCGAGGCGGACTGGCTGATCGCCTGCGACGGGTCACGGTCGACGGTCCGTGAGCTGATGGGCCTGAGCTTCGAGGGCCGGGTGTTCGAGGACCGGTTCCTGATCGCCGACGTCAGGATGCCGGCGGACTTTCCGGCCGAGCGCTGGTTCTGGTTCGACCCGCCCTTCAATCCCGGCCAGTCCGCGCTGCTGCACAAGCAGCCCGACGACATCTGGCGCATCGACCTGCAGCTCGGCTGGGACGCCGACCCGGTCGAGGAGCGCAAGCCGGAGCGCGTCCGCCCCCGCCTGGAAGCCATGCTCGGCAAGGATCGGCCGTTCGAGTTCGAGTGGATCAGCATCTACACCTTCCAGTGCCGGCGCCTGGCCCGGTTCGTCCATGGGCCGGTGATCTTCGCCGGGGACGCCGCCCACCTCGTCTCGCCCTTCGGCGCCCGCGGCTTCAACAGCGGCGTGCAGGACATCGACAATCTCGCCTGGAAACTGGAGGCCGTCGTGCAGGGTGGGGCGCCCGCCGCGCTGCTCGCCTCCTATGGCACCGAGCGGGAAGCCGCGGCGGACGAGAACCTCCTGAACTCGACCCGCTCGACGGATTTCATCACGCCGAAGTCCGACGCCTCGCGGGCGATCCGCGATGCCGCGCTGTCGCTGGCCGGCGAAGCGCCCTTCGCGAGGCCACTGGTGAATTCGGGCCGGCTGTCGATGCCGACGGTCTACGACACGCCGCTCTCGACGCCGGACTCGGACGAGTTCGGCGGCATCGCCCGTCTCGGCGGCCCGCTTCCGGATGCCCCGCTGACGCGCGCGGATGGGAAGGCGACGTGGCTGCTCGATCTGCTCGAGCCCGGCTGGGTGCTGCTGCATTGCGGCCCGGATTCGCCATGCGCGCTTCCGCCGGGCGTGACGTGCCTGCGCATCGGCCACGACGCCCACGATCGGGACGGCGTGTTCCGGCAGCGCTACGACGCCCGGCCGGGATCGTCCTGGCTAGTGCGCCCCGACCAGCATCTGGCGGCGCGGTTTCGCGCGGTCGACGCGGCGGCATTGGCCGCGGCCACCCGCCGCGCCCTGGGCTGGGAGATGCCGTCATGAACTCGCGGCTCGTCACCACGCCCAATCTCGAGGACGCGGATGCGTTCTACGCCGCCTATGTCGCTGCGCACGATGGGTTGTCGCCGGCCGCGAGCGAGCTGCTGGCCGCCCGACTGGTGTTGATCCTGGCCAACCAAGTGGGCAGCCGGCAGGTGCTCGACGAGGCGCTGCGCTTGGCGCGGGCATCGTTGTCGGTCGGGCCGACCAACGAAGGAACAGGGAGGTAGACGTCATGCTCTTGTCGCGCCGGATTGCCTTGGCCGCCCTCGCCAGCAGCGCCCTGCCGCTGCGGGCGGCACGCGCCGACTATCCCGAGCGACCGATCCAGTGGATCGTCGCCTACGCTGCGGGCGGCGGGTCAGACACGGTGGCTCGCATCCTCGCCGAGCACATTGCACCCGCCCTCGCGCAGTCGATCGTGGTCGAGAACAAGCCCGGCGGCGGTGCCACCATCGGCGCCCGGGCCGCGGCCTCGGCCGAGCCCGACGGCTACACCGTGTTCAGCGCCGACAACGGTGTGCTCATCTACAACACCGCGCTCTACAAGAAGCTGTCCTACGACCCAGCCAAGGATTTCCGCCCAGTCGGCCTGATGGTCCGCTTTCCATTGCTGCTGGTGGTAGGTGCCGATTCGGAATCGCAGGACATCGCCGGTCTGGTGGCGCGGGCCAAGGCGTCACCGGGCGCCATCGACTACGCCTCGCCGGGCATCGGCTCGCCGCACCATCTCGCCATGGAGCGCATGATGCGCGAGGCGGGCCTGGAGTTCACCCACGTCCCTTACAAGGGTGCGGCACCGGCGCTGGTCGATCTGACCGGCGGCCACATCGAGTTCATGATCGTCGACTATCCGTCGGGCGCCGGCCAGCTCAAGGCGGGGAAGATCCGTCCGCTTGCCGTGTGCTCCGCGGCCCGGCTGCCCTCGCTGCCCGACGTGCCCACCGTCGCGGAGGCCCTGGGGCTCAACGGGTTCGAGGCCTATGCTTGGCAGGGGCTCGTGGTGCCGGCCGGCACGCCGGATGCGATCGTCGATCGGTGGTCGACCCTGCTCGCCGCCGCGCTCGCGGACCCAGCTGTCGACAAGCGTCTCCGCGAAATCGGCCTGGAGCCGCTGCAGGGCGGGCCCAAGGAGATGCAGGCGTTGATGGACGCCGATCGTGCCGTCTGGCTGCCGCTGATCAGCTCGCTCAACATCACGCTGGACTGACCGCGTCGGCTACCAGCGGCTGGACGGCGGCGAAAATCTGCTTGCCGTCCCAGGCGTGGATCTCGACCTCGACCTTGCCGTCGGCGACCGTGATCAAGTTGTAGGCGTTCGGCTCGTTGCGCAGCCGGGTCGAGGTCGCCGACGCCGCCTGCACAACCAGGGGGCCGGAGTCGGGGGTGGGCGCTGCGGCCTTGACCTCCGCCATGCCGGGATCGGGCAGGGTGACGGCCGGAGCCGCCTCCCGCGTCGGCGTGTGGCGCCGCGAATAGGACAGATGGAGGTGTCCCGAGAGCACCAGCTGCACCTTGTGCTCGGCGAAGGCCGCCAATGCCCGTTCGGCGCCGCCGGTGAAAGCATGGCGAGCGAGCGGCCGGGCCGGAGATTCGGGCAGCAGCAGCGGGTGGTGGACCACCACGATCCGCACCACGCTGTCCGGCATGGCATCCAGACGGGCCAGCGCCTGCTCGAGCTGGTCGCGGCCGACATGACCGATCGCCCAGGTAGTGGCGAAGGGCAGCCGCCGCGACGATTTGATGCCGACGATGCCGACCGTCTCGTCGAGCCGGACCGGCTCGAGATCGGGCGAGATGTAGCGCCGATAGCGCCGATAGGGGTCCCACAGCCGCTCGATCAGGTTGTAGGCGGGCAGGTCGTGATTGCCCGGCACCGCGAACACCGGGGCGGGCAGCCGGTCGAGGAAAGCCCGCGCGGCGCGGAACTCGCTGTGGCGCGCGCGCTGCGTGAAGTCGCCCGAGGCGACGATCAAATCCGGCCGTGCGGCCTGCAGCGATTGCGCCAGCCCGTCGACCACGGCGGGATCGATGCGGCCGAAATGCAGGTCGGAGATGTGGGCGATCCGGCGGGTCACGAAGGGGCGCTGCCAGCGGTAAGAGCCTGTGTCGCTGGCAACGCGGCGGACCGGCCGCCGGTTCCGGGGGGCGAGCGCCCCCCGGAGCGCGGGCTCAGGCCGATTTCAGCCCGCTATGGATGATCGGCAGGGTACGGACGCGCTTGCCGGTGGCGGCGAAGATCGCGTTGCACAGCGCCGGGGCGAACGGCGGCACGCCCGGCTCGCCCACGCCGCCGGGAGGTGCCTCGCTGTCGACCAGATGCACCTCGATCAGCTTGGGCGAGCTCGCCATGCGCGCCACCGGGTAGTCGTCGAAGTTGCTCTGCTGGATGGCGCCATCCTTGGCGGTGATCTCGCCGAAGAAGGCGGCGCTCATGGCGTAGATGCAGGCTCCTTCCATCTGCGCCTTGACCCGGTCTGGGTTGACCACCGTGCCGGCGTCCACGGCCATCACCACGCGCGGGACCGTCACTACGCCGTCGGGCGAGACCTCGACCTCGAGGATGGTGGCGACATAGGTCAGGAAGCTGCGATGGGCGGCGAGGCCCATGGCACGGCGCTCCCCGACATGCTGCTTCCACCCGGCCTTCTCGGCGGCCAGCCGGACCACGTTGGCGAGCCGGCCGGTCTCGATCGGGTAGGTCTCGATCGAGCCGTCGTAGTTGAAGTAGTCCTCGACCTTGCTCTTGGTCAGGTCGATCGTCCGATCCGGCCCCAGCAGCGCCAGCTTGAACTCGACCGGATCGCGCTTGGCCGCCGCCGCCAGCTCGTCGACGAAGCTGTTGATCGCGAAGGAGTGGAAGATGTTCTGCACCGAGCGCTTCCAGCCGATGCGCACATGCACGTCCGCCTGCCCGGATTCGAGCTGGATGTTGGGGATGGCGTAGGGCAGGTCGGTCAGGCCGAAATCCAGCTCCCAGCCCCAGGCAAGGTTCTGGGTCTGGTCGAAGGTCGACATGATCGGCGGGAACACGGTCCGCTGATGCCAAGCGGTGGGCATGCCCTTTTCGTCCACCGCAGCCTTGACGGTCTGCGCCGCCGCGGCGTGGTAGTAGCCGTTCTGGATGTCGTCCTCGCGGGTCCAGGTCAACTTGACCGGGGCGCCGATCGCCTTGGAGACGATCGCCGCCTCGGCGCCAAAATCGGGCTTGGACTTGCGGCCGAAGGCGCCGCCGAGCAGCGTCACGCGCGCCGTGACCTTGGCCGGGTCCATGCCGATCGCCGCCGCCGAGGTCTTGCGCAGGGCCTGGGCGTCCTGGCAGCAGGCCCAAACCTCGGCCGAATCGTCGCGCACGTCCGCCACCGCCGACGGCACCTCCATCGGCGCGTGCACGAAGTGCGGGCTCCAGTAGGCAGCCTCGATCACGTTCGGCGCGCCGGCGAACGCCGCCTCGACGTCGCCGTCCACGCGGCGGACCTTGCCCGGCTTCTGCGCCGTCGCCTCGAGCTGCTTCTGATAGCTCACCGATTCGTAGACCGTGTTCGGCCCCAGCTCCCACTCGATCTTGAGCTTCTTGCGGCCCTCGTTGGCGGCCCAGGTGTTGGTCGCGACCACCGCCAGCCCGCCCAACGCCTGGAATTCGAGCGGCTCCTTGGCGCTGGGGACCTCGACCACCTTCTCGACCCCGGGCACCTTGAGCGTCTCGCTGGCGTCATAGCTCTTTATGATTCCCAGCAGGACGGGGCAGCGCTGCACCGAGGCGTACTTCATGCCCGGCAGGCGCACGTCGATGCCGAAGGTGGCCCGGCCGTGGGTGATGTCGGCCATGTCCACGATCGGCATGGGCTTGCCGATGTAGCGCCACTTCTCGCGCGGCTTGAGCTTGATCTGGTCCGCGGCCGGCACCGGCAGCTCGATCGCCGTCGCCACCAGCTCCCCATAGTCCAGCGTCTCATTGGTCTTGAGGTTGACGACCTGATGGTTGCGCGCCTCGCAGTCGGCGGGATCGACGCCCCAGGTCTTGGCGGCCGCCTGCTCGAGCATGGTGCGGGCGGTGGCGCCGAACTGGCGCAGCCGGTCGAAATTCTTGACCACGCTGCGCGAGCCGTCGGTGTACTGGTCGCCGAACTTCTCGTCGCCCTCGGCCTGGACCACGGCGATCCGGGTCCAGTCGGCCTCTAGCTCGTCGGCGAGCAGCTGGGCGAGGCTGGTGCGGATGCCCTGGCCCATCTCGGAGCGGTGCGCCGTGAGGGTGACGGTACCGTCGTTGGCGATCGCCACGAACACGTTGGGGGCCAGCGGCGTGCCGAGCTCAGGCACGGCCGCGGCTCGGCGCGGCGCCATCAGCTTGCCGGAGATCACGAGGGAGCCGGCGCCCACCGCGAGAGTCTGGAGGACGCTGCGCCGGCTGACATTCTCGATCGGGAGCATGGTCAGATCGCCTCCGCCGCCTGCTTGATCGCCGCGCGGATGCGCTGGTAGGTGCCGCAGCGACAGATGTTGGTGATCGCGTCGTCGATGTCGGCGTCGGTGGGCTTCGGGTTCTCCTTGATGAAGGCCGCAGCCGCCATCATCTGGCCGCTCTGGCAGTAGCCGCACTGCGGCACGTTCATCTGCGCCCACGCGACCTGGACCGGATGGTCGCCGTTGGCGCCCAGGCCCTCGATCGTCGTGACCTCGCCGTCGACGTCGCCGACCTGCAGGCTGCAGGACCGGATCGCCATGCCATCGACATGCACCGTGCAGGCGCCGCACTGGGCGATGCCGCAGCCATATTTGGTGCCGGTCAGCCCGATCACGTCGCGGATGACCCAGAGCAGCGGCATCTCGGCCGGCACGTCGACCTCGTGCTGCTCGCCATTGATCTTGAGCGAGATTGCCATGAGCGGTCCCTCCCAGGTCCAAATTTACTGAGGCGTTGATCAATTAGAAACATACCAAAAAGCGCCTACAAAGGGAGCAAAAAGCATTATTCCCGACCATATATAACGAGATTCGAACGGCGGGCTTGCGCGAGCGTTCGGCTGCAATTGCCCTTGTCAGGGCTGCGGTGCAGAAGGACGCTGGTGAATGACGGCCGGGACCGGAAATGAGCAGGCTCGACAGCTTCATCAGGCGCATGGAGGCGCAGCGCGATCTGCTCAACGCCACGCCGGCTTTGATCGACGGGATCGCCGGGCCGATTCTCGAGCTCGGTCTCGGCAACGGTCGCACCTACGACCACCTGCGCGGCCTGTTCCCCGACCGCGAGATCTTCGTGTTCGAGCGCCAGCTGGCCGCGCATCCCGACTGCGTGCCGAAGGCACCCTACCTTATCGTCGGTGACATCCGGGCGACGCTGCCGCGGGCGCTCGAACGCCTGCCCGGGCCCGCGGCCCTGGTCCACAACGACATCGGCACGGGCGACGCGATTGCCAACGCGGAGATTGCGTCTTGGTTGGCGGATGAACTGCCTTTGGTTGTCGTCAGCGGCGGAGTGGTACTTTCCGACCAGCCGCTCGAGCACGGGGCACTTGCGCGTCTGCCCATGCCGGCAACGCTTCCAGCCGAGCGCTATTTCCTATACCGTCGCTTGTGACGACATTACAGCGGCGCCATCAGGAGGGCCGCCGGTTGGGGCCAAGTGCAAAGGCCGAACTGCGGAAGAACGGGAAGACGACCGACGTCTTCGATATCCGGTTCTGGGGCGTGCGCGGGACCGTGCCGTGCACCAGCGCGTCGACCATGCGCTACGGCGGCAACACGGCCTGCGTGGAGATGCGCTGCGGCGACGAGCGGCTGATCTTCGACGCCGGCACCGGTCTGCGGCAGCTCGGCCGCGAGATGATGTCGAACGGCTGCCCGATCCGGTCGCACCTGTTCTTCACCCATACCCACATGGACCACGTCATCGGCCTGCCGTTCTTCAAGCCGGCCTACGATCAGCGCAACAAGTTCGACTTCTGGTGCGGGCATCTCAGCGCCCAGGGGCGCAAGCTCGGCGAGGTGCTCCATCAGCTCATGCAGCCGCCGTTCTTTCCTGTCCCGCTCGACATCATGCACGCCTGCATCGGCTTCCACGACTTCGTCCCAGGGGAGACCATCGAGGTCGGCGAGCGTGTCCGCGTACGTACCGCGTCGCTGAATCACCCGGGCGGGTCGACGGCCTATCGCGTCGATTTCGCCGGCCGTTCGGCCTGTTACGTGACTGACACCGAGCATGTGCCGGGAAACCCGGATGGTGCGATCCTCGATCTGATCTCGGGAGCGGATCTGGTCATCTACGACGCCACCTACACCGACGACGAGTTCGCCAAGTTCCGCGGCTGGGGCCACTCCACCTGGCAGGAGGGGATGCGCCTGTGCGAGGCGGCGGGTGCCCGGCGCCTGGTGGCGTTCCACCACGACCCGGAGCACGACGATGAAGTGCTCGACCGCATCGCCGCCGACATGAGCTGCCGCCGCGCCGGCTCGCTGGTCGCGCGGGAAGGGCTGGTCATCGAGCTTTGAGCGGCGGTCGCGGAGACTGGCGCCGCCTGCGCCTGGGCGTGCGCACGCTGTTGGGCCGGCGACCCGGCGGCTTCTTCATCCCCTATCGCCATGCGGGGACGGTCGCGCCGGTGGCCTATGCTGGCCTCGAGCCGCTGTTCGCGGCGGCGCTGCCGGAGATGCTGCGCCGGCTCGCCGAGGTGGAGGCGTTCGCGGAGGAGCTGCGCGGGCTCAACGGTCCGCCGCCGCGGCCTCGCTGGGCGCAGGACTGGTTCCCGCGGCTAGACGGGGCGGCCCTCTACGCGCTGGTGCGGAGCGAGCGACCGCGGCGGGTCGTCGAGGTCGGCTCCGGCCACTCTACGCGCTTCGTGATGCAGGCGGTCGCCGATGGCGGATTCCCTTGCGCCGTCACCTGCATCGACCCCCAGCCGCGCGCAGACCTCGGCCGCCTGCAGGTGACGTTGCATCGCCGCCTGCTGGAGCCCGGGGATGCCGAGCTCGCCGGCGCGCTGGCGAGCGGCGACATGCTGCTGATCGACTCCAGCCATATCGCGATGCCTGGCAGCGATGTGGATCTCGCCTTGAACCTGCTGCTGCCACGGCTGACCGCCGGTGTGCTGGTCCATTTCCACGACGTCTTCCTGCCGGATGCCTACCCCGGGGCGTGGGGCTGGCGGGCCTACAACGAGCAGGTGGCGCTGGCGCCGCTGCTGCATGGTGGCGGCTACCAGCTGCTATGGTCGAGCCACTATCTCGCCACGCGCCACGCCGACCGGCTGCAGCAGGGGATCGTCGGCGAGCTGCCGCTTGGTGCCGGCGCCTTCGAGGGCAGCCTGTGGCTGGAGAGGACGGCCGCTCAGTCGGCGTAGAAGAAGGTGTCCGGCCGGTAGAGGCCGATCTGGCCCTGCGGCTCCCAGTTGAAGATCGCTTCCTGGGGCAGGTTGCGCAACTTGCTGCGCACCGCCAGCGGCTGGCGGACCTCCTGGACGAGCCCGATCGTGAAGCATCCGCCGGTATAGATGTCGAGCATCTCGTGCCAGACCGCTTCCTGACGCTGCGGCTCGTAGCTGTTCTGCCATTCCTGGAACAGCTCGAGCAGGCGCTTGGCCTCCGGCAGATCGGGCGGCTCGCCCGCGGCGCCCTTGGTCTGGTAGTACTGACCCCAGCGCGGCCATTGCGGCTGATCGGCCTGGCTCGTCGGCGCCAGCTCGCGCGGCGGCATCGCCGCGGTCGGCGTGCCGTTGTCGATGCCGTAGAAGATGCTCATCAGCGTCTCGCCGGCGAACAGGCGGTTGCGCAACGTCTCGCGGTCCGCCGGCTTGGCATGGATCTGCAAGCCGATCTCGCTCCACTGGTCGCGCACCAGCTCCAGCGCGTCCACCTGCTCGGGGTCCTCGCCCGGCGTCTCGACGATGAGCTCCAGCGGCCGCCCGTCCGGCAGCAGGCGAGTGCCGCGCGAGTTGCGCTTGTCGAGCCCCAGCTCGTCGAGGATTCGATTGGCGGCATCGGGATCGTAGGTGACGCAGCGCCGCCCGTACTCGTCGCGATAGAGCGGGCTCTGCGGGAGGATCGAGTTGTTCGAGGGTTTGGCGAGGCCGATATAGAGGAACTCGCTCAGCAGCTCGCGATCGAGCCCGAGCGACAGGGCCTCGCGGAAGCGCTTGTCGCGGAACAGCCCACGCCAGACATCGTCCTTGGCGTTCAGGTTGGGATAGATCGCGAGATGCGCGCCACGACCCTCGGGCCAGAGCCGGGGCGGCAGGCCGCTGCGCGCCTCGCTGCTCTTGAGAAACGTATAGTCCTTGAACGACAGGTGCCGGAACTGCAGGTCGGTCTCGCCCGAGCCGGTCTTGATCGGGACGAGCTTCGGGTCCGCGACCTCGAGGGTGAGGCGATCGAAATAGGGCAGCTGCTGCCCCTTGCCGTCGACGCGGTGATAGTAGGCGTTGCGCTCGGCGACGAACAGGTCCGCCGGCGGCGCCGTGGTCGGCCGCCAGGGCTGCAGCGTCGGCATGTCCGGATTGTCCATCTCCTGCTGCCGGTCCTTGCGCACGAACAGCTGCACCCAGTCGCGCGAGCGCGTGTCCCTGACCAGCGCCGCGAGCTGGGTGGCGTCCGCATAGCGCTCGTGGAACTGCTTGAGGTAGTGCGCCGGCCGGTAGATCTCGAGCGACGTGGTCGCGGCGATCGCCGGCAGGAAGAGCGGATTCGGCCTCGACCAGCTGTAGCGCACTGTCAGCTCGTCCACGATCTCGACCTTGGGCGCCTCGCCGTTCGGCAGGAGCTGGATCTCGGGGCCGAGCGGCTGCAGCGCCTTGTTGTTCGCGACGTCCTCCCACCAGAAGCGGAAATCCTCGCTGGTGAACGGCGCGCCATCCGACCAGCGGTGGCCGCGCCTGATACGGAAAGTGAAGATGCGGCCTTCCTCGACCGAATAGTCGGCGAGGATGTCCGGCCTGAGCTGCAGCTTCAGGTCGTAGCCGACCAGACGCGCATGGCCGAAGGCGAACAGCAGCCGCGTGTCGCGCGCCCGCCCGACCAGCGTGCGCAGCTCGCCGCCGGGGTGCCCGAGCTCCGGCAGGTCGTGGAGCACCAGCGGCTCGTCGGGCGGTCCTGCGTTCGCCGTGCCGCCCAGCACCAGCACGGCCAGCGTAGCCAGGACGGCGATGCGGTTCATGGGCGGGCTCCCATGTGGCGCACCTCAGCTGTGGAAACGGACAAAGTGGCCCGGCTCGACCTCACGGAAGCGGCCGGAGCTGGTGGTGAGCGTGAAGGGGGCCGGCCATTGCGATGGCACGGAGCTGCGACCGGAGGCCAGTGCCGCGAAATTGAGCGGGGCGTCGAGGTCCGGCTCGGGCACCGCGGCCAGCAGGGCCTTGGTGTAGGGATGCTGTGCGTTGGCGAACAGCTGCTCGGTGGGCGCCAGCTCGACCATGCGCCCGGCGCACATGACGGCGATGCGCTGGGCAACGTACTTCACCACCGCGAGATTGTGCGAGATGAACAGGTAGGTGAGGCCGAGCGCCTTCTGCAGGTCCTTGAGCAGATTGAGGATCTGCGCCTGGACCGACACGTCGAGCGCCGAGACCGGCTCGTCGCAGATCAGGATCTCCGGCTCCAGCGCCAGGGCGCGCGCGATGCCGATGCGCTGGCGCTGGCCGCCGGAGAAGCTGTGCGGGTAGCGGCGCATGTGACGGACATCGAGCCCGACGGCGCGCAGCAGCCGCTTCACCCGCTCGGCCCGCTCCGCCTCCGAGCCGACGCCGTGGATCACCAGGGGCTCGGCCACGATGTCCGCCACGGTCATGCGCGGGTCCAGCGAGCCGAACGGGTCCTGGAAGATGTACTGGATGTGGCGCCGGAAGCGCTGCAGCGCCGCCTCGTCCAGGCTCAGCACGTCGACAGGGCCGTCGGCGCCATGGAAGATTACCTTGCCGCGGTCCGGCACGACCGCGCGCATGATCATCTTGCTGACGGTGGTCTTGCCCGACCCGCTCTCGCCGACGATCGCCAGAGTCTCGCCGCGGTCGACCTGAAAGCCGATGTCGTCGACCGCGACCACCTCGCGGCCCTCGCTGCTGAACCAGCCGGCCTTGCGGGTCAGGAACACCTTGCGCAGATCGGCGACGTCGAGAATGGTTCCGGCACCCTGGCCGCGACGCAGGCCGGCACCGACCTCCTCCCGGCTCAGATTGGCGTTGACGTCCACCTCGCGCAGCGATGCCAGACGCTCGTTCGCGTTGGTGCTGAGCCGCGGTACGGCATGGAGCAAGGCGCGCAGATAGGGATGTTGCGGGCGCTCCAGCAGGTCGGCGCAGGTGCCGCGCTCCATGACCCGGCCGCGGTACATCACGACGATGTAGTCGGCGATGTTGGCGACCACGCCGAGATCGTGGCTGATGAACAGGATCGACATGCCGAACTCGGTCTGCAGATCCTTCATCAGCTTCAGAATCTGCGCCTGGATCGTGACGTCGAGCGCGGTCGTCGGCTCGTCGGCGATCAGGATCGCCGGCCGGCAGATCAGGGCCATGGCGATCATCGCCCGCTGCCGCAGGCCGCCCGAGAGCTCGAACGGGAAGAACTGGATCGCCTGCTCGGGGGCCGGGAATCCGACCCGGCGCAGCATGTCGATGGTCTTCATGTCCGCCGAGCCGGCGTCGACATGATGGTGCAGGCGCAGCGCCTCGCCGATCTGGTCGCCGATCGTGTGCAGGGGCGAAAGCGAGCTCATCGGCTCCTGAAAGATGATCGAGATCCGCCCGCCGCGGATGGCGCGGCGCATCGGGCTGTCTTGCGGGATGGCCGCGAGGTCGAGCACGCCCTGGTCGCGCAGGGGGTCGTTGAACCAGATCGAGCCGCCGGTGATCCGGGCATTGGCCGGCAGGATGCCGAGCACCGCCTGCGAAACCACGGTCTTGCCGGAGCCGCTCTCGCCGACCAGGGCCACCGTCTGGTTCGCCGGCACGTCCAGCGACACGCCCGCGACCGCCTGGACCTCGCCCTCGTCGGCGGAGAAGGTGACGCGCAGATCGCGGATCGCCAGCAGCGGCGCGGTCATCCCCCCTCCCCGAACAATTCCGGCGCGCTCACGAGCCTAGCGCGGGGGTGATCCTGCACAAGCGCGAGGATGCGGTCGAGCGTGGCGAATGCGCCCGCATCCATGACCTGGTGGTGGCTGAGAATGCCGAGCGGCTCGTCGCCATGACGATTCACGAGTTGGGCCAGGCGGTCGAGCGCCGTTGAAAGCGGCAAGGCCTTGGCGTCGTCGCGCCACAGCACGAGGTCGAGATGGGTGTTGACCCGGGTCAGGCCCGATGGGTCCGCTGCCCGCGGGCCATAGGTCGAGACCCCGATGAAGCCCGACTCGGGCAGGCGGGGCAGTAGCGCCGGTGCGATCCGATTCCAGGGCGGGACCAGGACCGGCGCGAAGCGTGTGGCGAAAGCGGTCGTCAGCGCGAGCCGGCTGTACCGCAGGTCCGGCAGGAGCGCGGTGGAGTCCGCGCGCCCGCCGAGCTCGATCTTCTTGGCGGGCGGCATCGAGTGGTCCGCATGTGCGATGCCGTGCTGCAGCACGGTCGCGTAGCCCGTGGCCAGGACGCGATCGGTGGTCGCCGGCACCAGCCAGCGCGGCACCACCGCCAGTGCCAGCGGCGCCCGCCGCCTCTCGGCGAGGCGCAGCAACGGCAGCAACCGTTCGTCGTCGGCACCGGCGTCGTCGTCACGCCACCAGAAGCGCACGGGCGCCGGCGCGGCAGCGAGGGCCTGCGCGAAGGCCTGCTCAGGCGTCACCGAAGCGCTCCAGCACCCAGCCCTTGAGCAGTCGCGCCGCGCGGGCGGCGCCGTCGAACGACCAGCGGCCGGGGTCGGGCCTCGGCCGCGAGGCGATGCGGTCGATCGCGGCCGCGAGGGCAGCACCGTCGACCTCGGCCTCGCCGACCCGCTCGGCCAGCCCCAGGGCCACCAGGCGATGGGCACGCTGCTCCTGCTCGTCCTCGACGCCCGCGGCGAACGGCACCAGCACCATGCGCGCGCCGCCGGCGAGTCCCTCGACCACCGTATTGTAGCCCGCCTGCGAGACCGAGACCTCGCTGCGGCCCATGAGGTCGGCGAGGCCGGGATGATGGCCGACCATGCTGCAGCCGGGCGGCAGCGCCCGGCGCAGCATGGCGAGCCGGTCCGCGGCGAGATTGTGGCCGCCGACCAGCAGCCAGGGGTCCCGCGCGAAGCGGGAGCGCGGCCGGGCATCGAGTGCCGCGCGCAGGAGGCGCTCGCCGACGGCGCCGCCGCCGGCGCTGACCACGACGGCAGGAGCTTCGGCTCCCACGCCCGCGTCGTGGCCGACATGGATGAACCCGGTGTGCACCACCTGGTCGCCCAGCTCCGTCGCGGCTGGGAACGAGGCGGCGAACGGCATCAAGCGCTCGTCCCCGTGCACCAGGACCCGGTCGAAGTGCTCGCGGCAGGCCTCGACCATCCAGCCGTAGCGCGCCGGGTCCGGCTTGGTCACCAGGATGTCGCGCACGCTGACGGCCACCACTGGCCGCGGCGCCCGCACCCGGCAGCGCTCCAGCAGCGGGAACAGCTCGGCACGGAAGGCGCGCCGGCCGAACGGGAACATCTCGGTGACGAGGGCGTGCGGCCCGGACTCCACAAGCTCACGCAGGATTCGCCGGCGCTCGGCCCACAGCCCTTCATCGGGGGCCTGGCCGGCGCGGTCGACGAGGCCGCTGAACGTGCTGTCCCGCGAGATCAGCGTCGGGAGCTGGACGATGCTGACCCCCGCCGTCGCGGGCCATGGCCCCGGCAGGCCGCCATTGGCCAGCACCACCTCCATGCCCTCGGCTGCCAAGGCGTCGGCCAGGAGCATGGCGCGGCGCAGATGGCCGGAGCCGAGCAGGCTCTGCGCCCAGATCAGGCAGCGCCAGCTCATGATGCCGCCACCAGCGGCACCGCAGCCTCGATCTCAGGGGTGCCGTTGGCGTCGACGCGAAATACCAGCGCCCGCTCGGGTTCGTATCGTACCGGCGGCTTGCCGAGCATCCGCCAGCCGCAGGCGAGCACCAAGCTCGCCCGCAGGATGCCCTTGTGGGCGACGATCACGGCGTCCTTCCCATCGGCAGCGACGCCCCGCAGGACCTCGCGCAGCCGGTCGGCGACCTCGCGCGGGCTCTCGCCGCCCGGCGGCCGAAAGTCCAGCCCGGCATCCTCCAGCTCGCGCATCGCCGGCCCGAGCGTGTCGCGCAGCTCCACGAGCGTGCGACCCTCGAACTCGCCCCAGTCCATCTCGACCAGTCGCGCGTCCTGCTCGGGCGATGCGAAGCCAAGGATGGCGGCGGTTTCGGTGGCGCGCCGGAGCGGGCTCGCCACGCAGCGCGCGCCGGCGACGCCGTCGGGCAGCCGCCAGGAGCGGACCTGTGCGCGTCCGGCATCGCTCAGGGGAATGTCCCGGCGACCCTGGATGCGGCCGGCAGTGTTCCATGCGGTGATCCCGTGCCGGATCAGGCAGATGCGCATGCCGGCGTCCCAAGGTCTGCAAGCGCGGCGTGCAGCCGCGCTCGGGCGGTGGGTAGAGCGTGGTGGTTGAGCACACGCTCTCGTGCTGCGACACCCATTGCTCGTCGCCGTGTCGGATCGAGCAGCAAGCTGCGCACCGCAGTGGCGAAGTCCGGGACAGAGCGCGGCTCGGCGAGCAGGCCGGTGACACCGTCAGAGACCACGTCGGGCACGCCGCCCTCGCGGCCGGCGACCACGGGCAGTCCGGCCGCCTGTGCTTCGAGCAGCGCCATGCCGTAGGCCTCGTTGAGCGCCGGCCAGACATAGAGATCGGCCTCGGCGTAGATCGGCGGCAGCTCGGCGGGCGGCACCGCATCGTGCAGGCGGACCCGGCCCCCGAAGGCCGCGAACAGCTCGACGATCTCCCCGCGGGCCTCGCCGTCGCCGACGATCTCCAGCCGCCAGGGCAGATCGGCGAGGAGCGACAGCGCCGCCGCGAGCAGGCGGTAGGAGTCGCGCTTGACGTCCGCCCGCATCATCGCGACGGCAAGCAGCACCGGCACCTCGGCGGCGGACGCGTCCGATCGCACGGTGAACGGCCGCGTGTCGAGGAACGGCGGGAACAGGACCAGGCGTTCGGGTCGCACCACCGGGCGCAGCGCCGGGAGGTCGTGGGAGGTCATGGCCAGCACGCGGTCGGCGCGTGCGATCGCCGTGCGGCTCGCGGAATAGCCCAGCGCCCAGGCCCCGCTCGCGCGCTTCGCGGCGATGGAGGCCTCGGCAATGACGTAGGGGATGCCCAGCGCGTCGCAGACCGGCGGGCCGAGCCAATCCGGCGCCTTATGATACAGGTGGTAGGTGAACCAGAGGTCCGGTGGCTCGCCGCGCCAGTGGTGCAGGAGTCTTCGGGCGAGCCGCCCCCCGAGCCCCGCGAGCCGCGCCTGACGCTCCGGATCGCCGCGGCCGTCATAGCTGCGGAAGCGGCTGGCCAGCCGAACCTCGTGGCCGAGATCGGCGAGCAGGGCCATGAAGCTCCTTGCCATGCGCCGGTCGCCCGAGGGCACCGGGTGGGTCGGCGGCTTCATCGGTGCGTAGAACGCGATGCGCATCAGGCGGCGCTGCGTTGGCCGGCCGCGAGGCCGAAGCGCCGCGCCAGCCGGGCGATCCCGTCCTCGAAGGCGAACTCGGCGAGTATCCTGCGCCGGCCCTCGCGACCCATAGCGAGTCTCTGCTGCGGCGAGCGGATCATGTCCGCGAGCGCTTCGGCCAGGGCGGCCGGGTCGCCCGGCTCGACCAAGAGCCCGGTCGAACCCGCCACCACCACCTCGTCGATGGCGCCGGCGCGCGTCGCGACCACGGGCAGCTCCTGCGACATCGCCTCCATGATCACGTTGGGCACCCCGTCGCGATCGCCGTCCGGTGCCACGCGCGCCGCAAGGCAGAACAGGTCCGCCCGACGCAGCGCCGCGATGACCTCGTCCTGCGTGCCGGCACCCCGCCATGCGATTTGCCCGGCGATGCCGAGCTCCTTGGCGCGCGCCTTCAGCACCACCGAAAGCGGCCCGCCGCCGATGTGCTCGAAGCGCCAGCTCAGCTCGGCGGGTAGCCGCGCCAGGGCCTCGACCAGAGTGTCGAGGCCTTTCTTCTCCACCGCGCGCGCCACGCACACGATCCCGACCGGCCGGCCCGGCTCGCTGCCGTCGCCGCCGGGCGCGCGGGCGACGGCGGGGAAGCGGCTGGCGTCGAGCCCGTGATGGATCAACTCTAGATCGCCCGTTGGCGACAATTCCCGCAGATGGTCCAGGTTCATCCGGCTGCATGTCACCAGCCAGCGGGCAGCGGCGAGCTTCTCGCGCTTCTCCCAGTCCGGGATCGTCCAGACGTCCTTGGCATGCGCCGAGATGCTGAACGGCAAACCGCGCAGGATGGCGGCGTAGCGGGCGACCGAGCAGGGGGTGTGGAGGAAATGTACGTGCAGCCAGTCGACCGAGGTGGGCAGCTCGGCGGCGAGCACCCAGGCCTGGCCCAGCCTGCGGCCGCGGTTGGCGGTCGGATCGCGGGCGAAGTCGCGCAGCCAGAGCCGCAGCAGCCGCCAGAACCGCCCCCCGCCGATCACGCGACCGAGCGCGCGCAGGACCCGCAGCGGCTCCTGGTAGAGGTACTCCGGCAGATACCGGACCGGTGAGTCGATCGCCTCGTGCAGCGGATGGACGCGGCCGTCGGTCGGATGGCGCAGCGAGACGATCTGCAGCGGCAGCCCGAGCCGCTCCAGCGCCAGGATCTCCTGGGCGATGAACGTCTCGGACAGTCGGGGATAGCCCTTCACCAGGACGGCGACGTTCGGCGGCACGGACCCTCAGCCGCGGCGGTGCGATCGACGCGCCGGACTATGGCAGCGGCGAAGCCAGCGACGAACAGGAACTTGCGCCAATGAATAGGAACATCTTCCATTCCACAACGAGTTGAGCTATACACTTGCATCCATGCGGCTCGACCCCGACCCACTGCAGCACCCGGAGCTTTCCATGCCCGTGATGTTCCCGCTCGACGACGACGGTCACCCAATCCCGGTGCTGGGCTTCGACTATCGCGGCACGCAGAAGGTGACGGTCGGCGAGCTGTCGGTCCGGCACGCGCAGGCAGTGCCCTCGGACATCGAGATCGTCAGCCTGATCGCCACCGGTACCTGCCGCTTCGAGGTCGGCGACGCCGCCGTCACCGCCGACGCCGCCACCAGCCCGGTCCTGTTCCCCGGCCAGTATGTCGACGTGCCGCTCCGACACGGCGGCCGCTGGATCGCCTTCGTCGCCGAGGGCGAGCCTTGCGAGGCCTATGTGATCGGCCGGGTGTGATGCGCCTCTCCCTGCGGCTGACCGCAACCACCCTGCGGCTGACCGGCTCGCGGCCGGGGCCGTTTCGACCTGGTCAGCCGGTCGGCGACGGCCTGCTCGTCACCGAGCATGGCGAGCCGCTGATGACCGAGCGCGGCGAGCAACTGATGGCGGGAGCGAGCCATGGCCAATAAGCAGATCCACGAGCTCCCGGCCGCAGGCGCGCTCCTGCCCGAAGACCAGCTGCTGGTCTCCCAGGCCGGGAGCAATGCCACCCGCCGTGCGAGCCTGGCGCTCCTGCCGTTCCAGCCGGCGCTGCCGGGCGCCAGCCGCCGCACCATCGCCGGCAAGCTGGCCGAGAGTGTCTCGGTCAAGGATTTCGGCGCGGTCGGCGACGGCAGCGCCGACGACAGCGCCGCGTTCCAGACCGCTCTCGATGGCCACACTTCGGTGCTGGTCCCTGCGGGCGTCTATCGGCTCGACCAGGAGATCCAGGTCAAGCCACGCCGCCGGCTCCTGGGTGCCGGCCGCGACGCCACCGTGATCGACGCGCGCGGCGATCGTGCCTTCACCTTCAACCGCAATGCCGGCGCCTACCAGGTCGACGCCACGGCGGCGAGCGACTGGAACCGCTCCTCGGCGGTGGGCATGACCATCCGCATGGCCAAGGGCGGCATCCGCGCCCACGGCCACGAGTTCCGCGCTACCGACCTGTTGTTCGCTGGCGGAACGGCGCCACTCGGCCAAGCCGATCCCGACGGCTGGTGCATCGACCTCGTCGACGCCAACGAGACCGTGCTGCGCGAGATTCAGGCGGGCTATGGTGGAGGCGCGATCCACCGGCTGGCGGCGAACGGCATCCGCCTCGGCTCGACCAACCCCACGGTCAATTACGGCGACGGCCTGCTGCAGGAGATCTCGATCAAGCTCGGCGCCGCCAACACCGTGGCGGTTCTGCTCAAGGGTGCCGGCACCGGCCTGATCAACAACATGCTGCTGAGCCGGGTGCAGGTGAACGCGCCGCAGGCCGGCTCCGGCATCACGCCGCTCGCCGGCAGCAACGGCATCAAGCTGTGGAACGCCGCCCGCGTCGTCTGCCTGCTGTGCGACGTCGAGGTGGTCGACGTGGCCTTCGAGGAATACAGCGAGAGCCAGGGCGGCACGGCGGGCGCCTGCAGCAACAACAGCTATGTCGGTTGCTTCGTCCACTATCCCGGCACGGCGGCCTACAAGGACAGCAACGGCACCTTCACCCGCTCGGTGATCCGCACGAGCTTCCTCGGCTGCGACAATCTCGGGCCCCTGCCGGTCGGCAACGTCAACGGCGATGGCGGCCGCACCCAGGACGGCGACCTGATCGCACCGGGCCTGTGGGTCTGCGACCAGTACCGCCAGCCCTCGATCCAGCTGCGCTCGCGCGACCGCGACGTGCTGCTGATCACCAGCGACCGCAAGGGCGCCAGCCAGGCCAACGCCGACGGTCACCCCAGCCAGGGTGCTCCCTACTACGGCCTGCTGATCGAGCATTCGAGCAAGCAGAGCACCAAGATTACCCGCCCAGTGGCCAACGGCGCGCTCGACCCCGAGGACGGCACCACGCCCCTGGTCGACGTCCGCATCGAGCTCGGCAACGGCGAGGGTGACGCGCGCGGCGAGCTCGCCCGGGTGCAGATCAACGACCCGCTCTACCTGCGCCCGCGCGCCACCCAGCCGGCCCGGCCGCTCGATGGCCTGGTCTGGTATGCGACCAGTCAGGCGGCCGTGCCCGCCACTGGCGAATACTGGCTGGGCAACGGCCTCTACGCGCGCATCAACAATGGCGACGCCATTCCGCTCGCGGTCTCGCGCGGTGCCGTGCCGGAGCGCGAGCGCAATCTGGCGCTCACGGTCTCGGCGGCCGACTTCGGCAAGATCCACCGGATCAACAATGCCAGCGAGGTCGTCCTGACCGTGCCGGCCGGGCTGGTCGCCGCCGGCCAGGGCGCACGGCGCTTCTGGATCATCCGGCAGGGGTCGGGCGGCGTGCGCTTCGCCGCTTCAGGCGGGGCCACGCTGCGCTCTCCCGGCGGGCGGGTCACCATCGCCAAGCAGTACCAGATGGTCGAGGTGGTGGTGACCTCGGCCAACGACGTCTACCTGCTCGGCATCTACCCCGACGCCGATCTCTCCCCGACCTGGGCCAGCCGGCAGCGCGAGCGCAACGCCTCCTACTCCGTCACCACGGCGCATCTTGGCGAGCTGCACCGCTGCAACCACGGCTCGACGGCGATCACGGTGACGGTCCCCTACGGCCTGTGGCCCAGCGAGTCGGGCGAGGACGTGGTCGAGCTGGCGGTCTGCCGGGTCGGCAATGCGCAGGTGTTCGTCAAGGGCGACGCCGGCACCAGCGGGACCGCGCCGATGCAGCTGCGGGCGTCCGCCACCGCACCCGGCGTCACGCAGTACGACCGCGGCGACGGCCAGCTCCACTACCAATACGAGCTGGCGCTCTGGGAGACCCGCCGCCTGCTGATCCGCCGGACCGACGCCAGCACCGGCGAGCTGTTCCTCGAAGGCCTCCGCTGACCCTAGCCCCCGGGAGTTCGTGTCATGGACCTCTACCGTACCGCCCGCGAGACGGCACTTCTCGCCGCCCTGCGGGTCGCGATCGCGCTCCTCGCGATGATCGGGCGCGAGCTGCACATGAGCGAGGCCGAGCGCCGCAGCATCCTCGCCCGGATCGAGACCGCCCTCTTCGAGCCCGTCGACCAGGCGGTCTTGTAGGCGGCCCGTTAATCAGCAGAGTGGGGCAGTGCGCGCGGCCGAGGGATGCCCCAACGAGGAAACGTGCAAGCGATGATGCCGACCGGCCGCGCCCGGCCTCATGGACAGCGGCAAGGCGAGGGTGCGCCAGGCGATCCTGCGCACCCTCCCTTGGCGACGCTCACCGACCTGCGCGTGCTCGCCAAGCTCCCGCCCTCGCTTGCGATCGCCTGGAGCCTGCCTGAAAGTGGCTGGGATCAGGCAGCCGACCTCGCGGTATCGGCAGCCCGCCTGCTGGCGCCGCGAGCCTATGCCCGCATGCGCGGCGTCATCGACCGACGATTGGCAGGGCGCATCGACGCCGAGGGCGCCGATGCCGTGACCCATGCCCTGCTGCGCAACATTCGCGTCGAGCAGCTGTGCTTCCTGCGCAGCTACTGGGAACGCGACTGGTCCCCACGTATCCGCCTCGATGGCGGCGAATATCTGGCGGCGGCGCACGAGGCGGGGCGGGGCGCGGTGCTGTGGGTCGTGCCGACCGTCTTCAGCTGGCTGTTCGCGAAGCGGGCCCTGGCGGAAGCCGGCTTCGCCGTGCACCACCTGAGCCGCGAGGGCCACGGCTTCGGCACCAAGTCGCGCCTCGGCGAGACGATTCTCAACCCGATCCGCACGCGCATCGAGGATCGCTATCTGGCCGAGCGGATCAAGATCCCGGAAGGCGCTGGGCCCCAGGCGGCGCTCAAGCGGCTCGCCCGCCAGCTGGCCGCGAACGGGCTGGTCTCGATCACCATGGCAGTCGAAGGCGCCATGGTGAGCGAGGCGCGCCTCCTGAATGGCGGGCTGCGTGCCGCATCGGGTGCGCCGCGTCTCGCCGCCAGGACGGGTGCCGCGCTGTTGCCCCTGGTCACGTTCCGCGAGGAACCGGGTAGTTACGTGGCGCGGGTCGGCGCACCTCTGCCGTCGACCAGCCCGGAGGACGCCTTGCAGCGGATGGCGGGCTTTCTCGAGCCGCTGGCCGCGACGTGCCCCGACCAGTTCTGCTGGCACATCGCCGCTTTCGCCGGCGGCAAAATTGACGCCGATCAATGCGCGCCGGCCGGGGACGCGGCAGAGTCGGTTCCGCATTGAGCGGGTCCGGCCGGCACCACCACCATCCGCCGGCCGCGAGCAGTTCGCAGGCTCGGTGCTCCCGCTCGCGGTCGGGGAACGCAGCCGCAACGGGATGATTGCGCGGAGGGAGCGTCTGCCGGCTCTCTCCGCGCATTGTTTTTTGCTAGTTCGTCGCCGGCGACGTGTACGGCTCGCCGAAGATGTTCAGGGTCGAGAAGGCGGGCGGGCGCGGCGCGACGACGACGGCGTCCGTGTCGCCGCGGCAGCCGTCGCCATTGTTCGGTCGCGGGCCGATCACGGTCACGAAGGGGCCGGTGAAGCGTACGAGCACGCCGGTGCTCACCGGGTCGCGCAGCGCCCCCTCCAGCGACACGATGACGACGAAGCCGGCATTGCGTGCCGCCG
Organism: Geminicoccaceae bacterium; assembly: GCA_046349415.1. Classification (GTDB taxonomy): domain Bacteria; phylum Pseudomonadota; class Alphaproteobacteria; order Geminicoccales; family Geminicoccaceae; genus Benzoatithermus. The sequence goes on from JAXMCJ010000031.1 coordinate 26,152, forward strand.
AGCGGACCGCGGCGCCGGTGAACGCGGCGGCGGAGCCGACATTGACCCGGCCCACGGTCTCGCCCGTGCTGAGCCGCGCGATCGTGGTCCGCCATCGCTGGCCGGCCACCCGCGATCTGGTCGAGACGCTCAGGTTCCCGGAACCCACCGTCCTGAGCGTGAAGATACAGGCATCGCCAGACGCGGTGATTGAGCATGATCGATCAATAGTTGCCGCTGGGGCTGACGCGGTAACTAAAATAGATGCTAAAATAGATGTAAGCGCGAAAAGTAACGCCTGACGCATAACCATTGGAGTTGCCTCGCATCATATATTGACCGCAGCATTGTCGTGAATGCGACAGTGCTCGCGTAATGTCAATGTACGCTGCGCGCGCCCGAGTCGGCGTGATCCGGCGGCCCGGATCCGGCTCGCGCGGCAAACTCGCTGGCATCGAGGGGAATGGTGCCGCCAGATAGGATTGAACTATCGACCTCACCCTTACCAAGGGTGCGCTCTACCACTGAGCTATGGCGGCCCGGAGAGGCGCGCTAGATGCCACAGGGTCCGGGGTGGTGCAAGGTGGATTGCCGGGATGGCCGAGGCGGACGAGGAGCGGGGGAAGCCGGCGCGGCCGGCGGCGGGTGCCGACCGGCGCGAGCGGCTGGCGGCGGCGATGCGCGAGAACCTGAAGCGGCGCAAGGCCCAGGCGCGCGGCCGCGCCCCGTCGGAGCCGCCCGCCGAGCCGGTTGAGGAAGGCTGAGCGATCCCCTACAAGAGCCCACCCGTTCATGGTGAAGGTGCGGCTTAATGGCGATCATGCCGGATCGGTGGATCCGCGAGATGGCGCGGGATCACGGCATGATCGAGCCGTTCGTCGACCGGCAGACCCGCGAAGGCGTGATCTCCTACGGCCTGTCCTCCTACGGTTACGACGCACGGGTGGCGCCCGAGTTCCGCATCTTCACCAACGTCGACAACGCGCTGGTCGACCCCAAGCACTTCAGCGCGCAGAGCTTCGTCGAGCGCAACGGGCCGTCCTGCGTGATCCCGCCCAACAGCTTCGCGCTGGCGCGGACGGTCGAATATTTCCGCATCCCGCGCGACGTGCTGGTGATCTGCCTGGGCAAGAGCACCTATGCCCGCTGCGGCATGATCGTGAACGTGACCCCGCTCGAGCCCGAATGGGAGGGCCATGTCACGCTCGAGATCAGCAACACCACGCCCCTGCCGGCGCGGGTCTACGCCGAGGAGGGCATCTGCCAGTTCCTGTTCCTCCAGGGTGCCGGCGAGCCCGAGGTGTCCTACGCCGACCGCAGCGGCAAATATATGCGCCAGACCGGGGTGACCCTGCCCAAGCTCTAAAGGACCAGCACACCGCACATGGACCGTATCCTGATCGAGGGCGGCGTGCCGCTCGAGGGCACCGTCGAGATCAGCGGGGCGAAGAACGCCGCCTTGCCGATCATGTTCGCGAGCCTGCTCACCGCCGAGCCGCTCGATCTCAGCAACGTCCCCGACCTCGCCGACATCGCCTCGAGCCAGAAGTTGCTGCAGCATCTGGGCGTGTCCGCGACCCACGTCGCCGGCGAGCCCAGCCGCATGGTGCTGCATGCGCCGCGCATCCTGAGCGAGACCGCACCCTACGACCTGGTGCGCAAGATGCGCGCCTCGGTCCTCGTGCTCGGCCCCTTGCTCGCCCGCACCGGCAGCGCCCGAGTCTCGCTGCCCGGCGGCTGCGCCATCGGCACGCGGCCCATCGACCTGCATCTGATGGGCATGGAGAAGCTGGGTGCGGTGATCGCCCTCGAAGGCGGCTACGTGCACGCCAGTGCCCCGGATGGCCTGACCGGCGGGGAGATCCGTTTGCCGCAGCCCTCGGTGGGCGCGACCGAGAACCTGCTGATGGCGGCGGCGCTGGCCAGGGGTGATAGCCTGATCGCGGGTGCGGCGCGCGAGCCCGAGATCGTCGATCTCGCCGAGTGCCTGGTGGCCATGGGTGCGCGGATCGAGGGTGCCGGGACGAGCAACATCACCGTTCATGGCGTGGACGCGCTGCACGGCGCCAGCCACAGCATCATCCCGGACCGGATCGAGGCCGGCACCTACGCCATGGCTGCCGGCGTGACCGGGGGCAGCATCCTGCTCAAGAACGCGCGGCTCGACCTGTTCGGTAGCGCCAAGGAGGTGCTCGAGGCGGCCGGTATGGTGTTGGCGCCGGTCGAGGGCGGCATCCAGGCGCGCGTCGCCAAGGGCGGGCTCAAGGGCAGCGACGCCATGACGCGCCCGTTCCCGGGTTTCGCCACCGACCTGCAGGCCCAGTTCATGGCGCTGATGAGCGTCGCCGACGGGGCGGCGATGATCACCGAGACGATCTTCGAGAACCGCTTCATGCACGTCCCGGAGCTCGCCCGTCTGGGCGCCAGGATCAACGTCCACGGTGCCTCGGCCCTGGTGCGCGGCGTGGCCGAGCTCAAGGGTGCGCCGGTGATGGCCACCGACCTGCGTGCCTCGGTGTCGCTGGTGCTGGCGGCGCTGGCCGCCAAGGGCCAGACCGAGATCAACCGCATCTACCATCTCGACCGCGGCTACGAGCGGCTCGAGGAGAAGCTCGGCGCCGTCGGCGCCAGGATCGAGAGGGTCCCGTGACCGCCACCAAGCTGCGCTTGAAGGCCGCCGACGCCGAGGATCTGGCGGTGATAGCCGCCTGCCTGCAGGACGCGCGGGTGTCCGTGCGCGAGATGCTGTTCTCGCCGGACGAGCACCGCTTCGCCGCCGCCTTCACACGCTACCGCCGCGAGCTGCAGAAGGACTGGGCGTCGTGCGAGGGGCTCACCGAATGCCCTTCGGCGCTGGTTTTCGAGGGTATCCGGAGCGTCAAGTATCGCGGGCTCGATGCCGGCAAGCCCGAGCGCGAGCTGAGTCTGCTCACCATCGCCACCGAGCCCGGCAAGGAGCAACTGATCCACGTCGACCTCGTGTTCGAGGGCGATGCACACATCCAGCTGCGGACCGATGCGATCGACTGCCGCCTCGACGACTTCGGGGCGGGTGAGCCGTGCAAGGTGACCCCCTGCGATCACCTGAGCGAGGACTGGATCAAGGTCGCGCCGGCGTGACGGCTCGGCTGGACACTCGAAATCCGGGATTCGCGGCCGCGTTCGCTGCGTTGGTCGATGCCCGGCGCGAGGAGAGCGCCGACGTTCGCGACACGGTGGCCGACATTCTCGCCGACGTGCGCGCGCGCGGCGACGCCGCGCTGGCCGAGCTGACCAAGCGCTTCGACCGCTTCGACGCCCCGGCCGGGGGCCTGCGCGTGGCACCCGGCGAGCTGGAGCGGGCCCGCGAGCGGTGCGAGCCTGCGGCCCTCGCGGCGCTCGAGTTCGCCGCGCAGCGGATCCGCGCCTTCCATCGCAGGCAGGTGCCCGAGGACCTGAGCTGGACCGACGAGGACGGCGTGAGGCTCGGCCTGCGCTGGCGACCGCTCGACGCCGTCGGCATCTACGTCCCGGGCGGCACGGCCGCCTATCCGAGCTCCGTGCTGATGAACGCCATCCCGGCCAAGGTCGCGGGCGTCGGCAGGATCGTCATGGCGGCTCCGACGCCGGACGGCGAGCTCAACCCGCTGGTGCTGACCGCAGCCGCCATCGCCGGCGTCGACGAGGTGCACCGGATCGGCGGTGCCCAGGCGATCGCCGCCCTGGCCTACGGCACCGCCGGCATCGCGCCGGTCGACAAGATCGTCGGCCCCGGCAATGCCTGGGTAGCCGAGGCCAAGCGCCAGGTGTTCGGGCGGGTCGGGATCGACATGATCGCCGGCCCCTCGGAGATCCTGGTCGTGGCCCAGGCGGTGGCCGACCCGGACTGGATCGCCGCCGACCTGCTGTCGCAGGCCGAGCACGACGAGCGCGCCCAGGCGATCCTGATCACCGACGATGCCGAGTTCGCGGAGAGCGTGGCGCAGGCGGTCGAGGTGCAGCTTGCGGAGCTGCCGCGGGCGGCGATCGCGTCGGCGAGCTGGCGCGAGCTCGGCGCGGTGATCGTGGTGCCGCGCATCGCCGAGGCGGCCCCGCTGGTCGATGCCCTGGCTCCCGAGCATCTCGAGCTGGTCGGCCCCGACGCCGAGGCCCTGGCACCGGTCGTGCGCCATGCCGGTGCCATCTTCCTCGGGCCGCTGACGCCGGAAGTGATCGGCGACTATGTCGGCGGCCCGAACCATGTGCTGCCGACCGCGCGTACCGCGCGCTTCGCCTCGGGCCTCGCCGTGCACGACTTCCTCAAGCGGACGACGTTGCTCGGCTGCGATCGGGCGAGCTTCGCGAGGCTGGGGCCGCATGCGGCGGCACTCGCCCAAGCGGAAGGCTTGGCGGCACACGCCCAGGCGGTGGCGCTGCGCATCGAGGGCCTCGCGTGAGTGAGACGCCCGACCGCATCGTCTCCCTGGAGCTCGACCAGAAGAGCATCGTCCGCTGGAGCCCGCAGGTCGAGCACGAGCGCAGCGTCGCAATCTTCGACCTGCTCGAGGGCAACCACTTCAAGCTCGCCGACGGTTCCGCCGGGCCGTATCGCGTGGTGCTGGGTCTGCGTGAGGCCAACGTTGTCTTCGAGGTATCCCGCGACGGTGCGCCCGAGCCGAGCGAGATCACGCTGTCGACCCGGCCGTTCCGCCGGGTGGTCAAGGACTACTTCCTGATCTGCGACAGCTATTTCCAGGCGATCAAGGGCGCCACGCCGTCCCGGATCGAAGCGATCGACATGGCGCGCCGCGGCCTGCACAACGAAGGCTCCGACATCCTGCGCGAAGCGCTGCAGGGCAAGGTCGAGATCGACCACGACACCGCCCGGCGCCTGTTCACGCTGGTGTGCGTGCTGCACATCCGGGGCTGATGGACGAGCTGCCGGGCAGCGTGCTGTTCGCCTGCTCGCAGAACGCGATCCGCTCGCCCATGGCGGAGAACATTCTCCGCTACCTCCACGGCCGCCGCATCTTCGTGCAGAGCGCCGGCGTGCGTGCCAGCGAGGTCGACCCGTTCGCGATCGAGGCGATGGACGAGATCGGCATCGACATCTCGCGCCATCGCTCGCGCAGCTTCGAGCAGCTGGACGACGAGTATTTCGACCTCGTGATCTCGCTGTCGCCCGAAGCGCAGCATCGCGCGGTCGAGCTCACCCGGCACAGTCACTGCGACCTCGAATTCTGGCACATGCCCGACCCGAGCGTCGTCGAGGGCTCGCGCGAGTCACGGCTCGACGCCTACCGCGCCCTGCGCGACCTGCTCATGCGGCGGATTCGCCAGCGATTCCCGGTCGAGGCGGCACCTCGGCTGTAAGCGCCGCATCAGGGTCGGTCCATCACGAGAATGTTACGTGAAGTAGACGCCCTCCTTCGGGGTTGGGGATCGATGGCCAGCCGCCCGGACAATTCGTCATGGAACGTTAACAACGATGGTGGTAGCGTCCGCCGGGAATGGTCGGGAACAGGCCGTCATCCGAGTTTCGGAACGCTTCATGTCGGTATCGGCGGGCGGCTTCGGCCGCCCGTTTCGATTCATAGTCACTCGTCGGCTGCCGGCCGGCGCGAACGTGACAATTGACACAGCAACGCGCTCGGCCGCAGCGCACACTCCACTGACGATTGAGTCGGGAGCACGGCAATGGATCTGCCGGAGGAGTGGGGCAAGGCGCTTTGCGCGGCCCTCGCGGCGCTGCTTCAGCTCGCCGGCTTCGCCACCATCCTCATCGGAATTCGCGCCGCGCGCGTGCGACCCAACCCGTTCAGCTGGCTGATCTGGAGCATCGTCGCGAGTCTCGCAGCCGCGAGCTCCTGGCAGGCCGGGGCAACCTGGCCCCTGGCCGGTGCCGTGGCCAACGCGTTCGGCTGCGTCGCCGTGCTCGTAGTGACGCTCGGGAGCCGCGGGCTCGTCGCGAGCAGGACGGATGTGGGTTGCCTCACGGCTGCGCTGGCGGGCGTCGCGGGTTGGTGCTGGACGAGCGACCCGGTGATCGGCCTCCTGCTGTTTCTCGGCGCCGATGCGATGGGCGCGCTGCCGACGCTCCGCTCGGTGGCGCGCGACCCGTGGTCCGAAAGTGTCTTCGGCTGGACGCTGCTGGCGCTCGCGGGTCTGGCGGCCCTGCTGAGCGTCGAGTCCGAGCATTGGCGCTGGAGCTGGCCCGGTTTTGGTCACTGGGGCGGTGCGGTCTATGTTGCGGCGATCAATTCGCTCGTTGTCGCCGCGCTGGTGGGTGGCCGCTCCGCACGCGCCTTCCTGCGCATCGGCCGCGGAACCGACCTGCGGGAACGACGACCGGTCCAGGCCTGAGACCTGGACCGGCCGTTTTCACCTATGCGGCGAGGGCAGGCGTAGGAGCGGTGCTCGCCGTCAGCACCGCCGCCTGCACACGCTCGAACGCGCGGACCTCGATCTGGCGGATGCGTTCGCGCGACACGTGATAGACCTGCGCCAGCTCCTCGAGCGTGGTGGGGTCGTCCTTCAGGCGCCGCTCGGTCAGGATGTGGCGCTCGCGTGGGCTGAGGACCTCCATGGCATTGGCGAGCAGCCCGCGCCGCCAGGTCAGCTCGTTGCTCTGCGCAACCGTCACTTCCTGATTCTGACTCTCGTCGGGCAGGAGGTCGCCCCACTCGTGCTCGCCTTCGGCACCGATCGGCGCGTTGAGCGAGGCATCCCCCCCGGTGAGCCGGCGGTTCATCTCGATCACTTCGCCGCTCTCGACGGCCAGCTCGCGCGCGATATGCCGGACGGACTCGTCGCGCAGGTCGCCCGAGCCGGTCTCGCCGAGCTGGGCCTTCAGCCGGCGCAGATTGAAGAACAGCTTCTTCTGCCCCGAGGTCGTGCCGAGCTTCACCATCGACCAGTTGTGCAGGATGTGCTCCTGGATCGCAGCCTTGATCCACCACATGGCGTAGGTCGCGAACCGGAACCCGCGCTCGGGGTCGAACTTGCCCAGCGCCTGAACGAGCCCGAGATTACCCTCGGCGATCATGTCGCCGATCGGAAAGCCGTAGCCCTGGTAGCCGCGCGCGATCCTGATCACGAGCCGCAGATGGCTGGCGACGAGCTCGCGGGCGGCCGCTTGGTCCTTGCGGTCGCGCCAGGCACGCGCCAATTCCAGCTCGCGCTCGACGTCGAGCAGCGGATGACGCCGCGCCTCGTCGAGCTGGCGACCGAGCTCGTCCTCGGAGCGGAGAGAAATCACATTGGACCGCATGGCATTCACCTCGACGGACCTCCTTGAAGCGCTCCCGCCAGCGTCGGGTTCCCATCGCCCGCGCGGCGAGCTACCCGGGCTCGCGCGCAGGTGGGAATCGTTCACTGCTGTCGGGATCGACTGAATATGTGGTGTCGCAGTTCGTTGGCACAAGATCTGCTATCTGCGCGGGCGTGGCGATATACGCTCGTGGCGCGGCGCTGTCTCCATGCGCTGGCGCTGTGGCTGAGTCTCGTCGGTCTGGCCGCGGCCGAAGGGTCGCAATCGCCATGGCCGGTCCCCGGCGAGGGCGTGCTCGCCAACGATCCGAGCGTGGTGTGGGGCCGGCTGCCGAACGGCCTGCGCTATGCGATCCGCCCGGGGGGCTCCCCCGAGGATCACGTCAGCCTGCGCCTGCTGGTCGAGGCGGGCTCGCTCATGGAGAGCGAGCAGCAGCGGGGGCTCGCGCATTTCCTCGAGCATATGGCGTTCGAGGGCTCGCAGCATCTGGCGCCGGGCGAGCTGATCGCCTTCCTGCAGCGCGCCGGGCTCGCCTTCGGCCCCGACACCAACGCCAGCACCGGCTTCGACCGGACCGTCTATCAGCTCGATCTGCCCAAGGATGACGCGCAGCTGGTCGACGACGGGCTCGGCATTCTCAGCGAGTTCGCCGGCCGGCTGACGCTGCCTGCTGACCAGATCGAGAGCGAGCGCGGCGTGATCCTCAGCGAGAAGCGGGCGCGCGATACGCCGGGCCAGCGCTCGGCCGAGGCGATGCTGGGCTTCCTGCTGCCCGGGACTGGCTATGCCGAGCGCCAGCCGATCGGCCTGGAGCCCGTGATCCGGACGGCACCCCGCGACCAGTTCTCAGCCTTTTATCGCGAGTGGTACCGGCCTGACCGACAGATCGTCGTGGTCACCGGCGACGTGCAGCCGGCGAACGTCGTGCCCATGATCGAGCGCCATTTCGGCGATCTCGCCGCCTCGGGTGAGGAGCCGCCGCCACCGCCGGCCGGCCGGCCGCAGTCGCGCGGCCTCGACGCCCTGATGTTCAGCGACCCGGGCCTGCCGGCCAAGGTTTCGCTCAACGTCGTCTTGCCCTACGACGCGCGCCCGGACAGTCTCGCCAAGCAGAGCGACCGCGTGCGCGAGATGCTGGCCGGGCTGATGCTGCAGCGCCGGCTCGACAGCCTCGCCTTGCAACCCGGTGCGCCGTTCTCGTCGGCCGGTGCGGGGGTGATGGACCTGCCGCCGACCGCGCGGATCGGCATCGTCAGCCTGACGACGACGCCCGACCAATGGGCAGCGGCACTGGCGCAAGGCGAGCAGGAGCTGCGGCGGGCGGTCACCTACGGCTTCTCGCAGACCGAGCTCGACCAGGCGCTGGCGATCCTCCGCAACCAGCTGGAGACGACCGCCGCCGGTGCCAGCACGCGGCAGGTGTCGGCGCTGGCGGACCAGATCGTCGATGCGATCGGCGACGACGAGGTCTACACCTCGCCCGAGACCGACCTGCAATTGATCGGCGAGCTGGCAAAGGGCCTGACGCCGGCGGACATCGATGCGGCGCTGCGCAGTGTCTGGCAAGGGCACGAGCCGCAGATCTTCGTCGCCGGCCCGATGCAGCCGGCCGACGGGCGCGGCGCGATCCTCGCCGCCTATCGCGCCAGCGCCGCGGTGCCCGTGGCGGCTCCGGCCGAGCGCACGGAGGCCAGCTTCGCCTACACGGACTTTGGCCCGCCTTCCGCCGTCAGCGAGCGGGCCGAGATCGCGGGTCTCGACATCACGCGCGTCAAGTTCGCGAACGGCGTGGTTCTCTACGTCAAGCGCACGCCGTTCGAGGCGGGCCGGGTGCGCGTCGCCGTGCGCTTCGGCAGCGGGCGGATCGGCATGCCGCTGGACGAGCCGGGGCTCGACATGCTGGTGCAGCAGGCGTTCGTCGACGGGGGCCTCGGCCGGCACACCATCGACGAGATCGACCGCATCCTCGCCTCACGGCAGGTGGGGGTGGACGTGATCGTCGGCGAGACCGGCGTCAGCCTGGTCGGCAGGACGACGCCCGCCGACCTCGCGCTGCAGCTCGATCTGTTCGCCGCCTACGTGTCGGACCCGGCCTATCGGCCGGAGGCGCTGACGCGCTTCAAGGAGAGGATCGGCGCCACCTATGCGGCACTGGACGCGGAGCCCGACGGGCTGGTCTCGGGGCCGGTCGCGCGGCTGATCCGTGGCGGCGATCCTCGCTTCGGCGTGGCACCGCAGGCGGACACGGAGCAGCGCACGCTCGACGAGCTGCGGGCCTGGCTCGGGCCCATGCTGCGCAACGGGCCGCTGCAGGTGTCGATCGTCGGCGACATCGACCCGGACCAGGCCATCGCCGAGGTCACGCGGACCTTCGGCGCCCTGCCGGACCGCGGCACCGTCGCCGACCCCGCGCCGCCCGTCCTGACCCTGCCGCAGGTGACCGAGCCGGTCCGCTTCAGGCATCACGGCAAGCCGGATCGCGCCCTGGCGATGGTCTACTGGCCGACCACCGGCCACACCGATCCGCGCACCGGCATCGGCCTCGAGCTGGTGGCCGACATCCTGTCCGATCGGCTGCTGCAGGAGGTCCGCGAGCGGGAGGGCGCCACCTACTCGCCGCAGGCCGACAGCCAGCAGTCACTGGCGCTGCCCGGCTACGGCTATCTGGCGGCCGCCATCGACGTGGGACCGCCGGACGCCGAGCGGATCGTTGAGCTCATCAAGGCCTCGGGCACCGAGATGCGCGCCGGCGGGATCACCGCCGACGAGTTCGAGCGGGCGCTGCAGCCGCGGCTGGCCCAGGCGCGCTCGGCACTGCAGAGCAACGAGTACTGGCTCTACAGCGTGATGTTCGGCGCCGAGCGCTTCCCGCAGGTCCTGGACGAGGCGCGCACGATGCTCGCCGACACGCAGGCCCAGACGCTCGATGAGGTGCAGGCGCTGGCGACGCGCTACCTCGATCCGGCGCGGGCGGTGCCCGTGCTCATCCTGCCGCAGGGCTGAGGCCCGGCGTTGCCGCGCGGGTCGCTTGCGCCCATGGCGATGGTCTTGGCCCCGGCACGCCGCTAGAAGGGACGTTCGGGCCGCGGCAGAGGGCCCGTCTGGGCCAAGGATCAGCGAGATGGCGGTAAGCAGCGTCGGGGCAGCGACCTCCGCGACACGGACGGCGAGCGCGGCGGTGCTGCCGATCCTGCTCATGATCAGCGCCGGGCATCTGCTCAACGACACCATGCAGTCGGTGCTGCTGTCGATCTATCCGCTGATCAAGGAGCCGCTGCGGCTCGACTTCGTCCACATCGGCATCATCACTCTGGTGTTCCAGCTCACCGCCTCGGTGCTGCAGCCGGTGATCGGGCTGCAGACCGACAAGCGGCCGATGCCGTTCTCGCTGCCGGTCGGTATGGCGTCGACCTTCTGCGGCATGCTGGTGCTCGCCATGGCGAGCGGTTTCGCCTCGGTGCTGCTGGCGGCGGCGCTGATCGGTGTCGGCAGCTCGGTGTTCCATCCCGAGGCCTCGCGCGTGGCGCGTCTCGCCTCGGGCGGCCGCTACGGCTTCGCCCAGTCGATCTTCCAGGTCGGCGGCAATGCCGGCCAGGCGATCGGGCCGCTGCTGGTGGCCCTCATCGTGATCCCGAACGGCCAGGCCTATGTGGCGTGGTTCGCGCTGGCGGCGGTGCTCGGCATCGCCATCCTGTCGCGCGTCGGCGTCTGGTACCGCAATCACTTGGCCGAGCGGCGGGCGGCCGGCGCTACCGTCTCGCGCATCTCGCCCTTCGCGCGCCGGGAAGCGGTCTCCGCGATCGCCATCCTGATCGCGCTGACTTTCTCCAAGAATTTCTACATGGCGGCATTCGCGTCCTACTACAACTTCTTCCTGATCGACCGCTTTGCGGTCTCGGTGCAGGACGCGCAGATCTTTCTGTTCGTCTTCCTGGGCGCGGTGGCGCTCGGCACCTATTTCGGCGGTCCGATCGGCGACCGCATTGGCCGCAAGCCGGTGCTGTGGCTGTCGATCCTCGGCGTCCTGCCCCTGGCGGTGCTGCTGCCGTTCGCCAATCTGTTCTGGACCAACGTCCTGGCGGTCGTGATCGGCATCCTGATGGCCTCGGCGTTTCCGGCCATCGTGGTCTACGCCCAGGAGATCCTGCCGGGTCGGGTGGGCATGATCGCCGGCCTGTTCTTCGGCTTCGCCTTCGGCATGGGCGGCATCGGTGCCGTCGCGATCGGCTGGATTGCCGACCTGCGCGGCATCCAGTTCGCATTCCAGCTCTGCGCCCTGCTGCCGGCGATCGGGCTGCTGGTCTGGTTCCTGCCCAATCTGGACCGCGCCGAAGCCTGAGGCCGGCTCACCGCCAGAAGGGCAGGGCCGCCTCGCGCGCGGCCGTAGGTATGGCGAGCCCGATGTCCTCGATCAGGTAAGGCCCGGTGCGGAGCAGCCGGCGCAGTTCGGCCCGATAGCGCCGACGCCGACGCCAGTCGGCGAGCAGGCTCAGAAAACCTGCGTCGCTGCGGCGAGTGGGAGCGCCGAGAGTCACGATGGTGGCGGTCATCTGCCGTCTCCATTGTCGAAATCTGATGGTGATTTCAGCAGGGGTTCCGCCGCCCCGCAAACCAAGCTATCTGAGGCTCAGGATCAGCTTTCCTATGGCTCGATGTTCCGCCGCCTGCCGCCGCCCAACGCCCTGCGCGCCTTCGAGGCCGCGGGCCGCCACGAAAGCTTCGCCCGTGCCGCGGACGAGCTGAGCGTCACCCAGGGTGCGATCAGCCGCCAAGTGAAGATCCTGGAGGATCATCTCGGCGTGGCCCTGTTCCGCCGGCATCCGCAGGGCGTAGCGCTGACTGTCCAGGGCCGCAGCCTGCTGCCGGAGCTCACCGCCGCCTTCGAGCGCATCCAACGGGTGGCGCGGCAAGTCTCGCTCAGCGACGGGGAGCTGCGCGTCGCGGCCTCACCCACCTTCGCCAGCCGCTGGTTGGTGAGGCGGTTGCCGAACTTCCTCGCCCGTCACCCGAGCGTCCGGGTGACCATGGGCCTGATGTCGGGCTGGGAGGATCTGCGCCGCGGTGGCTACGACCTGGGGATCACCACGCGCGCTTGTCTCGGCGCGCTACCGGACGGTCACGCCCTGGTCGATCTGCGTGCCGAGGCCCTGGCACCGGTCTGTGCGCCGGCCCTGCTCGACCGTGGGCCGCCCTTGCGCTCTCCCGCGGACCTGGAACAACACGTCCTGCTGCACCCGACGGCGGACCGCCAGGACTGGCTGCTCTGGTTGGCCGCCGCGGGCCTGCCCGCGGCCTGGGCCGAGCGCGGCCAGGTGTTCGCGACCCTGGACCTCGCCACCTCGGCCGCCGCGGGCGGGCTCGGCGTCGCGATGGCCGACCTCCACCTGGTCGAGACGGAGCTGGCCGAGGCGCGGCTCATCGCCCCGTTCGAGCTCGTCGTCCGCCAGGGCACGGGCTACGTGCTCGCGACCGAGGCGGGGCGGCTCGACGAGCCGCGGGTGGCGGTGTTCAAGGACTGGCTGCTGGCCGAGCTCGCCACCTCCGGCAGCCTCGGCAGCCCGTAGCGCGTCGGGTTGGCGATCGAGCGTTGGATGATGTCGATGCCCCGATTGGTCTCGTTCGCGATCCAGGGCCGGAAGGCGGCGCTCGGGTTCGGGTTGGCGAAGTACATCATCGCGTACCGGCGCTGGACCTCCGGATGCCGGCGAACGCGATGCAGCAGTGGCCGGACCCGGTAACCGCACAGTAGCGAGAAGATCTCGCCCGGCATGGCGATCAGCTCGCCGGGCCTCGGTTTCAGAGGCAGCCAGCGGCCCGCGGGCGTCAGCACCTCGAGCCCGGGCGCGTCGGCGAACAACAGGGTCAGATAGAGGCCGTCCTCGTGCGCGTCGGTCAGCAGCTCGCGGCCTTGGCTGGCCGGCTGGTAGCGGTTGAACTGCAGGTGCGAGGCCCGATCGCAGGCGAAGGCCAGCTCGGGCGACCAGCGTTCCGCATAGTGGCGCGCCAGCGCGTCCGTGATCGGCGCCAGCACGGCCTCGATCTCGCGGCACACGGTGAGCGCGGCCGCATGCAGGCGCCGGCCAGCATCGTCCGGAAATCGGGCGGTCGCGTCGGCATGGATCAGGCGCGCCCAGAACGATTCGGCGAGATCGGGGCGATCCGGGCGGTCGGAATACTCGCGGCCGATGTCGTGATAGCCGTCGTCCTCCGGCAGGCCGTTGCGCAGTTTGGTCGCCTTCGGGAGGGCGAAGAAGGCGTCGCCCGCCTGCCAGAGCGCTCCGATCGCCCGAACGAGCGCATCGTAGGAGACCAGTCTCAGATAGCCGTCATGCTCAAGTGACGCGGCCAGCTCCCGCCCGCCCGGCAATGCCGGCAGGAGATCGGCAGGCTGATCCATCGTGCCTCCAACAATCCTACTTTCAGTAGAATATGAAGCACGATTGCTCGCGCCGATGCAAGGATTGCCGACGCCGGCCCCGGCGAGGCAAGCTCCACCGATGGCATGGCAGCCCGGCACTCACCTGAGATCCCTGGCATGGGCAGTCAGCGTCCTGGTCGCGCTGCAGCTCGCCCCGGCGGTCGCCAAGGAGCCGGCCGCTCCGCCTGCGGACAGCTATGCCCGGGCGTTCTACGACGTCGCGCTGGTGCAGAACTGCGGGCTGCTGACCGCGGAAGTCGAGCGCGGCTTCGAGCTGGTGAGCGCAGAGCGGCGCGCCGCCGAGGGGCTCGACGATGCCGCGGCGCGGGTAGGGCGAATCCAGGCTGGGGTCGCGTTCGATCTCGAGTATCAGAACCGTGGTCTGGGCGGCAGCCGCCCCTGGTGCCGTCAGGACGGCAAGGCGGCGGCGCTGGCCTTCTTCGCGCGGTTCATCGACGAGCGCTACCGCCTGCCAAGAAGCGCCCCGCGGCGTCGACCAGGGCGTCGACCTCGTCGATGGTCGTCGCAAAGCTCGTGACCAGCCGGACCACCGGGCCCGCTTCGCCAGGCGGATTGATCCAGTCGTGGAACGCGAAGCCCGCGGCGAGCAGGGCGTCGATCATGGCCTGCGGCATCGCCACGAACAGCTCGTTGGCGTCGACGGGCTGAACCAGCCGCAGGCCGGGTACGGCGCTTAGCCCGGCAAAGAGCCGATCAGCCATCGCGTTGGCGTGCGAGGCGTGGCGCAGCCAAAGTCCTTCCTCCAGCATCGCCAGGAGCTGGGCGCTGAGGAAACGCATCTTGGACAGGAGATGGCCGGCGCGCTTGCGGCGCTCGGCGAGGCCCTGCGCCAGCGCGGGATCGAACACGACGACCGCCTCGGCCGCCATGGCCCCGTTCTTGGTCAGCCCCAGCGAAAGGACGTCGATGCCGGCACGCCAGGTGATGTCCGCCGGGCGGCAGCCGAGGCGGGCGACGGCGTTGGCCAGCCGCGCGCCGTCCATGTGGACGCGCAGACCATGGGCGCGGGCACTGGCGGCGAGGGCGCCGATCTCGTCCGGCCGATAGACCGTGCCCCATTCCGTCGCCTGGGTCAGGCTCACCGCCGCGGGTTTGGCATGATGGACGCCGGAGGCGCGGGCGAGCGCCACGGCCTGCTCGAGCCCTTGCGGCACAAGCTTGCCCTGCGCTCCCGGCAGCCCGATCAGCTTGGCACCGCCCGTGTAGAACTCGGGGGCGCCGCACTCCTCCAGCAGGATATGCGCAGTCTCGTGGCAGAAGACCGCGCCGAAGGGCGGGGCCAGCGAGGCGAGGGCCAGGCCGTTGGCGGCCGTCCCGGTAGCCACCGGAAAGATCTCGAGCTCGGTCTCGAACACCTCGCAGGCGAGGGCGCGCACCCGTGCCGTGAACTCGTCGCCACCGTAGGAGGCCATCCGGCCGCGATTGGCGGTCTCGATCGCCGCCATCACCTCGGGCACGACCGGGGCGGTGTTGTCGCTGGCGAAGTTCATGCCGTGCCGAACCCGTGGCGCTCGCCGTAGGCCAGGCACTCGGCGAGCGGCCGGATGCCGGCGGAGGGGCTGAGCGAGGTGAGGCTGGTCGCGGCGACGCAGACACCCTGCAGCAGGCAGCGCTCGACGGGCATGCCCTCGTGCAGGCCGAGGACGACGCCGGAGGCGAAGGCGTCGCCGGCGCCGTTGCTGCTGCGGACCTCGTCGGCCGGCACGCGGACCGCACCCTGGCGCCAGCTGCGGCCATCGGCGGCCGCGCCGACGCAGCCGGCACGGAAATGGACGACGGCAAGCTCGCGGACGCCGAGCTGGATCAGGCGGCGTGCCGCCGCCGGCGGATCGTCCTCGCCGGTGATCGCCGCGGCCTCGAGCTCGTTGATGATGATCGAGTCGAGCAGCGGCAGGCAGGGCATGGCGAGTGCTCGGATGCGCTCGGGTGCTATGCAGACCAGCTCGAGGTTGGTGCGCAGGCCGGCGCCACGGGCGCGCGCCAACACCTCCGCGAAGCCGTTGCCGGCCGCCGAGGGTGCGTCCAGGCGCTCGTGCAGGCCGGGTGCGCCGATATGGAACAGCCTGGCCGTGCTGTCGTGGAAGTCGAACTGCGCCGGCTCCAGCCGGGCGTTGGCGCCCGGGCAGTGAAAGAAGGTCCGGCGCCCCGAGTCCTGCTCGATCATCACGTCGGTGTAGGAGGTGGCGAGGTCCTCCGCGACGCCGACCCCGGCCGTGTCGATGCCGAGGCCCGTGCAGGTGTCGAGCACCAGCCGGCCGTGCGCGTCGTCGCCGACCAGCCCGACCAGCGCGATCGGCAAGCCGGCCTCGAGCCGGGCGAGGTCGACCGCGATGTTGAGCCCCGGCCCGCCCGTGTCGACGGTCTGCGACTGGATCAGCGCCAGCTCCTCGGGCGGCGGCAGGCGGTCGATCACCTTGTTGACGTCGACCATGATGCTGCCGCCGCACAGGATGCCGCGGCGGGTCACCGCTGCTGCTTGAGCACGGCCTCGGTGATCTCGGCGTCGTCCTCGAGCGTGCGCTGCGGGCGGATGCCCTGCTTCTGCAGCTCGCTATGATAGGCGCGCACCGCCTCGGCCGGCGCCAGGCTGCCGTCGGCCACCTCGCGCATCATCGCCACCATGGCCAGCGGCGCCTCGGCGAGGTTGATCTTGCGGCCGAACAGGGCGACCCGCGCGCCGTACTTCTCACCCTGGTGCAGCAGCTCGAAGCAGTCGCGCGTGGTGCCGGCGCCGCCGCCCAGCACGCCCACGATCAGGCTGGAATCGAACGAGGCCAGCTCCTCCAGCGCCTTCGGGCCGTTATAGGCGATCTTGAGGAATTGCGGCCGGTCGGCGGTGTGCACCCCGGCGATGCAGCGCAGGATGTTGTCGTTGACGTAGTGGGGCAGGACCTCGGGGTCGATCCCGGTCTCGACGTTGGGGTTGAACACCTCGAGGAAGTATCTGAAGCCGCACTCCGCCGCCTCGGCGCGGAAGTCGGCGAAGGCCTCCAGGGATTCGAGGTCGGCATCGAGGTCGTTGTTGAAGGTGATCGAGTAGAGGCCGAGGTCGGTGCCGCGGATCGGGGCGCCGGGCGACGGCGTGGCGGTGCCGTACATGGTGCGCGACAGGGAGGCCGAGCGGAACGGGCGCGAGGGCCGCTCGTGATAAGTGGCACCCCGCATCCGCCAGATGTCGGTGGTGTCGTTGGCGCGGATCGCGGCCGTGACCGGGCTGTCCCTGAACAGGCCCTCGTCGGACAGCCGCTCGGTGTTGGAGGCCGACATCAGCATGATGTCGACGATGCCCTGCTTCACCACCGCGCGGATCTGGTCGAGGAACTCGTCGCGGGTGCGGTAGCGGGTCCAGGTGCCGTCCGGCTCGCGCTTCGGCCCGGTCCAGGTCAGGCTCGGCCCCATGTCGGGGTCCTTGGCGTCGGCGATGATGAAGTCCTGACGCCGATACTGGCCGGCCCGGATGCGGGCGAGCTTCTCGTCCAAACGCTTCATGACGGTCCTCTGCGGGTTCGGCGGGTGCCGGGTGAGCAGGCCGCCGCCGGCACCGATGACTAGTCCCTGCGCCCGCCCACCGCAACCTGCGGCGGCACTCAGCCGGCCGCGCGCTCGACCAGCCGCGGCCCCGTCGCGCTGCGCTCGGCGTCGACCATGTAGTCGCGCGCGAGCGGCAGCGTGTTGCGGTCGGGGCAGAGCTGGATCTGGAAGTTCATGTTGTCGAGGTAGCGGAACGAGATCTCGCTGGTGGCCAGATAATACTCCCACATGCGCACGAAGCGCTCGTCGTACAGCTCCGCCGCCCGCTGCCGGTTGGCCATGAACCGCTCGCGCCACTGCCGCAGGGTGTGGGCGTAGTGCAGGCGCAGCACCTCGATGTCGGTCACCCACAGCCCCGAGCGCTCGATCGCCGGCAGCACCTCGGACAAGGCGGGGATGTAGCCGCCGGGGAAGATATACTTCCTGATCCAGGCGTTGGTGGTGCCCGGGCCGGCGACGCGCCCGATCGAGTGGACCAGCGCCACGCCGTCGGGTTTGGTCAGGTGCCCGATGCGTTGGAACAGCGTGTCGTACTGGCGCACGCCGACATGCTCGAGCATGCCGATCGAGACCACCCGGTCGAAGCTCCCCTCGACCTCGCGATAGTCCTT
This sequence comes from Geminicoccaceae bacterium, assembly GCA_046349415.1. Lineage (GTDB taxonomy): Bacteria > Pseudomonadota > Alphaproteobacteria > Geminicoccales > Geminicoccaceae > Benzoatithermus. Next base: position 43,940 of record JAXMCJ010000031.1, read on the forward strand.
GTGCAGCAGCCGCGCCCGCTCGCCGAGGCCGAGCTCCGCCGCGCGGGCGTTGCCCCAGGCCACCTGCTCCTTGGACAGGGAGACGGCGGTGACGTCGACGTCGTGATGCCGGGCCAGATAGATGGCGAGGCTGCCCCAGCCGCAGCCCAGATCGAGCACCCGCATGCCCGGCGCCAGGTGCAGCTTGGCCGCGATGTGGCGCTCCTTCAGACGCTGCGCGGTCTCGAGATCCTCGCTGCCGGTCGGGTGGTAGGCGCAGGTGTATTGCCGCTCGCTGTCGAGGAACAGGCCGTACATCTCGTCCGACAGGTCGTAGTGGTGGGCGACGTTGCGCTCCGAGCTGACCCGGTCGTTGAGCCGGTGCAGCCGGCGCTTGATGGGCTTGAGCCAGCGCCGCGGGCTCCTGAACGAGCGCAGCCCGCGCAGGCCCAGATTGCGGCCGAACAGGTCGAGGAAGTCGTAGAGGCCCTTGCCGTCCTCGACCGTGAGCGTGCCGTTCATCCAGGCCTCGCCCGCATGCAGGCCGGGGTTGAGCGCGATCTTCCAGTGCAGCGAGCGGTCGTGCAGGCGGACGGTGACGGCGGGCTCGGCATCCGGGCCGAAGCGGTGGGGGTTGCCGTCGGCGTCGATCACCGTCAGCCGGCCGGTGCGGATCAAGGGGCGCAGCGCACGGGCGAGCAGCATGCCGGGTGCCCTCCACGGTGGATCCTGGCTCGGCGGCTACCACCCTTCCCGCTGCAACGCGAGAGGGGATCGGTCATGCCTGCCCCCCGATCCTGCCGCGCCGGGGTATGCCGGTGGATCGGACCGCGGCCACCCGCGTGCCGCCCTCGACTAGGCTCGGCGCTGGCCCGATGAAGTCGGGCTGCTTGCGCGGGAAACGCCGATGTCGCCTGTCCGTCCGCTCGCCCTGCTGGTCGTGCTGCCGCTCGCCGCCTGTGCGCCTCTCGACCGGACCAGCGGCGACCGGGCGCTCACCGGCACGGCGGTGGGTGCCGCGGCCGGGGCGGCGGTCGGCCTGCTGGGCGGTGGGCTGCTCGGCAGCACGGTGACGGGCGCGGTCGCGGGTGCTGCCGGCGGCCTGGTCTACGATCAGATGCGGAAGTCCGGGCACTGAGGCCGCGGCGCCGCGCGCGGGCCTGTCCACGGCGGGCGCCGGTGCTAGGGTCGGCCGCGCCGCGAACCTGCGATGCCCAGCCCGACGGACCCGCCCATGCGCGCCACCACCATCGACCAGGCGCTCGACGCCATCGGCACCGGGCCGTTCCAGTACCGCCTGCTCGCGATCTTCGGCCTGGTCTGGGCGGCGGACGCCATGCAGGTGCTGGTGATCGGCTTCGCCGCACCCTCGCTGGCGGCGAGCTTCGGCCTGACCATCCCGCAGGCGATCCAGGCCGGCACCGCCTTCTTCCTCGGCATGCTGCTGGGTGCCTGGGGCTTCGGCCGGCTGGCCGACCGGCTGGGCCGGCGGCGGGTGCTGATCGTGACCGTGCTGATCGACGCCCTGTTCGGCCTCGCCTCGGTGTTCGCCCATGAGTTCACGTTCCTGCTCGTGCTGCGGCTGCTGACCGGGGTCGGCGTGGGCGGCACCCTGCCGGTCGACTACGCCATGATGGCCGAGTTCCTCCCCACCCGCCGCCGCGGCCGCTGGCTGGTGGCGCTGGAGGGCTTCTGGGCGGTGGGCACCATCCTGGTGGCCCTGGCCGCCTGGGCGGCGAGCCAGTTCGCCGGCGACGCGGCCTGGCGCTGGCTGTTCGCCGCCACCGCCCTGCCGGCGCTGCTCGGCCTCGGCCTGCGCTTCTGGCTGCCGGAATCGCCGCACTACCTGCTCCTCCGCGGCGACGAGCCGGGCGCCCGCGCCGTGCTCGACCGGGTGGCGGCGCGCAACGGCCGGCCGGCCCTGGACGGGCGCCTGCAGGCGGCGCCCGCTGTGCGCGCCGGCATGGCCGACCTGCTCGCCGGTGCCCTGCGGCGGCGTACGCTGATGATCCTCGCCGCCTGGCTGCTGGTGTCGACCGCCTATTACGGCGTGTTCATCTGGCTGCCGGGGCGGCTGGTGACCCAGGGCTACGGCTTCGTCCGCGGCTACGGCTTCCTCGTGCTGCTGGCGCTGGCGCAGCTGCCCGGCTACGCCCTGGCCGCGCTCGGCGTCGAGACCATCGGCCGGCGGCGCACGCTGGTGGCCTTCCTGCTCGCCAGTGCGGCCGGCTGCCTGCTGTTCGTCCTCACCGACGCGCCGCCGCTGATCGCCGCCTCGCTGCTCTTGATGAGCTTCGCGCTGCTCGGCACCTGGGGCGGCCTCTACGCCTACACCCCGGAGCTCTACCCAACGGCCCTGCGCGCCACCGGCATGGGCGTCGCCGGGGCGGTGGCGCGCCTGGGCGGCCTGCTCGCCCCCTCGGCCGTGGCCCTGCTCGTCGGCGCCGACTTCGCGGTCGCGATCGGCCTGTTCGCCGCGCTGCTGCTCCTCGCGGCGCTGGCGGTGAGCCGGATCGAGGTCGAGACCAGGGGCCGGCCGCTGGGTGAGGCGGCGGAGGCATGAGGGGTTCTCTAGGGCCTACCGGCCTTCGGCCTGCTTGAGGCGGGGATGGCTGGGAGCCTACCGGCCTTCGGCCTGCTTCGGGCCGGATGTTCACCCCGCCCGGCGCAGCGGCAGGCACAGCTCGCGGGTGAGCTGGTACATCCGCCCCAGGTCAGGCTCCTCCTCGCCGCTTTCCAGCAGCCGGTTCAGCTCGGCCCGGACCGCCCGCTGCGCCGGCGTCAGCGCCGCCAGGGCCGGATCGCCGGGTTCGTTTTCCGGCCGGCCGGCCGGCGCCTCGCGTTCGTTTCGCGAGGTCGAGTCGGCGGGCGAAGCCGTGTCGTCGTTGGCCGGCGGCGGGTCCCCGGGTTCGTTTCGCATCAGGCTCCCAGGTTCGTTTTCCCAGGACGGCCCGGGTTCGCCCGTGCCGTTTTGCGCCTCGTGCGCGTGGCCCTCGCTCTCGTCGCTGCACGCCATCGGCTCGGCGCGCAGCCGGCGCAGCTCGGCGAGGCAGAAGCGGATCTCGCGGCCCTGCTGCGCCTGGGCGCCGCGGATCGCGTTGAAGCGGCGGACGTCGAAGGTGGTCAGGGGATCGGCCGCCTCCCACTCGACGCCGTAGGCGGGCGGGCGGAGCCTCGGCGCGGCAGCGAGCAGCGCCACCTCCATCCGCTCGGCCCGCTCGCCCTTCCAGAAGGCGACGGCGAGGCGCCGCGCGAGGCGGGCCTCGATCTCCGAGGTCGCCCCGGTCTCGACCAGCATGCGGAAGGTCAGCTCCTCCAGCTCGCCTTCATCCTCGCCCGCGATCACGAGATGGGTCATGGCGGTCAGGCCGTGCTTGACCGCGTTGCGCGAGGCGCGCGCCTTGCCTTCGGCGGTGACCGGGCCGTGCGAGCGGGCGCCGTTGCGGCGCGAGGCCGCGATCTGGGCGGGAGTGCGGGGGCGGGGCTCGGGCATCGGCGGCGTCCGTGGTGATGCAGGTCCGGGCGCAGGATAGCATGGATCGGATTATGATCCTAGAGCCGAACGCGGCCGGGTTGACGGATCGGTAACGGTCTTCGAGCTATCGTCGGGATGGTGGACCAGGGGCTGCGCCGAGCCGGAGCCCGAGCGTAGCGAGGGCGGCGGCGAAGGCAGCATCGGCTTGAGGCCGATGGGGAATGGGCTCTGCGGGTGTGGACGGCATGGGCGGGTGGCCGACCTCGGCCACGACCTTGGGGTCGGGGTCCGCGTCTCGCGAGAGGCGGCGACAGGACGAGGCTCGTCGGCTGGGGCTGGGCGGCGCGGATCGTGGCATGCTGCACGAGGCGGCCTCTTGCAGGCATACCCGCGGGCGGCTGCGCGACCTCACCGGGCCGTGTGGCCCGAGCCACCGGAGCCGCCGACGCCTCGAACTCCCATCTATCGCCCTACGCGCCCGATCCGAGCCCGATCGAGCGAGTCCTCGCCGAACCGAAGCGGACTTGCGCAAGGCCGCGACCCGCACCAGGGAGGCATTCCGGGCCACGATGGGGCCGTTTCGCTCGGCCATGCCGATGCCTCCTTCCACATCGATCGGGCCGGCGGGAAGCCGGTCGATGGCCGGCGAGGCATGTCGGAGGATGCCAAGTGCGGGCCGCGCAGGACGTTTGGGCGGCGGCCCGGGCTATCGCTATTTGACGCCCACCGCCATCGAGTAGGCGCCGCCTAGGGGCTCGACCCGGGCATCGCGAAAGCCGGCCGCCCGCAGCCAGCCGATGCAGTCGGCACCGGTATAGTCGAAGCCGCCCGGGGTCTCGATCAGCATGTTGAGGCTCATCAGGAGGCCGGCCGCGTTCGTTCGGCGCGCGTCGTCGATCATCATGTCGTAGACGATCAGCGCCCCGCCCGGTGGCAGGGCCGCGTGCGCCTTGGCGAGCAGCTCACGTTTCTGGGCGAGGTCCCAGTCGTGCAGGATGTGGCCCATCACCAGGGCGTCGGCCGCGGGCAGCGGATCGCGCTGGAAGTCGCCGGGATGGAAGCGCAGCCGGTCGGCGAGCCCGTGGGCCGCGACGTGGGCGGTGAACACCGGCTCGACCGCCGGCAGGTCGAACCCGCCCCCGGTAAGATGCGGATGGGCCTGCGCCACCGTCACCGGCAAGCCGCCCTGAGCGCAGCCGACATCGATCAGGGTGCGATGGCGGGCCCAAGGGAACCGCCGGGCGATCGCCGCCGCGATCGGCGCACTGAGACCGGTCATCGCCTTGAGGAAGCCTTCGAGCCGGGCGGGGTCGGCGTAGAGGGCACCGAAGAAGTCGCCGCCGTGCCGCGCCTCGTTCTGTGGCCGGCCGGTGCGCAGGGCGTCGGTGAGGCCACCCCAGAAGCCGTAGAGCCGCGCGCCCGCCATCTCCAGGGCGCCGCCGATGTAGCCGGGCCGGGTCGGGTCAAGGTAGCGCGCGGTCGCCGGCGTGTTGCGGTAGCGGCCATCCTCCCGCTCAAGCATCCCCAACGCCGCCAGCGCATCGAGGAAGTCGCGCGCGGCGCGCGGATGCAGCCCAAGCCGTCCCTGCAGCTCCTCGGCCGTCGCCGGCCCTTGCGCCAGCGCGCCGAACAGGCCGAGCTCGACGGCGCTGAGCAGCGTCTTGGCACCCCAGAAGCCGAGCCCGAGCTGCATGATCCCGTCGGGCGTCACCGCCGGGGCATCCTCGTCGGTGGTGCGCGTCATTCCCCGCCTCCCCGCGACCGGCCATTTCGTTCCAGACTAGCCCCGCCGCGCCGGGCCCGCGAGGGGGAAACCGGGTGCCGGCGGAGCGCCGGCCGGCCAGCCCCGCGGCCCGGGTTCGGACGTGCAGCGAGCCCAGCCCGCGCCGAGCGGAACGGTTCGGTTCGGTTCGGTTCGTTCGTGCCACGGCCCAATTCGATCGTGCAGAATCCATGTCGCGGGCAGCGGGGGGTTCGTTCGGCGGCGGTGGGTACTGTCCTTGCGTACAGGACTAATATCCTACAAAGACACTATACCCCGAGGCGTCCGTCAAGCGTATTTTGTCGGCGAGACCACAGTAGTCCGGACTACGTCGTTAGCGTAATCTGGGTGTCGAAGTAGTCTCATCCCGTGAGGTTCGACTGGGACGAGCAGAAGCGGGCGGCGAACGTCGTGAAGCATGGGCTTGATTTGGCCGATGCGGACCTGATGCTCGCGGGAGCCTGCTCCAATTCCGCAATGGCAAGCCGCTCGGCCGCTACTTTCCCGAGCTGATCGGCCTGCGCCCACGCCAGTTCGTGCTCGGCGGCGAGATCATGTTTCGCCAAGGCGGATGGCGAGCCGCTGTTCGTCGAAAGCCAGGGAGCAGAGCGCAGCCGGAGGCCCCACGCCGAACCTGATCATGGCCCTTGCTTATCCGACAACCGACGCTATGCCCTCACCCATGTCATCGCAGTTCCTCGCCCGCCCGTTCGCCGCGCTGCGTTCGACCGCCGAGAGCGCTGCCGACGTGATCGCGCCGCCTTACGACGTCGTGACCAGCGAGGAGGCGCGCGCGCTCGCAGCCGGCCGACCCGCGAGCTTTCTCCACATCTCGCGGCCGGAGATCGACCTGCCGCTCGGCAGCTCGCCGTACTCCGACGCGGCCTATGAGTGTGGCGCTGCAAATCTCGCCCGCCTGCGCGATGGTGGCGTGCTCGTGCGCGAGCGCGAGCCGGCGTTCTACGTCTATCGCATCGCCATGAACGGCCGCGCCCAGACCGGTGTCGCGTTCGGCGCCTCGATTGCCGCCTACGAAGCGAACCGGATTCGGCGCCACGAGCTCACGCGGCCCGACAAGGAGAGCGACCGCGTACGCAACATCGCGACGCTGAACGCGCAGACCGGCCCCGTGATGCTGGCGTACCGTGCCAACGCCGCACTCGCCGAGCTGATCGAGGCGGCCACGGCAACCCAAGCGCTGTTCACCGTGCCCGGGCCGAACGAGGCGGTGCATACGGTCTGGCGTGTCGCCGGGCCCACGCGGATCGAGGCGCTGGGTGCGGCGCTCGACGCGCTCGACGCCTTGTACATCGCGGACGGCCATCATCGCGCCGCAGCCGCGGCACGGGTGGCGCTGGAGCGACGCACAGCCGGCGCGCAAGGCGCGAGCCACGAGCTCTTTCTCGCAGTCGCGTTCCCGCACGACGAGATGCGGATCCTCGACTACAACCGGGTGGTCGCCGACCTGAACGGGCTGGCGCCGGACGCGCTGCTCGCGCAGGTCGCCGCGCGCTTCGCGGTCGCGCCGAGCGCGGCGGCCGTGCGGCCGGCGCAGCCACGGACATTCGGGATGTTCGTCGCCGATCGCTGGTACCAGCTGACGATCCGGCCCGAGCTCGTGCCGCCCACTGACCCGATCGCGAGCCTCGACGTGAGCCTGCTCCAGGAGCATCTGCTCACCCCGGTCCTCGGCATCGGCGACCCGCGCACCGACGGCCGGATCGACTTCGTCGGCGGCGTGCGCGGCGTCGTCGACCTCGAGCAGCGCGTGCGCTCAGGAGGCGCCGCGATCGCGTTCGCGCTGCATCCGACGCGCATGGAGCAGCTGATGGCCGTGGCCGACGCCGGCAAGCTGATGCCGCCGAAGTCGACGTGGTTCGAGCCCAAGCTCGCAGACGGGCTGCTCTCGCACGTGCTCGACTGAGCGCGAGCCCACGGGACCGGCTCGGCCAACGCGTACCAGCCCGCGGCGATCGTCCGCCCGTCCGGGGTGATCGCCACCGCATCCGCCCGCACCACGAGATCGGCCAACGGGTCGCGTTGCTGCGCGGCGCGCATGTGATCCGCCATGAGTTGACGCCCCACCTCGGCCACGCTGACGCCCTACCGCCTCGCCTCCTCCTCTCGCTGTTTCCGCTTTCACAGCTCGCCGATCTGCGTCCCCCAGGTATCGGAGAGGGCGAAGCCGCCCGGAAAAGGGTCGTTCGCATCCAGCCGCAGCTCCTCGCGACCGTAGATCCAGCCGCGGCCGGTGATGCGCGGCAGCACTGCCTGGTAGGTTCCGACTGCCGTCTCGCCGACGACCTCGGCGAGGAAGGTGCCGCCGATGATGCTGCGCGAGATGCGGCTGCCGCCGATGCCGATCTGGCCGCGGGCATGGAGTGTCGCCAGGTTGGCCGAGCTGCCGGTGCCGCAGGGCGAGCGGTCGACACGGCCGGGACTGAGCGTGGTACAGGTCCGCACCGTGTCGGCAGCCTCGTGCGCGCGGAACATCACGTAGGCGATCTCAGCGAGGCCGGGGATCTCCGGGTGGCAGACCTCGATCTGGCCTTCGAGGTCGGCCTTGAGCGCCATCCCCGCTTCGGCGAGCGCGCGCGCGTTCTCCGGGGCGATGGTCAGGCCGATCTGGTCGACGTCGACCAGCGCGTAGAAGACGCCGCCGAAGGCGATGTCGGCCCGAATCGTGCCCCACCTGGTTGTCCTGACCGGCGCGTCGAGCGCGACGGCGAACGCGGGCACGTTGTCGAGGCTGACCGACAGGCAACGCCCGTTCGCGCAGCGGGCACGCACGGTCACCAGCCCTGCGGCGGTGTCGAGCCGGACGGTCGTTTCCGGCTCCGCCATCCCGACGCGCCCGCTCTCGAGCAGTGCCGTGACGACGCAGATGCAGTTGGAGCCCGACATCGGATGGGCCCGGTCGGCCTGCAGCACGATGAACGCGGCATCCGCCTCCGGCCGGGTCGGAGGCAACAGCAGGTTCACCGACTGCGCGACATGCGCGCGCGGCTCGAAGGTAAGGAAGCGGCGCAGCCGGTCATCGGCCTGGTTGATGTGGTTCATCTTGTCGAGGATGGTGGCGCCTGGAATCTCCGGCGCGCCGCCGACCACGACCTTGCCGATCTCGCCCTGGCAATGGACGAGCAGCAGCTCGAGCTGGCTCTCGAAGGTCACGTCCATGCCGAGCCCCATTCAGAAGCGGTCGATGCGGTAGGGGTGGAGGTCGATCGGCGGCGTGACGCCGGTGATCAGGTCGCCCATCAGGCGCGCCGTCGTCGCCGCGTAGGTCACCCCCAGATGCCCATGGCCGGTAGCGTAGAAGACGCCGCCGGTCTTCGCCGAGGCGGAGAGGATCGGCACGGTATCCGGCAGTGCCGGTCGATGGCCCATCCATTCGGTGGCGTCCCGGGCCTGGAGCCCCGGCAGCACCTCCTGGGCGCGCTGCACGATGATCCTGGCGCGGCGATAGTCTGGTGCGGCATCGAGCCCGGCCATCTCGACCGTGCCACCCACCCGGATGCCGCCCGCGGTCGGCGTCACCATGAAGGCGCGCGCCGGCCAGATGAGCGAGTGGCGCAGCGCGATGCCGGGCGACATGATCTGCGTGTGATAGCCGCGCTCGGTCTCGAGCGGGATCGCCTCGCCGAGAAGCTTCGCGAGGCGCCCCGTGAAGGCGCCGGCGCAAATGACCACCTCGTCGGCGGCGATGACCCGGCCATCCCTCAGCCGCACGCCACGAACTCTTTCTGCGCGGTCGAAACCGACGACCTCACCCGACTCCAGCCGGCCGCCGAGGGCCTGGAAGCGCTCGGCCAACCTCACCACCAGCCGGTGCGGGTCGCGCAGCGACCGGTTCTCGGGGAGGAGCACCGCCGTGCCGATGCACTCGGAGATCGCCGGCTCCAGCTCCTGGATTGTCCGTCGGCCGATGACCTCGTGCGCAAATCCGAAGCGCTCGAGCAGCTCGAGATGATCGCGGTCGGCTCGCAGCTCCGCCGCGTCGGCATAGAGCGACAGGCAGCCTTCCCGGCTCAGCTCACCCTCCAGCCCCGTGTCGCGCAGGAGCGGCAGCAGATCGTCGTGGACCCGCCCGCAGAGCGCGGCACCCTGGGCCTCGAGCGCGCGAAGCCTGGCCGGCAGGCTCGCGGCGAGAAAGCGCGCGAACCAGGGTAGCAGCCGCGGCAGGTAAGCGGGCCGCACGCGCACCGGGCCCTCGGGATCGAGCAGCCAACCCGGCATCTGTTTCCACACCGCTGGTCGCGAAGCCGGCATGAATTCCGTCACGGCGATCGACGCCATGTTGCCGTAGGAGGCCCCCATCCCGACGGCACCACGGTCGATCAGAATCACATCCCGGCCGCGCCGGACCAGCTCATGGGCGATGGCCGTCCCGATGATCCCGGCGCCGACGACGACGGTGGTCATGTCCGCGTGCCCCCCGCGACGCGGCCAAGCGTGGCCGGCGCAGCTGGCTGGATCACCAGCTCAGGATCGGCTCCATCGCCCGGCGGAAGGCCGCCTTCTCCTCGTCGGTCAGCGGGCCGAGCGGGGCGCGGCACTGGCCGACCGGGGTTCCCTGCAGCTCGCAGCCATATTTCAGCTTCTGCACGAACTTGCCCGACTCCAGAATGTTCATGGCCGCGTAGAGCGTCGCCATCTTGCTCTTGGCAGCGTCGATGTCGCCGGCCCGCCAGGTGCGGTCGAGGTCGCAGACGGCCTTCGCCATGCAGTTGGCAGGGCCGCAGATCCAGCTGTCGGCACCCCAGAGCATGAAATCGAGGGCGATGTCGTCCGAGCCGGAGACGAGCTGGATCCGGCCCTGGTAGCGGGTCGCGATCGAGACCGCGCGCTGCAGCACGCCGGAACTCTCCTTGATGCCGATCACGCGCGGATGGTCGGCCAGCGCATCGAGGACATCGAGCGAGATCTCGATCCCGTCCTTGGCCGGGTAGGAATAGAGCACGAGGTTGACGTCGACCGCGTCGAGCACCGTCTGGAAGTGCTTCACCAGCTCGGCGTCGGTGGGCTTGGTGTAGAACGGGGTGGCGAGCAGCACGGTGTCGTAGCCGAGCTCCTTGGCACGTGCCGTGTTCCTGATCACGCCCTTGGTGTGCGGTGCATTGGTGCCGGCGATCAGGCTCTCGCCGGGCCGGGCGAAATCCTTGACGAACCGGAGCACCGACTCGCGCTCCTCGTCGGACATGAAATTGTACTCGCCCGACGAGCCACAGGGCACCCAGCCGTTGACGCCGGCAGCGCGCAACGTCTCGAGAAGCTTGGCGAAGGCCGTGAAATCGATGGCGCCTCCGGCATCGAACGGGGTGACGAGAGCGGGCAGGACACCACGGAGCTTCATTGGTTTCGGTCCTTCGGTCGGATGCGCAAGGCTCGAGCGGACGCTGCCGCCGAGTCCCGACAGGCTTCGTCAATCGGCCCGGGCTTGCCGGCCCAAAGGCACCAGAGAGCGAGAAGCGGCGCGTCGCCCGAGGCCATCGCATGCTTGATGTTCGGCCGGTTGTACAGCGTGCCGCCCACGCCCGGCTCGAACCAGCCCGAATCGCCATGCTGGAAGCGCCCCGGCGAAAGGACGAGATAGACCTCCTCCGGGGCGTGGCGGTGGTCCGGATAGCGCACGTGCGGGGCCAGCAGGGATGCGCCGATGAACAGGTCGTCGCGGTCCTCCAGGCCCCTGACCCCGACGATCGTGGCGTTGGCGTGGCCTTCCGGCCAGTTGTCGCTGGCGAACGGGCCGCCCGCCGCGCGCGGCGCCCAGGCGAGCAGCTGCGTGAGCGCCGCGAAGGCTTCGGCAAGGCGCGCCACGGGTGGCGAGCCCGCTCGGGCCGTAGCGATGGCTTCGCTCAGGAAGCGGCAGACCGGCAGATGTTGAGGCGCGCCGGCCCCCGCGGGGCGCGGCGACTGGAGGGCAGCGTAGATTCTCCCGATCGCGGCCGTGGCCTGTGGGCCGACGTCACGGACACGGAACGCCTCGGCAAGGCTGGTCAGGAACTGCTGGAGCAACAGGTCCCGATCGGGCATCGCAGCCATCATCGCGCCCTCAGCCCGACGCCAGTGCCGCCGCCTTGACGGCAGCAGCCTCGAGGCCGGCGGCGACCGATCCGACGAAGCCGTGGTCCATCATCGCCTGCAGGCCCGCTGCCGTCGTGCCGCGATAGTCGATCATCTCCTGCACGATCCGGGCGGGGACACCGTCCCCGCCGACGAGGAGCTGGCCGGCCCCGGCCACCACGCCCACCGCCGCGCGCTCCGCGAAGGCCGCCGGCAGGCCCTGTGCCACCGCATGCGCGATCATGGCCTGGGCGAGCAGGGCCGGGAATGCAGCGCCCGAGCCGGTCATGCCGGTGCAGTAGTCGACATGGGCTTCAAGCGGGACCTCGGCGGCGTCGCCGCACGCCTCGAGCAAGGCCTGGACGATCTGCTTGCTGGCCGTGGAGACTGACGGGGTGGCGTACCACGGCGTGAACGACCGGCGGATGGCTGCCGCCGCGTTCGGCATCGCGCGGACCACCTCGCCTGCCTCCGTCCGCTGGGCGATCACGCGGGCGGGCACGCCGGCCATCACCGAGACGACCAGCTTGCCCCGCGCGGCGATGCCGACCTCGGGAAACTGGTCTGGCCGCACCGACAGCACCACAACATCCGAGCGCTCGACCAGCTCGCCATTGTCCTTGGTCCAGCGCACGTCGGGAATAGCGTCTGCACCACCCCTGCCCGACCGGCTCGACAGGGTGAGCCGATCGGCAGCGACGGCTCCGGCGGCGACCGCCGCCCGGGCGATGGCGTTCCCGAGCCAGCCATTGCCGCCGACGATCCCGATCCGGGCCTGCAACGTCATGACACCGCCGCTCAGTGGACGGAGTGCTCGGGCGTGCGCTCGGGCTGGAGCTGGCTGCCCACCACCCCCTGCAGCAGCGCCCGCTTGTCGACGATGCCGGCTTCGGCACCGCCGTCCACGATCACGATCGGCTGGTCGGTTTCGCAGGCGAGGTTGATCAGCGCGTGTAGGGTCGCGTCCGCCGCCGCCCTGGGAGCGGCGTCGAGCTCCGCCCGCGCCGTCGGGCTCAGCTCGCTCCACGGCCGCATGATCTTGTGCGCGGTGACCAGCTCGACGCGGGAGATCCCGGCCACGAAGTCGGCCACATACTCGTCCTTCGGGTTGGTGACGATGTCCTCGGGCGTGCCGACCTGCACGATCCGCCCGTTCTTCATGATCGCGATGCGGTCGCCTAGCCGGATCGCCTCGTCCAGATCGTGGGTGATGAAGATCGTGGTCTTGTGGAAGATCTTGGACAGCTCGATGAACTGCGTCTGCAGCTGGCGGCGGATCAGGGGATCGAGGGCCGAGAACGGCTCGTCCATCAGCAGGATCTCAGGGTCGGCGGCCATGGCCCGCGCCAGGCCCACGCGCTGCTTCATGCCGCCCGACAGCTCGTCCGGGTAGCGGTCGCCCCAGCCGTCGAGGCCGACCAGCGCCAGCTTGTCGGCGGCGACCTTGCGCCGCGTCGCCGGCTCCACCCCGCGCAGCTCCAGGCCCATGCTGACATTGTCCCACACCGTGCGGTGCGGCAGGAGCGCCATGTGCTGGAACACCATGCCGATCTTCTCGGCCCGCATGCGCCGCAAGCCGGCCTTGTTCAGCGCGTTGACGTCCTCGGACCCGATCATGATCGAGCCGGAGGTCGGCTCGATCAGCCGGTTGATGTGGCGGACCATGGTCGACTTGCCGCTGCCGGACAGGCCCATGACGCAGAAGATCTCGCCGCGGCCGACCTGGAACGACACGTCGGCGACGCCGATCACGCAGCCGGTGCGCCGGAACAGCTCCTCCTTGTCGACCCCCTGGTCCCGCGCCAGCTCCAGCGCGTCGCGGGGCCGTTGGCCGAAGATCTTCCACACCGACTTGCACTCGATGGCCGGGCTGGACATGGGGCGTCTCCTTCCTGCTCGCTCAGGGCTTGCCGGCACCGGCCGCAGTCGGCTCGGCACTGGCCGGTGCCGACCGCCCGAGGCCCGCGAGGGCAGCGCCGACCGCACCGACGGGGCCGCGCTGGTACCAGCGGACCGAGCGGGACGCCCGATCGCCGTGCAGCGCCTGGGTCAGGCGGTCGAGCACGATCGCCAGGACGACGATGCCGACGCCGCCCACGACGGCCGTGCCCATGTCGAGCCGGCCGATGCCGCGCAGCACCATCTGGCCGAGGCCGCCGACGGCGATCATCGAGGCGACGACGACCATCGACAGCGACATCATCAAGGTCTGGTTGATCCCGGCCATGATGGTCGGCAGCGCCAGCGGGATCTGGGTCTTGAACAGGAGCTGGCTGGGCGTGGCGCCGAAGGCGAGCATGGCTTCGACCACCTCGCTCGGCACCTGACGGATGCCGAGGTTGGTGAGCCGGATCACCGGCGCCACGGCGAAGATCACCGTGACGATGACGCCCGAGACGTTGCCGATGCCGAACAGCATCACCACAGGCACCAGATAGACGAAGGCCGGGATGGTCTGCATGCCGTCGAGCAGGGGGCGCATGATGCCGTAGACCCGATCGCTACGGGCGGACCAGATGCCCAGTGGGATGCCGATCAGGAGGCAGGCGCACAGGGCCGTGAGCACGATCGAGAGCGTGATCATGGTCTCCGCCCACACGCCGATGAAGCCGACGAAGATCAGCGCCACCACCACGCCGATGGCCATCCGCCGGCCGGCGAGCTGCCAGGCGATCAGGCCCAGCAGGATCACCATGATCGTCGGCGGCACGCCGGTCATGGCGCCCTGGAACGCGCTCAACGTCTGGTCGACCGGCCACTTCAGCGACTGGAAGAATGGCCGGTACTCGCTGACGACCCACTTCAAGCCGTCCGACACATAGACGTCGAGCGGGAGCTTGCCGCACTTGAATGGGTCCAGGACCCCGCACGTGCTCATCCCATTTTCCTCCCAGAGCGCCACCGGAAGCCGCCTACCCAGGCGGGATCATGCTGGCTGGAGGGCGGGCCGCACGGTCGCGGCCTGCCCCCGCGCCGTCAGGACGCGGCCTTGCGCGCTGCGTCCAGCCAGGCGTCCCATTGCTGCTGGTGCGCCGCGATCCACTCCTGGGCGTGCCGCTGCACGTCCTCCGGCGACTTCTCGCCCTGCTGCATCTTCAGGTTCTGGGCGTTGATGTCGTCGAGCGGGATCTTGACCTGGTTGAACCACGCCTTGGCCGCCGGGTTCGCCTCGAGGAACTTGGTGTTGACGATGGCGTGCTGCGTGTTCTTGGGAAAGCCCATGTTGCCGATGCCGTCGACCGTGGCGGCGGCGGTCGCCGCGTCGTCGGCCGTCGGATCCTTGGGCAAGGTGAGCCAGCTCACCTCCTTGCCGGGCCGGAGCACCGCGCTGACCCAGAGCGGGGTCCAGGTGAAGTAGAGGGTCGGCTTGCCTTCCTTGATCCGCTCGATCGCGTCCGGGATGATCGCGAAGTAGCTGCCCTGCTGCTGCGAGATCGTGTCGTTCAGGCCGTAGGCCTCGAGATGGTGGACGATGGCGCGCTCGCAGCCCCAGCCCGGCTCGCAGCCGTAGAGGTCGGCCTTGCCGTCGCCGTCGATGTCGAACAGGGCCGCGACCTTCGGGTCCTTGAGCTGCGTGAGATCGGTGATCCCCTGCTCGGTCGCCGTCTTCTTGTCGATCAGGTAGCCCTGCAGCGAGTAGCCGTCGACCATCTCGGACTGGATCTGCAAGGCGTCCGGGCCGCCGGCTTCCTTGGCGAAGTCGGTATGCAGCGGATCCCAGTAGGGGGTGTAGTAGTCGACGTCGCCGTTGCCGACCGCGACGATCGCCAGCTGGATCTGCATCTCGCTGACCGGCTGCACGTCGTAGCCGAGCTGCTTCAGGCCCTGCGCCACCAGCTGCGCCTCGAAGCCCTCCTCGGCGATGGTGCTCGCCGAGGGGCGCACGGTGACGCCCGCACCGGGCTGGTCCTGCGCCATGGCGGTGGCACCGAGAGCCATGATGCCCATGGCGGCGCCCGCCAGTCGTGCCGTCAGACGTTTCATCTGCATCCCCTTCCTCCATGCCCTATGGGGCTTTGTGGACGACCACTCGAGAGCGAGAGACCTTCAACGGGGCTAGGCTTCGCGGCCAGCGCGCAGCTCCTGCCACCGGATGAACGAGTTGATCCCGACATAGGCCAGCGGTGCCGGAGGCAATCGCCTCGGGGCCAGCTGCGCCTGGAAGCCGGCGAGCATCGGCGAGCCGGTGCCGGTGGCCAGGTCGGCCGCCAGGAGGCCCGCCAACGTGCTCTTGACGGTGCCGAGACCGTTCTCGCAGCAGGCCGAGAACAGGCCCTCCTCGACCTCGCCGAAGGCCGGCACGTGGTTGAGGCTGAGGCAGAGGCGCCCCGCCCAGCTGAACTCGAAGCCCAGATCCTGCAGGTGCGGGAAGCGTGCGGCGAAGGACTTGCGCTGCTCGGCCGCGATCCCGGCGACGCGCTGCTCCGAAACCCGCAGGCCGGGATCGTAGGTGAAGCGGGTGCGGATGACGATGCGCTCCTCGTCCGCATGCGTGATCTTGCGCACCGTGGCGCCCATCGGGTCGGCCGGGAGCAGCCCCCAAGCCGGAGCACCCGTCGTTCCGAAGTCGGCCATGCCGCGGCTCATCGCCCGGGTCATCGATGCATAGGTGAAGACGTGCATGAGCCGGCCGCCAAAATGGCCGAAATCCTGGATATGGCCGTTGACGGCGAGGATGGCCTTGGGCGCCCGGACCGTCCCGTGCCGCGTCCGCGCCGACCAGAGCCGGTCCCGGCGCTCGAGACCCACCACCGGCGAGCTCTCGTGGATGTCGGCCACCGGATGAAGCGCCGCCGCGAAGGCGTGGATGTAGGCGGCGGGCTGGATCATCACCGCGCCCGGCGTATGCAGCCCGCCAACATAGTAGGACGTTCCGGTCATGTCCTGCATCGACTTGGCGTCGAGCAGCTCGAACGGCTCGCCGATGCTTGCGAGCGCGCGCGCGAAGTCGCCGTTGAGGCGCTGGCCGCGCGAGGACGCGGCCGCGTTCGTCTTGCCGCAGGGGTCGAAGGTATCGCGCGCCATCCCATACTCGGCGGCGGCGGCGGCGGCGAACGTGATCGCAAAGCGGTTCTGGGCGATCTCCTGCTGCGCCTGGGCCGCGCTGCCCGGCGAGTACTCGCCGGACGCGAGATTGTGCGGCAGGTCGATCATGAAGCCGGAATTGCGCCCTGCCGGCCCCTGGGCGACCTCCCTCGCCTCGAGCACCACGATCCTCTCGCCCGGCCGCAGCTGGGCCAAGCGCCGAGCCGCCGACAGGCCGGCAAAGCCCGCCCCGACGATGAGCCAGTCCGCGATCAGGTCGCGGTCGAGGGTCCGCGCAGGCGCGCGTCTTGCGCTGAGAGCCAGCCAACCCGATTGGCCGGTGTCCACCGGCAGGCGGTGGATCACGCGCTCGGTCACCGGCAGATCTCGTCGACCGCGCGCTTGAGCTTCGCCACGACGGTCTGCAGACCGCGCTGCTCGTCCTCGTTCATGGGCTGGAGCGGTGGACGGACATCGCCGACCTTGTGGCCCGCGAGCTCGCAGCCGAGCTTGATGCACTGGACGAACTTGCCGCCGCCCTCCAGCACGGCCATGAGCGGCAGCAGGGCCTTCATAATGGCGCGACCCTTGTCGAAGTCTTTCTCGACGACGCAGGCCTGGTAGAGCGCGATGTGCTCCTTGGGCAGGAAGTTCGAGCCGCCGCACACCCAGCTTCGCGAACCCCAGGCAAAGAACTCGAGCGCCTGATCGTCCATCCCGCAGGACATCTCGATGTGCGGGAAGGTGCTTGCGAGCAGATGCACGCGGTTGATGTCGCCCGAGCTTTCCTTGATCGCCACGAAGTTCTTCGACTGGCTGACCCGCGACAGGAAGGTCTCGCCCATCATCACGCCGGTACGGGCTGGATAGTTGTACAGGATGACCGGCAGGTTCGCGGCCCGGTCGATCGTGAGCGCGTGGACCGCATTTTCCTCCTCGGTCGGCAGGGCGTAGGGCGGTGACGCGATCATGATGGCGTCGGCGCCGATCTCCCGCGCATGCTCGGCGTAGGCGACGGAGTCCTCGGTCCGCGTCGCGCCGGTGCCCACGATCAGGGCGGTGCGGCCCTTGATGACGTCCTTGGCGTGGGCCGCCAGGTCACGGCGCTCCTCGGCCGTCTGCACGTAGTATTCCCCGGTCGAGCCACCGATGATGATGCCGTGCACGCCAGCGGCGATCAGGCACTCCAGCAGATCGGCGAACGCGCTGCGGTCGATGTCGCCGCCTGGGCCGAATGGCGTGACCGCGGGTGTGTAGATCCCTTCGAACTTCACGGCTTGCGTCCCACTTGCGATGCCCTCACGGCGCGAGCTTCGCTCGCCCCGAATTGTCGTCGAACAAGATCGTTTGTCGCGTCAACCGCGGCGCAAAGAATAACTCATTCGGACACCAGTCGCGTCGCAGCGAAATCTGGCGATATGACTGACTATTCCAAGCATTCCGCGCCGAGTGCTTGAACGGACGCCTGTGGGCGCGAGGCCGGCACGGTCCGCCCATCGCCACCAGGCCTCGTTCGCCGGTCCTTCATGCCTCCCTGAGCGACCGCCAAAGACATGACACGACCAGGCCTGCCAGTCAACAGAATTGTATGACAGCGTTACACAATCTGTTCCGCACTCATTATGCAATCGGCGCGGGAATGCCCGGCACGTGGTGGGGTCTAGACCGCGGCCAAGCCGCGGGCTCTAGGTCTGCGAGCGGGCCTTTCGGGCCCCATCCGGGACAGCGATTCCGAAGTCAAAGCCCTGGGGGCGATGAACATTTCCATGTTCCGCCGTGACAGCTCCCAATGCTCGAGCACGAGACGGACGATCGCGGTGTCGTCCCGCTCGGCGATGGCCACGATCATCTGGTCATGGTGCTCGCAAGCCTTGAGAAGGTTCGCCGCCATCTCGGCATTGGCGGGGCGAAAGAAGGTGTCGCCGATCCGGGCATGATCGATCAGCAGCCGGTTCAGGCTGGGCTTGAGATAGACGCTGTTCGCCATTTCGCCGATCAGCGCATGGAACAGGTTGTTCTCGACCACCATGGTTTCGGCATCGTGTCTCGGGATCGCGGCGCGAAACCGCTCCTGGCAGTCCTTCAGCTCCGCCATCTGGGCCGCCTTGAAGTTCTGCACCGCGAGACGGCCGACGGCCTCGTAGATCATCGGCGCCACGAGGAAGAAGTCGCGCAGCGTCGCGTGGTTCATCGGGATGACGCGCGCACCCCGGTTCTCGCGAATGTCGACATAGCCTTCGCCGGCCAGCTGGCGCAGCACATCGCGGACGGGCGTCCGCGATATGCCGTACTCCTCGCTGAGCCTGACCTCGTCGATATCCTCGTCGGGCGGAAGCTCCATCGTCAGGATCTGGCGCTTCAGCGTCTCGTAGAGTGCCGTCTTGCCGTTCTTCAACCTGCCCCCATGCCGCCAGCCGGCCCAACTCAGCGCCATAGTACATGCATTGTTACGGCTGTATACATTTCAGTTGGGGTCAGGGCAGGCTCAGTTGCGCCATCCTACCCCCATCCACGACCCAGACCTGTCCGGTGACGAATTCCGCCTCGGCCGAGGCCAGCCACGCCACCAGCGCCGCGACCTCTTCCGGCCGGCCGGTGCGCCCGACCGGATGGATGCGGCCGAGGCCATGGCGGAAGGAAGCGGGGTCGGGCATGCCCTCGACGAAGGCGGTGTTCAGGTCGGTCTCGATCCAGCCCGGCGCCACGGCGTTGCAGCGGATGCCCTCGGCACCGTGATCGACCGCCACGGCGCGGGTCAGCCCGTGCAGCCCGGCCTTGGCGGCGCAGTAGGCGGCATGGCCGGGGTTGCTGCCCAGCCCCTCGATCGAGCCGATGTTGACGATGCTGCCCCGGCTCGCCCGCAGATGCGGCAGTGCCGCGCGGATCAGCAGGAAAGGGCCGGTGAGGTTGACCGCGAGGTTGCGCTCCCAGTCGGCGAGACTCATCGCCTCGACGCGAGCTTCCTGCATCATGCCGGCATTGTTGACGAGAACGTCCAGGCGCCCGGCGCGGTCGATCACCTGAGCGACCACCCGATCGGGAGCATGGGGATCGGCGAGCTCCGCGGCGATCCCCTCGAACTCCGCATCGGCACCGCGCTGGGCGGTGAAGACGCGCGCGCCCTCCTCGCGCAGACGCAGGGCGATGGCCCGACCGATCCCGCTCCGCCCGCCCGTGACCAGCGCCACCTTGTCCGCGAAGCGGGTCACGCCACCGGCTTTCCGCCATTCACCTCGACCAGCGAGCCGCAGATGTAGCGAGCCGCGTCCGAGGCCAGGAAGAGGACGACGTCGGCGATGTCCTCGGGCTCGGCGATCCGGCCGAGTGGCACCGTCCCGCCCAGCTCGGCGACCGCCTTGTCGGGGTCGAAGCCGCGCCTCGCGAAGCCGCTGCGCAGCATCGGCGTGTTGACCTCGTTCGGGCAGACCGCGTTGATGCGGATGCCCTGCCCGGCGTGGTCCATGCCCATGCACTGCGTCAGCGACGCGATTGCTGCCTTGGTCATGCAGTAGACCGCATGGCTCGGCCCGGGTCGCAGCCCCCAGCAGGACGCCGTGTTGACGATGGCCCCGCCGCCCGCCGCCGCCATGATCGGGATCGCGGCGCGGCAGATGCGGAAGGGTGCTTCGACGTTGACGCCGACCGAGAGCGACCAGTCGGTGTCCGAAGTGTCGGTCACGGTGCCGCGGGTGATGACGCCGGCATTGTTGACGACGATGTCGAGGCCGCCCAGCGCATCGGCCGCGGCGCGCGGCAGGCGGTCCGCATAGGCGGGGTCCAGCAGGTCGCCCGGCAGCTGCGCCTCGGCCTCGATGCCGCCCGTACCGCGGTCCGCGACCGCAACGCGCGCGCCTTCCGCCCGCAACATCCGCACGATTGCGGCATCGATTCCGCCCGCCGCCCCGGTCACCAGGGCCGTCCGCCCGGCAAAGCGCATCGTCCCGCCCTCAGGAGTAGGACGTAACGGGCGCGCCGAAGCGGCTCTCGTCGGGGCGGATGCCGAGCCCGGGCCCTTGGGGCAGGCGGATGTGGCCGCCCTCGATCCGGACGCTGTGCTCCGGGTCGAAATGCCCCTCGATGTAGGGCTGCGCCAGCCAGACGCCCTCCAGCAGGCGCGGCGCGACCGTGGCGCCGATGTGCGTGCAGGCAGCGGCGATGATGTCACCGCCCCAGGCGTCGTCGCAGGTGTGCGGCAGCGCGCGGGCCTCGCAGATGTCGCGGAAGGCCGTCATCGGCTGCAGGCCGCCGATGCGCGTGACCTTCATCCCGAAGCCGTCGCAAAGGCCGGCGCCGACCACGCGCAGGACCGCCGCAAGGTCCTCGCCGCTCTCGTCGATGTAGACGGGGTGGGCGAGCTGACCGCGGATCGCGGCGATCTCCTCGAGCGTATTGCAGGGCTGCTCCAGCACGAAGGGGACGTCCCGGCAGGCCTGGCTCAGCCGCAATGCGTCCCGGGCGGGTAGGCCGCGGTTGCCGTCGACCGCAAGCCGCACCCGGTCGCCCACCCGCTCCCGGACCTTGCGCACCACCTCGATGTCGATCTCGACCGGCCGGCCGCCGATCTTGACCTGGAGGCGGGGATAGCCCTCGTCCGCCTTCACCTGGGCGATGCGGGCGATCTCGTCGGGCGCACCCACGCCGGTCGCATAGTAGGACGGCACCCGCTCCGTCACGGCCCCGCCCAGGAGGTCGGCCACCCGCGCCCCGTAGCGCTTGCCCATGAGGTCGTGGGCCGCGATGTCGATGGCGGCCTTGGCATAGCGGTGGCCGTTGAGCAGGCCGTCCATGCGTCGCCGCAGGGCCACCGGCCCGAGCGGATCGGCGCCGATCAGCCCCGGGGCCATCTCGGCCAGCGCCGCGCGGGCACCCAGGGCGTGGTGCGGCTGGTAGGTGGGGCCGACCGGGCAGGTCTCGCCCCAGCCGACGAGGCCGTCGTCGCTGACTAGCTTCACGACCGTCGAGTCGAGCGACCAGACCTCGGCATTGGCCATCGTGTAGGGGCCACCCTTGACCGGGAGCGGGACGGCAAAGACGTGGATCTCGGTTACTCTCATGGTGTCCTCATCTTCAGTCGCCCCAAGCCGCGACGGGATCGCCGAGGACGTCGCGATGGACGGCGATGCCTAGGCCGGGAGCATCGGGCACCAGCACCCCGCCCTCGCGCACCGGAGCGTCGAAGCGCGCCGTCTCAAGGGTGACCATGTCGCGGCAGTCGAGGATGCAGCGCAGCAGGCGGGGCGGCACGGTAGCCCCCAGATGCGCGATCGCCGCGAAGGCGATCACCGACCCCACCGTGTCCTGCACGCTCATCGTCAGACCGGCGGCACGGCAGATGTCACGGTGGCGGCGCGAAGGGGTCAGCCCACCCGCCTTGGTGATCTTCAGGCC
Organism: Geminicoccaceae bacterium; assembly: GCA_046349415.1. Classification (GTDB taxonomy): domain Bacteria; phylum Pseudomonadota; class Alphaproteobacteria; order Geminicoccales; family Geminicoccaceae; genus Benzoatithermus. The sequence continues at coordinate 65,632 of JAXMCJ010000031.1, forward strand.
GATGCCGTCCGCCGCATCGAGCGCGATCAGCCGCGCCAGATCCTCGTCCTGCTGGACGAGCTCGTCGAGAATGATCGGGACGCTGCAGCGCCGCCGCAGCGACAGCGTCTCGCGCCACGTGGCGCAGGGCGCCTCGAGCACGAAGTCGAGCCCCTCCGGCAGGAGCCGTAACATGCGCAGGGCCGTCTCCGGGATCAGCCCGCCATTGGCGTCGACGATGAACTGCTCGTCCGGCCGCCGGTCGGCGAGGCAGGCGGCGATGCGCTCCGCGTCGAGCGCCGGGCCACCCTCGCTGTCGAGCGAGCCGACCTTGATCGAATGGCCCAGATAGCCGCGCGCACGATGGTCGGCGACGCGCGCCCGCATGTCCTCGGGCGTGCCGACATGGATCGACGAGATGGTCCCCATCGGCACGCCGGTCGAGCCGCCCAAAAGCTCGCAGACCGGGCAGCCCAGCGCTTTGCCGAGCAGGTCCCAGCAGGCGATGTCGATGGCGGCCTTGGCGTGGTTGTGGCCGACCAGCACCTCGTCCATCCGGTCGTAGATCCGGTCGGTCTGGCGGGGGTCGCGGCCCAGCAGTTGTGGGGCGATCTCCTCGATGCCGGCGCGTGCCCCTCTGGCATGGGCCGCGATGTAGGTCGCCCCGAACGGCGTGCTCTCGCCCCAGCCGTCGCTGCCGTCATCGGCCACGACCCGCACGATGGCGGCCTCGAAGCCACGATATTCGCGTCCGCCAGACAGGAGGTAGACGCCACCCGAATAGGGCAGCTCGACCTGGTAGAGCTCGATGCGCGCGATCCTCACGGCGCACCCTCCCCAGGCGGGATGAGCACGAGCTTGCCGGTATGGGCCTTGGACAGGAAATCCTGCTGCGCGCGGACGATCTCGGCCAGCGGGTACGTCCGCGCCACAATGGGCCGGATCGCGCCGGCCTCGATGTGGGAGACGAGGTTCGCGAACACCTCGTCGTCCTGGAAGGTGCAGCCCATCAGACTCAAGTCCTTGAGGTAGATCGTCCGGAGGTCGATCTGGGCCATCGGCCCGGCGATGGCGCCGGCGACCGCGTAGCGCCCGCCGCGGACCAGGAGGTCGAGGAGGCGAGGCATGGCATGCCCGCCCACCACGTCGATCACCACGTCCACGGCGTCCGCCCCGAGCTGCGACACGAGGTCGGCTTGCCGCCCGATCACCTGGTCGGCGCCGAGTGCCCGCACC
>JAXMCJ010000032.1:0-63787 GCA_046349415.1 Geminicoccaceae bacterium
CGCGATCTGGCTGAACCTTGGCATGATGCGGCCCGGGGCCGAGGATCGCCAGCAGCAGGCCCAGCGTCGCCAGCACCATTCCCAGCACCTCGAGCCGGCTCGGCAGGTGGCCCAGCGCCACGACGCCGAGGAGGGTGGTGACCGCCGGCGTGAACGACGGCAGGGCCGAGGCCTTGGCCGCCCCCAGTGCCCGCACCGCCCCGCCGAACGCGGCCACGCCCAGCACGCCGCCCATCGCCCCCTGGAAGAACCATTGCGCCAGCAGCGTGCCGGCCGGCACCGGCGGCAGGGCGCCGCCGGTCAGCACGAGCCAGAGCGGCAGCATGGCCAAGGCCGAGGGCACCGTGACCGCCGCCACCGCGCGCAGCGGCGGCACCCGCCACAGGCGCAGCAGAAAAGTGAACACGCCCCAGGAGCAGCCGGCCAGCGCGAACAGCAGGTCGCCGAGCCAGGTCCGGCTGCCACCGCCGGCGAGCCCGTCATAAGCCAGGGCCACGAGGCCGCAGCCGAGCAGGAGGCAGCCGCCGACCTGCCAGCGCCCCGGCGGCTCGCCGAGGATCGCAGCACTGAGCACGAGGCCGGTGACCATGACGCAGGCGGGGGGAAAGACGGTGGCGTGCGCCAAGGGCGCCAGCGCGAAGGCGGAGTAGACCACGAGGCCGAACAGCGGCCCGCCGGCCAGGGCGAGACCGATCCCCCGGCGCCAGCCCAGCCCGTCCAGATCGTAGAGCCGGCCGTGGCGCAGCAGGTAGGGAAGGACGATCACCGCACCACCGCCGAAGCGCAGCAGCGTCATGTCCCACGGCCGGAAGCCCTGGGCGGCACTGGTGGCGGAGGCGATGCTGTAGGTCGACCAGGTCAGCACCGTGAGCAGGGCGAGCAGCACGCCCGCGAGGCTGCCCTGGTCCGGCGGCGAGGGTCTCACCCGCGACCCCCGGGACGCCCGGTCGGCATCACTTGGCGCGGCCCTTGAGCACGAGCGAGGCGGTTGCGGCGGCGAATGCCAGCCGAAGCCGGCCGTGCGCGTCATTCTGGGAGGTCGTTGCCGCTGTCCTCACGGCCACAGCTCATAGGCTCGCTCCAGGGCGATCGTCCAGGTCGCATCCCGGAGCGCGCGATGCGGATAGCGATGCGTGACGCACCCTCGCGCAACGCCGGAGGGGGCACAGAATGTGGCTACGAGAACGAGCAGGCGGACGGCACCGTCCGCCTGACGACCGGCGGCACGCTGGGCCTCAACAACCCGCTCGCCGGCCGCTTCGCGGTGGTCCTCGCCCACCGGCATGGCGACCTACCCCGACGTTCTCGCGCGCCGTGCTGGCCGGCAGAGCCGGCGGCAGCGGCAGCTGCCGGCGCGGCTGGTGGTCTACTACGTCATGGCCTTGGCCCGCTATGCCCAGGCTTCCTGTGGCGAGGTCCTGCGCTGCCTGCTCGAGGGCGTGCGCCGGTTGCGCTGCGGCGGCACGGCTCTGGCCGCGGCCCACAAGTCGGCTGGTCCGGGCGAGAGCGGGCCGGATCTCCTGGCCGGCCCGTCGAGTCGACTATCGTGCGGCGCGGCCGCGCCTCGTCAGGGACGCCAGCGAAACAGGCGGATCGGCGTGCGGCCGGTGTTGCCGTAGTCCGCCCCGAACAGGCTGAGCCCGGCATCCTGGCCGACGCGCAGGAACTTCATGCTGTGCGAGCTGGTGTAGGCGAGGATGCGTGGCGCGCCGAAATCGCCCTTGCCGTCGCGATTGACGAACAGCTTGATCTTGGGCGAATCGCCGAGATGGGTCAGCGCCGAGAACACGTCGAGATCACCGTCGAGGTCGGCGTCCACGGCACCCACGAAATGGTGCACGGTCTCCACATTGTCCTGGATGACGTGCTCGCGCCACGGCCCATCGGTGGGGTTCGGGGGCGCCTCGAACCAGCTGATCCGGTAGCGCTGGCCATTGGGCTCGGCGGGCGAGGTCACGATGTCGATCCGCTTGTCGCCGTTGATGTCGCCGAGCGAGACATAGGCGTTGGCCGCAGCCGCGAGGTTGTAGGTGTAGCGCGTGAACTTCAGGGAGCCGAGGGTGCTCTGGTTGCGCAGCCAATAGCGGCCGATCACCACGTCTGGCTTGCCGTCCTGGTCGAGGTCGCGGACACCCAGGCCCTCGCCGCCTCCCGGCAGATCGATCACGCTCCTGCTCCAGCTGGTGAGCGAGCGCTGCCGCCACAGATAGACCTTGTTGCCGGCGGCACCCTGGCCGCGTCCGACGATGTCGCGCAGTCCGTCGTGGTCGAGATCGGATATGGCGATGTCGTGCAGGTCCACACCGCTGACCAGCACATGCGCATGCCAGCCCGCGGACTTGTTGTGGAACCAGGTCACGCCGTTTGTCGTCACCGCGACCACGTCGCGGCGCCCGTCGTCGTCGAGATCGACGACGGCGAGATCCTCCTCGATCCGCGCCGTGGCGCTGATCGTCCGCTTGCCCCAGCCGGGATTCTTGTACCAGTAGAGCCCGCCGTCGTAGCTGCCGACGATTGCATCGGCGAGGCCGTCGCCGTCCAGGTCGCCGGCACCCTTGCCCCAGACGCGGCTCGGCCCGTTCGGGTCGATGATCTGGGAATCGAAGCTCACCGCGCCGGCTTGGCCAGCCAGCAGGCACGCGACGACGACGGCGGCAGCCGCCACCTCGGATCGGGACATGGGCGCTCCCAGGGCTGTTGTTCGGCGTGGCGGACGACCAGCACGGGACGCCGCCACCAGTGACGAGCACTGGCGGCCAGGGATAACCCTGGATCGCCAAGATGGCTCAGGATTGCTACCTATAGGGTATATGAGCGCTCAACCCGGGTGGCAACCCAGGAATTTTTCACGTCGGAGTCCTGTTCAATAGGAATCGCCGCCTGCGGCAGTCAGCCGTCAGGTTGCTCGGGGGACGCGGCGACGAGGCCCGCAAGGTGCGGCGCTTGCTCGCGCAGCAGTCGCGTCACCGCCGACGCAACCGCCCGCACCTGCGGCAGCCCGCGCAGGTCGCGATGAAGGAGCAGGTACACGTCCTCGACGAGCTCGGGCGGCGGCGGTGCCAAGCGATGCAGGAGCGGGTCCAGGTCCCCCAGAAAGCAGGGCAGGAGGGATGCGCCCAGCCCCTGGCGCAGGGCTGCGAGGCGCAGGGACAGGTCGGCGAGGCGCAGCCGGGGCGGGGTCGCCGCCTGACCCTCCAGCCAGCGCGACTGCCGCGAGTCGGGATCGGCTCGCAGGCCGACGATGCTCGCGACCGCCCCGCGACGGGCGTAGAGCGCGAAGGCCAGCCGGCCGACTCGGCGCACCACCAGATCGCCGCGCTCGGGCGGGCGGCGCATCCGGAGAGCGATCTCGGCCTCGCGCCGCGGCAGGCTGAGCGTCGCGCGGGTGGGGACGATCTCGAGGGGCGCCGGGGCGGCGGCCGCGAGCAACCGGTCGAGATGGCCGGCCAGGAACCAGGCCATCGAGGAGGTCGCCGTCACGCGCACCGGCATGTCCGGCTCGGCCGTCGCGGCGCGGGCCAGACGCTCTAGCCCCGCGGCACCTTCCGCCATGCCCCGGGCCGCGTCGGCGAGGCGCCGGCCGAGCGGCGTCAGCTCGATCCGGTTGGCCAGGCGTTCGAGCAGGCGCGCGCCGAGCGCGCGCTCGAGCGCGGTGACGTGGCGGCCGACCGTTGCCTCGCTCAGCCCCAGCCCGGCCGCCGCGCGGCCGAGCCCGCCGGCCTCGGCGACCGCGAGGAACACGCGGACATGATCCCAGTCCAAGTGAAGCTTCGCTCCCGGAGCAGACCCGCGACCGCCGCATCGTAGTGCGGCCGGCGAGATTGGGCAGCCGTCAGGACCGTGCGCCGGGGAAGGCGTTCGGCCTGCTCACCCCGTGATCAGGCCCGCGATCCGCGCGTGGTACAGCAGCATGATCGTCTTGCCGTCGACGATCTCGCCTCTGGCGATCGCGGCGAGTGCCGCCGGGAACGGCAGCTCGACCAGCTCGATGTCCTCGCCTTCGGCCACATCGCCGCCGCCGGCCGCGATCCGGTCCGCGGCATCGACCTCGGCCGCGAAGAAATGCAGCCGCTCGGTGACCGAGCCCGGGCTCATATAGGCGCAAAACAGCTCGCTCACCCGGACGAGGCGAAATCCGGTCTCCTCCTCGACCTCGCGCCGGATCGCGTCGGCGGGTGCTTCGGCATCGAGCAAGCCGGCTGGCGTCTCGAGCAGCATGCCGTCCGCATGGCCGTTGACGAAGGCCGGCAACCGGAACTGCCTGGTCAGGTACACGACGCCGCGCGCGCGGTTGTAGAGCAGGATGGTGGCGCCATTGCCGCGGTCGTAGGCTTCCCTGGAGAGTTCCTGCCAGGTCCCGTCGGCCCGCCGGTAGTCGAAGCGGTACTTGCGCAGGACGTACCAATCGTCGGACAGGACCTCACAGCCACGGATCTTCACCCGCTCGCCGATAGGGATGACGTCCATCGCTCCGCACTCCGTGGCTCCGCGCCCCTCGTCCGCAGATCACCATAGCCGGCGGTCCGGCAGCGGCCAGCCCACCTTTTCTGCAACCTGAGCCTACAGGAGTCACAACCCGTGACCATCGTCAGCCTGCTCATCAACATCGACGTCGACGATCTCGAGCGCGGCGTCTCGTTCTACACGAATGCTCTGGGCCTCACGATCGGTCGTCGCTTCGGCGGCGCGGGCGTCGAGCTGCTCGGCGCCGAGGCACCGATCTATCTGCTCGCCAAGGCCGGCGGCAGCGAGGGCGTGCCGGGTTCGCGCCGCAGCTACGCCCGGCATTGGACACCCGTCCATCTCGACATCGTCGTCGCCGACCTGGATGCGGCGGTCGACCGTGCGGTAACGGCCGGCGCCATGCTCGAGTCGCCGGCCGCGACGACCGCCTGGGGGCGGATCGCGATGCTCGCCGATCCGTTCGGCCACGGGTTCTGCCTGATCGAGTTCAGCGAGGCCGGCTATGATGCGATAGCCGACGTCTGACCGCGCGCCCGGATGGCTTGCGACCCGCCGGTGTTCGCTCTAGCACCGCAGGACAAAGCCTTTGGGGGGCATCATGTGGCGCGGAATGCGTGAGCTGTTGGTCGCGCTGGCGATGTTGTGGTCGGCCGCAGCGCAGGCGGACGATCTGGGCACGCTCAAGGTCGGGGTGCTCAAGTTCGGCACGGTGAGCTGGGAGCTCGACGTCATCAAGGCGCACGGACTGGATGCGAAGGAAGGCTTCACGCTGGACGTCGTGCCGTTCGGCGCCAACGATGCGGCGGACGTGGCCCTCATGGGCGGCGCGGTCGACGCGATCGTCGAGGACTGGCTGTTCGTCTCGCGCCAGCGTCACGACGGCGCCCCGCTGACCTTCATCCCATATTCCAGCAGCGTCGGCGCGGTGATGGTCAAGGGCGACAGCCCGATCGCCGCGGTGGCCGACCTCAAGGGCAAGAAGATCGGCGTCGCCGGCGGCGCGCTCGACAAGGGCTGGCTGATGCTGCAGGCCTACGCCAGGCAAGCGGCAGGGCTCGATCTCACGAAGGACGCCGAGCCCGTCTACGGTGCGCCGCCGCTGCTGACCGAGAAGCTGAAGAGCGGCGAGCTCGATGCGGCCTTGAACTACTGGCATTTCGGCGCACGGCTCGAGGCGCAGGGCTATCGGCGGCTGATCGGCATCGGCGAGGTGCAGGAGGCGTTGGGCGTGCCGGCCTCGGTGCCGCAGCTCGGCTACGTCTTCCACGAGCCCTGGGCCGACGAGCACGCCGAACTGGTGCTCGCCTTCGCCCGCGCCTCGCGCGCGGCCAAGCAGCTGATGCTGACCGACGATGCGGAATGGCAGCGCCTGATGCCGCTGACGCGGGCGGAGAACGAGGCCGAGCTCGCCGCGTTCATGCGCCGCTACCGCGAAGGGATCGTCGAGCATTGGGGGCCGGAGCAGCAGGCGCAGGCCGCCAAGCTCTACCTGGTCCTGGCGCAGCTCGGCGGCGAGAAGCTGGTCGGGTCTGGCCAGGAGCTGTCCCCCGGCACGTTCTGGACCAAGGTCAGCTACTAGGTCCCGATGGCGCGCAGCCTTTCCGCCACCCCGAGCGCCGCCTCGGCCCCCCACAGTCCCGGTTTCCGCCTGCGCGGCCTGGCCGTGCCGGCTTTGTCGCTGCTGACGCTCGTGGCGTTGTGGCAGGTCGCCGCGATGATTGCCGGCGATCCGCGGCTGATGCCCTCGCCGTCGCGCGTGCTCGCCAAGATCCTGGCGGACAGTGCCGACGGCGAGCTGCCCTGGAACCTCGCGATCACGCTGATGCGCGTAACCATCAGCTTCGTCATCGCGATGACCACCGGCGTGGCGATCGGCATCGTGATGGGGCGGGTACGGCTGGCGGACGAGCTCGGCCAGCCCTGGCTCGTCTTCTTCCTGAACCTGCCGGCGCTGGTCACCATCATCCTGTGCTACATCTGGATCGGCCTGATCGAGGCCGCCGCGCTTCTTGCCGTTGCGCTGAACAAGATCCCAAACGTGGTCGTCACGGTGCGCGAGGGCGCCCGTGCCCTGGATGCCGGGCTGATGGAGATGGCCGAGGTGTTCCAGGTGCCGCGCGGCCGGCGCCTGCGTCACGTGGTGCTGCCGCAGCTCTATCCTTACCTCATCGGCGCCGCACGCTCGGGGCTGGCGCTGATCTGGAAGATCGTGCTCGTGGTCGAGCTGCTCGGGCGCTCGAACGGCGTCGGCTTCCAGCTCGGCGTCTACTTCCAGCTGTTCGACGTCGCGGGCATCCTGGCCTATGCGCTCTCGTTCATCGTCGTGGTGCAGTTGATCGAATGGGGCATCGTGCAGCCGCTGGAGCGACGGGCCAGCCGATGGCGGCGCTGACGCTGCATCTGCGCGAGCACCGGTTTCCCGCGGTGGGCGCGGCGCCGCCCCGGACGACCTTGTGCGACATCGAGCTCACCGTCGAGGCGGGCCAGCGGCTGGCGATCATCGGCCCTTCCGGCTGCGGCAAGACCACGCTGCTGAACATCGTCGCCGGGCTGGTCCACGGCTTTTCCGGCAGTCTGGCCTCGGCGCCCGGGACGCGCTTGGCCTATGTCTTTCAGGAGCCGCGTCTCCTGCCCTGGCGCTCGGTCGCCGACAATCTGCGGCTCGTGCTGCCCGACGAGCCGGCGAGCGAGGGCAGGGTCAACAACGCTCTGGCCGAGGTCGAGCTCGAGTCGGCGGCGGAAGTGTTCGCCTCGCGCCTCTCGCTGGGCATGGCGCGGCGCGCGGCGCTGGCCAGGGCCTTCGTGGTCGCACCCAACCTGCTGCTGCTCGACGAGCCGTTCGTCTCGCTCGACGAGCCGACAGCACAGCGTCTGCGCCTGCTGCTCCTCGACCTGCTCGAACGCCATCGCGCCACGGTGCTGTTCGTTACCCACGCGCTGGGCGAGGCCGTCATGCTGGCGGACCGGCTGCTGTTCCTGAGCGCTTCGCCCGGTCGCATGGTCGCCATGCGCGATGTCCCGCTCGCGCCGCGCGATCGCCGGCGGCCGCAGGCGGTGCGCGACTTCTGCCAACGTCTCGCCGACGAGGACCAGCGCCTCGCCGCCCTGCTCGCGCCCTACCTGGAGCCCGTCGCGTGACCGGCAATCCCTGGCTGTCCAGCTTTCGCGGCATTCTGTGGCGGGAGTTCCTGCGCTTTCTGCATCAGCGCGGCCGCTTCTTCGCAGCGCTGGTCCGCCCCCTGGTCTGGCTGTTCATCTTCGCCGCCGGCTTCCGCTCGGTGCTCGGCGTCTCCTACCAGCCGCCCTACGTCACCTACATTCTCTACGAGGTCTACATCGCGCCCGGCCTGTGCGGCATGATCTTGCTGTTCAGCGGCATGCAGAGCTCCCTGTCGATGGTCTACGACCGCGAGATGGGCTCGATGCGCGTGCTGCTGGTCAGCCCCATGTCGCGCTGGTGGCTGCTTTCCTGCAAACTCCTGGCTTCGGTGCTGGTGGCGGCGTTCCAGGCCTACGTGTTCCTCGCCATCGCCTGGTTCTGGGACGTCAGGCCGCCGGCGCTCGGCTATCTCACCGTGTTTCCGGCGCTGGTGCTTGCCGGGCTGATGCTCGGCTCCTTGGGCCTGCTCCTGTCCTCGATCATCCGCCAGCTCGAGAACTTCGCCGGCGTGATGAACTTTGTCATCTTCCCCATGTTCTTCGCGAGCTCCGCGCTCTACCCGCTCTGGCGGATGAAGGAGAGCTCGCTCCTGCTCTACCAGATCAGCTCCGCCAACCCGTTCAGCCACGCGGTCGAGCTGATCCGGTTCGCCCTCTATCATCAGTTCGAGCCGACCGCGTGCGCGATGACCCTGCTGTGGCTCGTGCTGTTCCTGGCCGGCGCGCTGTGGGGCTACGACCCCGCCCGCGGCTTCGTGGCGCTCACCGGTAAGGGAGAGTGACGCGCCGGCCGAGGTGCACCAGCTACACCGGGGGCACGACCGGGGGCAGACCCCACCACTTCAGATACTCGGCGGCCGCGGCCGGATGGAGGTCTGGCGGGGCGATCTGATGCTTGGTCTTCTGGTTGAAATAGTTCTCGTAGGCGATGTATTGGGCATTGGCGGAGAAAAACTCGAACATCTTCCGGATATAATATGGATTGTCGATCGACAAGCCTCCGGAATTGCCGACGCTGATCCCCCATTCGGGGCAGGCGAACAGCTTCCCTTGGGATTTGGCGAATGCCAGCCAAGCGCCGATTCCCCATGGCCCACTGTGGTAAGTCCTCAAATACTGTGTATTCCAAATCGTGTCGTCATTCAGCGCAGGCCAACAATCGTAGTAATCGACGCTGATGATGTCGACATGAGATGATCCAGGATAGTGATCAATAACGTTGCCCGACTGCGCACCTTTCTTTAGGTTGCACCAATCGATCGCCACCGTGGTGGCACCGAGATTTTGATCGTTATAGAAACGGATCATGTCGACGATCTTGCGGAATGTTACAGCATAGTTGACTGGATCCGGGCCGGAAAACCAGGGACGCTTATGGGTATGCTCCCAACCAATGCGCACGATCACATTGGCATTGAGGCCCTTGGCGGCGCGTGCCTTCATCTCGGCGGCGAGTGTCCTGGCCCATAGATCGTACCATACGTCGAACTCACCGCTGGCGGCTCGTGCCCAGATACCCGGCGTCGTCATGGCGCTGTGGGTCTGGGGCAACATGGCCAAACCCACGGAGAGGCGCTCCGGACGGTTTTTGGCTGGCTTCCAGCCCTCCTTGAAGCTGACGATCGCCTCCCACGTCTCGGTTGGGCACCAGAGGGTGAGCGTATCGCACAGGCGCCCGCGATAGGCCGCTATCGGGGTCACGCTCGCGAGGCTCCCGCCGGAGTGCCATGGCATGCCGGAGCGCGTCCCCGGTCCAAAGGGCGCAGGCGGGACCGGGTCTGCGCGCGCCGGCTCGGGCACGAGGAACGTGCCGAGGGCGGCAGCACTGACCGAAGCGCCGCCCAGGAAGTCGCGTCGGTTTGATTGTACGCTCATGCCGTTTCCCCCGGGCGAATCAAAGGGAACGCACGCAGCGCGAGGTCGCGCGTGACCCTTCGCCCATCTTTTGGTTGTCGAGATCCAGGGGACACTATCTTAAGGCGAACAAAAGCGCAGCAAAAAAATTCCTGGGATAGTAAATCTACTATCCACGGCAATTACCGACGACAATCTAACCTATTGGGCGAAATCCGGCATCGGACGTGCCTGCGCCTCGACCAGCGCGCGGCCCCCGGCCTTCCAGCCCTGGACACCTTCCGGATACCAAAAGACGTTGGTGTAGCCGAGCTCGCTGATGGCCCGCTTGGCGGCGTTCCAAGACATCCAGCAGTTGGCGTCACAATAGAAGACGATCGGCCGGCCCTTGTCGCCGCCTGCGAGCCCGGCGAGCTCCGCGTCGAACCACTTGGCGAAATCCGGCGCGAGCTCACCGAAGCCGACATTGGGCAGCCACACGGACCCCGGAATGTCCTCCCGTTTCGGCTCGATCCAGAGTTGACCCGGATCGCGGTCCTTCGGCTTGCGCTGCCGGGGCAGCACGTCGACAAGCACGGGCGACTGCTCCTCGATCAGCCGGAGCAGGTCGCTGGTCCCCAGCACTGTAGCGCCGCGCAGGGTGGCGGGCACCGGCGCCCGGTACTGCTCCATCCGGTAGCCCTCGGGCTCGGCGACGCTCGACGACGCCGGACCCGCGGCCTCCGCCGACGCGGCCTGGATCACCTGGCCCTTCCCGTCGAGCAGCGGCACGCCGTAGCTCTGCAGGATCGCGGTGATCTCGGGCTGCAGCTCGCGGATGAGCTCGTTGATCTTGTGCTTCCAGTCGGGCTCGCCGGGGCGCATGCCCATGGAGATGCGGAAATCCATGCGCATGCCCGAGCGCATGTCACTGGCGAGCGGGATCAGGGTGATGGGCACCGACTGCTGCTTCGCCCAGTAGCCGGCGATCGGCCCCCAGACGAGTGCCGCATCGATCTCACCCTTGGCGAGATCGTCCATCATCTGCCGCGCGGGCTGCTCCACGCGAGTGTCGACCAGGAGCTGATATGGGCGGGTTTGACCAATCAGCTGCTTGCTGACCAGCAGGTCCGAAGGTGGGGTGCCGGCAACGACGCCGATGCGCGCGCCGAGCATCAGCGGACTGTCGAGATCGCCGAAGCGGTCGCGATCCTCCGAGCGCACCGCCAGCACATAGCTCGAGCGGTAATAGGGGTTCGTGTTCTGGACGAGCTCGTCGGCGGCCACCACGCCGATGATCAGATCGCAGCGATTGGCCCGAAGCGTGTTCCGCACGAAGCCCATGCTCTGCGGATACCAAGTGTAGACGACCGGCACACCCAGCTTGGCGCCGACCAGCTCCGCGATCTTGTTCTCGAAGCCCTCGCCCTTCTCGTTGGAGAACGGCAGATCGGACGGATCCGCGCAGACGCGCAGCTCCGTCAGATCCACGAGCTCGCCCGTGTTGACGGCCAATGCCGGGTGGACGTGAAGAACGGCCGCCGTGACGGCCGCGAGCGCCGCCCGCGGCCAACCGGCCTGCGCGGTCACCCCTATTGCCTTTGCGGACGACCGCGCCCGATAGCGCCGTCCGACCGGCCCTTCAGATAGGCGTAGATGTCGTCGATGTACATCGCGACGTCCTCGGCATTGCCGAAGGAGGGCATGACGTTCTTCTGCGTCCCGGTGACGTTGGTGCGCCCGTTGATGACGACCTCGGTGAACTGATCGTAGGTCATTGTCTTGAGCGAATCAGTGAGATCCGGCGCGTAGGAGCTGCCCGAACCGTCGGGGCCGTGACAGCGCAGGCACGAGTCGGTGTAGCGCCGGTAGCCGTTGAACGTTGCCTTGTCGACCTTACCGTCGACCACGGAGTAGGGTTTCGCATCGTCGGCCCGGACTGCGCCGGCGCCGGCGGCGCCAACGACAAGAGCCCCGGCAATCAACGAGAATGAAGCAAGTCTGCGCACCCAACTGCCTCCAAATCTTCTTTGTCGTCCGACCACGCACCGGAGCATGATCGCGGTCCGCTTTTGCCGTAACGCCCAGGCTCGCGCAAGGTTCGGCCGGTCGCGACAAGAGGTAGCGCTCGACGGACAGGCTGGGGACTGACTAGCGGGTCGGCGTCAAGCTGGACATGTGCTGAAAGTCCATTGAAACAGTGCAAATCGGGTCATCAGGGAGTTCGATCATGCGCCCCTTCAACTCGGGCGGTAGTGCTTGGATGGCTCTGGTCGTCTGTCTGGCGGTGCTGGAGCCGCTGAAGTCGGACGCCCAAGGCATGATGGATCACGTCGACCTCGGCTCGCCGCGGATGAGCGGCGCCGATCTGCAGCGCGGCGATGTCGAGAAGCTGATCGCCGCCGGCACGCCGGTGAACCTGACCGACAAGAGCCTCAACGGCGTCGACCTGTCCGGGCTCGATCTTGCCGGTGCTGATCTGCGCTGGGCACGCCTCAACCGCGCCAAGCTCGCCGGCACCAAGCTCGATGGGGCCCGTCTCGACCTCGCCTGGGCGATCGAGGCGGACTTTACCGGTGCCAGCCTCAAGGGCGCCAACCTGTTCCAGGCGCAGCTGCTGCGCGCCACGCTCGACCACGTCGACCTCAGCGGCGCCCGCCTGCCGGCAAATTTCGAGAGCGCCAGCATGGTCGGGGCGAGACTGGTCGGTGCCGACGGCTCGCCGGACATGCGCAACCAGTCGATGGGCTTGATGCGTGCCGTGCTGCGCCAGGCCAAGCTGCAGGGTGCCGACCTCACCGATGCCAAGCTCAGCCGGGCGGACATGGAGTACGCCAAGCTGCAGACGGCCCGACTTCAGGGTGCCGACCTCACCATGGCGAAGCTCGGCGGCGCCAATCTCACCGGTGCCGATCTGGCGCGCTGCGACCTCACCGGCGCCGCCATCGCCTCGGCGATCTTCCTGCAGGCCGTGGGGCTGGACGAAGCGGTCGGCCTCGACCGGACCATTCATCGCGACCGGGCATTCTTCGACCGGACCAACTGACGCCGCGCTAGGGCAGCCCGATCAGCGGGCGAGTGCGGGCAGGATGCGGTATTTCAGGAGATACAGGCCGCCACGTCGCCAGGACTCGTCGGTGTTGCCCCGAATGTCGACGCTGCCTCCGGCGCGCAGTCGGCCAGTGGCCACGTCCCGCACCATCAGATTGATGTTCAGGATCAGATTGCTGACCTTCTGCACCCAGCCGAAGGCGACCATGGACGCGCCGAGCTTGCGGGCGAAGCCCAGCTCGCAGCCGTTGCAGCCGCGGATCGAGCTCTGCGCGGCGATGTCCGCTGCCACCGGCGTCAGGTCGACCAGCTCGTAGCCGGTCTCGCGCAGGCGCGCCGCGACCACCTCGTCCAGCATCGCCAGCCGGGCCTGCTCGTCCGGGCGCGTCGGCTCCAGACTGGTGTTCTCGAGCGCGAAGGGCAGCAGGGCCAGGGTCTCGGCCGCGCCGGCGGAGGCTGTCGGGCCGAGCAAGGTGAGCAGGGTGAGCCACAGCAAGGTCGCCGGCTTCATAGGCAGTCGCCCATCCGGAAACGGGCGGGGTGACGAGGAAGCGCGGGTTGGCGTGGCCTGCCGCTGCCGCCCACCAGCCGCTCGGCTTTGCCGACCACCCGGCGCACGCAGCTCCAGCTGTCCCGTGTCCGGTAGTGGAACTCCTTGAAGCGGCGGGCCGCCTTGCCGGTCTCTGGCCTCGGCTTTGGCCGCCGCGAGCTCGGCCGTGATCTCGCCCACCATCGGCCTCCGGCCGATCCCGAGGGATGTCAGCAAGCTGACAGGACGTCGGTTGCGCGCCAGGCCGAGCACGTAGTCGACTGCGTTGGCCTCACACCAAACCATCAGCGTCTCGCGGGCGAAACCCGAATCGGCGCGCAGGACGATCCGCACTTGCGGCCAGCGGACACGGATCTGGCTCACAATCCGCTCGATTTCCGCAACGACACCGGCGCTGGCGTCGATGCTCGACCGCCGGAGCTTGGCGACCAGCAGATGGTCACCGCAGAAGACGTACAGCGGCAGATAGCAGTAGCAGCCATAATAGCCGTGAAAGAACCGGCCCTCCTGACCGCCGTGCAGCGGGTCGTCGGTGGCGTCCAGGTCGAGCACGATCTCCGCCGGCGGGCTGCCATGCGCGTCGAGGAACAGCTCGACGAGCAGCCGCTCGATCGCGGCCGCGTCGTGGCCGATCTTGTGGTAGCGCGTCGGTTCGCCGGCCGGCGCATGCTCGAGCCGGTTGAGCGTCGCCTTGCCGGCCAAAGGGGCGCAGTCGGATCGGCGCGCGGTGAGCTTGCCGGTGACCGCGGCCAGGACCGGATCGTGACGCAGAGTGTCGTGGTCGACCAGATCCTCGTAACCCAGCGCCAGGGCGAGCACCCGCTGCCCGACCAGGATGGCCAGGCCGTGCTCGACTCGGTCCGGTGCTCGATGATCGACAAAGCAGGCCGCAAACCGCCGCACCAAACCGATCGCACGATCGGTCGCGCCCAAAAGCAGCGCGCCCGCGTCCGAGGTGATGGCACCGCCGTCAAACCCGGCCAACACTGTCCGGCCGGCGACGGGTGCAAACTCCATCCGATCCAAGCTACACTCTGTCGGCATCGGGGAACTCCTCTGCTTGCGCCTAAGGCTTTGTCGCAGAAGAACTTTCGCTCACGCAAAGCCCCGATGCACCTACTTCCGGTGAGAAATCCGGGCTAGGGCAGCCCGATCAGCGGGCGAGTGCGGGCAGGATGCGGTATTTCAGGAGATACAGGCCGCCGCGTCGCCAGGACTCGTCGGTGTTGCCCCGGATGTCGACGCTGCCTCCGGCGCGGAGTCGGCCAGTGGCCACGTCCCGCACCATCAGGTTGATGTTCAGGATCAGATTGCTGACCTTCTGCACCCAGCCGAAGGCGACCAGCGACGCGCCGAGCTTCTTGGCGAAGCCGAGCTCGCAACCGTTGCAGCCGCGGATCGAGCTCTGCGCGGCGACGTCCGCCGCCACCGGCGTCAGGTCGACCAGCTCGTAGCCCGCCTCGCCCAGGCGCGCGGCCACCACCCCGTCGAGCATCGCCAGCCGCGCCTGCTCGTCCGGCCGGGTCGGCTCCAGACTGGTGTTCTCGAGCGCGAAGGGCAGCAGGGACAGGGTCTCGGCCGCGCCGGCGGAGGCTGTCGGGCCGAGCAAGGTGAGCAGGGTGAGCCACAGCAAGGTCGCCGGCTTCATCGGCAGTCGCCCATCCGGAAACGGGCGGGGCCCGGCGCTTGCGCGCCGAGCCCCTATTCATCCGACCGTGTCGGGATCGCTCAGTTGGCGAGCCTGAAGACGGTCAGCTGGCCACCGAGCTGGGTGTAGCTCGACAGGGCCTTGTAGGCACCCACCGCGCCGAGACCGGCCGTGTCGACCATCTTCGCCGCGTCGCCTTCCTTGCCCTGGTCGACGGCGCCGTGCCAAGCGGCGGCCGCGTCCTCCTGGATCAGGCCGGCCGCGAGACCGATGCCGGCCCAGCCGCCGACACCCGACAGCACGCCGACATACTGCTCGCCCTTGTGCATCCAGGTGTTGACGTTGCCGATGATGCCCGATGGGGTCTTGAAGCGATAAAGCTCGCGACCCGACTTGGCATCGACTGCCTTCAGGTAGCCCTCCAGCGTGCCGTAGAACACGACGTCGCCGGCGGTTGCCAGGGCACCGGACCACACCGAGAACGGCTCGGGGTTCGACCAGACGATCTTACCCTCGCTCGCGTCCCAGGCGATGAAGTTGCCGAGGTTGGTGCCACCCGGCGCCGCGTACATGTTCACGGTGGCGCCCACATAGGGCTGACCCGCCGTGTAGCTGACCTGGTACGGCTCGTAGTCCATGCAGACGTGGTTGGTCGGCACGTAGAACAGGCCCGTGCTCGGGCTGAACGCCGCCGGCTGCTGGTCCTTGGAGCCCAGGGCCGCCGGGCAGATGTTGGTGGTGTTGACGTCCTCGCCGTTGGCGTGGGTCGAGTAGCGCGACACCACCTCCGGCCGGCCCGTCTCCATGTCGACGTGCGTGGCCCAGTTCACCGCCGGATCGTACTTCTCGGCGACCAGCAGGGCGCCGTTGGTGCGATCGAGCGTGTAGCCGAAGCCATTGCGGTCGAAGTGGACGAGGGCCTTGGTCTCCTTCCCCTTCACGGGGATGTCGGCCAGGATCATCTCGTTGACGCCGTCATAGTCCCACTCGTCGTGGGGCGTCATCTGGTAGACCCACTTCGCCATGCCGGTGTCGGCGTCACGGGCGAAGATCGTCATCGACCAGCGATTGTCGCCGGGGCGCTGGACCGGGTTCCAGGTCGAGGGATTGCCGGTGCCGTAGTAGATCAGGTTCAGCTCGGGATCGATCGAGTACCAGCCCCAGGTGGTGCCGCCACCGATCTTCCACTGGTCGCCTTCCCAGGTCGCCGTGCCGCTGTCCTTGCCGACCGGCTTGCCGAGATGGGTGGTCTTCTCGGGGTCCATCAGGGTCTGGTCGTCCGGGCCGGTCGAGAAGCCCTTCCAGACCTCCTTGCCGTCGGCGACATTGTAGGCGGTCAGCCGGCCCTGGACGCCGAACTCGCCGCCCGAGATGCCGACATACACCTTGTCCTTATAGACCAGCGGTGCCGAGGTGCCGGTCTCGCCCTTGGCGGGGTCACCGTTCTTCACCTGCCAGAGAACCTGGCCGGTGGCGGCGTCGAGCGCGACCAGGGTGGTGTCGGCCTGATACTGGAAGATGCGGCCATCGGCGAAGGCGACGCCACGGTTGACCGTGTCGCAGCACATCACCGGAATGACGTTGGGGTCCTGCTTCGGCTCGTACTTCCAGATCACGCGGCCGTCGTCGTTGAGGTCGAGCGCGTAGACGATGTTGGGGAACGGCGTGTTGACGTACATGGTGTCGCCGATCACCAGCGGGCCGCCTTCGTGGCCGCGCAGGACGCCGGTCGAGAAGGTCCAGGCCGGCTGGAGCTTGCCGACGTTGCTGGCGTTGATCTGCGAGAGTTGGCTGTAGCGCGTGTTGGCATAGTTGCCGCCGGGCATGACCCATTCGGCGGGATTGTTCTGCATCACCAGGAGGCCGTCGTTCGCCGACGCCACCGTGGTCACGCCGACGGCGAGGGCCGCAATGGCCGTAGCTGTCGTGAAAGAGAGCTTCATTTCCTTTTGCCTCCGCGTGTGAGCGTGGTCCCTCGAGCGCACGACGGGCGGCTGAGGTGGTTCTCCAGTGCCCATTGCGGTCCACATCTTCAGGGCGCCCACGCCCATCGAAGGGTGATCCCGCTCGACGCGTCCACTGTCGCGTCTATCCCATCCGCCGGGAACGGTGACAAGGGCTTTAATAATCGGGATTTATCGCGTCTATTTCGCGATTGCAGCATAGCTTTCGCAATTGCGAAAAATACTTTCCGCAGGATTGTCGGTTCGGCGACAATTTTGCTGCGGCCGTGCAGTTCTCCGGAGCCGTCTCTCTCATCTGCGGCAACCGGCCGCAGTGCGCTCAGCCCGGCGGCTCTCGTCTGCGCCAAACGCTGATCTCGGGCATCGCCGTACCGGGGTAGACTTCCAGCTTGCGGATCACCACCCGGCACGCCTCGACACGCACGTCGTCCAGGCAAACATCGATCAGATCCTCGGCCAGCAGCTCCAGCAACTCGACGTGGGCGCGCGCGGGCCAGACATGTGTGAGATGATGGTGGACCCTATCGTAGTCCAGGCAATCGGCCAGCGCGCTGCCCGTGAATTCCCTTCGCCTGCGGTAGAGCTCCACATCGACTCCCAGCAACTGTGGGGCGTCATGCTCGCGCGCATAGACGCCGACGCGCACCGGGATGCGCACGTCCCGCAGGGCGAGGCATTCGTGATCGCACTGCTTGTCCCACACTGGACGCGGTCCTGTGATCGAGTTGGACGCGAAGCCAGCCCTTTTCGGGCGGATGCGGAGTGCTCTAGAACAGTCCAAACGGCCGGAGGATGCGCTCGGCCGAAGAGATCCGGTAGCTCGCGACCGGTATGGCAGCGCGGGTGCCAGTGGGGAAGGGCAGGTTCATGGCTGAAGGCACATCCGAGCCGGCGTCCGGCTCCGTCACGCTCGATCGGATCGCGAAGATCGCGGCGGTCGTGCTGCTGATCCTTGCCGGCATCGGCTGGTATCAGGCGAGCCAGCGCGGCAGCGCGCTCGAGGCCACGCGCAAGCAGCTGGCAGACACCGAGCAGAAATTGACCGAGACCGGCCAGCAGCTGGCTGACACCGGGAAGAAGCTCACCGACACCGAGCAGCGGTTGGCCGAGACCGAGAAGGCCGACGGGGCGCTGGAGGAGGTGCGCAGCAAGCTCGACGACGCCACCGGCCGCCTGAACTCCCGGCTCGCCGTGCTGGGCGAGCGCGAGCAGCAGGTGGCGACGCTGGAAGGCACGCTGCAGGAGCGGGAGGCCGCCATGGCGGCGGTGGAAGACCGGCTGAGCGATGCCTCGACCTCGTTGAACCATCGCCTCATGGCGCTGGGCGAGCGCGAGCGCGAGGAGGTCGACATCGACCGCGCCCTGACGGCGCTGCAGGGCAACAAGGCGGCGAGCGAGGAGGAGCTCGAGAAGATCCAGAGCCAGATCGGCGAGCGGCTGAAGGTGCTGGGCGAGCGCGAGCAAGCGCTGGCGGACTATGAGAGCAAGGTCCGGATGGCGGCGTACAAGGTGCAGCAGCTCCAGCAGGAGGCGACCGACGTCGAGCCCCGCCTGACCGCGATGAAGGCCGAGCTGGGTCAGGTCGACGTGACGCTGGCCGAGCGCAGGCGGGAGATCCAGGACAGCTACGGCAAGGTCGAGAAGGCCAAGGCCGCCCTCGCAGAGATCCGCCAGATCGTCGCGCAGTGAGGCTCGGCGCCGCGGCGCTCGTCGTCGTCCTGGCATGGGCGGCGGCGTGCACCGCGGCCGAGGCGCCGCTGGCGGTGAGCGAGGTCGCCCCCGGCGTCTTCGTCCACCAGGGTCCCTACGAGGATTTCTCGCCCGCCAACGGTGGCGGCATCGCCAATCTCGGCTTCGTGATCGGCGAGCGCGGCGTGGCGGTGATCGACAGCGGCGGCAGCCTGCGCCAGGGACAGGAGCTGCTCGGCGCGATCCGCGCGCGCACCGGGCTGCCGATCAGCCATGTCATCCTGACCCACATGCATCCCGACCATGCGTTCGGCACGGTCGCGTTCGGCGGCACACCGTCGGTGGTCGGCCACGCCCGGCTCGCCGCCCGGCTGGCGCAGAGCGGGCCGGTCTACCTCGCCAAGCTGCGCGATGCGGTCGGCCCGGCGATGGACGGGACGGAGATCGTGCTGCCGACCCAGGGCGTCGACGGCACCAGCACCATCGATCTCGGCGGCCGTACCCTGGAGCTGCGCGCCTGGCCACCCGCCCACACCGACTGCGACCTGACCGTTTTCGACCGCGCCACCGGCACGCTGTTCGCCGGCGACCTGCTGTTCATGAAGCGAATTCCCGTGGTCGACGGCAGCCTCTTGGGCTGGCTGCGGGTGATGGACGAGCTCGCGGCCATCCCCGCCGCGCAGGTCGTGCCGGGGCACGGGCCGCCGTCCGCCCCCTGGCCCGAGGCCGCGGCACCGCAGCGTGCCTATCTCGAGCAGCTGCGCGACGGGGTGAGGGAGGAGATCGCACGGAACCGGACCCTGGAGCAGGCGGTTGCTGAGCTACCGCCGCCACCCGCCGGTAGATGGCTGCTGGCGGCGGACAACCACGCCCGCAATGTGATCGCGAGCTTCACCGAGCTCGAATGGGAATAGCCTGCGGGGCGGCAACAAAGGGATTTGCATCTTGAGCATCATCGCCTGGATCGTGCTCGGCCTGGTCGCCGGCCTCATCGCCAAGGCGCTGCATCCCGGCCCCGACCCGGGCGGCTTCATCCTCACCATCATCATCGGCATCGTCGGCGCGCTGATCGGCGGCTTCCTGTCGACGGCGATGGGGTTCGGGGATGTGAGTGGCTTCAATGTCCCAAGCCTGGTGATCGCGGTTCTGGGCTCCCTGGTTCTGCTCATCGTGTTTCGCATGGCTCGCCGCGGCACCTGACCACGGCGGTGCCGGGCGTGCGGGATCTTGACCTGCCGCGCGCCCGGTTCATGATCCGCGACTCTGTCGCCAGGGGTCTTGGGATGCCGCGTCGCACCGCTCGCTTGATGTTCTGCTTCGTCCTCATCGCGGGCTTCGCCGCGCCGGCGTTGGCCGAGGAGGGATCGTGGCCGGCGATCCGCGATTCGCTGTTCGCCGATCGCGAGCTGAAAGACGGCGCCGGGCTGATCGAGCTCGAGGCGCCGAAGCGGGCGCAGGACGCGGGTACCGTGCCTGTCACCGTCAAGGCGCTACAGCCGCAGGGTCAGGCACGCTGGATTCGGACGGTTCATTTGATCGTGGACGAGAACCCCGCTCCCGTCGCGGCGGTGTTCCATTTCTTCCCGCAGACCGGGGATGCCACCGTCGCCACGCGCATCAGGGTCAACCAGTACACCAACCTGCACGCCGTCGCCGAGACCTCGGACGGCCAGCTCTACATGGTCGAACGGTTCATCAAGGCGTCCGGCGGCTGCTCGGCACCGAGCACGGCCGACAAGGCCACGGTCATGGCCAGGCTCGGCAAGATGCAGTTCAAGCCGATGACGACGTTCGCCCCCGGCGAGCTGCAGCAGGCACAACTGCTGATCAGCCACCCGAACTACAGCGGCATGCAGATCGACCAGCTCACCCGCTACTGGATCCCGCCGGATTACGTCCGGTCGGTCAAGGTGAGCCTCGGCGCCACGCCCGTGCTGGAGATCGAGGGCGACATCGCCTTGTCCGAGAACCCCGCCTTCACCTTCTCTTACCGACCCGAGGCCCCGGCCGCGATGCTCGTTCAGGTCGAGGACAGCGAGGGGCGCAAGTTCGAGCAGTCCTGGCCGATCGGGCCGACCTCCTGAGGCCCGCTTCACCTAGTCCGCGCCGCTTTCCTCCTGACCGCCGACGCGGGCGCCGCTGCGCTCCCCGCCCTTACGGCCCGCCTCGGCGGCGAGGCCGGGGTCGCGCGCGAACGATCTGTCCTGCGGGCTCACACTGCGACCGCCCTTGCGCCCGGCGGCCGCGGCAAGCTCGTGGTCGCGGGCGAAGCTGCGGTCCTGCGGGCTGACGCTCTGGCCACCCTTGCGCGCGATGGCGCGCTGCTTCTCGGCATCCATCGAGGCGAAGCCGCGGCGTGATTTTTGGTCGGTCCTCGTGGCCATGCAGCCAACTCCCGAGACAGAGATCTCGATCGGTAGCGACGCGTTGCGCCGTCGCCTCGTCCCGGGTGAACGCCCGGGCATGCCGCGGGTTGCCGTCGCCGCCGCCCAGTTCGCGCTTGACAGGCGGCGAAGGCCCGCATTTTACTAAACTCAATTAAACTAAACTCGGCTTGCGGCCTGAGGAGGCGAGCGATGTCCCCCGATCAGATCCGCGCCCTCGTCGACGCCGCCGCGGCTGCCATCGTCGCCAATGCGGACGAGCTCACCCGGCTCGACCAGGCGATCGGCGACGGCGACCACGGCAGCAACATGGCGCGTGGCTTCCAGGCGATCGCCGCCGAGCGGGAGACGCTGGCCGCGCTGCCGCCGGGCGACGCCCTGCAGAAGGCGGGCATGCTGCTGGTCACGACCGTCGGCGGCGCCTCGGGGCCGCTCTACGGCTCGCTGCTGATGGGTATCGGCAAAGGCGTGAAGGCGGGCAAACCCCCGGCCGCGGCGTTCGCCGAGGGCGTGGAGAGCGTCAAGAAGCGCGGCAAGTCCGATGTCGGCGCCAAGACCATGCTCGACGTGCTCGTGCCGGTGCAGGAGGCGTTCCTGGCGGGCGACGGCGCCAGTGATCTGCGCCGGATCGCGAACGAATGCCGGGAGGCCACAAAGCCCATGCTGGCCACGCGCGGCCGCGCGTCGTTCCTGGGCGAGCGTTCGATCGGCCACTACGATCCCGGCGCCACCTCGTCCTGCCTGCTGATCCAGGCCGTGTGCGACGTGCTGGATCCCATGCCGTGAGCGGCATCGTCGGGGTGGTGATCGTCTCGCACTCGCCCAAGGTCGCGGAGGGCGCTGCGGACATGGTACGGCAGATGGTCGGCGACGAGGTGCCCTGCGCCTGGACCGGCGGCAATCCCGTGGGTGAGCTCGGCACGGATCCGGTCAAGATCCGCGCCGCCATCGAGAGCGTCTGGAGCGATGCCGGCGTCGTAGTCCTGGTCGATCTGGGCGGGGCGGAGATGAATGCGGAGATGGCGATCGAGCTGCTGGACGGCGAGCGCTCGGGCCGGGTGCGCATCTGCAACGCGCCGATCGTCGAGGGTGCCGTGATCGCCGCCACCGAGGCCTCAGGCGGCGCTGCGCTGGAGGCGGTCTGCGCTGCCGCGGAGGAGCTGAGCCCATGAGCGCGCCGCACGCAGAGGTGGTCATCACGCATCCGACCGGCCTGCACGCCAGACCGGCCGTCAAGCTCACCAAGCTCGCCAAGAGCTTCCCCGCCGCGATCCGCCTGCGCCGAGCACCCGACGGCGACTGGGTCGACGCGAAGAGCGTGGTCAAGGTGATGGGGCTCAAGTTCCGCACCGGCACGCTGATCGAGCTCGAGGCGGAAGGCGAGGCGGCCGAGGCCGCGGTCGCGGCACTGGCCGATCTCGTCCGCCGGGACTTCGACGAGAGCCATGGCTGAGCGCACCCTGCGCGGCCGGCCGGCCTCGCCCGGGCTGGCGATCGGGCCGCTCGTGCGCCTGCCCAAGGTCGTGCTCACGCTGCCGCCCGATCTGGGCGATCACCCCGCCGCCGCCGCCCAGGATCGGCTGCATGAGGAGGCGAGGCTGCAGGGCGCCCTGGACCAGGCGCGGGTGGAGCTCGAGGAGCTGATCGCGCGCACGGACGCGATGGGCGCCGAGGTGCTCGAATTCCAGTTGGAGCTTTTGGACGACCCGACCCTTGCCGAGGAGGCGAGGGCGCAGATTGGCGATGGCCGCTCGGCGCTGTGGGCGTGGCACGACGTGCTGCGGCGCCAGATCATGTCCTACGAGGATGCCGAGGACGAGTATTTCCGCGCCCGCGCCAGCGATCTCCAGGACGTCGAGACGCGGGTGCGGCGCGCACTCGGCGGAACCCAGGATCGGGCGGGGCCACTGCTGCCCGGAGCGGTCGTGCTCGACGACGATCTCACGCCCTCGGGCTTCCTCTCGCTCGATTGGTCGGTGCTCGGCGGCATCGCGCTCGAGCGCGGCAGCCCCTCCGCGCACGTCGCCATGCTGGCCCGCGCCCGCGGTGTGCCGATGGCGACCAATCTCGGCGAGGTGCTGGAAACCGGCGAGGCCGTGCTTGACGCCGAGGAGGGGATACTCGTGGTCCGCCCGGCGGCGGCCACCCGCGCCCGCTATCTCCAGCGGCTCGACCAGCGCCGCCGCGACGAGGCGGAGGCGACCGCCTTGCTCACCCGGCCGGCCCGGACCGCCGTGGGTGAGGCGGTCGAGGTGATGCTGAACGTCGACGATCCGGCAGCAATCGGCGACGACGTGCTGGGCGCTGCCGACGGCGTCGGGCTGTTCCGCACCGAGTTCCTGTTCATCGGCCGCGACCGGCTGCCCGACGAGTCCGAGCAGCTCCTGGCCTACGTGCGGCTGCTCGACCGGCTGCACGGCAAGCCCTGCATCGTCCGCACGCTCGATATCGGCGGCGACAAGCCGCTGCCCGGTCTAACTCTGCCTGTCGAGGCCAATCCATTCCTGGGCCTGCGCGGCCTGCGCCTGTGCCTCGAGCGCCCCGAGCTGTTCCGGCCGCAGGTCAGGGCGCTGCTGCAGGCGGCCGTGCGGGGTCCGCTCAAGGTCATGCTGCCCATGGTGGCGACGGCCGGGGAGTATGCCGACGCGCGCCGGCTCTTCGCCGCCTGTCTCGCCGAGCTGGAGCGCGAGGGTCGGGAGGCCGCCCTGCCGCCGCTCGGCATCATGGTCGAGACGCCGGCGGCCGCGCTGACGGTCGACCTGATCCCGGCCGATTTCTTCTCGATCGGCAGCAACGACCTGACCCAGTACGTCATGGCCGCGTCGCGCGACGGCGAGGGCCGGGTCGGCCTGTTGAACGACCCGCTTCAGCCGGCGGTCCTGCGCCTCGTCGGCGAGGTGTTCCGTCAGGCCGATGCTGCGGGGGTGCCGGTCAGCCTATGCGGCGACATGGCTTCGGACCCGACCGGAGTGGCGGCGCTGCTCGGGCTCGGCCTGCGCCGCCTGTCGGTGGCACCGGCGGCGCTCGGGCGGGTGAAGCAGGCGGTGGCGCGGTTCGGCAAGGATCATGCCTGACGCGGCCCCAGCCGACCGGGCGGCGGCGATCGCCGGCTACAAGTCGCTGCTGCGCACGTTCATCGAGCGCCGGCCCTCGGGCCTGCGCGGGCGGCTGGCCCTGGCGCTCGGCAAGCACAAGAGCTTCGTCTCGCAGATCGCCAACCCGGCCTACGCCGTGCCGATTCCGGCAGGCGACCTGCCGATCATCTTCGACGCCTGCCATCTCTCCATTCCGGAGCGTGAGGGCTTTCTAACGCTCTACCGGCAGGCCCACCCCGAGCGCGACCGCAGGCCGGCCGCACCTTTGCCAAGCAGCCACGAGCTGCGCCTTGCCCTGCCGGAGTTCCGTTCCCCCGCGACCGCGCGCGAAGTCGAGGCGTTGATCCGCGATTTCGCCGCCCGCATCATCCGCATGGCGGCGCATGCCGAAACGGCCAACGACGATGGAGGCTCGACCGATGAAAAAGCTGATCAACGGCGTCGAGGACGTCCTCGCCCAGGCACTTGAGGGCTTCGGCGCCGCCCACGCCGACCTCGTCCGCGTCCACACCGGCCCCGTCTTCGTCACCCGCGCCGCCGCCACTCCGGCCGGCAAGGTGGCGCTGATCTCCGGCGGCGGTGCGGGTCACGAGCCGATGCATGCCGGCCTCGTCGGTCTGGGGATGCTGGATGCCGCCTGCCCCGGCCAAGTCTTCACATCGCCAACCCCCGACCAGATGATCGCCGCCGCCCAGGCGGTCGACACCGGCGCCGGCGTGCTGTTCATCGTGAAGAACTACGAAGGCGACGTCATGAACTTCGAGATGGCCGCCGAGATGTACGACGGCAGCCACGCCACGGTGCTGACCAACGACGATGTCGCGGTCGAGGACTCGACCTGGACCACCGGCCGCCGCGGCGTCGCCGGAACGGTGATCGTCGAGAAGATCGTCGGCGCCGCCGCAGAGGCCGGCGCCGGGCTCGAGGCGCTCCAGGCGCTGGGCACGCGCGTCAATGCCCGCACCCGCTCGATGGGCGTGGCGCTCACCTCCTGCACCGTGCCCGCCGCCGGCAAGCCTACGTTCGACCTGCCCGAGGACGAGATGGAAATGGGCGTCGGCATCCACGGCGAGCCCGGCCGCCGCCGCGTCAAGCTCGAATCGGTCGATGGCATCGCCGAAGAGATGCTGAAAGCGATCACTGGCGACCTTGCCGCGGCATCCGGCTCGGAGGTCCTGCTCCTGGTCAACGGCTTCGGCGCTACGCCCTCGATGGAGCTCTACCTGATGTACGGCCGCGCCCGCCGCCTGCTCAATGACAAGGGTCTCAAGGTCGCTCGCAGCCTGGTCGGCAACTACTGCACCTCTCTCGACATGGCCGGCTGCTCGCTCACCGTCACGGCACTCGACGACGAGCTGCGCGGGCTGTGGGACGCCCCGGTCCACACGGCCGCGCTGCGATGGTAGCAGCCTCGACCTTCGTCCTTGTTCACGGCAACTGGCATGGCGGCTGGTGCTGGGTACGGGTCGCGCAAGGGCTGCGCGCCGCTGGACATCGCGTGCTCACGCCCACGCAGACCGGACTCGGCGAGCGCTGCCATCTGTTCTCGCCCGCGCTCACGCTCGACACCTTCATCGCCGACATCGTCAACGTGATCGAGGCGGAGGAGCTGGATGAGGTGGTCCTGGTGGGCCACAGCTTCGCCGGCATTGTAATCTCCGGCGTGGCCGACCGGGTGGCCGATCGACTGTCCCGACTGGTGTTCCTCGACGCGGTCGTCCTGCAGGGCGGGCAGTGCCTGCTCGACGGCTTGCCGCCCGAGGCCGCGGCGCAGCGGCGGCAGGCCATCCGGGAGAACGAGACCCGCGGCATCCCCGCCCCCGACCCGACGGCGTTCGGCGTCACCGGTGCCGACCGGGACTGGCTTCTGCGCCGGCTGAAGCCGCAGCCGGTCCACACGCACGACACGCCGCTGCGCCTGGAGCATCCGCTCGGCAACGGCCTGTCCTGCCACTACATCGCCTGCCTCGACCCGGCCCTGGCCACCATCGAGCCCTCGCGGCGATGGGCGCGGGCGCAGGCGGGCTGGGGCTGGCACGAGCTGCGGACCGGGCACGACGCCATGGTCACCGCGCCGGCCGAGCTCGTCCGCCTGCTCGGGGCGATCGCGTGCGCGTGATCGGCCCCGCAGAGCATCGCCGCATGCCCTGGAAGAACGGCGGCGGCGAGACGATCGAGATCGCGGTCGCGCCCGAAGGTGCCGGACTCGACGATTTCGACTGGCGGGTCAGCATGGCCCGGGTCGCGCGCCCCGGTCCGTTCTCGAGCTTCGCGGGCGTCGACCGTACGCTCGCGGTTCTCGATGGTGCCGGCCTGCGGCTCGACGTTACCGGCCGCCACCCGGTCGAGCTCACCGCCGCTTCGCCGCCATGCTCGTTCCCGGCAGACCTGCCGACCACGGCGGCGCTGGCGGACGGGCCGGTGCTGGATCTCAACGTCATGACCCGGCGCGACAAGGTGGAGCATGCGCTCGACCGCCTGACGGTCGCCACTCCGCGCGAGCTCCGGCTCGATTGCGCCACGGCACTCCTGTTCTGCCGCGCGGGCCATCTCGAGGTGGCGGCTGCATTCGAAGCGATGCCGCTGGCTGCTGGCGAGACGCTCCTGCTCGATCCCTGCCCGCAAACGCCTTTACGGTTGACGCCCACTGCGGTGGCGATCCTGTTCGTCGTACGGCTGCGGCCCGCGCGCCCCTAAGCCAGAAGCCAGGCGAAGCCGTCCCACATCAGCTTCGCACCCAGCACCAGCAGCAGCACATAGATGATGTCGTAGAAGCGGTCGCCCGAAACCCGGCGCACCAGCCAGACGCCAGCCCAGGTCGAGGCGATCGCGAGCGGGAACAGCACCAGCGAGGTCATCAGGTTCTCGCGGCTGAACTGGCCCAGCGCCAGATAGGGCGCCACTTTGATCAGGTTGACCGCAGCGAAGAACATCACGCCGGTCCCGACGAAGATGTCGCGCGGCAGGTGCTGCGGCATGACGTAGATCTGGAACGGCGGCCCGCCGGCATGGGCGATCATGCTGGTGAAGCCTGCCACCGCACCCCAGAACCAGCCCTGCGGCCGGTCGGGGCGAAAATTCTCGGCGGTCGGCGCCGACGCCCGCCGGCCGAGGAAGCGGCGCAGAGCGAACACGACCGAGATCGCCCCCAGCGCCAGGGCGACCAAGGCGTCGGGCACCTGCGCCGCGAAGAGATAGGCCGCGAGGATGCCGAGGACGGCGCCCGGCAGGAGGATCTTCAGGTTGGTCCGGTCCCAGGTCCGCCGATAGGCCCAGACGCTGACCGCATCCTGCACCATCAGGATCGGCAGGGTGACCGCCGCCGCCTGCACGGGCGGGATGGTCATCGACAGCATCGGCATCGACAGCACGCCCAGCCCCGCAAAGCCGCCCTTGGACAGACCGAGGAGGATCACGGCCGGTATCGCGGCCGCGTAGAAGCTGGGCTGTACGATCATTCGGGCGAGGGTTCCGGAGCGACGGTCAGGGCGACTTCTAGCCCAGGTTGGGACTTTGGCCCATCCCCTTGGGTGCTAATCGGCCGCGAGAACCGACTCGAACCAGTCGAGCGCCAGGTCGGCCCATCCGGCGGGCACCTCGTGCCCGTCGGGGTGCAGGACGAAGGTGAGCGCGGAGCCGGGTGCGCAGTCGGTCCAGGTCCGTTCCCAAAAGGAACCGACCGCGGCGAAGGCCGCGGCGTGCGGGCCGGCGCAGCCGTCGACCCGGCGCCACAACTCCGCGCCCTCGAAGGCCGCGCTTTCCACGCCCTGCCCGTGGTCCTCGCCTTCGAGCGGCACGGCATCGTCCCGCCAGCCGTGGGTCAACAGCATGCGGACGGGGCCGGTGCATCTGGCCGGTTGGCCGCGCCAGAAGGCACCGGCGACGGGGGCGAAGGCGGCGAAGGCGTCTGGTTCGCGGCAGGCGAGCTGCCAAGCCAGGCCCGCACCCATCGAGAAGCCGGCGACGAGGATCCGTTGCCGGTCGAGATGGAAGCGAGGCACCGCGTCGCTCAGCACCGCGTCGAGGAACGACGCCTCGTCGCGCACCGGGGGCCGCGCGCCAAGGGACCAGAAGCGGCCGTCGCGACCATCACGTGGCGAGCCAGAGGGGGCCAGAAGGACGTAGCCGCGAGCGGTGATCGCATCCGCGAGGCCAGGATCTGCGGTCACCGCCTCGCCGGAAGCACCGGCACCGTGGAGGAACAGGACAGCCGGCCGGAGGTCGTCGCCCTCGCTCCACACCGGTGCCGCGACGTAGTATTCTCCCGACGCGACATGGCAGGGACGATCCTTCCCGCCACACTCGTCCGCTGCCGCTGGGGAGCAGCACCAGGACAAGGTTGCCCACAGCGTGACCAGACAACCGCACCGGATCATCGGAAGATTGCAGTCCTGCTGCCTGCCCGCGGCAAGTTAATCAATCGCCATCTCCGGTTGCGTCCGGCCTGGCAGTCACATGCTCGAACCAGTCGAGTGCCATGTCCGCCCAGCCTGCCGGCACCTCATGGCCGCCGGTGTGCAGTACCAGCTCCAGCGCGCTCCCGGGCAGGCAGCGGTCCCAGGCCCGGTGCCAGCGTTCGCCGTCGGTGGCAAAGCGGTCGGCCATGAGGCCGGTGCAGCCGTTCGCCCGGCGCCAGACCTGCAGCCCCGCGAAGATGTCGCCCTGCTCCAGCCCGGGCCGCAACGGACGGCCCTCCAGCGGCACGGTCTGGTCACGCCAGCCATGGGTGTGCAGGAGCCGCACCGGCCCGGCGCACTCGGTCGGCATCGGCTGCCAGAAGCCGCCCGCCACGGGCGCGAACGCAGCGAACTCGGACGGCGCCTCGCAGGCGAGATACCAGGTCAGCGAGCCGCCGATGGAGAACCCGCTCGCCAGCACACGCCCGCGATCGAGATGAAAGCGGGGCACCGCGTCAGTCAACACTTGGCGGACGAAGGCCAGCTCGTCGCGCTGCACCTGCCGCGTACCGAACGACCAGCTCCTCTCGGTACGCCCGGGCGGCACCAGCCCGTCGGGCGCCAGCAATACGTAGCCGCGCTCCATCAACGGCTCGACCAGGGCCTGCTCCTGGAGCACGTCCGCCCCGGACTGCCCGAAGCCGTGGAAATGGATCACCACCGGCCGCAGCGGCTCACCAGCCTGCCAGGGTGGCACTGCCGCGCGATATGTGCCGAGCGGAACCGCGCAAGGACGATCGGTTCCTCCGCACTCGGCGCGAACCGCTTCAACGCTCGCGCCGAGCAGGGCGGCTGCCAGCGCGAGGACCGCTGGCAATCGCTGCGCCATGATCAAAGTGTGGTGCAACCGCTCAGCTGGGGGCTGGATCGAGCGTCGTCGGCGTTCGGATCGTGCATTTCGACTGTCGACATCTTCGACATCCCATATCGAGCGGGACCGCCAGCGCCGGCTCGGACACATCGCGAGTGATCTCAACATAGCGCCGGACAAATGCAAGTCAGCCTCGCTTCGCAGCTGGCGACAGGTTGAATCGCGTCCAACGATATAGGCAGATATTCCTTGCATCTGCGCGCGTTTCGTGCGACAAGAACTCGTGGCGCATGGGGAGAAGGGCCGCCGCGTTGCGGGCGCGGCGGCCCCGTCGGGGCTGCCCGCGTGGGCGAGGCCGAGCCGTCGGCCGCTACTCCGCCTGGATCGGCGAGCCGAGCGCCGCCTGCCTGACGGCGCTCTCGCCGCCGCTGCCGAAGGGTGCTACGGCGCCTTCCTGCACCAGGGGGGAGTGCCGCATGGAGCCTCGGTTCCTGCATCCGGCCACGCTGGCCCTGCATGCCGGGCAGGTGCCGGACCCGGCGACTGGCGCACGCGCGGTGCCGATCCACCAGACGACGTCCTACGTGTTCGCGGATGTCGACCACGCCGCCGGCCTGTTCAATCTGGAGCGGGCCGGGCACATCTACAGTCGCATCTCCAACCCGACGGTGGCCGTGCTCGAGGAGCGGGTGACGGCGCTGGAGGGCGGGGTCGCCGCCGTGGCCACGGCCAGCGGCATGGCGGCGATGCACCTCGCCATCGCCACGCTGATGGGATCGGGCGGCCATATCGTGGCGGCGCGCAATCTCTATGGCGGCACGATCAACCTGCTGCGCCTGACCCTGCCGCGCTTCGGCATCGAGACGAGCTTCGTCGACCCCCGCGACCTGGACGGCCTCGCCGCCGCCATCCGGCCCGAGACGCGCCTGGTGCTGGCCGAGGTGATCGGCAATCCGGGTCTCGAAGTGCTGGACCTGCCGGCGGTCGCCGACATCGCCCACGCCAGCGGCCTGCCACTCCTGGTCGACGCCACTTTCCTCACGCCACATTTGTGCCGGCCGTTCGACCACGGCGCCGACCTCGTCGTGCACTCGCTGACCAAGTGGCTGGGCGGGCACGGCGTGGCGATCGGCGGCATCCTGGTCGACGGCGGCCGGTTCGACTGGCAGGCCTCGGGCCGGTTCCCGACGCTGACCGAGCCCTATCCCGGCTATGCCGGCCTGTCCTACACGGACAGCTTCGGCCCGCAGGCCTTCGCCGCCCGCGCCCGCACCGAGGGCTTGCGCGACTTCGGCGCCTGCCTCAGCCCGCAGAACGCCTTCTACCTGCTGCTCGGCATCGAGACCCTGCCGCTGCGGATGGAGCGGCACATGGCCAATACCGCAGCCGTCCTCGACTTTCTGGGCAGGCATCCGGCCGTCGCCTGGGTGGTCCATCCGAGCCTGCCGAGCCATCCGGATCACACGCTCGCCGCGCGCCTCCTGCCCCGGGGGGCCGGCTCCATCGTCAGCTTCGGCGTCAAGGGCGGTCGCGCCGCCGGCGCCCGGTTCATCGAGGGCTGCCGCCTCGCGTCGCATCTCGCCAATGTCGGCGACGCCAAGACGCTGGTCATCCACCCCGCCTCCACCACCCACGTCCAGCTCGGACCTGAGCAGCTCGCCGCGGTCGGGCTGCGCGACGACATGGTTCGACTCTCCGTCGGACTGGAGGAGCCGGCCGACATCGTGGCCGATCTCGACGGCGCCCTACGCGCCTCGCAGAAGCGCTGAGCCGGTGCAGCCCTACCTCTCGACCTACGGCCGGCCGCTCGATCCAGACGCGCCGTCCGTGCTGCTCGTTCACGGCGCCGGCATGGACCACACGGTCTGGGCACTGCAGGGCCGCCATCTCGCCTTCCACGGCTGGAACGCGCTGGCGGTCGACCTGCCTGGCCACGGCCGCTCGCACGACCTGCCGCCGCTCACGACCATCGAGGCGATCGCCGACTGCCTGGCCGAACTGGCGGGCGACGGCCCGCCCGTGGCCGTGATCGGCCATTCGATGGGTGCCCTGGCCGCCCTCGCCACCGCCGCTCGCCATCCCGAGCGCGTCGCCTCGCTCTGCCTGCTCGGCGCGGCGCTCAGGATGCCGGTACATCCCGATCTCCTCGCACTCGCCGCCGCGCACGACCCCAAGGCCGTCGAGTTGATGTGTGACTGGGCATTCGGCCCACGCGGGCATCACGGCGGCAACCCGCACCCGGGCGGATGGCTGCAGGGTGCCGCTCGCGCGCTGCTGCGGCACGGCCATGCCGAAACGTTGAGCATCGATCTCGTCGCCTGCAACGCCTACACGGCCGGTCTGGAGCATGCGGCCGCCATACGCTGCCCGACGCTGGTGGTGATCGGGGCGCTGGACCGGATGACGCCGGCCAAGGCGGGCGGGGCGCTGGCGGAGGCGATCCCCGGTGCCCGAGCGGAGCTGGTGGCGGGTGCGGGTCACATGATGATGGGCGAGGCACCGGACGCGACGCTCGCCCTGCTGCGCACGATGCTGCCCGACCGATGACGGAGACCGAGGCATGTTTCCTGCAAGGATGACGCCCATGAAGCGACGCGGCCTGATCCTGTCGGCATTCCTCTTGGCGCTCGGCCTCGGCAGCGCCGTGGCCGAGGAGGTCTGGCAGACCTTGCCGCCGACCCCGAGCCGTCCCCCCGCCGCGACGGAGGGCAAGGCACCGGTCAACGGCGTCGAGATCTACTATGCCGAGTACGGCGCCGGGCCGCCGGTGATCCTGCTGCACGGCGGCCTCGGCAATTCGGACTATTGGGGCGAGCTGATCCCGGCTTTGGCACCGCACTACCGGGTCATCACCATGGACAGCCGCGGCCACGGCCGCAGCACCCGCGACGCCCAGCCCTACGGCTACGACCTGATGGCCTCGGACGTCGTCGGCCTGATGGACCATCTGAAGCTCGACAAGGCCGACATCGTCGGCTGGAGCGACGGGGCGATCATCGGCCTCGACATCGCCATGAACCACCCGGACCGGATCGGCCGGCTGTTCGCCTTCGCCGCCAACTCGACGGTCGACGGGCTCAAGCCCGACATCGACAAGAATCCTACCTTCGCCGCCTATATCGAGCGTGCCGGCAAGGAGTATGAGAGGAACTCGCCGACACCGAACGAGTACGAGGCCTTCTTGAATCAGATCGGCGCCATGTGGGCCTCGCAGCCCAACTGGTCCGACACCGATCTTTCCCGGATCAGGACGCCGGTACTCATCGTCGACGGCGAGCACGACGAGGCGATCCGCCGTGACCACACCGAAATGCTGGCGAGGGTCGTGCCCGCCGCGCAGCTGCTGATCCTGCCCGGCGTGAGCCATTTCGCCATGCTGCAGGACCCGGCCACCTTCAATGCCGCGGTGCTGAAGTTCCTGGGCGGCTGAAACCGGGGCAGCACCGGCTCATGCCGGCGGGTTGGCGAGAGCCCGCCCGATCAGGCGATACTTGGCGGCCGGCGGATGTGAGACGATCGGGCACCTGGACTTGTCGACCATGCTGTCGTGGTGTCGGGCAAGGCCGGGCCGGCAACGCGCCTCCGCCGCCGCCCTCGGGGCGGCCGGCGAGGCATTCGACCACCTTCGCGTTCGAGGCCCGATGACTGCCATCCCTCCCCGCCGCATCCGCCGTCTGCTCGTCGCCAACCGATCCGAGATCGCGATCCGGGTGTTCCGGGCCGCGACCGAGCTCGGCATCGGCACCGTCGCGATCTACGCCGAGGAGGACAAGCTCTCCCTGCATCGGTTCAAGGCCGACGAGGCCTATCAGGTGGGGCGGGGCAAGGGGCCGCTCGAGGCCTATCTCGACATCGCCGAGGTGGTCCGGGTCGCGAAGGACCATGAGGTCGACGCGATCCATCCGGGCTACGGCTTCCTGTCGGAAAGCCCGGAATTCGCCGAGGCCTGCGCGCAGGCCGGCATCATCTTCATCGGCCCGACGCCCGAAACCATGCGCACGCTGGGCAACAAGGTGGCGGCCCGCAACCTAGCGGTCTCGGTCGGCGCGCCGGTGATGCCGGCGACGGATCCGCTCCCCGACGATCCGGACGAAATCCGAAGCCTCGCCGCTGCGATCGGCTATCCCGTGATGCTCAAGGCGTCATGGGGCGGCGGCGGGCGCGGCATGCGGCCGATCGAGCGCGAGGAGCAGCTCGTCGAGGCGGTGACCACGGCACGACGCGAAGCCAAGGCGGCGTTCGGCAAGGACGAGGTCTATCTGGAGAAGCTGGTGCGCCGCGCGCGCCACGTCGAGGTCCAGCTCCTGGGCGACACCCACGGCAATCTCGTCCACCTGTTCGAGCGCGACTGCACCATCCAGCGCCGGCACCAGAAGGTGATCGAGCGCGCGCCGGCCCCCTATCTCGACGAGGAGCAGCGGGCGGCCCTGTGCGAGGCGGCGCTCAAGATCGGCCGCGCCACCCACTATGTCGGCGCCGGCACGGTCGAGTTCCTGATGGATGCCGACACCGGCTCCTTCTACTTCATCGAGGTCAACCCGCGCATCCAGGTCGAGCATACCGTCACCGAGGTCGTCACCGGGCTCGACATCGTGAAGGCGCAGATCAGGATCGCCGAGGGCGGGCGGATCGGCTCGCTCGCCGAGACCGGCATCCCGGCCCAGCACGCGATGCGCCTCAACGGCCATGCGCTGCAGTGCCGGATCACCACCGAGAACCCCGAGAACAACTTCATCCCGGACTATGGCCGCATCACCGCCTATCGCGGCGCCTTCGGCTTCGGCATCCGCGTCGACGGCGGTACCGCCTATTCCGGCGCGGTGGTCACCCGCTACTACGACCCGATGCTGGAAAAGGTCACCGCCTGGGCACCGTCGCCGCAGGAGGCGGTGGCGCGCATGGACCGGGCGCTGCGCGAGTACCGGATCCGCGGCGTCGCTACCAATCTGGCCTTCCTGGAAGCGCTGCTCGAGCACAAGGACTTCCTGGCCGGCGACTATACCACCCGGTTCATCGATACCACGCCCGAGCTGTTCCAGCTCGAGCAGCGCCGCGACCGCGCCACCAAGCTCTTGACCTACATCGCCGACGTCACGGTCAACGGCCATCCGGAGGCCGTCGGTCGTGCTCGGCCTCGCGCCGACGCCCGCACGCCC
This sequence comes from Geminicoccaceae bacterium, assembly GCA_046349415.1. Taxonomy (GTDB): domain Bacteria; phylum Pseudomonadota; class Alphaproteobacteria; order Geminicoccales; family Geminicoccaceae; genus Benzoatithermus. The sequence continues at coordinate 34,262 of JAXMCJ010000032.1, forward strand.
GTGCCTCCGGCCTTCGCCACGGCGCCCGAGTCTGCCGGCGGCACCAAACCGTTGCTCGACCGGCTCGGCCCCGAGGGCTTCGCCGCCTGGATGCGCGAGCAGACGCGGGTGCTGGTCACCGACACCACCATGCGCGACGCGCCGCAGTCGCTGCTCGCCACCCGCATGCGCACCCACGACCTGGTCGCCTGCGCCGACGCCTACGCGACCGGCCTGCCGCAGCTCCTGTCCTTGGAATGCTGGGGCGGGGCCACCTTCGACGTCGCCATGCGCTTTCTCACCGAGGACCCCTGGGAGCGGCTGGCGCTGCTGCGCGAGCGGGTACCGAATCTGCTGCTGCAGATGCTGCTGCGCGGCGCCAACGGCGTCGGCTACACCAACTACCCCGACAATGTCGTCCGCTACTTCGTGCGCCGCGCCGCCGACGCCGGCATGGACCTGTTCCGCATCTTCGACTGCCTGAACTGGGTGGAGAACATGCGGGTCTCGATCGACGCAGTGCGCGAGACCGGGAAGCTCGCCGAGGGGGCGATCTGCTACACGGGCGACATCCTCGATCCCGACCGCGCGAAATATTCGCTTGGTTACTATGTCGGCCTCGCCCGGGAGCTGGAGGCCGCTGGCTGCCACATCCTCGGCGTCAAGGACATGGCCGGGCTGCTCAGGCCGGCCGCCGCCCGCGCCCTGATCAAGGCGCTCAAGGAGGAGGTCGGCCTGCCCATCCACCTCCACACCCACGACACCTCGGGCATCGCCGGCGCCAGCGTGCTGGCCGCGGTCGAGGCCGGGGTGGATGCGGTCGACGCCGCCATGGACGCCATGTCCGGCCTGACCTCGCAGCCCTGCCTGGGCTCGATCGTCGAGGCGCTGCGCCACACCGAGCGCGACACCGGCCTCGACCCCGAGGCGATCCGCCAGCTCAGCTTCTACTGGGAGGCGGTACGCGCCCAATATGCGGCCTTCGAGAGCGACCTGCGCTCGGGCGCCTCTGAGGTCTATCTCCACGAGATGCCGGGCGGGCAGTTCACCAACCTCAAGGAGCAGGCCAGGGCACTGGGCCTGGAGACGCGCTGGCACGAGGTCGCCCGCGCCTACCGTGCGGCCAACGACCTGTTCGGCGACATCGTCAAGGTCACGCCGTCCTCCAAGGTCGTGGGGGACATGGCGCTGATGATGGTGGCCCAGGGCCTGACGCCCGCGGAGGTCCAGGACCCCGGCCGCGAGATCGCTTTCCCGGCCTCGGTGGTCGAGATGCTGCACGGCGATCTCGGCCAGCCGCCGGGCGGCTGGCCGGAAGCGTTGCAGAAGAAGGTGCTCAAGGGTGAGACGCCGATCACCGTGCGCCCGGGCTCGCTCCTGCCGGATGCCGATCTTGCCGCCGCTGCCACCGAGGCTGAGAAACGCTGCGGACGCGCGCTCGACGAGAACGAGCTCGCCGCCTACCTGATGTATCCCAAGGTATTTACCGAGTTTGTCGGTGCCGCGCGCAAATATGGGCCTGTCTCGGTCCTGCCAACGCTGGTGTTCTTCTACGGCATGGCGGTGGGCGACGAGATCGCGATCGGGCTGGAAAAGGGCAAGAGCCTGGTCCTGCGCCTGCAGGCGATCGGCGAAACCGACGAGGAGGGCCAGGTCCGCGTCTTCTTCGAGCTCAACGGCCAGCCCCGCATCGCGCGCGTCCCCAACCGCGCCGCCGTCGCCAAGCTCCCCGCCCGCCGCAAGGCCGAGGACGGCAACGACGCCCACGTCGCCGCCCCGATGCCCGGCTCGGTCTCGACCATCTCGGTCCGCGTCGGCCAGCCGATCAAGGCCGGCGACGTGCTGCTTACCATCGAGGCCATGAAGATGGAGACCGCGCTCCACGCTCCGCGCGACGGCACGGTCAAGGAGATCCTGGTCCACGCCACGAGCCCGATCGACGCCAAGGACCTGCTCGTGGTGCTGGAGGGCTAAGGGAACAATGCCGCAAGGGCGATGGCGATGCCCGGCGGGTCGAGTGGGATCTCGTCCGAGCGCACGATCCTCGTCAGGATCGTGCCATCGTCCAGGCGCCGGTGGTGCACCACCGTCCGGTTCTCGGTCTTGACGATCAGATAGTGCCGGACCGATGGCAGGCGGAAATAGTCCTCGAGCTTGGCACCTGTATCGCGCGCGCGGCTGGAGGGAGACAAAACCTCGACCACGACGACCGGGTCCGTGACCTTGATCTCGTCGTCGGCCAGCGGCTCGCCGCAGCGGACGAGGGAGTCCGGCTCGTAGACGGTCTCGTCGTCGATCCTTACCGCCATGCCATCCGGATAGGCGGTGCATTTCAGGCCGTTGACCTCAATGGCGCGGTGCAGGGCCAGCCAGACCCGGGCCTTGACCAGCGCATGAACCGACCGTTCCGGCGCCATCATCACCAGCTCACCGGCCACCAGCTCATAGCGCGGGCGCTTCGGCTGCTCGACCGCCCAGTCGAGGAAATCGTCCGCGGTCATCCGGAGCGGATGGAAGTTTGCCGGCTCGCCCATGCCGCCAACATAGCGCACACCCCGATCTGCGTCACGGCCGCCACTCGGGCTCCGAGGCGCACAAGTGTAGGAGCGTGATGCCGATGAGCAGGACGAAGATGCCGGCGGTCCGCTGCCCGTTCCAGGTCTCCGACTGCCACATGGCGAACCACTCGCCGGCGACCACGAGAAAGCCTACCGAGTAGAGGAGCAGGCCCATCGTCAGGCCGGCGATCGCGACCGCCCGCGCTTCGGCGAACTCCGCCGGGTGGGCGTCGAGCGCGCGCAGGAGCCGGGCCACGCCGATCCACATCACGAGCGCGGTGGCACCCTGCCAGGCGATGATCAGGCCGTAGACCGCGCGCTGAAGGGTCGGATCGGTGACCGCCCGCCACATCAGCGCCGGATCGCGGAAGGTGGTGTCCATCGACAGCACATGACTGACGAACTGCCAGTTGGCGCCGTAGTCGGTCAGGTTGCCGAACGCCACCAGGGTGAAGAAGGCCGCCACCCCAGCCACCAGCGCGATCCGCGACAGGCGCAATGTCCGCATGCCCGAGCTCCTCTCTTGACGGCATCGCCGTCGGCGTCGAGATCGCCAAGCTGGCGTGCGCCCCTGACGTGTCGAGATCAGTATGACCAACGCTACCGACAACCGCCCGGGCCTGCTCGCGAGCGTCGCCGACCTCGCCGAGGTCACGCTTGCCCTGCCGATGGCCGATCTGATCGACCTGAAGGACCCGGCGCAAGGGGCGCTGGGCGCTTGGCCGCTTGGCCGGATCGGCGAGGCCGTCAGGCTGATCGCTGGCCGCAAGCCGGTGAGCGCTACCGTGGGCGACCTGCCGCCCCAGGCCGACCTGCTGGCCGAGGCTGCCCTCGCCACCGCCGCCGAAGGCGTCGATCTGGTCAAGCTAGGGTTCTTCCCCGGCGGCGATCACGCTCGGCTCGCCCGCGATCTCACGCCTGTGGCGTCTCGTGGCGTCGCGCTGGTGGCCGTGCTGATGGCGGATCGTGCCCCCGATCTCGACATCGTGACGCATCTGGCCGCGGCAGGCTTCCGCGGCGCCATGCTCGACACCGCCGACAAGATGGCGGGCGGGCTGCTGCAGCATCAGACCGTGGCCGCCCTGACCTCGTTCGTGAAGGAGGCCCGTGGGCATGGCCTGCTCGTCGGTCTCGCCGGCTCGTTACAGCTCGCCGACGTGGCGACTTTGCGGCCGATCGCCCCGGATTTCCTGGGATTTCGCGGGGCATTCTGCGAGCGGGATCGGACCACCGGATTGGTGCCCGCCCGGCTCGCAGCGGTGCGCGCTGCGATCGATCAAACCATGGCGGCGGCTGAGAGTGTTGAACCTCCCTATCGATTCTGAAACCACCGCAACAAGCGGAACATAATTCTTTCATCTTCCGCCCGTCGCCCGCACACTCCGCGCGCAACGCGAGCGAGATGTGGGATCGCACCCACGCGCAGGGAGGCGAACATGGCAGAGGACTCCGTGCCCGCCACGGGCAAGGGGCGGCGCGATTTCCTGAGCGGTGCCGCGGTGGCTGCGGCCGCGACGGTGGCCGCACCGGTGGTGGTGAAGGCACAAGGCCCCATCCACATGCGCTGGCAGAGCACCTGGCCAGCCAAGGACATCTTCCACGAGTACGCGCAGGATTTCGCGAGGAAGGTGAACGACATGACCGGCGGCGAGCTGGTCATCGAGGTCCTGCCGGCGGGTGCGGTGGTGCCCGCCTTCGGGCTGCTGGATGCCGTGTCGCAGGGCACGCTGGACGGCGGCCACGGCGTGCTCGTGTACCACTACGGCAAGCAGCCGGCCCTCGCGCTGTGGGGCTCCGGCCCGGCCTTCGGCATGGACGCGAACATGCTGTTGTCCTGGCACAAATATGGCGGCGGCAAGGAGCTGCTGCAGAAGCTCTACGCCTCGATCGGTGCGGAGGTGGTCTCGTTCCCCTACGGCCCGATGCCGTCGCAGCCGCTGGGCTGGTTCAAGAAGCCGGTCGGCAGCGCCGACGATCTCGCCGGGCTCAAATATCGCACGGTCGGCATCTCGATCGACGTGTTCACCGCCATGGGTGCTGCGGTCAACGCGCTGCCGGGCGGCGAGATCGTCTCGGCGCTGGACCGCGGCCTGCTCGACGCGGCCGAGTTCAACAATGCCTCGTCCGATCGCACCCTAGGTTTTCCCGACGTGTCGAAGGTCTGCATGCTGCAGAGCTTTCATCAGAATGCCGAACAGTTCGAGATCCTGTTCAACAAGGCGAAGTACGACGCACTGCCGGACAGCATGAAGTCGATCATCGGCAATGCCGTCGAGGCCTCGTCGCAGGACATGCAGTGGAAGGCAATCGACCGCTACTCGCAGGCCTATCTGGCCATGCAGGCAGATGACGGGGTCAAGTTCTACAAGACGCCGGACGCGATCCTGCAGAAGCAGCTTGAGGTCTACGACGAGGTGGCCAGGAAGAAGTCTGCGGACAACCCGTTGTTCAAGGAGATCCTCGACTCGCAGATTGCGTTCGCGAAGCGAGTGACACGCTGGGAGCAGGACACGGTGACCAACCGTCGGATGGCGGTGGATCACTATTTCGGGCCCGACGGAGCCGCGGCCAAACTCTGAGCCGCTCCGATCTGCCACCCGATCGCGAGGGTCGGGCGGCAGATCGGGCCTCCGTCATCGCCAAACCGGGACCCGTTGCCGCCGATGAGCGTTCAGAGCTTCCTTCACACCGTCGACGGCATCACCACTTGGCTCGGCAAGGCGGCGGCGTGGCTGATCATGGCGCTGATGGGCCTCGTCTGCATCGAGGTGGTCAAGCGCTACGCGCTGAACATGCCGACCGCCTGGGTGTTCGACGCCAGCAACATGCTCTACGGTAGCCTGTTCATGCTCGCCGGCGCCTACGCTCTGGCACAGAACGCGCATGTTCGCGGGGACTTCCTCTACAGCTCGATGCGCCCACGGACGCAGGCGGCGTTCGATCTGGTCCTCTACATCGTCTTTTTCCTGCCGGGAATCGCGGCGCTGCTCTATGCGGGCTATCGCTACGCGGCGCTGTCCTGGCGGATTCACGAGCACTCGACGGTGACCGCCGACGGCCCGCCGCTCTATCCGTTCAAGACGGTCATTCCGATCGCGGGCGCCCTCCTGATGCTGCAGGGGCTCGCCGAGATCGTCCGCTGCCTGGTGTGCCTGAGAACCGGCGAGTGGCCGAGCCGGCTCAAGGATGCCACCGAGATCGACGTGGTCGAGGAGCAGCTCGCCCATAGCGAGTATGTCGACGAGGACGCCCGGCGGTCGGCGATCGAGCGGGTCCACGACATCGAGGAAGCCGCGCGGCAGCGCGGAACCGGGGACGAGCTGCGCACATGAGCGATCCCGCCCTCGGCCTGTTGATGCTCGGGCTCATCGTCGTGGTGATCCTGATGGGCTTCCCCACGGCGTTCACGCTGATGGGGCTCGGGATGTTCTTCGGCTTCTACGCCTTCTACGACGCGTCCCAGCACTGGATCGACAACCGCATCTTCGACCTGATGGTCCAGCGGACCTACGGGGCGATGACCAACGACGTCCTGATCTCGATCCCGCTATTCGTGCTCATGGGCTACGTCATGGAGCGCGGCGCGCTGGTCGACAAGATGTTCTACAGCATCCAGCTGTCGTTCCGGCGCGTGCCCGCCTCGCTGGCCGTGGCCACGCTGATCGTCTGCACCTTTTGGGGCATCGCCAGCGGCCTGGTGGGGGCGGTGGTGGTGCTCATGGGCGTCATCGCCATGAACCCGATGCTGCGCGCCGGCTACGACGTGCGGCTGGCCTCCGGCGTCATCACCGCCGGCGGCACGCTCGGCATCCTGATCCCGCCATCGGTGATGATCATCGTCTACGCCGCCGTCGCCGGCCAGTCGGTGGTCAAGCTCTATGCCGCCGCCATGTTTCCGGGCTTCTTCCTGGCGCTGCTCTACCTGATCTACATCATGGGCTGGGCGTGGATCAGCCCGAAGATCGCCCCGCCGTTGCCGCCGGAACAGACCAAGGTCCCCATCCCTGCCTGGCTCGAGCAGTTCCGGTCGGCATACTCGCCCAACATGCTGGTGGGATGGTGGCGGGCATTAGTCTCCCCAGAGCAGGCGCGCGGGTTGACGACAGAGCACGGCCCGCTGCACTACGGCCGTATCCTGCTCAACTTCGCGATCGCCCTCGTGCCGCTCGCCCTGACGGCGCTGACCCTGGCGCTGGTCTGGTGGTACGTCGTCATCCATTCCGCAGCCTCGGAGGAGGAGACGCTTCCCGCGGGCCTCGAGCAGCTCGGCGCGCCCCTGAACGAGGCGCCGGCAGAGGCGGTCGCGCAAGGGCCGTCGACCACCTTCCTCGCCGTCTTCGGCGTGATTGCCCTCCTCTGCGCCCTGATGCTGGTACGCTACTACCGCCGCATGGACATCGAGCGCTTCGAGGTCCTGAAGCTGCTGACCTCGTCGATCATGCCGCTGGGCATTCTCACGGTCGTGGTGCTCGCCGTGATCCTGTTCGGCATCACCACGGCCACGGAATCGGCCGCGGTCGGTGCCGCCGGCGCCTTCCTACTGGCGCTGCAGGCGGGCACCCTCGACTGGAAGCGGACCAAGGAGGCGGTCTTCCTGACCGCCAAGACCACGGCAATGGTCTGCTGGCTATTCGTCGGGTCGGCGCTGTTCTCCGCCGTGTTCGCGCTCCTGGGTGGCCAAGCGCTGCTCGAAAGCTGGGTATTGGCGCTCAATCTGTCGCCGATCCAGTTCATGATCCTGTCGCAGGCGATCATCTTTCTGCTCGGCTGGCCGTTGGAATGGACGGAGATCATCATCATCTTCGTGCCGATCTTCCTGCCCATGCTGCAGCACTTCGACATCGACCCGGTGCTCTGGGGCGTGCTGGTGTTCGTGAACCTGCAGGCGGCGTTCCTTTCGCCGCCGGTGGCCATGTCGGCCTTCTATCTGAAGGGCGTGGCGCCATCGCACGTCACTCTCAACCAGATCTTCGCCGGCATGATGCCGTACATGCTGATCGTGATCCTGTGCATGGTGCTGATGTATCTCTGGCCGGCCCTGACCCTGTGGCTGCCGGAGGTGCTCTACGGCTGAGCGGGCCCGGTCGAGGCTGCGGTCACCGGGCGCGTCGCGCTTTCACTCCGGCGGCACCGGACGCGGCCGGCGGTTCTCGTCGATGGCGACGCAGGTGAAGCGGCCCTCGGTGACCTTCTGTTCCTCACCCGTACGGCCACGCTTGGCCCAGACCTCCACCTGCATGGTGATCGAGGTGCGGCCCACGCGGCAGACCTCGGCATAGACGCTGACGATGTCGCCGACCAGCACCGGCTGGTGAAAGGCCATCGCATCGACGGCGATGGTCGCCACCCGGCCTTTTGCCCGGGTGAAGGCGACCGTGCCGGCCGCGATGTCCATCTGCGACAGCAGCCAGCCGCCGAAGATGTCGCCCGAAGGGTTCGTATCGGCCGGCATGGCCAATGTCCGGACCGCCGGATGCAGGTCACGCAGCTCGGGCATGCCGATTGTCCTCAGCCCTGGTTGGAAGGTGCGTCGGCCGTTGCGGGCAGAACGAGGGCAAACGAGGTGCCGCGCGAGGGCGCCGTCACCTCAACCCGACCAGCCAACCGCTGGCTCAGCGCCAGGATGATGCGTGTGCCGAGCCCCGAGCCGGCCTCCAGCGAGAAGCCTGTCGGCAGGCCGCGGCCCTCATCGTGGACCGTCAAGCGCAACGACGCTTCGGCGGCGGGCTCGAGCACGATCCGAATCGGCCCCGGCTCGCGGCCAGCATAGGCGTGCTTGACGGCATTGGTCACGAGCTCGATCAGGATCAGGCCCACCGAGACGGCACGGTCGGACGGCATCAGGACCGGTTCCGGGCAGCTGCACGTGAAATCGCACGGGCCGACGGAGGTCGCGAGATCGCGGCAGACCTCGTCCAGGTAGCCGATCAGGTCGATCAGGCCGTGCCCCTCGCGCACGCGCAGCCGCTGATGGGCCCGTGCCACCGCGGCGATCCGCCCGGCCGCCTGCACCAGCTGCTGGCGCACGCCGTTGTCCGCGCCGGCGGCCTGAAGGTGGAGCATGCTCATCACCACCTGGAGGCTGTTGCTGACCCGGTGGTCGAGCTCCTTCAGCAGCAGCTCGCGCTCGGACACCGCGGCGCGCAGATTGGCCTCGATGCGCTGCCGCTCGATCGCCATGCCGAGGAGGTTCGCGGCGCCCTGGAGGAAGGCGATGTCGTGCTCGCCGAACTCGCCTTCCGAGCGACTGTCCACCTCCAACACGCCATAGGGCGTGCCGTCGCCCTGCAGGATCACGTTCATGGCGCGGCGGACACCCTGCTCGGCCAGCACCTCGGGGGTATCGAATCGCTCTTCGTTCTCCAGGTGGTTGGAGATCACCGGCTTGCCGGTGCGGAGGGCGAACCCCGCCGGCGAGGCGAGCTCGCAGCCGACGCTGGCGACCCCGACGATGCCTGGCGGCCAGCCGACGCCGGCCCGGATCAGCAACCGGTTCTCAGCCCGGATGTGCTCCAAGACCTTGGCGAACTCGGCGCCCAGCCCATCGGCAGCCAGCTTGGCCGTCAGGTCCAGGAGCTCCGAGAACGGCGTGCCCTTGAGTGCCTGCACGCCGAGCTCTGCCAGGAGGCTCTGCTGCCTGATACGCTGACGCAGCTCCTGCATGGAGGGGGCCTCCGGCGGCGCGCCCTCTGGCGGCTGCTCGACCACGGCATCGTGGCTAGGGTCTTCCTTCGGCAGGGTCCATCTCCACGGGGTTCCAGCGGCGCGATTCACCACGCCGCGCGGCACAGGACAAGCCTGTGGCGTCGATGCAATTGTACCGCATATGTTCCCTGGATGGCGCGGACTGCTTGACGCGCTCCGCCGTAGGGCATCAATGAGCCTGTCCGTAGCCATATCGAGGCGGCGACCCCTACCGCCAGAGCTTGCCCATCGGAACGACCAGGATGACGGACCTTCTCGACCTCGCCCGCGATCGCGGCGGCGAGGGATACACGGCGCACGACATCGAGGTCCTGGAGGGGCTGGAGCCGGTGCGCCGCCGGCCGGGCATGTACGTCGGCGGCACGGACGAGCGCGCGCTGCACCACCTCGTCGCCGAGGTGCTCGACAACGCCATGGACGAGGCGGTGGCCGGACATGCCAGCCGGATCGAGCTGGAGCTCACCGCGCCGAACCGGATCACCGTCCGCGACAATGGTCGCGGGATCCCGATCGATCCGCATCCCAAGTTTCCCGACAAGAGCGCGCTCGAGGTCATCATGACCACGCTGCATTCGGGCGGGAAGTTCGGCAGCAAGGCCTATGCCACATCCGGCGGTCTGCACGGCGTGGGCGTGTCCGTGGTCAACGCGCTGGCGGAGGAGCTGACCGTGGAGGTCGCCCGCAACCGCCAGCTATATGTCCAGCATTTCGCGCGCGGCCTACCCTTGGGGAGCCTCGAGCCGGCCGGTGCCGCTCCCAACCGCCGCGGCACCACCGTCACCTTCGTGCCCGATCACGAGATCTTCGGCCCCAATCCCAGCTTCTCGCCGGCGCTGCTGCACCGCATGGCCCGCAGCAAGGCCTACCTGTTCCGCGGTGTCGAGATTCGCTGGCGTTGTGATCCCGCGCTTCTGCCCGCCGACGGCGCGGTCCCAGCCGAGGAGGCGTTCCACTTTCCGGCGGGCCTCGCCGATTTCCTGAAGGCCCTGCTCGACGGTCGCGAGCTCGTCGTCGACGAGGCGTTCACGGGTGAGGCGCCGCTCGAGCATGACGGCCGGGTCGAGTGGGCGATCGCGTGGCCGATCGACGAGGAGCCCTATGCCGGCTGGTACTGCAACACCGTACCCACCCCGGCCGGCGGGACCCACGAAGCCGGCCTGCGCGCGGCGCTGCTGAAGGGCCTGCGGACTCACGCCGAGCGGATCGGCTTCCGGCGTGCCGCCGCCATCACCACCGAGGATGCGACCGGCGGCGCGTGCATCCTGCTTTCGCTGTTCCTGCGCCAGCCGCAATTCCAGGGTCAGACCAAGGATCGACTGGTATCGTCCGAGGCGACCCGTCTGGTCGAGGGGGCGATCCGCGACCGCTTCGAGCTGTGGCTCGGCAGCCACCCGACGACTGCGACGGCGGTGCTCGAGCATCTCGCCAGACGAGCCGAGGAGCGCATCGCCCGCCGCAAGGCCAAGGAGGAGGTCGGCCGCAAGACCGCGACGCGTAAGCTGCGCCTGCCCGGCAAGCTCGCCGACTGCGCCCGCGACGCGCGCGAGGGGACCGAGCTGTTCATCGTCGAGGGTGATTCGGCCGGCGGCTCGGCCAAACAGGCCCGGAACCGTGATACCCAGGCGGTGCTGCCTCTGCGCGGCAAGATCCTCAACGTCGCCTCGGCGACCGCCGACAAGCTCGCCGGCAACAAGGAGCTGGCCGATCTCGTGACCGCCATGGGCTGCGGCTCGGGCAGGCATTGGCGGCCCGACGATCTGCGCTACGACAAGGTCGTCATCATGACCGATGCCGATGTCGACGGCGCCCATATCGCCGCGCTGCTGATGACCTTCTTCTTCCGCGAGCTGCCCAAGCTGGTCGAGCGCGGTCATCTCTATCTAGCCCAGCCGCCGCTGTACCGCCTGAGCCATGGCGGCACGATCGCGTACGCCCGCGACGAGGCCGACCGCGAGCGGCTGCTCGCCACCACCTTCAAGGGCAAGAAGAACGTCGACGTCGGCCGGTTCAAGGGCCTCGGCGAGATGAACCCGTCGCAGCTCAAGGAAACCACCATGGACCCGGCCCGGCGTCAGCTGCTCCAGGTGAGGAGCGAGGACGTGGAGGGCAAGCCGACGGCGCAGCTGGTCGAGGAGCTGATGGGTCGCAGGCCGGAGCTGCGACTGGCGTTCATTCAGGAGAATGCGAGGTTGGTGACCGAGTTGGATGTCTGAAGCGCCGTCGCCTCAACGCGGCCGATCCCCGGCTGCGAGCACGCCGACGTCGATCATCCCGTCGGTGTAGAAGCGGTCGCCGCCGGCATTGTGGGCGTTTGTGGCGGGGCCCATGCCGGGGATCTGATACTGACCGTCGATCAGCCCGCGCTCGGCGAGGCTCGCCATCAGTCGGTCGCGCTCGGCGTCCACATCCGGCGCGATGTGGTGGGTGATCTGGCCGGTCAGGTGACTTAGGCCGCTGTCGCGATCGTAGCTAGCGGCCCCCAGCCAGAAGGGGCGGCCCCCTTCGGTGCGCTCGGTCAGCCACCAGCGCACGTGATGGCGGTGGTCGGCGCTGCCGCCCACGTCCTGCTCGAAGGCGAGGTCCTGCTTGCGGCCGAACAGGTAGAGCGGGCTCACCGGCGCATCGGGGTCGGGGCGGTTGAGGAGGACGCTGGCCGCGATGTCGAGCGAGGAGCGCAAGGTGATCGGATCGGCCGGGTACCACTGCGCGGCGATCATGGCGCCGATCAGCTCCTCCCGCGTGCCGATCAGCGCGACATTGACCGGGCCGCCGGGAATGCCGTCGGCATTCGTGGTCCGCACCGGCAGACTCGCGAGTTCTGGATGCCGGCCGCGCTCGAAGAGCCACCACGCCCAGGGCAGCAGGAAGTAGGCGAGCACGAGCCAGGCGAGCAGCAATGCCGCGAGGCCGTGCGTCAGGCGTCGCAGCCGCCGGCGCCGCTCAACCATGACCGGCCGCGCCATGCCGGCGCCAGCGGCGGAACTGGACGGCGCCGATCCAGATCACCGCGGCACCGAGCAGCAGGAGCGCCACCGGCCGCTCGTAGCGCTCGATCTCGCCTAGCACCTGCGGAATGGCGCGGCCGAGCAGATAGCCGAGGCTGCCGTAGAGAGCGGCCCAGCCCAGGGCGGCGAGCGCGTTGAGCGTCATGAAGCGAAGGATCGGCACGCCGTAGAGGCCGGCGGCGAGCAGACCGCCCAGCGACAGGCCGGGCACGAACCGCACGCCGAGGATGACCGGTACGTCCCAGCGCTGCAGGCGCGGGCGGACCCGCGCAACCTGCGCCGCCCAGGCCGGGCGCACCTCGAGCAGCCTCGTGCCGATCTGGCGGGCTGCCAGGAACCAGGCGGCACCGGCAAGGAAGCTGCCGGTGGCACCAGCGAGGATCACCAGCGGCAGGCTGAGCCAGCCGCGATGCGCGGCGAAACCGCCGAGCAGCATGACCGGCGTGCCGTCGGCGAAGCTGCCGAACACCAGGGCGAGGTAGCCGTACTTGGCGAGAAGATGCTCGACGCCCACTTGCCGCCCGCCGCCGTGACCGCGCCGACGCTCGGTCACGCCGGGCCGGTTGGCAAGATGCGTCGAGACGGGTTACTTCGCGAGCCCGAGATCGGTGAGGATGCCCTCCATCACCACGCGGTCGTCCTTGAGGAAGGCTGCGAACTCGGGTGCCGGCTGGTAGAGGTCGGTCCACTGCCGCTCTTTCACCGTGTCCTTCCATTTCTGGCTCTCGACCATGCCGGTGATGGCGGTCTGCAGCGCCGCGAAGTCTTTGTCGCGGATGCCGGGCGGGGCGAACAGGCCGCGCCAGTTGAAGAAGGCGACGTCGAGCCCCTGCTCCTTGAGCGTCGGGATGTCGACCCCGGGCAGCCGCTCCTCGGAGGAGACTGCCAGCGCGCGCAGCTTACCAGCGTCCACTTGGGGACCGAACTCGCCGAAACCGCTGATCCCCACCGTGACGTGACCGCCGAGGATCGTGCTCAGCGCCTCGCCGCCGCCGGAATGGGCGATATAGTTGAGCTTGCTCAGGTCGGCACCGGCGGCCTTCATGATCAGGCCGGCCAGGATGTGGTCGGTGCTGCCGGCCGACCCGCCACCCCAGGAGACCGCACCCGGGTCTGCCTTGAGCTTGGCGACCAGATCGGCGACGGTCTGGATCGGGGAGTCGACCGGAACCACGACAATCTCGTACTCCCCCACGATCCGCGCCAGTGGCGTGACCTGATCGAGGGTCACCGGCGTCCTGTTGGTGATGATCGCGCCCTGCAGTGTCTGGCCGGCGACGAGGACGGCGTCGCCCTTGCGTTTCTTGGTGGTCACGAATTGGGCCAGCCCGACCGTTCCCCCGGCGCCGGCGATGTTCTGGACCTGAACGCCCGATGCGAGACCGTTCTCTTGAAGCACGGTCTGCATGGCCCGCGCGGTCTGGTCCCAGCCGCCACCCGGATTGGCTGGGGCGATCAGCTCCAGTCCCTGGAGCTCGGCCCAAGCCGGCCGAACGCTGGCCCCGGCGAGTGCTCCGAGTGCGCTTGCCGCAATCAATGCGGTGAACGTGCGTCGACAAATCGGACTCATGACAGCCTCCTCAGGCTCGCTTTGGGATCAAGGAACAGCAGATGCGCGTCAGTGGCGGTGGGGCTTTGCTCGGTCCACGCCGCCAAGGTGCCGCTGCAGCACCAGCGGAATGAGGCCGCCGGCTGCGAGGATGGTGCAGTCGAGGCCGGTCTCGGCCAGAAGCCGGGTGGAGATGTCCAGGACCTCGCCAGAGGCACGGCGCAGGCGAACTGCGATCGGCGCCGACGGGACGAGCGCCTCCGGCTCGAAAGTGAAATCGAGCCGGTCGTCGGGGCGCAGCGCCATGGCGGCGGGGTGGTGCTCGGGCGGCAGCTCCAGCGGCAGGACGCCCATGCCGATCAGGTTGGAGCGGTGGATCCGTTCGAAGCTGTTGGCGAGCACCGCACGTGCTCCCAGCAGGGCGGTGCCCTTTGCCGCCCAGTCGCGAGACGAGCCTGCACCATAGTGTTGGCCGGCGAGGATGACCGTCGGCACGCGATCCATCCGGTAGCGCTCTGCCGCGCGGTAAAGAGGCAGGAGCTCGCCAGACGGCATATGCCTGGTCCACCCGGCTGGCGCCTCTGGGCAGAGTAGATTGCGCACCGAGCGGTTGGTGAACAGGCCGCGCAGCATCACCTCGAAATTGCCGCGGCGCGACGAGAACACGTTGAGGTCGGCCGGGTCCGCGCCAGCTTCGATCAGCCAGCGCCCCGCCTCCCCCTGGGCAGGGATCGCGCCGGCGGGCGAGATGTGGTCTGTGGTGATGTCGTCGCCGAGCACAATGATCGGCGCCGCGCTCAGCTCCTGCACGCCCGACCGACCGTCGGGCGGCACCACGAATGGCGGTCGGCGCAGGTAGGTCGAGCGCGCGTCCCACGGAAAGAGCGGGCTCGCGGGCGCCTCGATCGCGGACCACGCCGCATCGCTGCGCTGGGCGGCGAACGCACCCACAAAGTCGCCGGCACGCAGTGCCGAGGCCAGTGCGGCATCGAGCTCGTCGTCGGTGGGCCAGATGTCGGCGAGGTAGACCGGAAGCGCATCCCGGCCTGCACCCACCGGTTCCTCGGCGATGTCGAGGTCGACACGACCGGCGAGCGCATAGGCGACGACCAGCGGCGGCGAAGCCAGGAAGGCATGATCGAGCATGCCGTGCACGCGCCCGGGAAAGTTGCGGTTGCCCGAGAGCACCGCGGCGGCAACCACGCCCCTGTCCCGGATCGCCTCGGCCATCATCGGCACCAGGGGGCCGGAATTACCGATGCAAGTGGTGCAGCCGAAGCCGACGATACCAAAGCCCACCGCCTCCAGATCCGAGAGCAGATTGCTGCGCCTCAGATAGTCAGCCGCGGCCGGCGAGCCTGGCGCCAGCGAGGTTTTGACCCAGGGCGGCGGCGCCAGCCCGCGCTCGCGCGCCTTGCGGGCGAGCAGACCGGCGGCGATCAGCATCTTGGGGTCGGTGGTATTGGTGCAGCTGGTGATCGCGGCGATGGCAACGGCACCGTCGCGGGGGCCCGCAGCGCCAAGATGTGCTTCGCCGGTCGTCTCGGAGCGGGCATCGCGGCCCACATCGCTGATCAGGTCGTCCTCGACATCGGCGGGCCCCCGGATCGCCGCCGAGGCGAGCGCGGGGCGTAGCCGATCCTGCGGCCGCTTCGGGCCGGCCAGCGACAGCTCGACCTGGCCGAGGTCGAGCTCGAGGATGCTGGCGTAGACTGGAGTTTCGTCGGCGTCGTGCCAGAAGCCCTGCCTGCGGGCATAAGCTTCCAGCGCCGGCAGCTGGCCATGATCGCGCCCGGTCGCACGCAGATAGTCGACGACCCTGCCGTCGAGCGGGAAGAAGCCGATGGTGGCGCCATATTCCGGTGCCATATTGGCCACGGCACCGCGCTCACCCACGCTCAATGCGGTGACGCCGGGACCGAAGAACTCGACAAACTTGCCGACCACCCCCTCCCGGCGTAGCAGTTCGGTCACGGTGAGTGCGACGTCGGTGCCGAGCACACCGGGCCGCAGGCGGCCGGTCAGCCTCACGCCGACGACCTCGGGCAGCCGCAGCGCCAGGGGCAGGCCGAACATCGCACCCTCGGCCTCCAGGCCGCCCACGCCCCAGCCGAGCACACCGACCGAGTTGATCATCGGTGTATGGCTGTCCGTGCCGAGCAGCGTGTCGGGCACGATCCACGCCTCGCCGTCGACAAGCTCGAACGCCACGACGGGCGTCAGGTGCTCGAGGTTGATCGTGTGCATGATGCCCGTGCCGGGCGGAAAGACCTGGAAATTGCCGAGATTGGAGGCCGCCCATTTCATGAACCGGTAGCGCTCGGCGTTGCGGCCGATCTCCAGGCGCATATTGTCGGCGAGCGCTCCCGCGACGCCGAAGCGGTCCACCCCCACGGAATGGTCGGTTGAGGTAGCAACCGGGCAGATCGGGCCGAGTGCTGTCGGATCGCCGCCATGCTCGGCGAGCACGTCGCGCATGGCGGCGATGTCGACCAGGGCCGGGCCGCAGGTCGTGTCGTGCATCAGGATGCGGCGGGGACGGAACGGGATCTCGCTCGGCGCACCCGTACCCGCGGCCTGGAGGATCGCGTCGCGCGCGCTCTCCGCGCTGTCGCGCGCACCGGTGCGCAGGACGTTCTCCAACAGCACGCGTAGGCACCAGGGCAGCTTCGCCAGCGTGTCACCGGTCGCCGCACACAGGTCGGCAAAGCGGTGCGGACCCGTCGGAAGGTCGAAGCTGGCGATGTAGGCGGACATTGCGTGCTCCCTGACAGCACGGAAGCACATTGCATTTTTTGTTCGGAAAATGCATCCGGTCAGATTGCCGCAGTCACAGCATCGGGCGTCAGCTCTCCATGAGCGGGCGAATCCGATCGAGGTTGTCGATGGTTCGCTCCAGATGGGCGCGCAGCGCCAGCGATCCCTCTGCGACGCGGCCGGCTTCCAGTAGGGCCAGGATCTCAAGGTGATCGCGGCACTGGTCGCGATAGCGGTCGCGCACGATCATGCTGCGGTAGGAGAGCAAGCGGCGGACCCGATTGATCCGGCGCAGGGCCTCGAGAAAGAAAGGGTTCCGGCTCCCCGCGAGGACACTCTCGTGGAAGCGGACACCGCGCTCGTGCAACGCGTCCGGCGGATCGGTTTCCAAAGCGCCATCGAGCAGGCGAACCTCGGCCGCGCGCAGCCGCTGGATCGTCTCCGGCGCCAGCCGATAGCCCGGCTCCAGCAGTGCGGCCGGCTCAAGCGCCAAGCGCACGCGATAGGTCTGCACCAACGCCTCCGGCGTGGTGAGCATCTCCGAGAATTCCCAGCCATAACCGGGACGGCGCTGGGCCCAACCCTCTTGCGCGATGCGGGTCAGGAGGCTGCCGAGCTGCGCCCGGGTCAGGCTGTAGCGCTCGCGGAGAAGGGTCTCGGACACCTGCGCCGGCAGCCGACCCTGCAGACGATCGTCGGCGAGCTGGAAGTAGACGGTACCTAGGCGGTCCGGGCTGGCGAAGTCGACGGCGTCCACCTGGGCTTGGCCGTCGGCGGCGAGGAAGTAGCCACGATTCGGCTTATGGACGAGCACGCCCTTGGCAAGCAGCAGACGCAGGGCAAGGGTTACCGGCGAGCGCGATACGCAGAATCGGTCGGCGAGGTTCTGCGCCGACAGATGCGTGTCGGGTGGCAGACGGTCGTCCTTGATATGGGCGAGGACGCGCGCGGCCAGCCCTTCGGCGAGCTCGCTCGGGCGCGGATCGCTGGCATCTTCCATGTCGGCCTGATCATCTCCAGGCAGCGCCCCTAGCGGCGGGCGCACGCGATCAGCGCCGGTCCGCAGCGGGCTGCCACAAGCTCCTGCAGGGGATCTTGCTGTGGTCCGCCCGGTCGGCATAGCGCTTGGCGATCTCGCTCACCTCGCGCAACAGGCCTTCCGACAGTGTGATCGGCTCGAGGCCGAGATTGAGCAGGCGACGGTTCTCGACGAACAGGTCGTTCTCGTCGGCCTCGGCGCGCGGGTTGCTGACGAGCTCGACGGTAGCGCCGGTGATCTCGGCCACGAGGTGGGCGAGGTCGCGCACGCGATGGGTCTCGGTCATCTGGTTGAGGATGTTGACCCGCCCGCCGGTCTGCGGGGGGTTGCTCACCGCCAGCTCGATGCAGCGCACCGTGTCCTGGATGTTGATGAAGGCGCGGGTCTGGCCGCCGGTGCCGTGGACGGTGAGCGGGTAGCCGATCGCGGCCTGCATCAGGAAGCGGTTGAGGACCGTGCCGTAGTCGCCGTCATAGTCGAAGCGGTTGATCAGCCGCTCGTCCTGGCGCGTCTCCTCGGTCTGCGTGCCCCAGACGATGCCCTGATGCAGATCGGTGATCTTCACCTTGTCGTTCTTGTTGTAGTAGGCGAACAGGAGCTGATCGAGCGTCTTGGTCATGTGATAGACGCTGCCGGGATTGGCCGGGTAGAGGATCTCCTGCTCGACCGTGCGGCCGTCGTCGGCGTCGATCTTCACCTGCAGATAGCCTTCCGGGATCTTGATCCCGGCGGTGCCGTAGCCATAGACGCCCATGGTCCCGAGATGGACCAGGTGGATGTCGAGCCCGCTCTCGACGATCGCCACCAGCACGTTGTGGGTGGCGTTGATGTTGTTGTCGACCGTGTAGCGCTTGTGCAGCGGCGACTTCATCGAGTAGGGCGCGGCGCGCTGCTCGGCGAAATGGACGACGGCGTCGGGCCGAAACTCGCGGAGGAGCGTCAACAGGCGATGATAGTTCTGTGCGACGTCGACCCGATGGAACGGGATCTCCTTGCCGGACACCTCGCGCCAGGCCTTGAGCCGCTCGCCCATCGCCCGGATGGGGGTCAGACTCTCCACCTCGAGCTCGTTGTCGATGTTGCGCCGCGACAGGTTGTCGACGATCGCCACCTCGTGCCCGCGCGCCGAGAGATGCAGTGCAGTCGGCCAGCCGCAGAAGCCGTCGCCGCCGAGGATGATCACGCGCATCGAGGCCTCCGATCGCGGGTCGAAACCGGCCTCGACGCGAGCGCCGCTTAGTGCGGCACGTCGGCCCAGACCTTGCGCTTCAGCGCGAAGGTCAGCCCGGTAAGCACGACCAGGAACAGCAGCACCTTCAGGCCGGTGAACTTGCGCTCCTCGAGCTTCGGCTCTGCCGCCCAGACCAGGAACTCGCTGACGTCGCTGGCCATCTGCGAGACGGTGGCGGATGTGCCGTCGGCGAAGGTCACCTGATCGTCGCTCAGCGGCGGTGGCATCGCGATGATGTGGCCCGGGAAGTAGGCGTTGTAGTGCCCGCCATCCGGGATCTGGACGTCCGCGGGCGCTTCCTCGTAGCCGGTCAGCAGGCTGTAGATGTAGTCCGGCCCGCCGACGCGCGCCTTGGCCATCAGCGACAGGTCCGGCGGCGCCTTGCCGCCGTTGGACGCCGCCGCCGCGGCCTCGTTCGGGAACGGGCTGGGGAAGTGATCGAACGGCAAGCCCGGGCGATCGAACATGTCGCCCTGGTCGTTCGGCCCGTCATTGATGGTGGCCTGGGCCGCGATCGCCTTGATCTCGTCGTCCGTGTAGCCCAGCGTGGCGAGGTTGCGGAACGCGACGAAATGCAGGCTGTGGCAGGCGGCACAGACCTCCCGGTAGACCTGCAGCCCGCGCTGCGTCGCGGCACGGTCGAAGCTGCCGAACATGCCATTGGTCGGCCAGTCGCGGTGCTTGAGAGCCACGCCCTCTGCAGCATCGGCGGTGGCGCCGAATGCCACGACGCTGGCAATCGCCAGGGCGGCGCCGATCAGACGAACCCGCAGCGTCATGCTCGTCACTCCGCCGGCTGCAGGGCGGAGCTGCCGCCGAGCACGGGCTTGTCGATGCTGGTCGGCAGGGGCCGCGGTCGCTCGAGCTTGCCCAGGAGCGGCATCAGCACCAGGAAGTGCAGGAAGTAGTAGAGCGTGGCGAACTGGCCGATCCACACCACGCTGGGCGTCGGCACCTGGCCACCGACCCAGGTCAGGATCACGCAGTCGATCACCAGCACCCAGAACAGCCATTTGTAGATCGGCCGGAAGGTGGCGCTGCGTACCTTGGAGGTATCCAGCCAGGGCAGCACCAGGAGCACGGCGATCGAGCCGAACATCGCGAGCACGCCGGCGAGCTTGGCCGAGATGCCGAACCAGGCGAGGAAGCCCAGCGGCGTGAACAGCTGCTCGAACACGGTCGAGCGCAGGATCGCGTAGAACGGCAGGAAGTACCACTCGGGCACGATGTGCGGCGGGGTGCTCAGCGGATTGGCGACGACGTAGTTCTCGGGGTCGCCCAACGCGTTCGGCGCATAGAAGACGAAGAAGGCATAGAAGATGAAGAACACGATCAGGCCAAAAGAATCCTTGACCGTGTAGTAGGGGTGGAACGGGATCTTGTCCTTCTTGGTCAGGTCGATGCCGACGGGATTGTTCGAGCCGAACTGGTGCAGCGCCAGGATGTGGAGAAACACCACCGCGAAGATCACGAACGGCAGCAGGAAGTGCAGCGAGAAGAAGCGGTTCAAGGTCGGGTTGTCGACCGAGAAGCCGCCCCACAGCCAGGTGACCACGCTCTGGCCGACGAAGGGGATCGCCGAGAACAGGTTGGTGATCACGGTCGCACCCCAGAAGCTCATCTGGCCCCAGGGCAGCACGTAGCCCATGAACGCGGTCGCCATCATCAGCAGCAGGATCACCACGCCCAGCATCCACAGAAGCTCGCGCGGCGCCTTGTAGGAGCCGTAGTAGAGGCCGCGAAAGATGTGGATGTAGACGACGATGAAGAACATCGACGCGCCGTTGGCGTGGGCGTAGCGCAGCAGCCAGCCATAGTTCACGTCGCGCATGATGTGCTCGACGGAGGCAAACGCCAGCGAGGTATGCGGGGTGTAGTGCATCGCCAGCACGACGCCGGTGACGATCTGCAGCATCAACATGATGCCGGCGAGCGAGCCGAAGTTCCAAAAATAGTTCAGGTTCTTCGGCGCCGGATAGGCGACGAACTCCTTATAGCTCCATGACACCAGCGGCAGCCGGTCGTCGATCCAGCGCAGGACGCCGTTCTTCAGTACGGGATCGGGAACGTCGGCCGCCATGATCACTTTCCAGGTCGTGGGTGCGCCGTTCGAGGCGCGAGGCGCTTTCGGTTGTCGCTAGCCGATTCGGACGCTCGTGTCCGTCGAGAACTGGTGGTCGGGGACGGCGAGGTTGAGCGGTGCCGGCCCCTTGCGGATGCGCGCGGACGTGTCGTAGTGCGACCCATGGCACGGGCAGAAATAGCCGCCATAGTCGCCGCGTGGCTCGCCGGGCTTGTTGCCGAGCGGCACACAGCCGAGGTGGGTGCAGACGCCGACCACGATCAGCCATTCGGGCTTGGGCGCCCGCTCCGCATCGGTCTGCGGATCCCGCAGCTCGCTCATGGGCACCGCGACCGCCTCGCTGATCTCCTCTTCGGTCCGGTGCCGGATGAACACGGGCTTGCCGCGCCATTTCACCGTCAGTGCCGCACCGACCTCGATCGGCGACACGTCGACCTCGATGCTCGACAGCGCCAGGACGTCCGCGGAGGGATTCATCTGATCGATCAGCGGCCAAGCGATCGCGCCGGCACCGACGGCCAAGGTCGACCAGGTAACCAGATCCAGGAAATCGCGGCGCGTGACGCCGTCGGACGGGTTCGCGGTATCGGACATCGGCGCACGGACCTGTACGGCTTGAGGCGGGGTGCTTCTCCCTGGCGGCAATCTAGGCGGGCCATTCGGACCGGACAAGCGACCTTTGGTCGCATAAATCTACTGTAATTTCATGGCCTTGGCTTCCAACATGCCGAATCCGAGCGCGGTGCGGCTCGCTCTCTACCAGCCCGAAAGACCACACAATTTCGGAGCGGTGCTTCGCCTTTGCGCCTGCTTCGGGGTTCCGCTCGAGGTCATCGAGCCTTGCGGGTTCCCGCTCGACGACCGGCGCATTCGTGCATCGGCCCTGGACTACGCGCCTTTGGCGCATTGGCGACGCCATGCGGACTTGGCCGCCTTCGAGCAGGTGCGCCGCGTGGAGGGGTGCAGATTGGTCCTCTTGACCACGGCCGGCGACCGCTATCATCACCGCGTGACCTACGAGGCGGACGACATCCTGATGTTGGGCAGCGAAAGCGCGGGCGCACCCGCGAGCGTGCACGAGGCGGCCGATCTGCGGGTCCGGATACCGTTGCGGCCCGGCTTGCGCTCGCTCAATCTGGCGATGGCGGCGGCGATCGCGCTGAGCGAGGCATTGCGGCAGACCGACGGCTTCGGCGACCTCGCACCGTGACCGACGCACCGTCCCTTGCCGAGGGGGAGGCCGCGCGCGCCTGGTTCGAGCAGCTGCGCGACCGCATCTGCGCGGCGTTCGAGGCGATCGAGGACGACTATTCCGGGGCGGCTCACGCGGAGCTGCCGGCCGGGCGGTTCGAGCGGCAGGCATGGGACCGGCCTGGCGGCGGCGGTGGCGTCATCTCGCTGATGCGCGGCCGGGTGTTCGAGAAGGTCGGCGTGAATCTCTCGACCGTCTGGGGCGAGTTCAGCCCGGAGTTCCGCAAGCAGATTCCAGGGGCGGAGGGCGATGGCCGCTTCTGGGCCAGCGGCATCTCCCTGGTCGCCCATCTCCGCTCGCCGCATGCCCCCCCGGCGCACATGAACACGCGGCACATCCGCACCACGCGCGCCTGGTTCGGGGGTGGCGCGGACCTAAATCCGATCTATCCCGATCAACACGACACGCTAGCGTTCCACGCCCGGCTGCAGGCCGCGTGCGACCGCTACGCGCCGGATGCCCACGCTCGCTTCAAGCGCTGGGCGGACGAGTATTTCTTCATCCCCCATCGCGGCGAGGCGCGCGGCGTCGGCGGCATCTTCTACGACTATCTCGAGGGCGATTTCGACCGGCACCTCGCCTTCACGCGCGACGTCGGCGAGGCATTCCTCGACGTCTATCCCAAGCTCGTGCGACGACACATGAATCGGCCGTGGACCGAAGCCGAGCGCCAGCACCAGCTGGTGCGCCGCGGCCGCTATGCCGAGTTCAACCTGATCTACGACCGCGGCACCCAGTTCGGCCTCAAGACCGGGGGCAACCCCGAGGCCATCCTGATGTCCCTGCCACCGGCCGTCGCGTGGCCTTGAACGTCAGTCCACGCATGCACCCCGAGGAGTAGAACTGCCATGGACATAAATCGCCTATCACCCGGCAAGAATCCGCCGCACGAGATCAACGTGCTGATCGAGGTGCCCCTGCGGTCGGATCCCATCAAATATGAATACGACAAGGAAAGCGGATTTATTTTTGTCGATCGCTATCTGTACACGACGATGTTTTATCCATGTAACTATGGTTTCATTCCCAATACCCTCAGCGGCGACGGCGATCCCATCGACGTCATGGTCGTCGGCCGGATGCCCGTCATGTCGGGTGCCGTGCTCCGAGCGCGACCGATCGGCGTGCTCGAGATGGAGGATGAGGCGGGCATGGACGAGAAGCTGCTGGCCGTCCCGATCGACAAGATCAGCCTGATCAACCGGAACGTTCGGACCTACCAGGATCTGCCGGAGATCGACCTCGCCCGCATCGCGCACTTCTTCGAGCACTACAAGGACCTCGAGCCGAACAAGTGGGTCAAGGTCCTGGGCTGGGGAGGGCCGGAGCGGGCGCAAGAGCTGATCCTGGAAGGGATCGAGCGGGCCAAGGGCAAGCTCAAGGCGACCGGCGAGTAGGCCTTCGACCAGCGCCAGCCAAACCGAGGGTACCCCCACCAAGAACGATCACGACGATCCTCGGGGAACCTCTCCGGGCGCCAGCGCTGTTATGGCCAGGGCATGAATGCGGTCGCGCAACAGGTCCGCCGCGGCCGTGTTGACCATGCGGTGGCGGAGGAGTCGTGTGCGCCCGGAGAACGCTTCCGCCACGATCCGAACGGCGAAGTGGGTTTCTCCCGCCTCCCGCCAGCCCGCATGCCCATGATGGCGCGCGGATTCATCGATGATTTCGAGCTCGACAGGAGATATTGCCCGCTCGATCGCCACGCGAAGCTCGTCAGCTGTGGACATGATACCACCCCAAAGAGGCATAGCAGGATACATCAGTTCCATCACCAAACCATTCGAGTAAATAAAAAGAAAACGGATTCGTACCGTCGGTCAAAAAACTTGCGATAGCGTACAAGGGAGTAGCGTACCCCCCGGAATGCGCGCTAGTGTTTTCCCGAATTTGCTTTAACTATTCGTGAAGTGGCGGT
This sequence comes from Geminicoccaceae bacterium, assembly GCA_046349415.1. Classification (GTDB taxonomy): domain Bacteria; phylum Pseudomonadota; class Alphaproteobacteria; order Geminicoccales; family Geminicoccaceae; genus Benzoatithermus. The sequence continues at coordinate 58,338 of JAXMCJ010000032.1, forward strand.
GCGTAACCTGGGATAGCGCATCGATCGACGCTTGAGCGTTCCCATGCCGGCCGTATCAGGTGGTCGGGGACCAGGCCTGCGCGGCGTGCCGATTGGAGGGTGCTGAATGGAGTCCGTCATGGCTGGTGCAGGCTTGAAGGCGAGGGTTGGCCCCGGGCGCTCACGCGCGCAGGATGTGGATCGCTACGTCGGTGCCCGGATGCGCGAGCGCCGCATCATGCTGGGTCTCACCCAGCAACAGATGGCGGAGCTGATCGGCGTCACCTACCAGCAGGCCCACAAATACGAAAAGGGAATCAACCGAATTGCCGCCGGTCGCCTGTTCACGATCGCGCAGGCGCTCGGCGTCGACGTCAGCTACTTCTTCGAGGGCATGGACAGCGAGCGCATGTTCCGGCCGACGCCCCAGCAGCGCATGCTGTTGGAGCTAGCGCGCAATTTCATCAACATGCCGAGCAGAAAGCACCAGGAAGCGCTCTGCAATCTGGCTCGCGCGCTGTCCAATCCCGAGCTGTCGGTGGTCGGCGACAGCGAGGTCTAGCCAAGGCACCCCCGCGACCCGATCGCTTTGGTCGCGACGGCTTCGACCGTACACGCCACGCGCGACGGCGGGCACGGTCGAAGCCGGATCCTCGTAGGGTTTCCCTGCCGAGAAGCCGCTCGGCCTTGCCAGCGCGCGGTACCCGTGCTGACTAGCGCTGCCAAGCATTCGGGGAGGGGAGCCGGCCATGAAGCTGCTGCGCTACGGTGCCAAGGGACAGGAGCGACCCGGGCTCCTCGATGATGCAGGCCGCATCCACAGCCTTGCGGACGTGGTGGACGATATCAGCGGCGACGCGCTGTCAGATGCGGGGCTGGATCGGCTGCGGGCGCTGAACCCGAGCAGACTGCCCGTGGTCGAGGGTGAGACGCGGCTCGGCCCCTGCGTCGGCGGCATCGGCAAGTTCATCTGCATCGGCCTCAACTACGCCGACCACGCCGCCGAATCCGGGCTCAAGGTACCACCCGAGCCGGTCATCTTCATGAAGGCCACGAGTGCGGTGTGCGGACCGAACGACCCGGTCGAGATTCCTCGCGGCTCGGAAAAGACCGATTGGGAAGTCGAGCTCGGCGTCGTGATCGGCACCGGCGGACGGTACATCGCCGAGGCCGACGCGCTGGCACACGTTGCCGGCTATTGCGTGGTGAACGACGTCTCGGAGCGCGCCTTCCAAGCCGAGCGCAGCGGGCAGTGGACCAAAGGCAAGAGCCACGACACGTTCGGGCCGATCGGACCCTGGCTCGTCACCAGGGACGAAATCCCGGACCCGCAGGATCTGCCCATGTGGCTGGAGGTCGACGGGCATCGCTACCAGGACGGCTCGACGCGGACGATGGTCTACAAGGTGCCGTTCGTGGTGAGCTACCTGTCGCAGTTCATGAGCCTGCAGGCCGGTGACATCATCTCCACCGGCACGCCCCCCGGGGTGGGGATGGGCCAGAAGCCCCCCCTCTACCTGCGGCCGGGGCAGACGATGCGACTGGGCATCCAGGGGCTGGGCGAGCAGACCCAGCGCACCATCGCCGCCGCATAGGCACGGTCCGGTCCATCCTGAAACGGGCTGCGCAGCCGCCCAAAGGTCGGCGGCTACGCCATTCCCGTGGGCGATGCTAGCGGTTCTGGTACTGCCGCATCGCCTCGGCCTCGGGGAGACTGAGACCGAACAGGACCTCGTATTGGCTTGCGCCGGCCTGCCGCCCGACAAAGCGCTGACGGAACGTCTCGACCACTCCGGCCCGCCGCGCGCCGCGGGCGACCTCGATGCGCGCCACGAAGTCCTGACGACCGAGGAGCTCCTCGCCCGGACCGCTTACCGCGACGAAATAAGGCACTTCGACCAGGGAGCCGGTCAGCGCCGGACCCGGTTGCAGGACGACGTCGATCGCCACCTCGACGACGAGATCGGCACCGTCGGTCTTGCACGCCCCGTCGACATTCTCGAGCGCTATTCGATAGGCGAGCTGGCCGTCGGAGCCCTGCTGCTCATGATTCTCGAGCCCGTTAATGATCCCGACCCGCGGGCACAAGGGTGGAGGCGGCGTCTTGGCGCCGCCACAGCCGGAAACCAGCAGTACCGACGCCAGGACGAGGTAGCTCAGCGTGGTTCGTCTAGCCAAGTTCACAACGCCTTATGGCTGCCGTCACACATCGGCGGCGCCAGCGTCCGCTTGCAGCCGCAGAACCAGACAGGGCCGCTGCGGTCGGCAACCCACTTCACCGGCGTGAGGGCGGTCGTCTTGTGGCTGCCATCACAGAACGGCTGTCCCGCGCTGCGGCCACAGGCGCACCACCAATAGGCCTTGCCGGCCTCGACCTCGACGCGGAAGGGCGCCTTCTGCGCAACCACACGATCGTCCATTCGATCTCGGCTCCCAAGCCACGAGGCTAGGCACGCGCCGCAGCGCCACCGGAGCGGCGTACCGAGGGCTCCACCGGCTGGCAAGAGGCGAAGGTACCCCGTTCTCGGTCACCACTATCTTGCCGGGCGTTCTCTCCTTACATTCTCCTGGATTGCCACGGACGAAAGCATGTTGGCGGCCGAGCGACCGGAGCATGATGCAGCGGGCGAGCGTCGAGTGGGCGGTCGGCGGATGGCTGCGCTCGATCTCGGCACGAACAACTGCAGGTTGCTGGTTGCCGAGCCGAGCGAGGAGGGCTTTCGCGTCGTCGACAGCTTCTCGCGCATCGTCCGACTCGGCGAGGGCCTGGCTGCCACCGGCCGGCTCGGGGAGGCGGCGATCCAGCGAACGCTGGCGGCGCTCAAGGTGTGCCGCCGAATCATGGATCGTCATCGGGTGGTCCGCGTCCGTTGCGTCGCGACCGAGGCCTGCCGCCGCGCCAGCAACGGTCAGGATTTCGTTCGCCTGGCCCGCCGCGTCGCCGGCATCGATCTCGAGATCCTCGGCCATGAGGAGGAGGCGCGCCTGGCAATGCTGGGATGCCTGCCGCTGATCGACCCCGAGGCGGAGCGCCTGCTGATGCTCGACATCGGCGGCGGCAGCACGGAGATCATGTGGATCGATCGGCGCGATCTCCCGCCGGGCGGCGAGCCGGGCCATACCCTGTCGATGCCCCTGGGCGTGGTGACCCTGTCGGAGACGTTTGGCGGCAAGGAGGGCGAAACCTATCAGGACATGGTGGCTCACGCCGCGGAGCAGCTCGCGGCCGCCGGACGGCTGCCCGGCTCGCTGCATGGTCACGACCGACCCGGGCTGCAGATGCTCGGCACCTCCGGCACGGTGACCACACTCGCGGCCGTTCACCTCGGCCTGCGCCGTTATGACCGTCGAAAGGTCGACGGCATGTCCCTGCCATTCTCCGTGATCCACAGTGTCTCGCGCATGCTCCGCGAGCTGGACGAGGCCGGCCGTGCCGCGCATCCCTGCATCGGCCGGGATCGTGCCGATCTCGTGGTGGCGGGTTGCGCCATCCTCGAAGCGGTTCACCGCTGCTGGCCAGTCGAGCGCCTGCGGGTCGCCGATCGCGGGCTGCGCGAAGGCATCCTGAATGCGCTGCTCGGCCACACGCTCGGACCGGCTCTGCAACGCGGCGCATCGCTGGCATGACCGCGGAGCGACCGCTGAAGGCACGGTTGCAGAGCGCACGCGGGCGCTCGAGCTCGTCGCAGCAATGGCTGCGACGGCAGCTGAACGATCCGTTCGTCCACATGGCAAGGCAGCAGGGCTGGCGGGCCCGTTCGGTGTTCAAGCTGCAGGAGCTCGATCAGCGCTTCGGGTTGCTGCGGCGCGGGGCCAAGGTCATCGAGCTGGGTGCGGCACCGGGCAGCTGGACCCAGTATGTCGTGAAGCGTGGTTGCCGAGTCGTGGCGGTCGATCTGCTGCACGTGGACCCGATCGTCGGGGCTGACCTGCTGGTCGGGGATTTCCTCGCCCCCGAGGTGCAGGCGGAGCTGCGCGTTCGCGTCGGCGGCTCTGCGGATCTCGTCCTGAGCGACATGGCGGCAGCGACGACCGGCAGGCGTGCCGTCGACCGCCTGCGCGCCGAGGCTCTGGGCGAGGCCGTCCTCGAGTTTGCCGGTCAAGCGCTCGGTCCGGGCGGCAGCTGCCTGCTCAAGCTGATCAAGGGGGGCGAGGCCGCCTTGATGCCGCTGGCACAGAGGCTCTTCACGGCAAATCGGATCGTGCGTCCCAAAGCTACGCGCGCCGAATCCTCCGAGGTCTATCTGCTCGCGCGCGGCCTGCGGGCGTCAGCGAGCGGACTGGGATGAGCGGCTGCCGCTAAGGGCAGCGATCATGCAGCTTGCCATTGAGAAATTTCGTCTTGAAGATCAGTTGCACGTCCAGCTCGCGGGCTTCCTGGCAGTACGCGTCCATCTTGCGCTGCAGGTTGGTGTACTCGACGACGTACACCGCCTTGTCCGCCTCGCGGAAGCGTTGGTAGTAGCCGCATGTGTTGAGGCCGATGCAGCCCTCGCTGACGGCGAAATCGTAGCTCGCCACCAGATCTGCCGAGAGCTCGCCCGGGTTCATCAGCCCGACGGCCAAGCCGCGCGCCCGCGCCGCATCGGCGAGCGCGCGGTTGTAGGCAAGCTGATCCGCCGCCGTGAGAGCGAAGCCCGTACGATGACGGTAGCCGTCCAGATTGCGCAACAGGACACCGTCGAAGCCCTTGTCGCGGCAGAGGTCGAGCCTCCGCCCCATCACGCCCGTCAGCGCATCGAGCGCGCGGATGTCGAACCAGCGCTCGGCCGACCAACCCGAGAGATCAAGGCCGACGAGGCGCTTGTCGAACGCGCCGCTGTCGGCTCGCCAGTTCTCCCAGGCGCCGGCGTTGAGCACGCAGAGCGTCCGCACGCCGCGTGCCTGCAGCTCCTGCAGCCGCGTGGGCGAGGTCTCTTCTGCGCCCATGGCGAGAACGGCGACCTTGCGGCTGAACTGGAACGGCGTGCTCAGCTGGATGTCGAACGAATCGCGCTCATTCGGCCGCCACCCCGCCTGCGCGGGTACTGCCGTCAGCGCGACCACCAGCGCCAATGCCGTACGGAACGTCGTCAATGCTCTCTCGCCGCGCGCTCGATCGCTGGCCCTCGATGGGGCAGCCGTTCGACAGCCTCGCACGTCCCTAGACATACGAATGTGGCGGATCTCACGCAACCGGGCCAATTGCGCGGGCGTGCTCCGGGGTAATGCGCGCTCCGCTTTAGGTACGCCCGTACCTGTCCTCGAGCCGGACGATGTCGCTCTCGTCGAGGCGCTCGCCGACCTGGACCTCGACGAATTCGACGGGCTCCTCGCCAGGGTTCTCGATCCGGTGCGCCGTTTCGACCGGAATGAACACGGACTGGTTGCGGCCGAGCTCGAACGTCTCCGTGCCGCGGGTCACCCGAGCCCGCCCGCGCACGATGACCCAGTGCTCCTCGCGATGGTGGTGTAGCTGCAGCGACAGGCTC
>JAXMCJ010000033.1:0-63481 GCA_046349415.1 Geminicoccaceae bacterium
GTGCCGTGGGCGAAGTCGCCGGCCGACGTGACCCGGCTCGCCGAGGTGCAAGCCAAGCTGCTGGAGGCGGCCGTAGGCTTTCTGGAGCCCGGCGGCACCCTGGTCTATGCCGTCTGCTCGCTGCAGCCCGAGGAGGGGCCGCAGCGGATCGCGGCCCTGCTCGCGGCCGATGGCCGTGTCGCGCGCGACCCGATTCGCGTCGAGGAGCTGCGCGGCCTGCCGGTGGGGCTGACGGAAGCCGGCGAGGTGCGTACCCTGCCCGACGAGCTCGCCGCCTCCGGCGGGATTGACGGCTTCTTCATCGCGCGGCTGCGCCGCGCCTGACGATCGGACCGACATGACCTTCCGCCCGATCCGGCGCGCCCTGCTCTCGGTCCACGACAAGACGGGGCTGGTCGAGCTCGCCCGCGCGCTGACGGGCAAGGGTGTGGAGCTGCTGTCGACCGGCGGCACCGCGGCGGCATTGCGCGCCGCCGGGCTGGCGGTGGTCGAGGTCAGCGAGGTTAGCGGTGCCCCCGAGATCCTCGACGGCCGGGTGAAGACCTTGCATCCCGCGGTGCATGCCGGCCTGCTCGCCCGGCGCGACGACCCGACCCATCTGGCGACGCTGGACTCGCACGGCCTGCCCGCGATCGATCTGCTCGTGGTCAATCTCTACCCGTTCGAGGCGGCGGTGGCGTCCGGTGCAGAGTTCGTGGGCTGCATCGAGCAGATCGACGTCGGTGGACCCGCCATGATCCGCGCCGCGGCCAAGAACCATGACGGCGTCGCCGTCGTCACCGATCCCGCCGACTATGCCGGCATCGCCGAAGCGGTGGCGGCGACGGGCGGCACCGAGGTGGCGCTGCGGCGCCAGTTCGCCGCCAAGGCCTTCGCGCGCACCGCCGCCTACGACGCGGCGATCGCGGGCTGGCTGGCACAGATCACCGGCGTTCCGTTCCCGGAGCGATTGGTGCTCGCGGGCGAGCGCCGCAGCCTGCTGCGCTACGGCGAGAACCCGCACCAGCGGGCCGCCTTCTACGCCACCGGGCCCAGGCCGCTCGGGGTGGCGGCGGCGCACAAGCTCCAGGGCAAGGAGCTGTCGTTCAACAATCTCAACGACACCGACGCGGCGCTGGCGCTGGTGGCCGAGCTCGCCGAGCCGGCGGTGGCGATCGTCAAGCACGCCAACCCCTGCGGCGTGGCGATCGGCGCCAGCGTGGTCGAGGCCTATCGCCGGGCGCTCGCCTGCGATCCGCTCAGCGCCTTCGGCGGCATCGTCGCCTGCAACCGCCCGCTCGACGGCGAGGCGGCGAGCGAGATCAGCCGGATCTTCACCGAGGTGGTGATCGCCCCCGGCGTCGAGCCTGCGGCGCGCGACATCTTCGCCATGAAGGCGGGGCTCAGGCTGCTGACGCTGGAGCACATGCCGGACCCGGTCGAGGCCGGGCCGGAGCTGAAATGGCTGATGGGCGGGTTCCTGCTGCAGGACCGCGACACCGCCCGGCTGGTGCCGGGCGAGCTGCGCGTCGCCACCCAGCGCCCGCCCACGCCCGAGGAGCTCGCCGACCTGCTGTTCGCCTGGCAGGTGGTGCGGCACGTCAAGTCCAACGCGATCGTGCTGGCGCGCGGCGGGGCCACCGTCGGCATCGGCATGGGCCAGACCAGCCGGGTCGACGCGGCCCAGATCGCCGCGCGCCGCGCCGCGGCGCATGCCGGCAGCCACCCCTGCGTCGTCGCCTCGGAAGCGTTCTTCCCGTTCGCCGACGGGCTGCTCGCCGCCATCGAGGCCGGTGCCACGGCGGCGATCCAGCCGGGCGGCAGCCAGCGCGACCACGAGGTGATCGAGGCCGCCGACAAGGCCGGCATCGCCATGCTGTTCACCGGCGTGCGCCACTTCCGCCACTGAGGCCCCGATGCGATCCTTCCTGCCCACCGTCTGCCTGCTGCTGCTCGCCGCCTGCGCCGGGCCCAAGCCCGACCAGAATGCCGTGCTTTCGGGCGCGGTGAACTGGTCGGAGCGCGTCACCTACGGCCCCGAGGCGGCGCTCTACGTCTACCTGGTCGACGCCTCCGGGCCGGAAAGTGCCTTGCAGGTCGAGCTGCAGAAGTTCGACAACCCGGCACCCGGCAGCGAGCTCCTGGCGGCGAGCACGGTCGAGGGCATGATCCCGTCGGGGACGCGCTTCGAGCTCGCGGTGCTCCTGGATCAGATCGACCAGGGCCACGACTACCGCCTCAAGGCGGCGATCGTCGACCGGGGCCGGCCGGTGATGGCGACGGCGAGCCCGCCGCTGGTGCTGACCAAGGGCCGGCCCACGCAGGTCGACCTGGAGCTCGCCCCGATCCCGCTCGGCTGACCTGCGAGGCGACATGACCGACGCACTGCCCGCGTTCCGCGAGCCGGCATTCCTGGACAGCCACATCCGGGACACGATGGCGTTCTACCACCCGCGCTGCCTCGACCGCGAGCGCGGCGGCTTCTTCCATTTCTTCAAGGACAACGGCACCGTCTACGACCGGGATACGCGCCATCTCGTCAGCAGCACCCGGTTCGTCTTCAACTACGCCATGGCCTGGCGCCGCTACGGGGAGCCGGCTCATCTCGATGCCGTGCGCCACGGCGTGCGGTTTCTGCGCGAGGCGCACCGCAACCCGGCCACGGGCGGCTACACTTGGCTGCTAGGCGCCGGCAACCGGATCCTCGACGGCACCAACCACTGCTACGGCCTCGCCTTCGTCGTGCTCGCCTACGCCAAGGCGCTGGAAGCGGGAGTCGGCGAAGCGGGCGACCATCTCGAGGAAGCGTGGCAGCTCATGGAGCGCCACTTCTGGGCCGAGGAGGACGGGCTCTACCGCGACGAGATCAGCGCCGACTGGGCGGTGGTCTCGCCCTATCGCGGCCAGAACGCCAACATGCACAGCTGCGAGGCCATGCTCGCGGCGTTCGAGGCCTCGGGCGAAGGCAAGTATCTCGACCGGGCCGAGCGTCTGGCGCAGCGGGTCACGGTCGATCTCGCCGGGCTCGCGGACGGGCTGGTCTGGGAACACTACGACCGGAGCTGGGCGGTCGACTGGGAGTACAACAAGGACGATCCGCGGCACCTGTTCCGGCCGTGGGGCTATCAGCCCGGACACCAGACCGAGTGGGCCAAGCTCCTCCTGATCCTCCACCGGCACCGTCCGGCGGCCTGGCAGGTGCCGACGGCGCGCCACCTGTTCGACACCGCCATGCAGCGCGCCTGGGATGCCGAATTGGGCGGCATCTTCTACGGCTTCGCGCCCGACCATCAGGTCTGCGACCCCGACAAGTACTTCTGGGTCCAGGCCGAAAGCTTCGCCGCGGCCGCGCTGCTCGCCGCGCACACCGGCGAGGAGCGCTACTGGGGCTGGTACGACCACATCTGGGAGTTTGCCTGGCGCCACATGGTCGACCACCAATACGGCGCCTGGTTCCGAATCCTCGATCGCCACAACGAGAAGTACAGCGACGAGAAGAGCCCGGCCGGGAAGACCGACTACCATACGATGGGCGCCTGCTACGAGGTGCTGGACGTGGTCGGCCGCTGAGCGGTCAGCGCGCGAGGCTCGGCCGCAGCGGCCGGACGACCAGGAACACCCAGAGCAGCGCCAGCAGCGCGCCGCAGGCGGCACCGGCGGCGTCGGCCGCCAGGTCGGCGAGGTCCGCCGTGCGCGACGGCACGAACTCCTGGCCGAGCTCCAGCAGCCCGCCCAGCGCCACGGTGGCAGCGGCCCAGGCGACGATCCGGCCCGGCGCGTGGCAGAAGCCGGCGACCGTCGCCGCCATGAACGCGTAGGCGGCGAAATGGACCGCCTTGTCCGACAGCTCCATCGGCAGCTGCAGATTGGGCTGCAGCGACTTCACCGCCACGATCACCCAACCTAGACACCACAAGGCGAACAACGCCTGCTTCGTCCGCTCGGCCAACAGCCAGTCCACGCGTCAGATCCCCCGTGTGGCGCCGTCAGGGGCCAGCATAGCGGCAAACGCGCCGGCGAGAAGTGCCGCGGCGATCACCTGCCCCCGAGCTAGCGAAGCCGCCCAGAGGTCGCGAGCACGCGCACTAGCTCCAGCGTTCGATTCGGCGTGCGCTGCTTCTTCTCATCGAAATCACCGTGGCCAAGCTGTCAGATAAGTGAAACTGGGCCCCTCGAAGTGGCTTGAGGTACTTTTGCTATCGACATCTCGGCTATGCTTACTCAAAGTCGGAACTTAGAGCCCATTCGGAAGAGAGTTGAGCGGAATCAGTCGGTTGTGGTGTCTGTCTCGTGTGTGAAGCGAGGAGGCGCCGCGATGTGGACCGATTTCGCCCGCGCCAAGTATGGGTGCGCGGCCAAACGCTACGCAAGCGACCTGACCGATGCCGAGTTCGCGCTGGTCGCACCGCGGTTGCGACCGCCCTGCGGGACGGATGATCGGCGCTGCCGATCATGGGCCATGTTGCCCCAAGGGCTTCCCGCCGAAGAGCACGGTGTTCGGCTATTTCCGGCGCTGGTGGCAGGGCGGCACCCTGCTCGGGCTGTAATACGGCCTGCTGGTCCTGGCCCGGCGGGCCGCCGGTCGCGATCCCCAGCCGACCGCGGGCATCGTCGACAGCCAGTCGGTCAGGACCACCGAAAGCGGCGGCCCGCGCGGCTACGATGTCGGCAGGAAGATCCAGGGCCGCAAGTGGCACGTGCTGGTCGACACGCTGGGCCTGCTGCTCCGCGCCCTCGTGCACCCCGCGAGCGTCCAGGATCGCGACGGCCTCGGCCCGCTGCTGACCCGTATCCGCCGCCGCTTCCCTTGGCTCGCCCTGCTGTTCGCCGACGGTGGCTATCAGGGCGAGGTCGCGGCCTCGACCGCACGCGACGAGCGGCTGGCGCTGGCGATCGTCAAGCGCTCGGAACATGCTGCCGGCTTCGTCGTGCTCCCCCGCCGCCCGCCGGGACCGAACGGTCCCGGTCCCTTCGGGAATGGAGCCGCAAGCGCGGCTGGGTGGTCGAGCGAAGCCTCGCTTGGTACGGCCGCAATCGCCGCCTCGCCAAGGACTTCGAGGCCCTGGTCGCAAGCAGCACCGCCATGCTCTACCTCGCTGCCACCCGCCAGCTCACCCGAAGGCTCGCAACTCCTTGAGCCATATCAAGACATTCCCGGATGGGCTCTTATATCGGAACGATAATCGTTTGCTCTAATTTGATATTCAACATCTTTGTCTTTTCTGTCTAGAAATTTAATCTCGACTATTCAAGTATAATAGTATGTGGCATGACAGTATCTTATCACTATTCAATGGTTGATCACGCGACATATTTCTTTGGACATATTGATGTTTTTCTATTACTATCGCGCGACGTCGAATTGTATTAGATTCATTTTTCTTAATACCAGACTATCTGTAATAATAGAGGATACGAGATCCATCGCTTCGCATTGATCTAGCAAAGATAGAGTCGATTCGATAGAGTTTATGTTAAATTTCTACCAGTAGGTGGAACTTTATGGTCTTAAGAAGATAATTGGATGCATATTGACTCGAAATGTACGTCAGATTATGAGCGTTAAAGTTGGTTGGAGGGCGCCAAAATGAAATTTAATAGCGAACAATCGATCTCCACCTGGAAGCGGCGCGACCTGCTTGCAGGAAGCATCGGGGCGGTAGCGGCCGCCAGGATGCAGGGCCTGATCGGCACGCCGACTGCGCAAGCGGCAACCGGCTGGAATCCCAGCCCGCGATCGGGGCTGCCGTTCTGGTTCGGCTCTGGCGGCAACCCGACTGTCATGCTCGGCCTGATGCCTGCGGGGCGTGGGGTGGACATGGCGACCGCGTTCGAGGGCGCCTCCACGTTCGCCGATGCCGGTTCGAAAGTGGCGTCGAACTTCGCGAAGGCCGGCTGGCACCGCTACCTGGTAGATGGGTCCGTAGTCGGGTTGATGTGGGCGAGCAGCCCTTTCTGCAGCGACGCGCGATTCGGGCCGCCATCCGCTTGGCCCGCCGGGTCCGCCAGCATCACGCCCACGACCTGGCTAAACACGTCCGCGCCGCCAACCTACACAGGAGCGGAAACTCCGGAGGAGCGGACGACCAAGCAGCGTCGGGTCTGGCAGATGGCCGCGGACGGCTGGCTCGATGACGTTTGGCACACAAAGATGTTGGTGGCCAAGCGCGACTACTTCATCCGCTATGGGCTGACTTCCCTACGAATCGTGCTGCGCGCGGCGCACGAGCCAAATCTGCCGGTGGCGTGGGGTAACACCTACTGGATGCGGTCATACAACCTCAGGGCCCTCGTTCCTTCGGTCGATGGCCCGATGGTCAGGCAAGCCCTCGGTCGCTACAATGACATATTCCTGAACACCTTCGGATCGAAACAAGTATCGATCTCCAGTGACTATGCCTATCTGCCGGACCAGCTCTGGACATACTGGTGCCCGCTCAAGGAAACCTGGGGCGGCTTTGACAGCAGGCTATTCTGCCCCGACAACGCCCGCCTGGTCGGCCCCGACTACTACGATTCTTGGCCGGCCAGCATGACTCCGAGCGAACTAGCAAAGAATTTCAATCAACGCACCAAGCAGGGCTGGCCGATTGGCATTGCGGCATGGCTCGAGTGGGCCAAGTCGATTGGCAAGCCGCTCGCCGTCGGCGAGTGGGGAGTATGGACGAAGGCCAAGCTCACGGACGGATCACGTCCGGCCAACCAAGGGTGGGACAATCCCGTCTTCATCCAGGGCTTTCTCGATTTCTGCCTCGCCAACGCAGCCGACATCGCCTTCGTCTCCTACTTCAATGTCGACAATTCGCCTGCCGCGGATTTGCCCGCTCATCTGATCCGAACTTGGCCTGGAATGGCTGACAACTCGGTCAGCTGCGCCTTCACGCCGCCCGGCGAGGTTAATCGCTGCAGTGCGCGCGCGTTGTCCCAATGGATGGCTGATCACGTCTCATGAGCATGGCCGGCACCGAGACTTGCGCCCGCTCCGTGCTTACCCACCGAGCCGGGCCCGGACCTCGTCCGGGATCGGCTGCGACCTGATGAGCCCGGGCCGCTCGGCGTCCGGGACGCTCCAGACCCGGGTCTCCGAGCCCTCCACGGCCAGCTCGCCTGCCTTCAGCAGCCGGTGCCGGACCTCGAAGCTGCTGCGGCGCAGCGCCTCGATCCGGGTCTCGACCACGACCTCGTCGCCGAAGGTGCACGGTGCGAGAAAACGCGTGCGCAGGTCGACCATCGGGCAGCCGACCGTGCCGTAGCGGGCAAGCAGCTCGCGCTTGCCGGTCCCGAGCGCCGCCGCGAACAGCGCCCAGGTGCAGGCGTCGAAGATCGCGAGATAGCGCGGGAAATAGACGATCCCGGCCGGATCGCAGTCGCCCCATTCGATGGTGACGGCGCGGGCGTGCGCGAACATCAGTCCAGGGCCGCGGTCACTGGCTGCTGGCGGTCTGGACTTGGTAGCCAAGATCCCGCAGGAGCGCGTTGGCGAAGCCTTCGGTGTCCGGCTTGGCGGCCGCAACTCTCAACAGCTCGATCGCCTGGGCGCGCGCCGCCGGATCTGCTTCCTGGGCAAGCAGCAGCTCCGCAAGCTTCAATGCTGCTTCAGGGTTTCCCGCCTTGGCGGCAGCCTCAAGCCATTGCCGCGCCTCCTGCTGCTCTGCCGGCGGATTGGCCGGCGATGCCGGCATGAGACCCAACCGGGCCGCCGCCTCGGTATCGCCGGCATTGGCCGCCCGTTTGTAGTTGGCTCGGGCGAGCTGTCTGCTCTTCTGCAGGCCGCCATACTCGTAAGACGGATCGTAGACTTGGCCCAGCAGCCGACGCGCCTGCGTGTCACCGTCCCCGGCCTTCTCTTGCAGATCATCCAAATTGCCCACGGCCGGCAACGCAATTTGGCCACGCGCCGGTGCGGCGCGGCGGTGGAGTGCGACAATCTCCGCCGCCGACACCGTATCACCGTCGGTTTGAGCGCCCGATCGGCGCAATGCCTCAAGGAGGGCAGGCGACACCACCCCATCGGCGTCGCCCGACCAAAATCCGAGCCAGCTCAGCGACAGCTCGATCGCGCGAACCTCGCCACGCGTCAGTTGGGATAGCGCGATCCCATTTGCCTGCGACTCACTGGGGACCAGAAAATAGGTTCCGCCTCCCAGCGTGTTCACGTCGACAGGCCGTTGCTGCGACTTGGTATCGCGTACCACGTCTTCCTTCACGGAGCCGAACATCAGCCGGACATCCATTCCCGGCGTCTTCAGATGGCGCAACAATGCCGTCACGTAGAAGCTGTTCGCGCCGTTGCCGTCGTATGCGACGCTGCCTGGCGCGGCGGCATAGGCGATCAGCGTGTTCGCAGGCTGCAGGCCGGGCTCGGCCAGACCATTGCGCCGGCCGCGGAGCGGGTCGTCACGACAGGCATCCACGATCAACACACCGAGCTTGCGTGCCCCACCTATGTCCTGGATCAACTGATCCAGGCCTAGAAAATCTCGCAAATCGAACTCGTCTCTAAGTTGTCCATCGACCGGTACCAGTACATTCTTGTTGCTGCTCTGCAAAGCATGGCCCGAATAGTAGGTCAATGCCATATCCGAGTCGCGCGCTTGGCGGGCGAAATTCTTAGTGATCTCTTCCATCTGCCTCCGGTCGAGATCGTAGCCAGCGGTGACTTCGAAGCCAATCTCCTCCAGCGCGGCGGCCATGGCCTCCGCATCCCGTCGCGGGTTTCGCAGCTGAGTGACGTTCTGGTAACTGGAGTTGCCGATGACCAGAGCCACCCGCTTCTCCCCATCCGACGGCGGCAGCGTCATGGTCTTGGGCGCACGCTGCGTTGGCAGATCGGGCTCCTGACTACGCGCGGCCACAACCCGGTCCTGCAGCCCAGTACCCGGCGTCATGCCTCCGGGCGCGCGCTGGGGCGCCGGCTTCGTCTCGAAGATCTGCGGTGGCGGCGCAGACGGTGACGGCTCCGTAGCGGGAGGCGGCTCGACACTCTTGGGCTCCCCCTGGGCCACCTGCAGCGGCTTGGACGGCTCGGCCGTAGCCGGTGTCGGGGCCTGCTCGAGCGCGACGACCACCGGCTCGTCGGGCTCGCGCAGTTCTGGTCGCCCGTTCTTCCTCAGCCAGTCGTTCATCGCATCGCGGGTGCGGCGGCCGATGACGCCGTCGACCGGGCCGACCTCGTAGCCAAGCCTCGTGAGCTCCTTCTGCGCGCGCCGGACCAAGGCGGCGAGCTCCGCGTCCCTGGCCAGCTTCTCCTGCGCCGCCTTCTCCTCTTCTGGCGACTTCGCCGGTGCGATCGTGGGCGCGCCGGCATACTGATCCAATATGGAGTCGAGGCTTTCTTCGCTCTGCGCGGCGGGATTCTCTTTGGCGGTCTCCGTCGGCGGCGGCTCTTCCTTGGCCTGTGCCACCGGCGGCTCGGCCGGCGGTGGGGTGGCGTCCGCGACGGCCGTTTTCACCGCAGGCTGGACGGAGCCGCCCAGGGCCAAGATCTTGCGGCGCCAGTCGGAAATATTCGGGTTCAAGGTGTTCAGGCGGGTATAGTCGGCGATGGCGCCAGCCTTGTCGCCCAGAGCCTCTCGGGCCGCTGCGCGCCACATGAGGGTGTCGTAGTCGCTTCCCAGAATGGCCAGCGCTTGGTCATAGTCGGGAAGAGCGCGTGTCGGTTGCCCGGATCGGTCCAAGGCCCGCCCGCGATAGCGATGGAAAAGCCCGAGATCCCTGCCCTGGGCCTGGCCAACGACCACGTCGCACGCCTCGATCACCGCCGAAAGCGTCGCCACGGACGCACTGTTGGCCTTACCGCAGGTGTTCCCTTCGGGCGTCGGCACCGTCTTGGTTCCGGCCTCGGCACCCGGTCCCGACCAGAACAAGCCCGCCATCGCCACCGCGATCGCGGCGACGATCGGCCGATCACCGCTGCGTTGACCGAACATGATCTCGCTACTCCCCACCCTCCGCAGCAGGCTTAGCGCGACTGCGGCCGACGAAATGTGACAAAAAGCACTGCCGGATCGACCGGATCCCCGATTCACTGACGTCCGTCACCACCGGTCAGGATGACCGCCCCGCATTGTTCTGTCCAGCGGCCCTGTGCGGCGGCTAGCGCTGCTGTCGCGGCAGCGCCATAGTGGTGGGGATACTTACGGCTGAGCTGGAGCCTCGCTTGTCGCAGCCTCGGGATGTCCGCACCGATAGCCTCGGCGCTTCCGTGGGGTCGATCCCGCCGGGCACGCTCCTGGGCAACGGGACCTACCGCATCGACGGCCGGCTCGGCGGCGGCGGCATGGGCGAGGTCTATCGCGGGACCAACATGGTCACCGGCGCGCCCTGCGCCATCAAGACGATCCGGCCGGAATTCGTCGAGGACGAGTTCCTGCGCCGGCTGTTCGTCCGCGAGGCCGAGGCGCTCAAGAGCATCCGCGACAACGCCGTGGTCGGCTACGAGGGCGTGTTCCGCGACGAGGCGGGCCGGGTGCTCATCGTCATGGATTTCGTCGACGGCCCGTCGCTCGCCGACCGCATGCGCGAGCGGCCGCTGACCGTGGACGAGGTGACGCGCCTGGCGCGGCGGCTGGCGCGCGGCCTCGCGGCGGCGCACGCCGTCGGTGTCCATCACCGCGACCTCTCGCCCGACAACGTCCTCCTGCCCGGCGGCAAGCTCGACGAGGCGGTCCTGATCGATTTCGGCATCGCCCGCCGCGAGGGCGGCAGCGGGCCCACCCTCTATGCCGGCGGCTCGCACGGCTTCACCGGCAAGACCTCCTACGCCTCGCCCGAGCAGGCCGGTGCCATCGATGCCCCGGTCGACCAGCGCTCCGACATGTTCAGCCTCGGCCTGGTGCTCGCCGCGGCGGCACGCGGCCGGCCGCTGCCGATGGGGGACGACCCGGCCTCCGCGGTCGCGGCCCGGCTGCGCCGCCCCGACCTGTCGAGCCTGCCCAAGCCGATCCAGCAGCTGATCACGCCTCTGCTGGCGCCCAACCCGAGCGAGCGCCCGGCGAGCCTGGAGGGCTTCCCCGGCCAGACGCGCTCCGCCGCCGACCGACCGCCGCCACAGCCGCGGCGGCGGGTCCGCTGGCTGCCCTGGCTGGGTGCGGGAGCGGTGGCCGCCGCCCTGGCGGGAGCGGTGTGGGTGATGCTCCAGGAGCCAGCACCCCCGCCGCCACTGGCATCAGGGGGAAAGTCGCCGCCGGTCACGTCACCCGGCGAGGCGACGCCGCCAGCAACGGGGCCAGTGGTCGACAAGACGGCACTCGCCGTGGCCGTGGCGGGCGTGCCCTGCGCCGCATTGGAGTGGAGCGCAGGCGAGGACGGCGCGATTCGCCTGTCGGGCCGTGTCCCCACCGAGGCCACGGCCGCCGATCTGTCCGCCCGCCTGAAAGCGCTGCCGGGCGTCACCGGCGTCGAGGACGGCACGAGCGTCCATCCGGCACCCGACTGCGAGGCCGTCCAGCGCATCGCGGCACTGATCGGCGTGTCCGACCTGCCGCCGCCGCTCATCTCTCTCAACCGGCCGGACGGCATCTACAGCGGCACCGGTGACGTCTTCGTGGCCACGGTGCGATCCCAGGCGGAGAGCGACCTCTACGTCTATCTCGACTACTTCCACGAGGACGGCAGCGTCTATCATCTCCTGCCCGAGCCCATGGCACCGCGCAATCGCGTGGCCGCTGGTGCCACGATCCAGATCGGGCACGATGCCGCCACCGCCACGACCAAGGACCGCGTCTGGAACTTCAGCGAGCCCTACGGGCTGGGCCGCGTCGTGGCGATCGTGAGCGAGCATCCGCTCTATGAAGGGCTTCGCGAGATCAACGAGTCGGGCGAAGCCTACCTCGCTTTTCTCGGCGACGCCTTGCCCAAGGCCAAGCGGGCCGGCCGGGTCGCCATGGGCGACATCTCCATCGAAACCAGAGCCGAGAACTAGGCAAGCGAGAATTGGGGAGAATGCGGATGCGGCCGAGCCGGTATACAGCAGCGGCGCTGGCGGTCGCCGCGGTGGGGTCCGCGGCCGGCCCGCTGCGGGCGCAGGAGGCCCCGGCGCCGATCACGGTCGAGCTGAACAAGCTGGAGCCGGCCGATGGCGCCTGCCGCCTGTTCCTGCTGCTGCAGAATCGCTCGGACCAGACCTATGACGCGTTGACCCTCGAGCTGGTCAGCTTCGACAAGGCAGGGACGATCGGCCAGCGGCTCGCGGTCGACCTCGCACCCCTGCGCGCGCAGAAAACCTCGGTCCGCCTGTTCGACCTGCCGGACACCGGCTGCGACGCGCTCGGGCGGGTGCTGCTGAACGACGTCTCCGCATGCTCCGTCGCCGGTGCTGCCGTCGACGCCTGCCTGGACCGGCTGCAGGTCTCAAGCCGTGGTCCCGTTCCGCTCTTCAAGTAGGATCGCCCGGACCGCGGATGCCGGGTACCTGCTGCTCGGCTGCCTCGGCGCATCGCTCCTGCTGCATCTCATGGCCATGGCGGTGGCGCTGCACCTGCCCACCGAGCTGCGCGCGCCGGAGCCCGAGCCGGTCCCGATCGAGGTCGTCGTCGAGGTGCCGCGCCTGGTGCTGCCGCGGGCGCCCCCGCCGGTAAAGCCGGCCCGCATCGAGGCGGCGCCGGCGCAGCGCGCCGCGGCGGCACCGGCCGCTGCCGCCCCCCAGGTCGCAGCAAGCGTTGCGGCAGCGTCGGCGCTCGCGGCCAAGGCAGTGGCACCGGCCGCGCGCCCGACGACGGAAGCCCCCGCTGCAGGACCGACCCCCGCCAAACGGGCCGCAAGCGAGGCGGCGGCCGCAGTCGTGCCGACTGCCCCGAGCGCGCGAGCCAGCGAGCCCCTGCGCGTGAGCGCGCCGGCGACCGCCCCGACCGCCGAAGCGCCCGGCCAAGCCGCCGCTCGGCCCGCGGAAGTCCCCCCGGCTACCGCTGCGACCGTCGCCTCGCACGAGGCTTCGCCGGCTCGACCAGCCGCAACAGCGCCGCGGCAACCAGCGGCACACGCGGTGGTCGCCACCGATGCCGAAGGAGCACGCGCCGCCGCCCCCGCGCCGGCAAAGGCGGAGCCGTCAGCCGCCGCAGATCGGATCGCCGCTGCCGCAGCCTTACAGATGAGCCGCTCTCCGCCCGTGGCTGCAGGATCCGCCCCGGCCCGGTCGCCGGCGGTGGCCTCGCTACCCGCGACGGTGTCCGCCGTCGCGCCGTCCGCGCGGGCCGGCGCCGCTCCGGCCGCGGCGGCCCAGGTTAGCCGCGCACCGCGCGTTGCCGCGGAGCCCGCTCGAACGCCTGCCTCACCGGCGGTGTCGGCCCATGCCACGGCCTTGGCATCCGCCACCGTCACGCGCGCCGTCGATCCCGAGCGGGTGCGCGAAGGGATCGCCCGGCGGCTGCTCGATCTGCCGTGCAGCCGTCTCGACGTGGCGGTGGGCGAGGATCTCACCCCGGTGATCCGCGGCCGCGTCGAGAGTGCCGAGGACCTGGCCCTGGTCCGCGAGGCGGGGAGCACCTTGTCCGGTGCCGAGCCCGTGGTCGCCGTCGAGGTCGTCGAGCCGCCGTTCTGCGACGTGCTGGGTCGGCTGGAAGCCATGACCACCGGAGCCGGTGGGCCGGGCATCGCGCTCAACCACCCGGATGCGACCTTCGCCGCGGGCGATTTTGTCGTCGTGACCATTCGGGTGCCTGCCAATGTCGGCCGCGGCTATCTCCATGTCCTGTTCGTCGATGCGGCGGGCAAGGTCGTCCACCTCCTGCCCAACCCCTATGCCCAGGACACGGAGGTCCAGGGAGGCCAGACCGTGAAGCTGGGGGTCGAGGCCGACGAGCGGCGCCCGGACGTGCGTGACTACGAGGTAACCCCGCCGTACGGGCGCGGCATGCTCGTGGCGATCGTGAGCTCGACGCCGCTCGCGGGTGTCGGCGGCAACGAAGTCGAGCGGGTCGAGGATCTGCTGGCGGCGCTGGCTTCCGCCGTGGCAAAGGCGCCGGCGGGAAGCGTGGCCGTGAGCCGACTCGAAATCGCGACGCACCCGTAATTCTGCAAAGTGTGCGGAACATCACAGCGTCGGCACGGCCGTTGTCGTAGTCGGGCGGTCGGCGTAGGATGCCGTACAGAGAGAATGACTGGGGAAGGTGCCATGCCGGTCACCGGTCGGTTTGTCGCGTTTTCGTTGGTTGCCCTGATAACGGCCGCTGGGCCGGCTTGGTCGCAGGGGCAGACGCCGGTCTATTCCAGAGACCAGCTCATCGACATCCTCAAGCCCGATCTCGGGGCGACGCGCAGCCTGTCGCCCGGCACGGGCGCCGCCCCGCCGGGCGAGAAGGGCAGCGGCGTGCTGCCCAACCTGGAGATCCTGTTCCCGTTCAACTCCGCCGAACTCGAGCCGGCGACGGTCCAGCAGCTCGACCTGCTGGGCAGTGCGCTGCAGTCCGACGAGCTCATGGAGTTCCGCTTCGAGATCGCGGGGCACACCGACGCCGCAGGGCCGGACGGCTACAATGACGGGCTGTCCGAGCGCCGCGCGGCCGCGGTCACCGCCTATCTCGAGCGGACCTACGGCATCGATCCGGCGCGCCTCCAGGCTCGCGGCTATGGCAAGCGGCAGCTGTTCGATCCCGCCAACCCGACCAGCGCGGCCAACCGGCGCGTGGAGATCATCACCCAGCAATAGGCGGGCGCGAGCGCGGGGGGGACATAAGAGGATTTGATGGAGCCGGCACTCACACAGCTGCTGGAGCCGCTGGGCGGCGAATTGCCGTGTGGGCCGGATGCCCGGGACTTGGATTCGTTCTCGAACCTGCGCACCCAGGTCGATCAGCTCGACAAGCCCGCCGTCGGCGAGCAGCCGACGCGGGTCGACTGGGCGCGCCAGCGGGATCGCATCCTGGAGCTCGCCCGGCAGACGCGCGACCTGCGGGTGTGGGTGTGGCTGGCCCAGAGCCAGCTCGCGACGGAGGGTCTGACGGGCTTCGCCTCGGCCATGGAGCTGCTGGCGGCCGGGCTTGAGCGCTACTGGGACCAGCTGCCGCCCTATGACGACGAGGACTACAATCCGCGCGAGCGGTTCACCGCCCGCCTCGGCGCGCTCGGCGGCCTCGCCTGCTCGAACTACCAGACCACCGCAGTCGATCTGCTCAAGCGACGCAGCACGCTCCTGTTCCTGGAGGAGTTCGACCGTGCGGTCGCCATGGCCGCCGGTAGCCCCGACGGCCCGGCTGCGGCGCAGCGCCTGGAGGCGGTATTCGCGGCGCTGGAGACGCTGTTCCGCGAGCGCTACGGGACGGCCGGCGATCCGCAGCTCGGCTTCGGCGAGCTGGTGCGTCGGCTGCGCCCGCTGCAGGGCGGCGCCGAACCGCAGGAGGCCGTCGCGCCGGACGCGGCGCCCGCCGCCCGGGCGAACGGTCACGCCAAAGTCGGCGTGCAGTCGCGCGAGGACGTGGTGGCGGCACTCGACCGCGTGCTCGACTACTACAGCCGCAACGAGCCCTCGAGCCCGGTGCCGCTGCTGGTCGGCCGCGCCAAGCGACTGGTCTCGATGACCTTCCTCGACGCGATCAAGGAGCTGGCGCCCGGCGGCCTCAAGGAGCTGCAGGCCGTGGCGGGCGCCGACGATGCGAAAACGAACCGCTAGCCGGAGCGCATGGCGATGCCGCAGGACCAAGGAGCCAAGTTCGTCGCCCGCAATCGGGCACCGCGGGTTCAGATCGAATACGACGTCGAGCTGTACGGTGCCGCCAAGAAGATCCAGCTGCCGTTCATCATGGGCGTCCTGTCCAACCTCGCCGGCAAGCCGGCCGACCCGCTGGCACCCGTGGCCGACCGCAAGTTCCTCGAGATCGACGTCGACAATTTCAACGACCGGCTCAAGGCGATGAAGCCGCGCGTCGCCTTCACCGTGCCCAACACGCTGACCGGCGAAGGCAATCTCGCGGTCGACATGACCTTCGAGAGCCTCGACGATTTCGCGCCCGACGCGATCGCCCGCAAGGTCGAGCCGCTGCGGCGCCTCTTGGAGGCGCGCGAGCAACTCTCCAACCTGCTGTCCTACATGGACGGCAAGGATGGGGCCGAGGCGCTGATCGGCAAGCTGCTCAACGACCCGGCGCTGCGCGAGGCGCTGGCGTCGGCGCCCAAGCCCGAGGAACCCGCCGCGCAGGCCTGAGGCCGGCCATCTAGAGGGAGGATGTCGTCATGGCCGACCAGGCCCAGCTCGAATCCGCATCGGCCCCGGCCGCAGAGGCCCTGGCGGCGGACGACTTCCAGTCGCTGCTCAAGAAGGAGTTCCGGCCGCGCGACGCCGAGGCCGAGGACCGCATCGGCGCCGCTGTGCGCACCCTCGCCGAGCAGGCCCTGGCCAATACCAGGCTGGTGTCGGACGACGCGATCCGCTCGGTGCAGGCGATCATCGCCCAGCTCGACAAGAAGCTCACCGAGCAGATCAATCTGATCATCCACCATGCGGACTATCAGGAGCTCGAGGGTGCCTGGCGCGGCCTGCACCATCTCGTGAACAACACCGAGACGGATCAGATGCTCAAGATCCGGGTCCTGAACATCTCCAAGAAGGAGCTGTCGCGGACGCTGGAGAAGTTCGAGGGCACCGCCTGGGACCAGAGCCCGATCTTCAAGAAGGTCTATACCGACGAGTATTCGATGCTCGGCGGCGAGCCGTTCGGCTGCCTAGTCGGCGACTACTATTTCGACAACAGCGCCAAGGACGTGGCGCTGCTCGGCAACATGGCGAACGTCTGCGCCGCCGCGCACACGCCCTTCATCTCGGGCTCGTCGCCGGGCCTGTTCGGCATGGAGAGCTGGCAGGAGCTGATGAATCCGCGCGACCTCGCCAAGATCGCGAGCACGCCGGAATACGCCAAGTGGAACTCGCTGCGGAAGGCCGAGGACAGCCGCTACATCGGCCTCGCCATGCCGCGCGTCCTGGCGCGCCTGCCCTACGGTGCCAAGACTGACCCGGTCGAGGCGTTCGACTTCGAGGAGGACGTCACCGGGCGCGACCATCACAAATATGCCTGGATGAACGCCGCCTACGCCATGGCGGTCAACATCAACCGCTCGTTCAAGCTCTACGGCTGGTGCGTGCGCATCCGCGGCGTCGAGTCGGGCGGGGCCGTAACCAATTTACCGGTCCATACCTTCCCGACCGACGATGGCGGCGTGGCGATGAAGTGCCCGACCGAGATCGCCATCGACGACCGGCGCGAGAAGGAGCTCGCCGATCTCGGCCTGATGCCGGTGTTGCATCGCAAGAACACCGACGTCGCCGCCTTCATCGGCGCGCAGTCGCTGCAGAAGCCCGATGAGTACGACGATCCCGACGCGACGGCGAACGCCAACCTGTCGGCCCGGCTGCCCTATCTGTTCTCGGTCTGCCGCTTCGCGCATTACCTGAAAGCGATCGTCCGCGACAAGGTCGGCTCCTTCAAGGAGCGCGAGGACATGCAGAAGTGGCTGCAGAAGTGGATCACCAACTATATCGACGGCAACCCCGACACCTCCTCCGAGACGGTCAAGGCGCAACGCCCGCTGCGGGCGGCCGAGGTCCAGGTCGAATCGGTCGAGGGCAATCCCGGCTACTACAATGCGCGCTTCTATCTGCGGCCGCACTATCAGCTCGAGGGCGTGAACGTCAGCCTGCGGCTGGTGTCCAAGCTGCCTTCGGCCAAGGCGGCGTGAGAAGCCTCACAGATTCGCACGACCGCCCGCGGTAAGATACCCGGCGGCAAGGTAAGCGAAGGGGAGAGACGATGGCAGTCGACATGTTCCTCAAGGTCGACGGTGCGGACGGCGAGTCGCAGGACGACTCGCACGCCGGCGAGATCGACGTTCTCGCCTACAGCTTCGGCGCCTCCAACAGCGGCACCGCGCATATCGGTGGTGGCGCCGGGGCCGGCAAGGTCAGTGTCCAGGACCTGTCCGTCACCAAATACGTCGACAAGTCGACGCCCAACCTCATCCTGTTCTGCGCCAACGGCAAGCACGTCAGCGAATGCGTCCTGACCGTGCGGAAGTCGGGCGAATCGCCGCTCGAATACATCAAGCTGACCCTGACGGAGTGCCTGATCACCGCGGTTTCGGCCGGCGGCTCGCAGGGCGAGGACCGCCTGACCGAGAACGTCACGATCAACTTCGCCGAGTTCAAGTACGAGTATACGCCGCAGAAGCCCGACGGCAGCGGCGACGCGCCGGTGACCATCGGCTGGAACATCGCCAAGAACGTCAAGGTCTAGTGGTGCCGCGCTCGTGGTGAGCCCGCCGAGCACCCCGACCCCGGTGCAGGCGGCCCTGGCACGGGGGGATCTCGACGCCGCGACGCGCACGGTGATGGAGGAGGTCCGCGCCAAGCCCTCGGCGCTGGCCCCCCGTCTCGCTTTGTTTCAGCTGGCGGCGCTGGCCGGCGACTGGGCGCGGGCCACCAAGCAGCTCGAGGCAGTGGCCGGGATCGACGCCGAGGCGGCGCCGATGGCGCAGGCGTACGCCGCAGCGGTCGAGGCGGAATCCACGCGCCGGGCGGTGTTCGCTGGGGCGGAGCGCGCGGTGTGCCTGGGCGAGCCGCCCGGCTGGGCGGCGATGCTCAGCGAGGCCCTGAGCCTGGACGCGCGCGACGCCGGCAAGGCGGCGGCCGAGCTGCGCGAGCGCGCGCTGGCCGAGGCCGAGGCGGTGCCAGGCACGGCGGATGGCACGCCCTTCGCCTGGATCATGGACGCGGACGTCCGCCTGGGCCCGCTGCTGGAGCTGGTGGTCGACGGCCGCTACCGCTGGCTGCCGCTCGCCCAGCTGCGCGAGCTGCGGGCGGACCCGCCGCGGGACCATACCGATCTGATCTGGGTGAGGGCCACGCTGAGCCTCGCCGCCGGCGGCGAGATCGCAGCACTCGTGCCGGCGCGCTATCCCGGCTCCGAGCTGGCGGCCGACCCGATGGTCCGGCTCGGGCGCCTGACGGTCTGGGCCGACATGCCCGGCGGGCAGTTCGGCGCCGGCCAGCGGATCATGGCGACGGACGTCGGCGACCATCCGCTGCTGGAGCTGCGCCGAGTTCGGCTCGGGCCGGACGGCGATGGCTGACGCATTTCCGCGCGAGAAGCTGCAGCCTTCCCTGCTCGACCGCCTGCGCGACGATCTCGCCTCGTCCCTGACCCGCCTGCCCGAGCGGCGCGCGGCGCTGGAGAAGGAGCTGGACCCGGCGCAGAAGCAGGCCTTCGAGCGCCTGCTCGACGACCCGCGCCTCGATTCCCGCCCCCGCTCGCCTTCCGACATGGCGCCGTTCGCGGGCCTGAAGCCGGAAGCGAAGGATCTACTTGAAGACGTCCTCACGCTCGAGCTCATGCGGCGCGCCGAGCACCGGCGCAACGTCGCCCTGAGCATGTCCGAGCTGCGTGCCGCCGTCCTGCGCGATCTCGCCCATCTCTTGAACACCGAGCAGGCCGAAACGCTGCCGCTGGCCGAGGGCGGCGAGCTGGTGCCGGCCTTCGCCGGCCTGCCCGCCTGCCGTGACAGCGTCCTCAATTACGGCATCCCCTCCCTGGCCGGGCGCGTGCGCACCACGGCCGACTACGCCGTGCTGGCGCAGGAGGTCGAGGCCGCGATCGCGCGCTTCGAGCCGCGCATTCGCGGCGTGCGCGTCCGCCCCGAGGGCCACGATGCCGACAGCGCCATCCGCACCCCGGTGACGCTGGTGATCGAGGGCGAGCTCTGGGGCTATCCGTTGCCCGAGCAGCTGCGGGTGCGGACCGTGCTCGACCTCGAGGAGGGCAAGGCGCGGGTCGAGGGCGCGGAGGGCGCGGCCTGATGGACCGGCGGTTCCTCCGCTACTACGAGCAGGAGCTGCGCTTCGTCCGCGACCTCGGCGGCGAGTTCGCCTCCAGCCATGCCCGCGTCGCCAACCGGTTCGGCCTCGAGGCCGATAGCTGCGCCGACCCCTATGTCGAGTGGCTGCTGGACGGCTTCGCCTTCCTCGCCGCGCGCGTGCATCTCAAGCTCGATTCCGAGCACGAGCGGTTCACCCACCATCTCCTCGAGATGGTCTATCCCGACCTGCTGGCACCGACCCCGGCTGCGGCCATCGTCCGCTTCGAGCCGGACGCCGCAGCGGCTCCGTTGGAGGGCGGCTTTCCCGTGGCGCGCGGCACGCGCCTCCTGGGCCGCATGGCCCCCGGCGACCAGACCCGCTGCACCTTCACCACCGCGCACGAGGTGACCCTCTGGCCGATCGCCGTGACGGAGGCGCGCTACGTGACCGGCTCGGCGCTCGGCGGGCTGGGCCTGACCGGCAGGGATCGGGCGGAGGCGGCGCTGGCGCTGCGGCTGACGACATTGGGCGAGCTGCCGATCGCACAGCTCGCGCTCGACCGGCTGCCGCTGCATCTCGCCGGCAACGACCGGATCGCGCACCGGCTCTACGAGGCGCTCTCGGCGCGGGCGCAGGGCCTGCTGGTGCGCGACGCCGGCGGTCGGATCCTGGCCCGGCTCGACGCCGGTGCAGTCCGCCGCTGCGGCTTCGCCGACGACAAGGCGCTCTATCCGCAGGCCCCCTTGGGTTTCTCGGGCTATCGGCTGCTGCGCGAATATTTCACCCTGCCCGAGCGCTTCCTGTTCATCGAGCTCACGGGCCTGAATCCGGCGCTGCGCCGTGCCGCCGGCACTTCGGTCGAGCTGGTGATCCCGCTGGCCAGGGGCGATCAGGTCCTCGACGGGTCGGTCACCGCCGGGCAGTTCGCGCTGTTCGCGACCCCGGCGCTGAACCTGTTTTCGCGCCGCGCCAAGCCGATCCTGCTCGAGCTGCACGATCGCGAGCACCATGTCGTCGCCGACCGCGTGCGCCCGCTCGACTTCGAGGTCTATGCCGTCACCGCGGTGGTCGGCACCGGCGAGGACGAGCGCGAGCGGCACGAGTTCACCCCGTTCTATCGGACCGACCATCTGGCCGACACCGCGCACGAGCGCGCCTTCTACGCGGTCGAGCGCCGGCAGCGCCTCGTCACCGGCAGCGAGCGGCACCGGGCCGGCCGGCGCGCAGCCGCCGGCGATGAGCGCCGCCGCGAGGCCGCGCGCTCCAGCTATCTCGGCGGCGAGGTCTTCCTCTCCCTGTGCGACGGCAATGCCGCGCCCTGGCCGCCTGGGCTGCGCCGGCTCGACATCGACACGCTGTGCACCAATCGCGACCTGCCGCTGCGCCTGCCGCTCGGTCGCGACACCGCGCATTTCTCCTGCGAGCAGGGCGGCCCGATCAGCGCCATCTGGGTGGTGGGCCGGGTGACGGCACCGCGCGAGTCCCTGGCCAGCGCCGAGCCGGCCGAAGGCGGCCCACATGGCGAGGGGGCTTGGCGCCTGGTCGGCCACCTCGCCCTCAACTATCTGTCCCTGCTCGACTCCGCCGAGGACGGCGCCGACGCGCTGCGCGGCCTGCTCGCCCTCTATGCCAGCCGGGCCGAGCCGGCGCAGGCGCGGCACGTCGACGGGGTGCGCTCGGTCAAGTCCCAGCGCGTCACGCGCCGTCTGCCGGGCGCCGGGCCGATCACGTTCGGCCGCGGCCTCGAGATCACGCTGGAGCTGGCCGACGCCACCTTCCAGGAAGGCGGTGCGGTGCTGCTCGGCAACGTGCTCGAAGTGTTCTTCCGCCGCCACGTCGCGATCAACAGCTTCACCGAGACCGTCCTGCGCACGAGCGAGCGCGGCGAGCTCGTCCGCTTCCCTGCCCATGTCGGCGAGCGGGCGCTGGCATGAGCCGGGGCCCGCGGCCAGCCGACCTGCGCGACTTCGCGGCCCGCCCCGAACGGTTCGATTTCTTCGCGGCCATCCGCCTGATCGAGGCGGCGTACCCGGATCGCGCCCGGCTCGGCGAGGGCAGGCGTGCCGGCGACGAGTCGCTGCGACTCGGCCAGCCGCCGCACCTGGCCTTCCCGCCCGCCGACATCGCCGCCTTCGATCCGGGTGCTCCCGGCCGGCCGGCCCGGCTGTCTGCCTATGTGCTCGGCCTGTTCGGGCCGCACGGGCCGCTGCCCCTGCACGTCACCGCGCACGCCCGGGAGCGCGCGCGCCGCGATCAGGACACGACCTTCGCCGACTTCTGCGACCTGTTCCACCACCGCCTGCTGTCGTTCTTCTACCGCGCCTGGGCGAATGCGCGCCCCACCGTCCAGCAGGACCGCCCGGATCGCGACCGCTTCGCGCTCAAGGTCGGTGCTTTGGCCGGGCTGGCGACCCCGGCCTTCGCCGCCCGGCACGCCCTGCCGGACCGCTTCGCGCTGCACGGGGTTGGGCTGCTGACGCAGCGGCAGCGGCCGCCCGAGGCGCTGGCCCGGCTGGTGGAGCGCTTCGTTGGCGTGAGGACCCGCGTCGAGGAGTTCGTCGGCGAGTGGCTGGAGCTGCCGCGGCAGGACCGGGCGCGGCTCGGGCTGGCGCGGCTCGGGCTCGACGCCGTCCTGGGCAGCTTCCGCTTTGAGCGCGGCCACCGCTTCCGGCTCGTGCTGGGGCCGATGAAGCTCGCGCAGTTCCAGGCGCTGCTGCCGGACGGTCGGGCGCTGCGGCCGCTGGGTGGGCTCGTCGGTCTCGTGGCCGGCCCCGAGCTGGACTGGGACGCCCGCCTCGTGCTGCGCCGCGACGAGGTGCCGAAACTTCATCTCAACGGCCGCAGCCGGCTCGGCTGGACCAGCTGGCTGCATGCCACCGATCGCGCGCAGGACGCGGGCGACCTGGTGCTCGACGGCGGCCGATACGCGGGAGCTTGACCAACCATGCCCGTCATCAGCCGCGAGATTATCTTCGGCAAGCTGGGCGACATCGGGATGCGCTCCCTCAAGGGCGCGCACGAGTTCGCCAAGCAGCGCGGCGACGCGTTCCTGGAGCCGGTCCACTGGGTCACGCTGATGCTGCGCGCCGACGGCACGGACCTGCCGCTGATGGTGGACCGGCTGCAGCTCGATCGCGACCGTCTCCTGAAGGATCTGGAGCGCGGGCTGTCCGGGCTGCGGCGGGCGAGCTCGTCCCGAATCGATTTTTCGGGCGAGCTTGAGAAGGCGATCGAGCGCGGCTGGATCAGCGCCAGCCTGCTGTTCGGCGCGGCTCACATCCGCACCGGCCACGTGCTCCACGGCATGCTGGAGGAAGCGGGCCTGAAGCGCCTGCTGCACGACCTGTCCGGCGAGTTCCGCAAGGTGGCGCCGGACGATCTGGCGCTGCGCTTCGCCGAGCTGACGGCCGGCTCGACCGAGGAAGCGGCCGCCTCCGAACAGCCGGAATCCGCGCCGGCGCCCCTGGACGGCGCTCCGGGCGGCAAGGCGCTTGACCGGTTCACGGCCGATCTCACCGCGCAGGCGGCGTCGGGCAAGCTCGATCCGGTGCTCGGGCGCGACCGCGAGATCCGCGAGGTCGTCGACATCCTGATGCGCCGCCGGCAGAACAACCCGATCATCGTCGGCGAGGCCGGGGTCGGCAAGACGGCGCTGGTCGAGGGCCTGGCGCTGCGGATCGCTGCCGGCGACGTGCCGCCGGCGCTCAAGGACGTCCGCCTGCTGGCGCTGGATCTCGCCGCGATGCAGGCGGGCGCCTCGGTGCGCGGCGAGTTCGAGAGCCGGCTCAAGCAGGTGATCGACGAGGTGCAGCGCTCGCCGCGGCCCATCGTCCTGTTCATCGACGAGGCGCACACGCTGATCGGCGCCGGGGGCAGCGCCGGCACCGGCGACGCCGCCAACCTGCTCAAGCCCGCTTTGGCGCGCGGCACGCTGCGCACCATCGCCGCCACCACCTGGGCCGAGTACAAGAAGCACGTCGAGAAGGACCCGGCGCTGACCCGCCGCTTCCAGCCGGTGCAGGTCGACGAGCCCGAGGAGGACCAGGCCGTGCGGATGCTGCGCGGCTTCGCCTCGACGCTCGAATCGCACCACAAGGTCCAGCTGCTCGACGAGGCGGTGGCGGCGGCGGTGCATCTCAGCCGGCGCTACGTCCAGGGCCGCCAGCTGCCCGACAAGGCGGTGAGCGTGCTGGATACCGCCTGCGCGCGGGTGGCGATGAGCCAGCACGGCACGCCCGCCGCGATCGAGGATGCCCGGCGGCGGATCGGCGACTGCGAGGCCGAGCTCGCCGCCCTCGCCAAGGACGCCCGGATCGGGATCTCCGACCCCAAGCGCGAGGCGGCGCTGCAGGCGGAGCTGGCCGAGGCGCAGGAGGAGCTCGCCGGTCTGGATTCTCGCCTGGAGCAGGAGCGGGTCCTGGTCGAGCGCGTCCTGGCGCTGCGCAAGGAGCTGCGCGAAGGCTCGTCCGACACCCCGCTTTCCGAGCTGGAGGGCCTGCACGCCGAGCTCAAGGCGCTGCAGGGCGAGCACGCCCTGATCCTGCCGGCGGTCGACGGCCAGGCGGTCGCCACCGTGATCGAGGGCTGGACCGGCATCCCGGTGGGCCGGATGGTCGCCGACGAGATCGACGCGGTGCTGGGCCTGGAGGGCCGGCTGCGGCAGCGGGTGATCGGCCAGGACCATGCGCTCGCCGCCATCGCCAGGCGCGTCGAGACGGCGCGCGCCGGGCTCGACAATCCGACCAAGCCCAAGGGCGTGTTCCTGCTGGTCGGCCCGTCGGGCGTCGGCAAGACCGAGACCGCCCTGGCGCTTGCCGAGCAGCTGTTCGGCGGCGAGGACCACGTCATCGCCATCAACATGTCGGAGTTCCAGGAGGCGCACACCGTCTCGACGCTCAAGGGCGCGCCGCCGGGCTATGTCGGCTACGGCGAGGGCGGCCGGCTGACCGAGGCGGTCCGCCGCAAGCCCTACAGCGTCGTGCTGCTCGACGAGATCGAGAAGGCGCACAAGGACGTCCACGAGCTGTTCTTCCAGGTGTTCGACAAGGGCGTGATGGAGGACGGCGAGGGTCGCCGCATCGACTTCCGCAACACGCTGATCCTCGCGACTTCCAACGTCGGCACCGAGCTGATCAGCAGGCTGTGCGCCGATCCCGACCTGATGCCGTCCCCGGACGGCCTCGCCGAGGCGCTCCGGCCTGCCCTGCTCAAGGAATTCCCGCCCGCCTTCCTCGGCCGGCTGGTCACGGTCGCCTATTACCCCTTGAGCGACGCCATGCTCGGCGAGATCATCCGCCTGCAGCTTGGCCGCATCGGCCGGCGCGTCCAGGAGAGCCGCGGCGTGCCGTTCACCTACGACGACGCGGTCGTCGAGACGGTGCGCAAGCGCTGCGTCGAGCTCGAGAGTGGAGGGCGGATGATCGACGCGATCCTCACCGGCACGCTGCTGCCGCGGATCAGCCGCGAGATCCTCGGCCGCCTGCGCGCCGAGCGGCCGCTGGCGCGGGTGCATGTCGGCGTCTCCGCCGACGGCGACTTCACCTACGACTTCGACTGAGGGGCGGGAGCGGGAATGCCGCCGGTGCTGCTCATCGAGGCCGAGGCAAGCGGCGAGCGCCGGCGCCACAATGGCGGCCGGCTGCGGATCGGGCGCGGCTCGGAGAACGACTGGCGGCTGGCCGACAGCAACCCGCAGCCGACCCTCTCGCGCCAGCACTGCGTGATCGAGGCCGCCGACGGCGGCTTCACCATCGTCGACCTCGGCAGCACCAACGGCACCCGCCTGAACGGGCGCGTCGTCCCCCCTCACCTGCCCACGCCGCTGACCGGCGGCGACCAGCTCGAGCTGGGCGCGCACCGGCTGCGCGTCGCGCTGGAGGAAGGCGAGCGGCAAGCCGCGGCGTCGATCGATTCCTTCTTCGAGCCGTCACCCTCGCCCGCACCCCGCCCAGCCGCCAGTGGCGGCCCGCGCTCTCTGGACACGCTGCTCGGCGGCCTCGCCGTCGAGCGGGCGGCCGAGCCGGCCGCCGCGCCGACTCCGTTGACGGCGGACGACGATCCGCTGGGCGGGCTGTTCGACGAATCGCCGCGGCCGGTCTCGCGGCCCGCACCGGCGCCGCCGCCGCGCGACACGGGCGTCACGGCTGGCGACCACTCCATGCCGCAGCTCGAGGCATTCGAGCTGCCGCGGGCGCCCAAGCCGGCACCCCCGACGCCACCACCCGCGCGCGCCGTGCGCGGCGGCGATCTGCGCGACGCGTTCCTCGAAGGTGCCGGCCTCGACGCGAAGTCCCTGCCGGATGCCGGGCCGGAGATGATGCGCGCCGCGGGTGAAGCGTTCGCGGCGATGGCAGCCGGCCTGCGCGACCTCCTCGCCACCCGTGCCCTGATCAAGGACCATGCCGGCGTCGCCCGCACCGTGATCGGCGCCCGAGACAACAACCCGCTGAAATATTCGGTGGGCAAGGCCGAGGCGGTGCGCTCGCTCCTGACCCGCCGCGAGGACGGCTATCTTGAGCCGCTCGACGCGGTGGAGGCGAGCCTCGACGACCTCAAGGCGCACGAGCTGGCCCTGCTCGAAGGCGTGCAGGCCGCGGTCAACGCGCTGCTGGCGCAGTTCGACCCCGAGCGGCTGGAGCAGCGCCTCGCCGAATCCTCGGCCCTCGGCATCCTGCTGCATGGCGGCCGCCGCGCGAAGCTCTGGGATCTCTACACCGAGAAGTTCACCGACATCGCCGAGGCGGCCCGGGTCCGGTTCATGGGCGACGTCGACCGCGCCTTCGCCTCCGCCTATGACCGCAAGGTCCGCGAGCTGCGCGGACGGCGCCGGACGGAGCTGACGCCATGATCCGCAGGACCTTCGTCGTCGCCTCCTTGGCCGCCCTGTCCGCCTGCGGCGACGATGAGCCGCCGCCACCACCGCCCCCGGCCGCACCGCCGCCACCGCCGGCCCCGACCGTGGTGAGCCTGACGCTCGCCGCCTCGCCGGGCGTCAACCCCAATGCCGAGGGGCAGGCGAAGCCCGTCCGGGTGCGCGTGCTGCGGCTGGTCAACGGCACGGCGTTCGCCGAGGCCGATTTCTTCGCCCTCGACCAGGATCTCGCCGGCACGCTGGGCGATGCCCTCAAAGGGGTGGACGAGTTCGTGCTGGCCCCGGGTGCCAACCAGATCTGGCAGAAGAAGCTGGACGCAGAGACCCGTGTCATCGGCATCATGGCCGCCTACCAGGCCATCGACACCGCCCAGTGGCGGGCCTGGAAGGAGGTGCCGCCCAACGAGACCACCCTGCTCGCCGCCGAATTCGGGCCCGCGGGCGTGGTCATCCGCGAGGCCGCCACGTGAGCGAGCGCGCCCGCGTCGTCTGGTCCGAGGGCATGTTCCTGCGGACCCAGCATTTCCAGCAGCAGGACCGCTGGGCCGAAGGCCTCGCGCGCGACGTCCTGCTCGCCTCGCGCGGCCATGCCTGGGGCGTGCGCGAGCTGGAGCTCGACACCGGCATGCTGGCGCAGGGCAAGATCGGCCTGCGCCATTGTCGCGGCGTCATGCCCGATGGCACGCCGTTTGCGATCCCCGACGATGCGCCGCAGCCCGAGCCGCTGCACCTCGGTGCCGGCGCCGCCGAGACGCTGGTGCGGCTCGAGCTGCCGATCGTGCAGGCTGGCGCGATCGAGGTCGACCCGTCCGGGCGACCGCCCACGGGCGTGCGGTTCACGGCCCGTGAGGTCAAGGTCCGCGACGCCATCGCCGGTGCCGACACCCAGGCCGAGGTCGAGATCGCGCAGCCGCGCTTCCGGTTGGACGCGACGGCGTTGGCATCCCCCGCTTGGAGCGGGCTGGCGGTGGCGCGGGTGATCGGCGCGCAGGCGGACGGCGGGCTCGTGCTCGACCCGGAGTTCATCCCGCCGAGCATTGCCGTCGGTGCCAGCCCGGTGCTGATGAGCTTTCTCGAGGAGCTGACCGGCAAGCTCGCCAGCGTCGCCGACGAGCGCGCCGCCTTCGCCAGCGGCAAGCGCCTGCAGGGTGCCGGCGACATCGCCGACTTCCTGATCCTGATGCTGTGCAACCGGGCGGAGCTGACCACGCGGCATCTGGCCGACCAGCGCACCGCCCATCCCGAGGACCTGTTCCGCTGGCTGCTGGGGCTGGTCGGCGAGGCCTCCGCCTTCGCCGGCTCCGGCCTGCGCCCGCCCGAGCTGAGCCCCTACCGCCACGACCGCCCCGACCTGAGCCTCAAGCCGCTGTTCCAGGAGCTGCGCCGGCTGCTGGTCGAGCTGGCGCGGCCCGACCGCCGTGCCACCCAGATCCCGCTCAAGACCTACCCCAGCGGCGTGCGCGCGGCCGACGTGCAGGACCGCTCGCTCTACGCCGCAGCCTCGTTCGTGATCGCCTTCAATGCGCCGGTGGCGCCGGAGCTGATCCGCCAGCGGCTGCCGGGCCAGATCAAGATCGGACCGGCCGAGGACCTGCAGAGCATCGTCCGCGCCGCCGTGCCGGGCATCCCGATCCGCCATCTGGCGACGGTGCCGCGCGAGATCCCGCTGCATCGCGGCATGACCTATTTCGAACTCGACCGGAACAACGACTACTGGCGCAAGCTGCCGTCGGCGGCCGGCCTCGCCTTCCATGTCACCGGCGACCTGCGCGAAGGAATGGACATGGAATGCTGGGCGATTCGGGATTGAGCGGCCAATGGCGCAGGACGATCCCTTCGGCCTGAACGACCCCGAGCGCACCCGCATCGCCCGGCCGCAGCCCGGGGGGCGCGGGCCGGCGATGCCGGCCGCCGCACCGCCCCCGCCGCGGGCCGGCAGCGGCGCGCCCTTGCCCGAGGGCACCGGCGGCCGCGGCCCGCTGGTCCAGGCTGCCTTCGGCCTGCTCATGCTGGCGCCACGGCTGCGCGCGCGCCTGCCGCCCTCCGATCCGGCGGTGCTGCGCCAGCGCGTCGAGGCCGAGCTTGCCCGCTACGAGGACCGCGCGCATGGGCGCGGCGTCGACGGCCGGCTGGTCCGGGTCGGTCACTACGCCCTTTGCGCGCTCATCGACGATTCGGTGCTGAACACGCCCTGGGGCGCCCACGGCGCCTGGAAGAGCGAGAGCCTCGCCGGCACGCTGCACCACGACGTCGCCGCCGGCGAGCGCTTCTTCGACGTGCTCGACCAGGCGCGCCGCGCCCCCGACCGGCAGCGACCCCTGCTCGAGCTGCTCGCCGCCTGCCTGGTCATGGGCTTCGAGGGGCGCTACCGCTTGGCGCCCGGCGGTGCCGCCATGCTCGCCGGCATGCGCGAGGATCTGCTGCGCCAGCTGGGCGGCGCCGAGCCCGAGGAGCTGTCGCCCCACTGGCAGGGCGTGGCCGCCCGCCACGTGCCGCTCTCGGAGCGTATCCCGCTCTGGGTCTACGCCACCGCCGGGCTGGCGATCGCGGCCGTCCTCTACACCGGGTTCCACCTGCGGCTGGGCGGCTATGCCGACCGCCTGGGGCCGCTGGTCGCGGCCCTGCCGCCCGCCCCGCCCGTCGACATCGTGCGCTCCGGCAGCGCCACGCCAGCGCCGCCGCCCCGCCAGGTCAGCACGATCGCTCCGGCGCTGGCCGAATGCCTGCGTGCCGCCGGCCTGCCCCCCAGCGGCGTGAGCGAGGATTTCCAGAAGGTGCGAGTGCGCCTGCCGAGCGCCGGCCTGTTCAATTCCGGCCGGGCGGAGCTGACGCCGGCCTACCCGCCGCTCATCGGCTGCCTCGGGGGGGCGCTCGCGGACGAGCCCGGCCGAATCCTGGTGGTGGGCCATACCGACAGCGTGCCGATCCGCAGCGCGCGGTTCCCCAGCAACTGGGAGCTCTCCAAGGCCCGGGCCGAGTCGGTGCGCGCCGTCCTGGCGCCGGCCGTCGGCGACCCGGCGCGGGTCGCCACCGACGGCCGCGCCGACACGGAGCCGGTGGCCTCGAACGGTGACGACGCCGGCCGCGCGCTCAATCGGCGCGTCGAGCTGCTGCTGCTGAAGTAGGGGCCGGCGCGGTGCGGATCCTCAAGAGCCTCCTCGCGATCCTGACCGCCCGCTGGTTCTGGACGCTGCTCGGCAGCCTGTTGCTGGCCGCCCTGATCTGGTTCTTCGGCGACCTTTTGGCGCTGGGCGAGCTGCGGCCGTTCGAGTCGGACACCGCCAAGCTGGTCGGCATCCTGGTCGTCGCGGTACTCTGGGGCCTGAGCAACCTCTTCACGCAGCTGCGCGCGCGCCGGCGCAATGCCGGGCTGGTGGCCGAGCTCGCCGCTCCGGCGGCACGGCCCGACCCGGCCGACGCCGAGCTCGCCGAGCTGGCACGGCGCTTTTCCGGCGCGCTCGAGCAGCTGAAGCAGCGGCGGCTGGGGGCCAAGGGCAACCGGCGCTGGCTCTACCAGCTGCCCTGGTACGCGATGATCGGCCCGCCGGGCTCCGGCAAGACCACGGCCCTGGTGCAGTCCGGGCTGCGCTTCCCACTGGCGCAGGCCAAGGAGCTGCGCGGCGTCGCCGGCACCCGCTACTGCGACTGGTTCTTCACCGACGAGGCGGTGCTGATCGACACCGCCGGCCGCTACACCAGCCAGGACAGCGACCGCGACGGCGACGCCAAGGCGTGGCGCGGCTTCCTCGAGCTGCTGCGCAAGCGCCGGCCGCGCCAGCCCCTGAGCGGCATCCTGGTGGCACTCGCCGTCACCGACCTGATCGAGGGCCAGCGCGGCCGCGGCGGCATCGACCACGCCGCCGCCGTGCGCGCCCGGCTGACCGAGATCGACGCCGTGCTCGGCATGCGGCTGCCGGTCTACCTCCTGCTCACCAAGGCCGACCTGATCGCCGGCTTCGGCGAGTTCTTCGGCCAGCTCGGCGAGCGCGAGCGGGCGCAGGTGTGGGGGGTCACGCTGCCCTATGCGACGACCGGCGGCCCGGATACCGCGGCGCTCGAGCAGGAGTTCGGCGGGTTGGTCGAGCGCCTCGACCGCATGACGCCCGCACGCCTCGCCGGCGAGCGCGATCTGGAGCGGCGCGCCCTGGTGATGGGCTTCTCCGCCCAGGTGCAGTCCCTGGTCCCCGACCTGCTGCGCTTCGTCGAGGCGGCCTTCGGCAGCTCGAGCTTCGAGGCGCAGCCGGCGCTGCGCGGCGTCTACCTGACCAGCGGCACCCAGGCGGGCACGCCGGTCGACCGGCTGGCTGCCGCCATCGGCCGCAGCCTCGGCCTGCCGCAGGAAGCACCGCAGCCGCAGGCGAGCGACCGCAGCTTCTTCCTCACCCGGCTGCTGCGCGACGTGGTGTTCGCCGAGGCCAGCCTCGCCGGCCAGGATCTCGGCAGTCAGCGCCGAACGCGCGCCCTCCGCGCCGCCGCCATGGCCGGCATTGCTGGCTTGCTCGTCGCCGCGGTCGCGGCCTGGACATTCGGCTTCGTCGCCAGCCGCGACCGTCAGCTCGCGGCGGAGCGGGCGCTGACCGCCTGGGTGGCGCAAGCCGAGCCGATCGCCAAGCATCGCCTCGCCGCCCCGGATGCCGCCCTGGCGCCGGTGCTGCCGTCGCTCGACCAGCTGGCGCAGCTGCAGGCCACGGCCGCCCAGCCGCTGCCCTGGTACCAGCGCCTCGGCCTGTCGCAGCAGGGGCTGCTGGAGGCGCAGGCCGGCGTCGCCTACCGCAAGGCGCTGCGCGACCTCCTCCTGCCGCGACTCGTGCTGCGGCTCGAGCGGCAGATGGCGGTCCGCATCAACGACCCGGACTATCTCTTGGAAGCGCTCAAGGTCTATCTCATGCTGGGCGGCCAGGCGCCCGCCGACGGCGACCTGGTGGCCGGCTGGTTCGCGCTCGACCTCCAGCACAACGACCCGGCGCTCGCCGACCCGATGGCGCCGCATCTCGCGGCTCTGGCGATGGAGCTGCCGGCGATCGAGGAGCGGCCGACGCTCGACGCCGGTCTGCTGGCGCGGGCGCAGACCACCATCGCCAAGATCCCGCTGGCGAAGCGCGCCTGGGAGGCGCTGCTGGCGAGCGACGCGGTCCGGGAGCTGCCGCCCTGGACCATCACCGAGCATGCCGGCCCGAACGCGTCGGCCACCCTGGTGCGCCGCTCCAACCGGCCGCTCGGGGCGCCCGTGCCCGGCATCTTCACCCATGCCGGCTTCTACGAGGTGTTCCTGCCGATCCTGCCCGAGACCGCGCAGGCCGCACTCGCCGAGAACTGGGTCCTCGGCTCGACGCAGGCCCCGGAGCCGAGTGCCGCCCAGGTGGCGCGGCTGCAGGACGACCTGGTGAAGCTCTACGAGGACGACGCCATCGAAGCCTGGGAGGGTGTTCTGCGCGACGTGACCCTGGCGCCCATGGCCTCGCTCGATCAGGCGGTCGACGCCACCAAGGCACTCTCCGGCCCGAACTCGCCGCTCAAGCTGTTGACGCAGTCGATCGTCGCCGAGACCAGCCTTGCCCAGCCGCCCCCGCCGATCCAACCGACGCCGCGGCCGACCCCGCCAAGATGGCGCAGTCGGCCGGCAAGGCGCTCGGCAAGCTCGGCAGCAAGCTCGGCAAGCTGAGCAAGCTGTTGGGCAACCAAGCCGATGCGGCACCGGCCGGCAGCGACGGCCCTCCCCCGGGGGCCGCGGTCGAGGCGCACTTCCAGTATCTCCGTGACCTGGTCCAGGGGGTCGACGGGGCGCCGCCCAAGCTCGACGAGGCGTTCGCGGCGCTCGGCAATCTCAACGAGAAGCTCAATCAGGCGGCCCTTTCGCCCAATCCCGGCGAGGCGTTCGCCCGCATGGGGCCGACCGGTGCCGCCCAGCTGGCCAAGGCGGCCACCGGCCTGCCGGAGCCCCTGAACCAGATGCTCGCCGGCGTGGCGCAGAAGGCGGTCGCGATCAGTGCCGGCGGCATCCGCCAGCAGGTGAACGGGGTCTGGCAGACCGACGTGACGCCGTTCTGCGCCCAGGCGCTGAACGGCCGCTTCCCGTTCTCTCCGGCGAGCGGGAGCGATGCCGCGCTGGACGACGTGCAGCGCCTGTTCGCCAGCGGCGGGCTGATCGACGGCTTCGTCACCGATCATCTCGCCGCGCTCGTCGACACCTCCCGCCGGCCCTGGCGGCCCAACCCCGGCACCGGCCTCGCCGCGGGTTCCCTGGCGCAGCTGGAGCGCGCGCGCCGCATTGGCCGCAGCCTGTTCCCGGCCGGCACCTTCCAGGCGAGGTTCACTCTGACGCCGCTCGATCTCGACAACGATTCGGCCAGCGTGACCCTCGACCTCGACGGCCAGAAGCTGAGCTACGACCACGGGCCCTCCCAGCCCAAGGGCTTCGTCTGGCCGGGTCCGGCCGGCACGGGCATCGTCCGCATCAGCTTCGCGCCTCTGGGCGGCGGCGCACCGATGATCGACAGCGTCGAGGGGCCCTGGTCCCTGTTCCGCCTGCTGCAGCGCTCGCAGATGACCTCGGGCGGCCAGCCCGACCTGTTCGAGTTCACTCTCGCCGCGGGCGGGCACAGCGCTCGCTTCAAGCTCAAGGCCGGCAGCGTCGACAACCCGTTCGACCTCTCGCTCCTGGGCGGCTTCGCCTGCCCGGCCTCGCTGTGAGCGACGCCACGCCCCCGGTCGGCGTGTTCGGCAAGCTGCCGGTGCTCGGCGACTTCCTCGCCCGCGGCCTCGATCCCGCCTTCACCGAGGCCTGGCACGACTGGCTCGAGCGCGGCCTCGCCGCAGCCCGGGCCGAGCTCGGCGAGGAGTTCCTGCCGGCCTACATGGAGGCACCCGCCTGGCGCTTCGCCCTGGCCGCCGGGCTCGCGGGCGCGTTGCCCGTGACCGGGGTGATGGTGCCGAGCGTCGACGCGGTCGGCCGCTGGTTCCCGCTCACCCTGGCCGCCGCCGCCCCGGCCGCCGGCGAGCCCTGGTACGACGCGCTCGAGGCCCATGCGCGCCTGGCGCTGGAGGACGACCCGCTGGAGGGCTGGCTGGCCGGCCTCGCGGCACTCCCCGCCCCCGACGCCGCCGAGGCGGCGGACGACCCGGTGGCGTTCTGGGGCGTGGGCTCGCCCTTCGTGCCGCCCGGAGCCCTGCGTTTTCCGGCCCTGCCGGCCGACGCCGACTTCCACCGCCTGCTGCGCGAGCCCATGATGGCGCCGGCATGAACGACGACCTCACCTTCCGCAGCGCCGGCCTGACCCATGTCGGCCATGTGCGCGAGCACAACGAGGACGCCTGGCTGGCACGGCCGGAGATCGGCCTGTGGGCGGTCGCCGACGGGCTGGGCGGGCATGCGCGCGGCGAGGTGGCGAGTGCCGCCATCGTCGCCGCGCTCGACCGGCTGCCGGCACCCGTCGACGCGCCCGGCCACCTGCGTGCGGTCGAGGGAGCGCTGGCGGCGGCCCACGCCGAGATCCAGGCCCTGGGCGAGGCGACGGGCGATCTCTGCGCCAGCACCGTCGTGGTGCTGGTCGCCTTCGACCGCCACTATGCCGTGCTCTGGTGCGGCGACAGCCGCGTCTACCGCCTGCGCGCCGGCACGCTGGAGCGCCTGACCCGCGACCACAGCCTGGTCCAGGAGCTGGTCGACGCGGGCAGCCTCAGCGCGGCCGAGGCCGAGAGCCACCCCATGCGCAACCGGATCACCCGTGCGGTCGGCCTGCCCGGCCCGCTCGAGCTCGACCGCGCCCAGGGCGAGCTCGCTGGCGGCGACCTGTTCCTCCTGTGCAGCGACGGCCTGACCGGCCTGATCGACGAGGCCACCACCCAGCGCCTGCTCGCCACCGACGCCGCCGACCTCGGCGCCGCCGCCCTGGT
This sequence comes from Geminicoccaceae bacterium, assembly GCA_046349415.1. GTDB lineage: Bacteria > Pseudomonadota > Alphaproteobacteria > Geminicoccales > Geminicoccaceae > Benzoatithermus. Next base: position 34,521 of record JAXMCJ010000033.1, read on the forward strand.
CGAGGCCGCCCTCGCCGCCGGCGGCACCGACAACGTCACCACCGTCCTGGCCCAGGCCGAGGACCGCGAGAAGACCTGGCCGGGGGCCGCCGCATGGAGCTGATCAACGCGATGCGGCTGCTGGCGGACTTCTCGATGGGCGCGGGTCGATACCGGATGTGCACCGCGAGGGTTTGATGGTTTTCCTGTCATGCCTGAGCATGGTTTCGCCCCTCGGCTATTCGGTGGACAGCACCTGCGCGGCATTGCGCGCGAAGATCTCTGCGTTCGCGGAGTTGCGTTATCAGGACGACCTAGGTGAGCCCATAGTCGGCGCCATAATTCCCGATCTGCCATGGGAGATGCGCGGCCGCGCACGCTTAGTGGCAATTGCCCAACTCGTACTCGAAAGTCTTGATGCGGAACTCGGCAGCCATCTTCCTTGGGGGCACATGCCCTTGATCCTGTGCACGCGCGAGAGCGCGCGACCGGGGCCGCATCTGGGCGGAATCGTGGCAGAGCTGCAATTTCCGCACGACACGACGTTCGGCGGTGCCCAAGCAGTCCATATCGCCTCCGGACATGTGGCCGCCTTCGAAGGCGTTGAGCGGGCCCGTAGACTACTTGCAGTGGACGGAGAGGAGGCCTGCCTGATCCTCGCGGTCGATAGCCTGATCGATGCGCGAACATTGAGCTGGCTCGACGGCAACAGCCGCTTGAAGACCAGCGCCCAGACCGACGGCATCATTCCGGGGGAGGCCGGCTGCCTCGCGCTGGCCACCTTGCGGCCGCATGCGCCAGGGCATGTCGTGGTCAAGGGCATCGGCCTCGCCACTGAAGCAGCGACGGTTCTCAACGACGAGCCGCTGCGGGCCGAGGGATTGACGGTCGCGCTCCGGGAGGCGCTGCGCGAGGCAGGCATCGGTCTGCACGACGTCGACTTCCGCCTCAGCGATGTCGCCGGCGAATCGTACGCGTTCGAGGAGCTGGTGCTGGCGCAGACCCGATTGATGCGTAAGGTGCGCCCATCGCAACCACTTTGGCACCCGGCCGACTGCATCGGCGATTGTGGTGCCGCGGCCGGCTTGGTGCAGCTCGCTTGGGCTGGACAGGCGTTTCAAAGAGACTATGCGCCGGGCCCCCTTGCCGCTTTGCACGGCAGCTCCGTCTTCGGCGCGCGCGCCGCTGCGGTGGTCGGACACTAGGGGCGCTCGCGTGACCCGCAACGTATTCGCCAACATGTGGGAGATCGCGGCAAAGTCGGGAATGAACAAATCGATCGCCCAATTCCCCGATGTCTGCCTGTCACCCCCCTCGCCCCCGGCCGGGCCACTCCCTGTGCCCTATCCGGACACGGCCTTCTCGTCGGACCTCAAGGAGGGTTCCAAGACGGTCGAGATCGGCGGCAAACCGAGCGCCCTGGCCCACCAGTCCTATTATCAACCGCCCGCTCTCGGCAACGAAGCGGCGACCCGCAGCTTCGGCGCGAGCGTCATCACGCACCAGATCACCGGGAAGACGTACTTCCAGGCCTGGTCGATGGACGTGCAGTTCGAAGGCAAGAATGTTTGCCGGCACATCGACCTCACGACCTCGAATCATGCAAGCTATCCCGGTGGGACGCCGCCGCAACCTACTCTGGAGCAACAGACCGCTCTCGATCGCATAGGCGAGGCAATTCCGAAATGCCCATGTTGCGGGCAGGACGGTGGAAAGTGCCCATCGGCCCTGCCACAGACTATCGTCGCGAGCGACGGCTCGGCCAAGCCGCGCGAGCCCTTGGCCTTCCACGAATTCTATCGACTGGACGATACCCCACCCGGGGGTGGCCTGACGCGCAGACAGCAGTTGGCAGCCAAGCCATGCAGTGGTGGAAGCTGTCCAAACGCCGGAAAGGCGGAAAGGAAGTCGGACCCACCCTGCGACGTCTATCGAGTTACCTCCTCGACGGAAGCCAAGGCCATTGATAAAGGCTATTCTAGCAAGGTTCAGCATAGGCTGCGTGAGCATCACAAGATGCCGAAGGCAAAAGGAGCATTCAAGGCACTCGCCGGTCCCAGTGCAGTCGAACCATTGACTGGCATCAGCAAGGCGCAATGGGACGCATTGGGTGGGAGTGACCCAGATGCAAAGGTGCGGGCGCAAAACAAGGTGCTGCAACTCGACCATACAACTCCAAGGGCGGCCGGTGGTTGTCCGTCGAATGAAAACAACACTCAACCACACTTCAAGAAATGCGCGAACTGCAAAGACGTAGACGGCCTGCTCGATACCTGGAACGGTCAGGAGCTCGAAGTGCGCCGCGCCGCCCTCGGCGTGACATAGGGAAAGATCCACTAGATGCGCGGACGTTACAAGGAGCTGAACTGGGAGGGCAGTGGCTATCATGGCTTCCCGGTAGAGCGCGGACAGGACGATTACGTGTCTGCCGAAGACGCGGAGATTTGGTCAGAATTTGACAGTGTTCTTGCATCGGCCAAGCGCGGAGACTTCTCACGCGTTAGCAGGCTTGTGACGATCTACGATGAGACCGACAGCTGGATGCTTGGCACGGCCTGCTGCGACTTAATCGGAGATATCGGCAGCCGGCCGCTCTTTGAGACCCTGCGACCGGCAGTTACAAGCGTGATCGATCCGACATATTCCGTGGATCTTGGCCGGAGCCTCGCGGTCTGGGGAAATCTGACGGTGGTGCCGACGCTGCTGGAAACGCTTGAGAGCATCGCAGAATTCGTCGATGCTCCTGCGCTCGTCCAGATGATATCCTTTCTTCTGGAGCCCGAACCGGGGCCGTTGGCAGACACAGACGGCTTGCACAACTTCGCTGCCTACGCCTCCATGGTCCGCGGACGGTTCAACGACACTGCGGCTCGCGTCGGAACTGAAGATGCGATCGTCCTCTTCGGCGATCTCTTTTCCGTTGAGAGATTAATTGCCGGCATTTGCGACAGTGTGAATGGGGGCCGTCTGGATTCCTACATGCGCCACAAGTTTGAGGCGACCACCGGAGTCGACTGTTCAGGATTCTATGTGGATGAGATTCTACAGCCCCTCCGCGTCCTCGCGATTATCGAGGAGTTCGAGGATAGCGCCCGATCGGAAGACTACGTTCGCGGCAAACGCTATTTCTTCGCGCACCCCGTGCCCGACTGAAGATGCGGACCGCGGGTCGCACAGTTCGCTGACATGCCGACTTCGACGCCTCCATGGGCAAAACCATAGAATTGAGCGGCGGGCTGGAGGCGGGTGGGAACAGCATGCTTTCCCCAATTCGATATGAGAGCGCTGCCTTGGCCCATGACCAAGTATATGCTACGAAAGCAGAGTCCAATCGATCGCTCGTCCAGGATTCATCTGCGCAAACGCCGGGCCTCAAATAGCTCCGCGAGTCCGTGGAAGTGCGGCTTATCGGGAGATCGCGTGCGCTTGGCCCGGCCGACCTGGACTTCGCGTAAGGCGCCAAAATTGCGTCCGAGGAGGCGGCTGACCCGCCAAAGCAGGGTCGCGGAACAAGCGCTTGGTTTAAGTATGAGCGTATCTGACACTGACGTCGCCTCCTCCTCGCGGTCGTCGAACACGAAGCGGGTAGGCACGACGACCTCTGGCACCCGGACAACAAATCGTCCGCTCTCGCTCATGTTGAGGCAGCCGAATGTGGCACCCGGCTCGAGCTCGGAGAGTTGCTGGTCCTGCGGCGCTGACTGAAAGTAGCGGTCGTCGAAGTCGTTCGGCAGGAACGGAAAGATATCATCGAGCCAGTGCTGGTCATAGGTTCCAGCAAACCTGATCCGTGGTTGCCAGCCGCGGCCGACGAAGCCGAATCCACACGGCTCGGGCTTATCGGACCAGAAGTTCTGCCGAGCGTCGAGCCATTCGATGTTCGGTAGCGGGGCGCCCAGAATCGTTTCCTTCGCACCGTTCAGGTGGAAGCCGGCGCCAACCGGGTTGCGCAACTCGGTGCCGTTCAGGAACTCGCGCTCGTGCGTGTGGTCGGAACCGCCGAAAGCCCTCTCCCAACGCAGCGGCATCTTGAGGAAAGGCTGCGCCAGCGAGGGCTGGACACCACGCAACCCTTCTTCCCAAATCCGGTCCCCGGTAACGATCGCGCGCTTGCTGAATCCGGGTCCGGCCAGAGCCACCTCCAGTTCTCGTACTGGACGACCCCGGGGCGCCACGGCGTCGCCAAGAAGCAGCACCTCTGCCAGCGGCTTTACCGGCACGAAGTCGCACTCTAGTCGAATAGAAGTGCTGCCGGGATCTCCATAGTGCTCGTCCGTATAAACAAACGGCACTTGCTCCTCCGCAGGGCGGCACTCGCCGTCCGGCGAAACGTCGAACGTTCCTTTGACGACCACAACCACATGCCGGCGGGCATGCTTGTCCGTGGCGGTGAACAACTCGGCCAGGAACGGCGTGGTGTTGGCGGTGATTTGCATCGCGGTTCAGGCGCTTTGATGCCGGCGGATGCGGGCACGCCAGTTGTCCAGATGCCCACCCGGGCTCGCCACGGCACGCTCGTAGGCGGCAGCACGCCGCTGGCGCTGGTAGCCGCGCCGCCAAGCCTCATCGCAGGACTCGCTGTCGATTGGCCGACCCAGGAGATGCCTTCTGCCGATGGCGAACCGGCTCTCGTGCTCCTGCCACCACGCGCTCGCCCGCTCGAGGTCTGGCCAAAGCAGATCCTCGTCGGAGTTACGCTCCACGATCTCTTCGTCAGGATCGTCGCCCGGCATGGACGCCGACGAAGGCGGCTCGGTCGCTTCGAGCCGCTCATCGTCAAGATAGGCACCGGTGATCAGCGTGAAGCTCTCGCCGGCCAAGCGCGCATGCTCGGGCTCGGCCATGCGCGCGAGCAGCCACGGCACGGCGACGGGGTCGCCGAGGATCCCCAACGCCCGGATCACCTGGCGCCGCTGTCGCGGATCGCCGTTGAGCGCCCTGATCCACGTCGTGGCAACGGCCATCTCCAATCGCCGCACGGCCGCCTCCAGGCTGGGCTCGTGCTGCAGCGCCTGGCCGGCGGCACGATGGGCGGCCGCGTCGTCGCCAAGGATCGCCCCCGCCCACGCAGACCACGGCGTCTCCCCCTCGTGAGCCGCCACGGCAGCCCGCAGATCAGCGCGACCGACCTCCGCCGCAAGCCGACAGGCGCGCGCGGACACCTCGGGCTCGACGTCATCGACGAGCTTGTTCAGCCGCTGGCCCGGATCGACCCGATGAAGCGAGCAGGCCACGAGGCCGGTCAGACGCAGGAACGGGTCGGCGGCATGAAGCCAGCCCGCAACACGGCTACCTACCCGCTCGGCGGGAACCCAGCCGAGAGCACTGAACAAGCCCCGGCGGCAATCCGGGCTGCCCCGTGCCACCTCGATCGCGTGCTCGAGGCGGGAGGAAGCGTCAGTCTCCAGAGCCAGGGCCGTCAGCACGAACAGCTCACCGGACTCTTGGTGATCTGCGAGCAGCGCCCTAGCTATCTCGGAAGCCACCTCGCCTGCGATCACTAGCCCGTCAAGATGCGCCTCGATGCGCTGATCATGGCTCGCCAGATGCCGGCGCGTGTAGTGCGGCGCGTCGACCACCCGATCGCGTAATAGCCATAAAAACGCCGCCTCCTCGGCGTGCTGCTCGATGATGTGTGTGAGGACGCGGTGCATTGATCAGTTCAGATGCACCGATCCACCCTTGATGCGATGGGCGCCGCTGCTCCGGCTCGAGATGTACTCCCCCCGAATCAGCACCTTCCCGGCCTTGGTCAGCGTGATGCTGGCCTTGCCACAGCGCAGGACGATCTCACGCTCCGCCGCGAGGCTCAGCGTCTCCGCGACGGAGTCGCGCACCGTCAAAGCCGGCGTCGCCTCCGGCCGGATCAGCCGTCCCACGACGAGCGGTCGGGCAGGATCGCCGCCCTCGAACAGCAGCGCCACTTCGCGGCCGACATCGTCCGGTGCGAGCACGGCCGTGCTCCGCGCGGGAACCGCCGCCTCGGCCTGGTTGCCCGGATAGACCACGAGCGGCGCCCCGTCCGCGGCGAAGCCCATCAGCACGCCGATCACCACCCCGTCGATCCGGGCAAGCTGAGCGGTCTGGTCCATCGCCTACGCCCTCAATTCTGCAGGATCTTCTGACTGCTCTTCATGGTGATGTTGCCCGACGCCTTGACGTTGATCTTGCCCGAGGCGTCGATGGTGATGTCCTTGCCGGCGATCGTGATCGTGCCGTCCTTCTTCATGGTGATCGAGGCGCTGCCGGTGGTGATGGTGATCTGCTCGCCGGCGCTGATCGCGAGGTTCTTGCCGATCGTGATCGTGCCGTCCTTGCCGACCTTGAGGCTGTCGTTTCCGCTGACGTCGCCCGAGCGATCCTTGGCCACCTTCAGGCTGTCGCCGCCGCCGATGTCGGCCGAGCGGTCGCTGCCGGTGTTCAGGCTGTCGCTGCTGCCGATGTCCACCGAGCGGCTGGTGCCGATGGCCCAGCTGTCACTGAGCCCGATCTCGTGCGCCTGGAGGGCGCCGACGGTGACGTTGCGCGCCGCACCGACGATCTGCTGCTGCGCGGCACCCACGGTACGCACCTCGGCCAGCGCCACCGTGTCCGCGCGCATCCCGCCGACGGTGACGGTCTGGTTGCTGCCGACCGTCACCGTCTCGTTGACGCCGACGGTCCGCGTGCGGTTGTTGAGCACGGTCATCGTCTCGTCGTGGCCGACGGTCTCCGTGCGGTCGTTGCCGATGCCGATGGTCTCGTCGTGACCGACCTTCTCCGTCTTGTCGTTCTCGACGACGATGTCCTCGTTCTTCTGTGCGTGCAGCCAGACCTGCTCGGACCCTTTCTTGTCCTCGAAGCGCAGCTCGTTGGAGCCGCCGCCGCCCTTGGACGAGTTGCTCTTGATGCCGGACTGGGTGGCGTTGGCGGGCAGGCCGTAGGGCGGCATGGCGAGCGCGTTGTAGACCCGGCCGGTGATGATCGGCTGGTCGGGGTCGCCCTCCAGGAAGTCGACGATCACCTCCTGGCCGATGCGCGGAATGTGGATACCGCCCCAGGCCGCACCGGCCCACAGCTGCGAGACGCGGACCCAGCAGGAGCTGTCCTGGTCGCGCTTGCCCTGGCGGTCCCAGTGAAACTGCACCTTCACCCGACCATACTTGTCGGTGAAGATCTCCTCGCCGGCGGGGCCGGTCACCGTCGCCGTCTGCGGCCCGCCGACGACCGGGCGCGGCGTGGTGCGCGGCGGGCGGAACGGCACCCGCAGCTCCTGCGCCTCGAAGGTGCACAGGAACTGCTCGCGCTGCGTGTCGGCCGCCGAGCGGTAGCCCTCGCTCTGGATGTCGTAGCCGGCGGCGACCACCAGATAGCTCCGGTTCTGGTCGGTGCGCGGATGGCGCTCGAGATCCAGCTTGTTGCCGCAGGCGATGCCGCCGGCATTGGCCTCGGCCCGGACGCGGGCATGGTCGACCTGCAGCTCCTCCAGGCGGACGCGGGCGCGGCGGTCGCCCAGCGCCAGCTCGTGATAGCCGCCCGGATAGTCGTAGACCTCGGCCGTCGCCAGCGCGTGCGGCTTGGGCTCGGCGTCGGTGCCGGTGAGGTCGGCGCGCGGCTTCTCGAAGTCGAAGTCGCGCAAGGTGGCCGTGCCCGGCCGGACGTCGGCCCGCGCCAGCCAGGCGAAGACGTGGTCGCGCTCGCGACGCGCCGCCTGGTCGGGCGGGAAGAAAGGCAGCCGCTCGTAACCGGATGCCGCCTCGTGCGCACCCTCGCCGTCCGCCAGCACCAGCGTGTGGCCGCCGTCGCGGTGGCGGTGGAAGAAGTAGATGCCCTCGTCCTCCATCAGCCGGCAGACGAAGTCGAGATCGCTCTCGCGATACTGCACGGTATAATCGCGCGCGGCATAGCTCTCGTCGAGCTTGAGCTCGAAATCCGCGATCGCGGTCCAGCCCTCGAACACCGCCTGGACGATGTCCGGCACCGATTTGTGCTGGAAGATCCGGCAGTCGCGACCGCGACCGAGGAACCACAGCCAGGGCACCAGCTCGACCTCGTAGCGACCGTAGATGCCCTCCTGGCCAGCATAGGCGGCATAGGCGACGAGCCCGTGGAACTGCCGGCGCTGGCCGCCCTCGAGCAGGACGGTGACGGTCATTCCCTTGCCGAGCAGATCCTCGAGCGCCAGATCCGCCTTCTCGCTCAGCAGCGTGAGCCGATACCGATAGAGCCGCCCGAGCTCTTCCCGGCCCTCGAGACGATGGAACAGGAACAGGTCCGCACCGCCGGACTCCGGCCTGACCGTCACCTCCCGGTCGACCATGCTCAGCTCCGGAGCATTCGCTTGCGGACCGCCCGCGATTTCATGCTGCGGCACCATAAATGGCCGCGTCGCGCTCGGGAGTGACTTTTATCACGATGGGCGATGGCAGGCGAGCAATCATGCGGCCCGCGGCCAAGCGAAGGGGCTGAGGTCGAGCGGCGGCGGCCGGCCGCTAATCAGCTCGGCCAGCGCCAAGCTGGAGCCGCAGGCCAGGGTCCAGCCCAGCGGCCCGTGGCCGGTATTGAAGAACAGGTTGGGCACGCCGCTCCGGCCGACGATCGGCCGGCCGTCCGGCGTCAGCGGCCGCAGCCCGGCCCAGCGCGATGGTGCCGAGCCTTCCGCCGGCAGCTCCGGCAGGACGTCGTGCAGCGCCCGGTCGAGCATCGCCGCGCGCACCGGGTCGACGCTCGTGTTCCAGCCGTCGAACTCGACCGTGCCGGCGACCCGGATCCGATCGCCCAGCGGCACCAGCGCCGCCTTGCGGCCGTCGTCGACGATCGGCCGCCGCGGCGCCCGGTTCCAGCCCGCGTGGCGCACGGTGAGCGAATAGCCCTTGCCGGGATAGACCGGCAGCGGCAGACCCAGCCGCCCGCTGTCCGCACCGGCCGCGAGCACGAAGGCGTCGGCCGCGACCGCTCCCGCGGAGGTCGCCACGGCACCGCCGTCGAGCCCGGACACCGTGACCGAATACCTGAAAGCCACTCCCTTCGCCGCGCACCGCTCCGCCAGGGCGGTGACGAAGCCGTGCGCGTCGCCGCTCTCGTCTTCCGGATAGAGGATGCCGCCGGCGATGCGGTCGCGGATCGGCCCGAGCGCCGGCTCCTCGGCCACGCATTGCCCGGCATCGAGCGTCCGGAGGGGATAGCCGAGCTCCTGATACAGCCGGCTCGCCCGGATCGCGCTCTCCATCGACAAAGGGTCGCGAAACAGCTTGATCAGGCCCGGCGGGTTGCGGTCGAAGTCGAGGCGCTGCTCGGCCACCAGACGATCGAGGGCCGTGAGGCTGAACCGGGCGAGCGCGAAGTTGGCGCGTGTGTTGGCCCGCCAGCGCTCCGCGCCGCATTCGCGCAGGAAGCGCGCACCCCAGGCCAGCATGCCCGGCAGCACCCGCGGCCGCAGCAGCATGGGTGCGTCGACCTGGCCCAGCCATTTCAGGATCTTCAGCGGCGTGCCGGGTGCCGCCCAGCTGTCGGAGGTGCTGGGGGTGAGCAGCGCCCCGTTGGCGAAGCTCGCCCCCTCCCCTGGCCGGGCGTTGCGGTCGAGCACGATCACCTCGTGGCCGCGCTCGGCCAGATACCACGCGGTCGTGACGCCGAGCAGCCCGGCGCCGACGACGGCGACCCGCATCGCTGTCCCGTCAGCCGCGCTTGAGATGCGCGTAGGCGACGATCTCGATCAGCGCCCCCGGCACCATCAGGCCGGCCACCACCACCGTGGCGCGGTTGGGGAAAGGCTTGGCGAAGAACTTGCGGTAGACCGCGTTCATGCCCTGGAAGGCTGCCCCGTCGGTCAGGTAGATCAGAACCTGGGTCACGTCGTCGAGCGTGCCGCCGGCCGCCTCCAGCGTCCGCTTGAGATTGTCGAAGGTCACCTCGGCCTGCCGTTCGATCGGGCCGGTCTCGATCGAGCCGTCGGCGCGCATCGGGATGTGGGCGGTGTACAGCACGCCGTCGGCGGTCACGGCCCATTCGATCGGGGCCTCGTCGCCGGGCAGGTGCGTCTTCACGGGCGTGCGCATCGGGCTCTCCTCATGCGGCATAGGGCAGGAACTGGCCGTCGCGGCGGTAGGCTTCGGCGAACGCCGCGAGCTTGCTCTCGTCGACCTCGACCCCCAGGCCCGGCGCTTCGGGCACGCCCCAGCGCGGCCCGCTGGCGATCGGCAAGGGTGCGGTCAGCACGTCGTCCGCCATGACCGCCGCGGTCTGCTGCGCACCCGGCGTGGCGTTGGCGAGCGTCAGGATCAGGTGGTGCGCGGCGCTGGCGGCGATGCCGAGCTCGCCGTGGGTGTGCTTGCAGACGCCGATGCCGAGCAGGCCGGCGAGCGAGGCCAGGGTATGGAAGCGGCGCAGCGTGCCGACCCAATAGCTGCTGAAGCAGACGATGTCGGCGACGCCCCCGGTGATCACCCGGTAGGCGTCGGCTTGGCTGCCCAGCCCCTCGTTGGCGCACAGGGCGACCGGCGTGCGCGCCCGCAGCTCGCGCATCCGCTCGAGCGGGAAGATCGGCACCGGCGCCTCGGCGAAGTCGACGCCGAAGCGCTCGTGCCACCGGTTCAGCAGCCGCACCGCCTCCGGCACCGACCAGGCCTCGTTGGCGTCGATCCTGATCCGCGCCTCGCCGCCCACGGCCGCCCGCACCGCCTCGAGCATGGCCTCCTCGGCGGCGGCGTCGATGCCGACCTTGAGGTAGAAGCAGCTATAGCCGCGTTCGACGCCGTCCTCGCACTGCGCTCGCAGATCTTCCGGAGTGCCCTGGGCCAGATAGTAGAAATAGTCGATCGCCTCCTGGACCGGGCCGCCGAACAGCCGGTGCAGCGGCTGACCGCAGGCCTTGCCGCACAGGTCCCAGAGCGCCATGTCGATCCCGGCGAAGGCGAAGTTGCCGGTCTGCACGCGGTAGTCCCACAAGCCCGTGCGGTAGACGTCGCGGGCGATCGCCTCCCCGGTCCAGGGGTCGCGGCCGAGCACGAACGGCCGCATCGCCGCGAGCGCAGCCTCGATCGAGGCGGCATCGGCACCGACGCAGGCCTCGCCCCAGCCGGTCAGGCCGGTGTCGGTGGTGAGCTTGACCAGGACGGCGGTGACCCCGCCGCGGCGCACCCGCGAGCTCACCTCGGCATGCCGGTAGGGGACGTTGACCGAGATCGTCTCCATGGCGGCGATCCGCATGGCCTACGCGTCCTCGCCAGGCGTCAGGATCTTCTGCAGGAAGGCGCGGGTGCGCTCATGGCTGGGCCGCTTGAGGATGAGCTCGGGCGGGCCCTGCTCGACGATCCGCCCCTGGTCCATGAAGATCACGCGGCCGGCGACCTCGCCGGCGAAGCGGATCTCGTGGGTGACGATCAGCATGGTGCGGCCCTCCTCGGCGAGCTGGCGCATCACGCGCAGCACCTCGCCCACCAGCTCGATGTCCAGTGCCGAGGTCGGCTCGTCGAACAGGATGAGCTTGGGCTGCATCGCCAGCACGCGCGCGATCGCCACCCGCTGCTGCTGGCCGCCCGACAGCCGCTCCGGATAGTCGTTGAGCTTGTGGGCGAGGCCGACCTTGGTGAGCATCTCCGTGGCGAGCTCGCCTGCCGCCTCGCGCGTGAGCCCGCGCACCTTGCGCGGCGCCAGCGCCACGTTCTCCAAGGCCGTCAGGTGCGGGAACAGGTTGAAGCGCTGGAAGACGAAGCCGATCTCGGCGCGCTCGCGGGCCATCTCGCGATCGGACAGCTCGTGCAGCCGGCCGCCCCGCTGCTCCTGGCCGATGCGCTGCCCGTCGACCCAGATCTCGCCCGCACTCGGGCGCTCGAGGAAGTTGATGCAGCGCAGGAGCGTGGTCTTGCCCGAGCCGGACGGCCCGACGATCGCCACCACCTCGCCGCGCGCCACCTCCAGCGAGACGCCGTGCAGCACCTCGGCCTCGCCGAACCGCTTATGCAGGCCCGCGATCCGGACAATCGGCGCTTCCGCCGGCTGAGGCCGGGCATCACGCCCGGCCCCGACACGATCGACCACCCGCTCAGGACTTCTTGAAGCAGCTCTCGGGCGAGGTGGGCGACTTCCAGCCCTCGGGCCGGTCGACACCGACGCGGTAGTCCGGCGAGGGCGGCGTGAACCAGTCCGGGTCGCCCAGCCCGTAGTTGGACATGGTCTTGACGTTCTCGCACGACGCCCAGGCCTTGCCGATCTCGGCGTTGATCGCCTGCTCCAGCTCGCCGAGCTCCTTGTACATGCCCATGATCGCGTAATACTTGGTGGACATGATCGGGAACTTGTCGGGCTCGGGCTTCAACGCCACCTGGTGGATGTCCCACTCGGGATGCTGCGAGATCGCGTACTGCACGAGGCCGGGGTCCAGCACCGCCATGTCGAGCCGGCCGGCGAGCACGTCGCGCATCACGCCGTCGGAGGTGTCGTAGAGCTTGACCTCGCCGATGCCGGGGACGGACTTGAGCTCGGGCACCAGCGTGAAGCCGGTCACCGTGCCGACCGAATGCCCTTTCATGTCCTCGAAGGTCGAGAAGCTCGACGAGTTTTTCTGCAAGAGGAAGGTGCCGAAATAGTAGATCGGGTCGCTCAGCAGCATCACCCCCGAGCGCTCCTTGGTCCAGCCCATGGAGCCGAGCATCAGGTCGACCTTGCCCTGCTTGGTCGCCTGGATCAGCGCCGACCACTCCATCTGGACCACGTTGACCTCGAGGCCGAGCCGGCCGGCGATGGCGGCGATCAGCTCGCCGTCGGTGCCGATCAGCTTGCCGTCCTTGAGACTGGTCATCGGCAGGTCGCCGTTGATGCCGATGGTGAGCTTGCCGGGCTCCATCGTCTTCGGTGCCGCCTGCGCCTGCAGGCCGGCCAGAACCATGCCCGCGGCCGCCAGGGCCAGCAGCCCTGTGCGCCTGGTGGCGGAACCTGAGCTCGAAACCATCCTCATCCCTCCGCTTCGTTGGTGCGGCCCCGGGCCGCGCGACGACGCCCCGCGACGCGGCCGGTCACGACCGGTGCGGGGCGGCATAGGCGAGTTCCAGACGGCGGACGAGCCGGGCCAAGGGCCAGCTCATCGCGAAATAGAGGATCGCCGCCAGCACGTAGAGCTGCATCGGCAGGAAGCTCGACGAGGCCAGATCCTTGGCGCGCAGCATCAGGTCGGGTGCGGCGATGATCGAGGCGATCGAGGTGTCCTTGAGCAGCCCGATCACGTAGTTGCCGGTGGGCGCCAAGGCGACGCGGACCGCCTGCGGCGCCACGACGTAGAGCAGGCTCTGGCGCGGCGTGAGCCCCAGGGTCAGCGCCGCCTCGCGCTGGCCGCGGTCGACGGCCGCGAGCCCGGCGCGGAAGATCTCGCCCAGCAGTGCCGCACCCTGCAGGCCCAGGCCGATGCAGGCGGCGGTGAAGGAATCGAACTCCAGCGCCGGCAGTGCCGTCGGCAGCGCGAAGTAGATCAGGAACAGGATCACCAGGGCCGGCATGCCGCGGGCGATCTCGACGTAGACGATCGCCGCCCCGCGCAGCAGCCGGCTGCCGGAGCGGCGCAGCAGGGCGAGCAGCACGCCCCCCACCACCGCGATCACGAACGAGACCACGGTGAGCTTGAGCGTTTCGCCGCACGCCACCAGAAGCTGCGGCAGCCACTCCGGCAGGTGCTCGGCGATGCTGCGCAGAAATTCGCCCATCGCCGCTAGCGCCCCCGCCCGAGCCGGCGCTCGATCCGTGCCGCGAGATGCGCCAGTGGGATCGTGCAGCCGAGATAGATCACGGCCACCAGCAGGTAGACGTGCATGCTGAGATAGGTCTCCATGACCAGGCCGCGGGCGCGGAACATGATCTCCGGTGCGGCCACCGCCGAAACCAGCGAGGTGTCCTTGAGCAGCTGGATGGCGTGGTTGCAGAAGGGCGGGATCATGATGCGGACGGCCTGCGGCAGGACCACGTCGACCAGCACGGCGAAGGGCGTCAGGCCCAAGGACAGCGCCGCCTCGCGCTGGCCGCGATCCACGGCGTCGATCCCGGCGCGATAGACGTTGGCGAGGTAGGCCGCACCGTTGGCGCCGAGGCCGGTGATCGCGGCGGTCATCGGCGACAGGCTGAGCCCGATCTCGGACAGGCCGAAATAGAGGATGAACAGCTGGGTCAGCGCCGGCGTGCCGCGGATCAGCTCGATATAGCCCCAGGCCGGCGCCCGCAGGAAACGGACGGGCGAGCGGGTCAGCAGCGCCAAAGCTAGGCCGAGGACCAGCGCCAGGGCGAAGGCGCCCAGCGCCACCTGCGCCGCCACTGCGAGCCCCGCCAGCAGCACCGGCAGGAAGCGCGGCAGCACGTCGGCCATCGTCGCCCAGAACGGAATCGTGGACGTCGCTCCCCTGCCCCGTCGCAACGCGGTCGCGAGGCTTTTGCTGACCCTCGACAAGATCTGCGTTATCATAGGATGATTGGATGAACAAGCCGATCGGGGATCGCCAATCGTGCTCGCCGGCCGCCCGCACCACGCCGAGCCCACGCAGCGCCGCACGGCCCGGCGCAATCTCTACGGGCAGGTCGTGCACGAGCTCGGCCAGCGCATCGCCGCCGGCGAGTTTCCCGAGCAGGCGGCCCTGCCGGTCGAGCCCGAGCTCGCCGCCCAGCTCGGCGTCAGCCGCAACCTGCTGCGCGAGGCGGTCAAGGCGCTGTCCAGCAAGGGCCTCGTCGAGGTGCGGCCGCGCCGCGGCACGCGCGTCCGCCCGCGCGCTGACTGGCACCTGCTCGACCCCGAGGTGCTGGGCTGGCTCGATGCCGTCGGGCAGCGGCTGCCCCACGCCTTCGACCTCGTCGAGTTCCGGATGATCGTCGAGCCGGCGGCGAGCCGGCTGGCGGCGCTGCGGGCGACGGCGGAGGAGAAGGCTGGCATCGACGCGGCGTGCGGCGCACTCGAGGCCTGCGTCGGCCAGCCGGAGCGGATCGCCATCTGCGACCTCGCCTTCCACGGCAGCATCCTGGCCGCCTCGCACAACGGCGTCCTCGGCCACCTGGGCTCGCTGATCGCGTCCTTGATGCAGCTGCAGGTGATCACCACCACCGACCATCCAGGTGCCTTCGAGCGCGGCCTGCCATTGCACCGCGAGCTGACCGAGGCCATCCTGCGCGGTGAGGCCGAGCGGGCGGAGGAAGTCTCGCGCCGGCTGGTGGCGATGCCCTATCAGGACCTCGCCGGCCGCTTGCGCGTGCCGCCGGCCCGGATGCTCGGTACGGGCGACGCGACGAGCAATTCCAGGAAGGCCCGCACCAGCGGGTTGTCGAAGGCCGCCTGGGTGCGCACGGCGAAGAACGGCGAGGCGTAGCCGAAGGCCGGCTCGTTGAGCCGGCGCAGCTCGCCGCGGGCCTCCCACGGCTGGGCATAGTGGGCCGGCAGGTAGCCGACGAACTCGCCGCTCAGGATCAGGATGAGCTGCGCCTCCATGGTCTCGACCGTCGCCTCGGCGCCGCGATGGCCGATCCGCCGCAGATCCTCGCTGTGCAGATAGCCGCGCGCGACGAAGGCATGCTCGCCGAGGGCGCTCGCCGGCACGTCGTCGCCCGGCCAGCGCGCGAGCGGGTGCCGGCTGGCGCAATAGAGCGACTGGCGCTCGGCGAACAGCGGCTCGTAGAGCAGCTCCGAGCGCCGGTTGAGATTCGGCACGACGACCAGGTCGCGCCTGCCGCCCAGGACCAGGCGCTCCAGCTCCTCCGGCCCGGCGGTCAGGAAATCGATCTGCACCGCCGGCAGTCGCTGCCTGAAGCGGCGCATCAGCTCGGGCAGCCGCAGCTCGTCGTTGGTGACCAGCGCGTCGACCGTGCCGAGCCTGAGCACGCGCCGGACCCCCTCGGCGACCGCGCCGGCGCGGTTGCTGAAGCGGTCGACGGCCGCGAACAGCTCGTGCGACGCCTCGTAGACCGTCCCGCCCGCATCGGTCAGCGCAAAGCCCGAGCGCCCGCGCCGGCACAGCCGCACGCCCAGGCGGGCCTCCAATTCGGCGAGCCCGGCCGAGACGCGGGTCGGGCTGAGCCCGAGCACCAGCTCGGCCCCGGCCAGGCCCTGGTGCTCGGCGACGGCGCGGAAGATCCGCAGCAACCGAAGGTCGACATCCAGTAGCCGGCGCATCGCTCACTTCCGGTTTCCGGGAGCATCCGCCGCAATTTGCCTCTTTTTCGCCCGTCCGGGAACCGCCAAGCTGACCAGCGCCGCCCGGAGCCCGCCATGCACGCCTACGAACGTGGACGCCTGGATCTGCCCTTCGTCGGGCACTGCACCTTCGGCAAGCGGCCGCCCTGCCTCGACTGGGACCAGCTCGACGCCGACGTGGCCGTGCTCGGCGTGCCGTTCGACATGGGCACGCAATACCGCTCCGGCGCCCGCTTCGGGCCGCGCGCCATCCGCGAGGCGTCGACCCTGTTCTCGTTCGGGCATGGCGGCGCCTACGATCACGAGGACGACCTGGTCTATCTGGCGACCGATCAGGTCCGCATCGTCGACGTCGGCGACGCCGACATGGTCCACACCGACACCGCCGCCTGCCACCGCAACGCCGAGCTGGCGGTGCGGCAGATCCTGGCGCGCGGCGCCATGCCGCTGGTCCTGGGCGGCGACCATGCGGTCAACATCCCGTGCATCCGCGCCTTCGCCGACCAGAAGCCGATCCACGTCGTCCAGATCGACGCGCATCTCGACTTCGTCGACGTCCGCCACGGCGTGCGCGAGGGCCACGGCAACCCGATGCGCCGCGCGGCCGAGCAGGCCCACGTCACCGGCCTGACCCAGCTCGGCATTCGCAACGTCTCCTCGACCGCGCGCGAGGGCTACGAGGACGCCCGCGCCCGCGGCTCGCAGATCCGCTCGGTGCGCCAGTGCCGCAAGCTCGGCACCGAGGGCGTGCTGGCGCTGATCCCGGAAGGTGCGCGCTACTACGTCACCATCGACATCGACGCCTTCGACCCCTCCATCGCCCCGGGCACCGGCACGCCCAGCCACGGCGGCTTCCTCTATTGGGAGGTGATGGAGCTGCTGCAGGGCATCGCCCGCCGCGGCGAGGTGGTCGGCATCGACCTGGTCGAGGTCGCACCCGCCTATGACCCGTCGGGCATCACCGCCATTTTGGCGGCCCAGGTCTTGCTTAATTTCCTCGGCTACGTGTTCGACGCGCGATCCCGGCGGATCGCCGCATCCGGGACCTGAACCGACCCTCGGCCAACAAAAGGGGACCTCAGCTCATGGCGAGAACGACGATGTGCCGGATAGGCGTGCCGGGACTGGCGCTCCTGGCCGCGGCTCTTCTGCTCGGCCTGCCCGCCGGACCGGCGCAGGCCGCGGTCGGCCAGCCGGACAAGGTCACCTGCATGTATCCGGTCTGGGTCGGCTTCGGCCCGGTCCATCTCGCCAACGAGCTGGGCTACTTCAAGGACGAGGGCATCACGGTCGAGGAGATCCTCGACGACGACATGCCTAACGGCGTCGCCGCCATGGAGCGCGGCGACATCGACTGCTACCTGCGCACGGTCGGCGAGTATCAGGGCCTCGGCCGCACCAAGGACACCAAGGGCAAGATCATCGGCACGATCGACCTGTCGACCGGCGGCGACGGCTGGGTCGCGGACGGCTCCATCAAGTCGGTCTGCGACCTCAAGGGCAAGACGATCGCGGTCGAGCCCAACCTGCCGGCGCGGTTGATCATGCAGATGGCACTCAAGAAGGAGTGCGGCCTGTCGATCAAGGACACCAACCTGGTCGACATCGCCGCCGCCGACGCGGTCGGCGCCTTCGCCGACACCAGCCTCGCCGCGGTCGGAACCTACGAGCCGGTGCTGAGCCAGGTGGCCGCGGCACACCCCGAGCGCGGTGGCCACATTCTCGCCTCGTCGAAGGACTATGAGGACCTGATCCTCGATGTCATCTTCGTCCACGACGACGAGCTGAAGGCCAATCCCGACAAGTTCACCAAGTTCCTGCGCGCGATCTACCGGGCGGTCGACTACTTCCACGAGCATCAGGAGGAGGCGATCCCGATCATCGCCCAGCAGTTCTCGATCACGCCCGACGACTTCAAGGCGACGCTGCCCAACTTCCGCTACACGCCCTATGCCGAGGCGGTCGAGCTGATCGGCACGACGGACAAGGAGGGTCGGGTCTACGAGGTGTTTCGCGAGGCGATGGACCTGAACCTCGAGTTCGGCTCCTCGACGACCAAGCTCGTGCCTGAGGACCATATCGACCGCTCGATCGTCAATCAGGTGCGCTAGCCGGCATGGCGAGCGTCACGGCATCAGCCCGGCCCCGGCCGCACCCCTGGCGCCCGCTCTTCGTCTTCGGCGCCAGGGCGGAGCCGCGGGTCGAGCTCTGGGTCGGCATCGCCGCCTTCTTGCTCGTCCTCCTGATCTGGACCGCGGCCACCGCCGGGGGCTGGGTCCAGGCCCAGTTCCTGCCCTCGCCGGGTGCGGTGCTCCGGGCCTGGGGCGGCATGTTCGCCGCGGGCTATCTGGCCGATGTCGGGATCAGCGTGGCGCGGGTCTGGATCGCCTTCCTCGCCTCGGCGGTGATCGCGATCCCGCTCGGCATCCTGATGAGCAGCTATCGCGGGGTGGGTGCCGCCACCGAGCCGCTGATCGACTTCATCCGCTACCTGCCGGTGCCGGCGCTGGTGCCGCTGACCCTGATCTGGCTCGGCATCGGCGAGGGCTCGAAGGTGGCGCTCTTGTGGATCGGCACCTTCTTCCAGCTCGTGCTGCTGGTCGCCGACGACGCCCGGCGTGTGCCGCGCGAGTTCATCGAGACCGGCCGTACTTTGGGCGCCGGCGACCGCGCCCTGATGACCGACGTGCTGCTGCCGGCCATGCTGCCCAACATGGTCGACAGTCTGCGGATCACGCTCGGCTGGTGCTGGACCTACCTGATCGTCGCCGAGATCGTTGCCTCCAACTCCGGCATCGGCTTCGAGCTGTGGACCGCCCGGCGCTACGGCAAGACGCCCGAGGTGTTCGCCGGCATCTTGACCATCGGCATCATCGGGCTGGTCTCGGACCAGGCGATCCGCTTCCTCCACCGGCGCTGGTTCCGCTACCTTGGCTGACCCGGCCGCCGCCTTCATCCAGTTCCGCGGGCTGACCAAGTCGTTCGCTCATGGCGGCCACGCCGACGTGCCGGTCGTGCTGCCCTTCGACCTTGCCATCGCCGAGGGCGAGGCCGTGGTGTTCGTCGGCCCATCGGGCTGCGGCAAGACCACCGTCATGCGCATGGTGGGCGGGCTCGAGACCCCAACCACCGGCGAGGTCCGGCTGCGCGGTGCGCCGGTCACCGGCCCGAGCCGCGAGAAGGGCATGGTGTTCCAGAGCTACTCCTCGTTCCCCTGGCTCACCGTGCTCGGCAATATCCGCTTCGGCATGAAGTACCGGCGCGAGCTCGCCGCAGCCGAGCGCGAGCGGATCGCGCGGCACTATCTCGAGCTGGTCGGCCTGACGCCGTTCGCCGACTACTACACCAACCGCATCTCGGGCGGCATGCGCCAGCGGGTGGCGATCGCCCGCACGCTCGCCGCCGACCCGCTCGTGCTGCTGATGGACGAGCCGTTCGGGGCGCTGGACGCGCTGACCCGCGAGCGGCTGCAGGTGCAGATGCAGAAGCTGTGCCAGTCCGAGCGCAAGACCATGATCTTCGTCACCCACGACGTCGACGAGGCGGTGTTCCTCGCCGACCGCATCATCGTCTTCTCCGCCCGCCCGGCGCGCGTGCTGGCCGACATCCGGGTCGCCGACGTGCTGCCGACGGCGCGCAACCTCGACATGATGGAGCAGCCGGAGTTCCGCGCCATCCGCCAGGAGGTGCTGGCGCTGATCCGGCAGGAGGAGATCCGGACCGAGGAGGCGGAATATGCGGCGGCCAGCTGAGGCGACGCTATGAGCGGCCCCGACTTTGCCGGAAAGCGCGTCCTGGTCACCGGCGCCAGCCACGGCATCGGCCGGGCGGTGGCCGCCGCCTTCGCCCGCAGCGGTGCGGAGCTCGCGATCCTCTCCGGCACCGCGGACATCCAGGCCGCCGGTGCGGCGATCGCGGCCGAGTGCGGCCGGCCGGTGCGCGCCGAGGTCTGCGACATCACCGACCGCGCCGCGGTACGGCGGGTCGTGGGCGGCCTGGGATCGCTCGACGTCCTGGTCAACAATGCCGGCCTCGAGCTGACCACGCCCATGCTCGAGCCCGGCGAGGAGGTCGAGCGCATCTTCGCCCGGATCATCGAGATCAACGTCATCGGCACCTATTACGTCACCCGCGAGGCGCTGCGCGGCATGGCGGCGGGGGCCAGCATCGTCGTCACCGCCTCGGTCTGGGGCAAGACCGGCGCCGCCGACTTCGCCGCCTACGTCTCCTCCAAGCACGCCAACATCGGCTTCATGCGCGCGCTGGCCAAGGAGTTCGGGCCGCGCGGCATCCGGGTCAACGCGGTCTGCCCCGGCTGGGTGCGCACCCGCGCGGCCCTGCGCTCGCTGAACCGGGTCTCGGCCGCGGCCGGCGTCGGCGAGGATGAGATGCTCGGCCAGATCCTGGCCGGCCAGGCGCTGCCGGGGCTGATGGAGCCCGAGGACGTCGCCTCGCTCTACCTGTTCCTCGCCTCCGACCTCGCCCGCAACATCACCGGGCAGGCGGTCAACGTCGACCGCGGCGAGGTCATGGCATGACCGGCACGCTCGCGGGCAAGCGCGCGCTCATCACTGGCGGCGCCAGCGGCATCGGCCTCGCCATCGCGACCGCGTTCGCGGCCGAGGGCTGCCGCGTCGCCATCGCCGACCTCGCGGCGCAGGACCGGATCGACGCGGCCTGTGCCACGATTGGTTCCGGCGCTCTCGGCCTGCACGCCGATGTATCCGACGAGGCGCAGGTGGTGGGCCTGTTCGCCACCGCCCTCCCACGGCTCGGCGGTCTCGACATCCTGGTCAGCAACGCCGGCATCATGCTGGAAAAGCCGCTGCTCGAGACGATGGCCGCGGATTTCGACCGGGTGATCGGCGTGAACCTGCGCGGCGTGTTCCTGGTCGGCCGAGAAGGCATCCGCGCCATGCGGCGCCAGGGTGGGGGCCGCGTGATCAACGTCGCCTCCGAGCTCGCCTATCTCGGCCGCGAGAGCTATTCGGTCTACTGCGCGTCCAAAGGCGGCGTGCTGTCGCTGACGCGCTCCTGGGCGCGCGAGTTCGCGCCCGACATCCTGGTCAACGCCCTGGCACCCGGCCCCACCGACACGCCGATGCTGGCGGCCGGTGTCACCTCGCCGGAGATGCTGGCGCAGGAATCGCAGAATCCGCTCGGCCGCATCGCAAGGCCGGAGGAGATCGCGGCCGCGGCCGTGTTCCTGGCCGGGCCGGGTGCGACCTTCATGACCGGCCAGTGCGTCAGCCCGAACGGCGGTGCGGTGATGTTCTGATGCAGGGGAGGAGAATATGAACGACAGCGTGTTCCTGGCCGAGCTGAGCTGGCCCGAATATGCGCGGCGGGTGGCGGAGAACGTGACCGTGTTCCTGCCGCTGGGTGCTACCGAGCAGCACGGGCCGCACATGGCGATGTCGGTCGACGTGGTCCTGCCGACGGCGGTGTGCGAGCGCGTGGCGCACGCGGTCGGCGGGCTGGTCGCACCCACCATCCCTTATGGCTGCAAGTCGATGCCCCGCTCCGGCGGCGGCGAGGCCTTCCCTGGCACCACCAGCCTCGATGCCCACACCTTCTCGCTGGTGGTCCGCGACGTCATCCGCGGCCTCGGCCATGACGGCGTCCGGCGCCTGGTCGTCCTCAACGGCCATTTCGAGAACTGCTGGCCGGCGGTCGAGGGGGTCGATCTGGGCCTGCGCGAGCTGCGCCGCGACGGCATCGCCGACATGCAGCTGATGCGGCTCGAATACTGGGACTTCGTCCGCCGCGCCACGCTCGACAAGCTGTTTCCCGACGGCTTTCCCGGCACCGAGCTGGAACATGCGAGCCTGCTCGAGACCTCGCTGATGCTGCTGCTGCGGCCCGAGCTGGTCGACATGGGCAAAGTCCCCGACGACGGCCCGGCGCAGTTCCCGACCTACGACCGGCATCCGGTGCCCGAGGGCTTCGGCCCGGCCTCGGGCGTGCTGGCACGCGCCGAGCGCGCCACCGCCGAGCAGGGGCAATGGCTGATGGACGACCATGTCGAGCTGATCACCGCGGCGGTGAGAAAGGAGCTCGGGCCCTAGAGCTGGAGGTCTTGCCGCATGGCGAAGCTCGTCTTCGGCATGAACCAGTCTCTGGACGGCTATGTCGACCACCTGGAACTTCAGACGGGGCCCCTTCTCTTCCGCCACTGGCTGGAGCATGTGCGCGACTTGGCCAGCAGCGTGTACGGCCGCCGCATCTACGAGATCATGCGCTATTGGGACGACGACCGTCCCGAGTGGGATGCGGAGCGACGCGAGTTCGCGGTGGCGTGGCGGCGCCAGCCGAAGTGGGTCGTGTCGCGCTCGTTGCAGTCGGTCGGCCCGAACGCCACGCTGGTCCAGGATGACCTCGGGGCCGTGGTCCGCGGGCTGAAGGCCCGGCTCGTCGGGGAGATTGCCGTGGCCGGACCGGACCTGGCGCGCAGCCTGACCGAGCTCGGCCTGGTCGACGAGTATCGCCTCTACTTCCACCCGGTCGTTCTCGGGCGCGGCACGCCGTTCTTCGCCGGCCCCCGACCGCCACTCCGCCTCGTGGCCAACGATCCGCTCGGCGAGGGCGTGATCAGGCTGACCTACGTTCCTGCCTGATCGCGCGCGGCCCGCTCGTCGGACCCACTTTGCGTCGAGCCGTGCTGCAACCGACGGACCGAGTGCTAGATTTCGACCGTTGGATTGCGCCCACCATGAGGAGACGGTCGATGAAGCATGGGCTCGCCCTCGCCGTGATCGGCGCATGCGCCGCCTGCTGGTCGCCTGCCGTGTCGCCGGCGCAGTCGCTGAACGACCTGACCGGCGCCCTCGGCGGCAAGGGCGGTGGCCTGTCGGCGCTGGGCGGCGGGCTGCCCGATCTCGGTCAGGCCAGCACCGGCAATCTCGCGGGCGTGCTGCAATACTGCATCAAGCACAAATATCTCGGCGGCGGCGACGCCAGCTCGATCGAGCAGTCGCTGATGGGCAAGCTCGGCGGCGCCAGCGGCGCCAAGAAGGACAAGGGCTTCACCTCCGGCGCCGGCGGACTGCTCCAGACCGGCGGCGGCAAGAGTGTTGCGCTCGGCGGCGACGGCCTGCAGCAGAAGGTGACCGACCAGGTCTGCGACCTGGTGCTCGAGCACGCGCAATCGCTGTTGTGACCCTCAGAACCCCGCCGGTGCGGCGATCCCGACCCGGTCGAGCTGCGCGCGCACCACGCCCTTGAGCCGCTCCAGGCCCTCGGGACTGCCCGCCTCGGCGCGCACCACGAGCACGGCCTGGGTGTTGGAGGCGCGCGCCAGCCACCAGCCGTCCGCGGTCTTGACGCGCACGCCGTCGACGTCGTCGACCTGGGCACCCTCCCGGGCGAGGTTCGCCTTGACCTCGGCGATGGCGCCGAACTTGCGCTCCTCGGGGCAGTCGAAGCGGATCTCGGGCGTGTTGTAGGCGACCGGCATCGCGTCCTTGAGCTCGGTCATGGTGGCCTTGCCCCGCGCCAGGATGTCGAGCAGGCGCACGGCGACGTAGAGCGCGTCGTCGTGACCGTAGAAGCCGTCCTCGTAGAAGATGTGGCCCGACATCTCGCCCGCCAGCGGCGAGCCGACCTCGGCCATCTTGGCCTTCACCAGGCTGTGGCCGGTCTTGTACATCAAGGGCTTGCCGCCCAGCCGCCCGACCTCGTCGAAGAAGGTCTGGCTGGTCTTGACATCGGCGATGATGGTGGCCCCGGGATGGCGGGCCAGCACGTCGGCCGCCAGGATCTGCAGGATCTGGTCGCCGAATACGATCCGGCCCTGGCCGTCGACCACGCCGATCCGGTCGCCGTCGCCGTCGAAGCCGATGCCCAGCTCGTAGCCGCCGGTGGTGACCTCGTGGATCAGGTCCTCGAGATTGTGCGGCTCGGTCGGGTCGGGATGGTGGTTCGGGAAGCTGCCGTCGACCTCGGCGAACAGGCACTCGTGCCGGCCCGGCAGGCGTGCGGCCAGCGCCTGCATCGCCGGCCCGGCGGCACCGTTGCCGGCGTCCCAGACCACCGAGATCGGCCGCGTACCGTGATAGTCGCGCACCAGCCGGTCGATATAGGCGGCGAACACGTCGACCTCGACCCGCCGCCCGCCGCCCGGCCCGGGCTCGCCCTTGGCGGCGATGGCGCCGATCTCCTGGATCTGGGCGCCGTAGAACGGCTTCTTGCCCAGCATCATCTTGAAGCCGTTATAGTCCGGCGGGTTGTGCGAGCCGGTGATCTGCAGCCCGCCGTCGGCGGCGAGGTGATGCACGGCGAAGTACATCATCGGCGTCGGCCCGAGGCCGATGTCGAGCACCTCGAGCCCGGCGGCGGTGAAACCCTCGGCGGTGGCGGCGGCGAGCTCGGGCGAGCTCAGCCGCCCGTCGCGGCCGAGCACCACACGCCGGCCGCCGGCCGCGGCGACCATGCCGCCGAAAGCGAGGCCGATCGCGCGCGCGTCGGCGGCGTGCAGCGTCTCGCCGACGATGCCGCGGATGTCGTACTCGCGCAGCAGGGTGCGGTGGAAGGCGTGCCCGGCCATCATGCTACTCCGCCGCCGCCGTCGGCCGGCCAATGCTGGTATAGTCGAACCCGGCGGCCGCCACCTGGGCCGGGTCGAAGATGTTGCGCAGGTCGATCAGCGCCGGCGCCTTCATCACCTCGCGCGCCCGGTCGAGATCGAGGCCGCGGAACTCGTTCCACTCGGTCAGGATCACCGCGGCGTCGACCCCTTCCAGGCAGTGATAGGCGTCCTGGCACCACTCGACGTCGGGCAGCAATTTCCTCGCCTCGGTCATCCCCTCCGGGTCGAACGCCCGCACCCGCGCCCCCTCCCCCTGCAGCGCTGGCACGATGACGAGCGACGGGCTCTCGCGCATGTCGTCCGTGCCCGGCTTGAAAGTCACGCCCAGCACCGCCACCGTCTTGCCGGCGACCGAGCCGCCCATCGCCTCGACGATCTTGCGCACCATGCGCCGCTTGCGGCCCTCGTTGACGCCCACTACCGCCTCGACGATGCGCAGATGCGTGTTGTGCTGCTCGCCGGTGCGCAGCAGCGCCAGCGTGTCCTTGGGAAAGCAGGAGCCGCCATAGCCCGGCCCGGCATGGAGGAACTTCTTGCCGATCCGGCCGTCGAGGCCCATGCCCTTGGCGACCTGCTGCACGTCCGCACCCACGCTCTCGCACAAATCCGCCACCTCGTTGATGAAGGTGATCTTGGTGGCGAGGAAGGCGTTGGTCGCGTACTTGATCAGCTCCGCGGTCTCGAGCGTGGTGAACAGGATCGGCGTCTCGATCAGGTTCAAGGGCCGGTAGCAGCGCGACAGCACGTCCTTGGCATGCTCGCTCTCGACCCCGCACACCACCCGGTCCGGCCGCAGGAAATCCTCGATCGCCGAGCCCTCGCGCAGGAACTCGGGGTTGCTCGCCACGTCGATCCGCAGGTCGGGCCGCTGGCTCGCGAAGATCTTCTGCAGCTTGCGGCCGGTGCCCACGGGCACGGTCGACTTGGTGACCACCAGCGTCGGGTGCTTGAGGTTGGCCGCGATCTCCTCGGCCGCGGCGAACACGTAGCTCAGGTCGGCATGGCCGTCGCCGCGCCGCGAGGGCGTGCCGACGCCGATGAATACCGCCTCGGCCCCGTCGATCGCCGCCGCGAGGTCGGTGCTGAAGGTGAGCCGGCCGGCCGTGCTGTGGCGCTCCACCAGCGCGTCCAGGCCCGGCTCGTAGATCGGCATCCGCCCTTCCTCGAGCATGGCGATCTTGCGCGCGTCCTTGTCGACGCAGACCACCTCCAGCCCGAACTCGGCGAAGCAGGCGCCGGACACCAGGCCGACATAGCCCGAGCCGATCATGGCGATCTTCATGCAGCAGGTCCCTTCGCCGCCCGACCGTCAGCGGTAGCGGGCGAGCATCTCGGCGAAGCCGGGCTGCAGGTCCGCCCGCTTGCTCGCCATCGCGACGATGGCCTCCAGATAGCCCAGTTTGTCGCCACAGTCGAAGCGCCGTCCCTCGAAGCGGTACCCGTGGAAGGGCTGCCGGCCGATCAGGGCGGCCATGGCGTCGGTGAGCTGGATCTCGCCGCCCGCCCCGGGCTTTTGCGAATCGAGCACCGCGAACACCTCGGGCATCAGGACGTAGCGGCCGATCACCGCCAGCCGCGATGGCGCCACCTCGGGGCTGGGCTTCTCGACCATGCCCTTGACCTCAGTCAGCCGCCCCTCGCTCGCCCCGGGATCGATCACGCCGTAGCGGGAGGTGTGCTCCTGCGGCACCTCCATCACGGCGAGCAGGTTGCCCTCGGTCCGCGCCTGCGCCTCGACCATCTGGGCGAGGCAGGGCTGCTCGGCGTCGATCAGGTCGTCGACCAGCATCACCGCGAACGGCTCGTCGCCCACCAGGTGCCGCGCGCACCAGACGGCGTGGCCCAGCCCCTTGGGCTCCTGCTGGCGGGTGTAGACCACCTCGCCCGCCTTCGGCACCGCCCGCTCGACCGCCGCCAGCTCCTTGGTCTTGGACTTCTTCGCCAGCGTCTCGAACAGCTCGAACGCCCGGTCGAAATGGTCCTCCATGATGGTCTTGCCGCGGCCGGTGACGAAGATGAACTCCTCGGCCCCGGCGGCCGCCGCCTCCTCCAGCGCGTACTGGATGATCGGCTTGTCGACCACCGGCAGCATCTCCTTGGGCAGCACCTTGGTCGCCGGCAGCATGCGCGTGCCGAGCCCGGCCACCGGAAACACCACCTTGCGGACCCTGCGCATCGGCCTTCCTCCTGAAGCACCGCTTCCTGCGGCTGAGCGCTTCTAGCCATGGCCGCGGCGACACTTCAACCGCCCTGGCGGCCCGCCCCGCACCGCCGCCTTGCCCGAGGCACCGCCGTGATGCATCATAGGGGCAATATGAATACTGACGCCGCGCAGTCCTGCAGCATTTCTGCCGAGTTTGCCTTCTTGCCCGATATTGCGATGGACGCGGAGCGATAGCATGACCTGGGCCTTGGCCATCCTCGACGACGGCATCACCAACCAGGCGCAGGCCGCCGCCGGCAAGATCACCTCGTTCGAGCACGATTTCTACGACGGCTCGGCCGACACCGACCAGGGCGTCGACACTCACGGCGACTTGGTGTTCCAGTCCGCCCTGCGGGTCTCGCGCAGCTACGCCGTGGTCGACCTCAAGATCGCCGACCCGGTCTCGGAGGCCTATCCCGACGGCCCGATCGAGCAGTCGCTGCAATATCTGATCGCCCATCCCGAGCTGCACGTCGCCGCCGTCAACATGTCGTTCGGCGGCGGCTACTACCCCTATGCCTATGCCGGCGAGATCGCGACCCTTGCCGCGCGCGGCGTGCTGACCGTCGCCGCCGCCGGCAACTATGGCGACGAGTTCTCGCTCGAGGACCCGCTCTATCCGGCAGCGCTCGCCAACGTCATCACGGTCGGCTCGCACGACGGTGCGGGCAACCCCAGCTGGTTCAGCCAGAACGGCCGCGCCATCGACATCCTGGCCGACGGCGAGGACGTGCCGAGCGCTGGCATCGACGGCACCAGCTTCTCCACGCCGCAGGTCACCGCCACCGTCACCCACGTCCAGGCGATCGTCTACGGCCTGGCCGGCCACCTGCTCAACGCCACGCAGATGGTCGACGCGCTGCAGCTTGGCGGTGCCGGGCCGCGCTCCAACCCCGACCCGGCCGACGGCCATACCCGCTACTTCCTGCTCGATTTTCAGGGCTCGCTGGACTACGCCTGGGGCCATTATGGCGGCTCCGCCACCCGCGCGCTCGAATACATTGCCAGCTACGGCGACCTGAGCGCCGCATTCGGCGCCAACGCCGCCGCCGGCCAGCGCCACTTCGAGCGCAACGGCAGCGTCGAGGAGCGCGCCATCACCTTCGACGCCCTGGCCTACACCGCCTCCTACGGCGACTTGATCACCGCCTACGGCGCCAACGAGCAGGCGTCCGCCACCCACTATCTCACCGCCGGCCTGCGCGAGGGCCGCACCGTCGGCTTCGACGGCCTCGACTACATCGCCTCCTACCGCGACCTGATCGGGGCCTTGGGCGCCGACGCGCACGCCGGTGCGCTGCACTTCGTCACCGCCGGCGCCCGCGAGGGCCGCAGCACCAGCTTCGACGGGCTGGACTACATCGCCTCCTACGACGACCTGGTGCCGGCCTTCGGCGCCAGCGAGGATGCCGGTGCCACCCACTTCATCACCAGCGGTGCCAGCGAGGGCCGAGCCACCAGCTTCGACGGCCTGCAGTACATCGCCTCCTGGGACGACCTGATCACCGCCTACGGCGCCAACGAGCGCGCCGGTGCGCTCCACTTCATCGACAACGGCTTTGCCGAGCATCGCGCCCGCGACACCTTCGACGCCGAGCAGTACCTCGCCAACTACGCCGACCTGCGCGCCGCCTTCGGAGACGACACCGAGGCCGCCACCATCCACTACATCCAGCACGGCCACGCCGAGCACCGCACCGACGACCCCATCGGGGCCACCGATTTCTTGCTGTGAGCCCGCCCGCTACAGCAGGAAGTCCCTGCCCTGCAGCGTCACCAGCGGGTCGATCACGACGATCATGTCCGCTCCCTGGAACATGTCGGTGCAGTTGATCTCGAGCACCGTGTCGCCATTCTCCTGATAGGCGCGGACCTGGCCGACGGCCGTGAACTCGTGGTTGCCGATGAACCGGAACGCCTGGTCGCCGCCCACCTGCTCGTCGGCGTCGATGCCGCGCAGGTCGATCCGGTCGCCCTGCGCCCGGCTGAAGTCGCCGATGAAGTCCGGCGCCTTGCCGTTGCTGTCGTAACGGCTCTCGAACACGAACCGGTCC
>JAXMCJ010000034.1:0-61801 GCA_046349415.1 Geminicoccaceae bacterium
TCGCGAACGGCAGGATAACCGTGGTCACCGGCTCGGTCGGGGTCCGGCTGCGGCCGACGCCGTAGGTGCCGACGAGGCCCGCGAGCGAGGCGACAAACATGACCGCTGCGACAAGCCGCCAGCGCCAGGCAAACCATGAGCGCTTCGATGGTACCGCGCCCGTTGAGCCGCTCTCGGCAGGCCCTCCGGGCGCCGGCCCGGGCGCGACCTGCGCCGCCAGCCGATAGCCGACGCCGGGCACGGTCACGATCAACCGCGGGCTGCGGCCGCTGTCGCCGAGCTTGCGGCGCAGGCGGGCGACCATCATGTCGACGCTGCGGTCGAAGGCGAAGCCGCCCCGCCCGGAGATCGCATCCAGGAGCTGGTCGCGCGTCAGCGCGTGCCCGGGCCGCCGGGCCAGGGCGCGCAGCAGCGCCAGCTCGCCGCGCGTGAGGTCCACCGGGGCACCGTCGGCATCGAGCAGGACATGGCCGTCCAGGTCGAGCGTGCGGCCGTCGAAATGACAGACACCCTGGCCGTCGCCCGCCGTGGCGGGCGAGGTTCTGGCGGCATCACCCATGGCAGAGCCCGATCATCGGCCCACCGGTCCCCTGAATTCGCCGAAGTTACAGCGACGTTACAGTCGGCGGCAAGGCAGGTGATACGACCGTTACCGCGCCCGGTCAGGTTCCGTGCGGTCCGCAGCGGGCGGACCTTTCAGCCACGGAGCCCGGGCATGAGGCAGAGAACAAGGCGAGTGCTGACGGCGACGA
This sequence comes from Geminicoccaceae bacterium, assembly GCA_046349415.1. Lineage (GTDB taxonomy): Bacteria > Pseudomonadota > Alphaproteobacteria > Geminicoccales > Geminicoccaceae > Benzoatithermus. The sequence goes on from JAXMCJ010000034.1 coordinate 753, forward strand.
TCGGATTGGCCGCCGGTCTGGCAATCACCGGTGCGATAGCCGCCGACTTCCCGCGCAAGGGCGAGGCGAGCTTCGACGTGTTCACGACCGGCAAGATCGTGGCCAGTGCCGCCACCCCGGTGGGCAAGGGCATCGTCTGGCAGGAGACCGGCGTCACGCGCAACGTCAAGGGCGAGGCGCCGTTCGACCGGCTCGAGGATGTCTGCCTCGGCCACGCCACGGTGATCGGCGACGAGTGGACCCGCCTGTTCGGCACCTGCGTCAAGACCGACCAGGACGGCGACCAGATCCTGGTCACCTGGGGCGAGACCAAGGACCAGTGGTCCATCACCGGTGGCACCGGCAAATTTAAGGGCATCACCGGCAGCGGTACCACCGGCAAGTTCGAGCTGCTGCGGGACCGGGGCGACGAATGGACCGGGGTCGGCCACGAGACCATCAGCTGGGAGATCAAGTAGCGGCGGTTGACAGGGAACGGCGCCGCCAGCACTCGTGCGCCCTTCGAGGTGGATCGGGGGGATCATGTCGGTGTTGGCGGAATCGGAACTGGACGGCCGGGAGCGGATTCTGCGTGAGGTGATCGGCGAGGCAGGCCGGCTGGCGCAGGACTGGTTCGCGCGCCGCGCCGACCTAGCCATCGCCCTCAAGGGGCCGCAGGACTATGCCAGCGAGGCCGACGCCGCGGTCGAGCGTGTGATCCGGCGCCGGCTGGCCGAGGCGTTCCCCGAGGATGCATTTCTCGGCGAGGAGGAAGGCGGCGAGGTCGGCGAGCGGGTCTGGGTGGCCGACCCGATCGACGGCACCGCCAATTTCGTGCGCGGCGTCACGCGCTATTGCGTCTCCCTGGCCTTCGTCGCCGGCGGCAAGGTGCAGCTCGGCGCCATCGTCAGCCCGGCGACGGGCGAGCTGTATCTCGCCCGGCGCGGGCGCGGTGCCACGCTGAACGGCAGCCCGCTCAAGACCGCGGCCACCGAGCGGATCGAGCGCGCCGCCATCGAGATCGGCTGGTCCTCGCGCCACCCCTACGCCGACTATCTCCGCGTGATCGAGCGGATGCTCGAGGCCGGCGTCGACTTCCGCCGCTTCGGCTCCGGGGCGATGGGCCTGGCCTCGGTCGCGGACGGGCGTGCCGACGCCTATCTCGAGCTGCACATCAACAGCTGGGACTGCCTCGCCGGCATCCTGCTGGTCGAGGAGGCCGGCGGCCGGGTCAACGATTTCCTGGCCGGTGACGGGCTGCGCCGCGGCAACCCGATCCTGGCCTGCGCCCCCGGCGTTGCCGACCGCATCGCCGAGCTCGCCGGCGTGCCGCTGCTGCCCTGAGCCGTCACGAGCCCGGGATCAGCACCACGCCCCGCTCCGCGAAGCGGATGCCGACCTCGGTATCGGGCGGCAACAGGTGCCTGGCGTCGGGGTCGATCGCGAACAGCTCGCCAACTGCCGTGCCGAGCTCGTATTCGAGGTGGCTGCCCAGATAGCTCGCCTTGAGCACCCGCCCTGGCAGATCGCCGTCGCCGGGCCGCGCCGACAGCAGGATCGACCCCGGCCGGATCGCCACCAGCACCTTGCCCGGCCGCAGCCCGCGCTGCGGCAGCCGCAGCGTCGCCGGCCCCAGCCGCACCTCGGCCTCTGCCCCCTCGACCGCCGCGATCTCGGCCTCGACGATGTTGGCGTCGCCGATGAAGTCGGCGACGAACCGGTCGGCCGGATGCTCGTACAGCTCGCGCGGCGTGCCGTCCTGGGCGATGCCGGCGTTTCGCATCACGATCACCCGGTCGGAGATCGCCAGGGCCTCCGCCTGGTCGTGGGTGACATAGACTGCGGTGATGCCCAGCTTCTGCTGCAGCTCGCGGATCTCCTCGCGCACGTGCCGGCGCAGCTTGGCATCGAGGTTGGACAAGGGCTCGTCGAACAGCAGCACCTGCGGCTGCAGCACCACCGCGCGCGCCACCGCCACGCGCTGCTGCTGGCCGCCCGACAGCTCGCTCGGCAGCCGCGCGCCGTAGCCGGCGAGCCCGACCAGCGCCAGCGCCTCCTCGGCCCGGCCATGCGCCTCGGCCTTGCGCACGCCCGAGACGCTGAGCCCGTAGGCGACGTTCTCGATCACCGTCATGTGCGGGAACAGCGCGTAGGACTGGAACACCATCGCCACGTCGCGCGCAGTCGCCGGCAGGTCGGTCACATCCTGCGCGCCGATCATGATCCGGCCCGAGGTCGGCAGCTCCAGCCCGGCGATCATGCGCAAGGTCGTGGTCTTGCCGCAGCCCGAGGGCCCGAGCAGGGTCACGAGGTGCCCGGCCTCGATCTCGAACGAGACCTCGCGCACCGCCACCACGGCGCCATAGGCCTTGTCGACGCGCTCGAAGCGGACGCTGGAGGGCGCGCTCATGCCGGCTGGCCCGCAACCAATGCCGGCGCAGCACGGCGCCCGAGCCGGCGCTGGCCGACCGCGAGCTGGAAGACGCCGATGATCGCCAGCATCACCAGGATCAGCACCGAGGAGTAGGCGATGGCGAGGCCGTAGTCGCCGTTCTCGACCCGGCCCAGGATGTAGGTGGTCGCCATCTCGTAATTGGCGCTGACCAGGAAGACGACCGCACTCACCGCGGTCATCGCGCGCACGAAGCTGTAGACCAGCGCCGCCAGGATCGCCGGCCGCAGCAGCGGCAGGATCACCCGCCGCGCGGTGGTCAGGTTGCCCGCCCGCAGGGTGAGCGAGGCCTCGTCCAGGCTGCGGTCGAGCTGGCTCATGTTGGCGATCCCGGCCCGCACGCCGACGGGCATGTTGCGGAAGACGAAGGCGATGACGAGGATGATGCCGGTACCGGTGAGCTCGATCGGCGGCACGTTGAACGCCAGCACGTAGGCGATGCCGATCACCGTGCCGGGGATGGCGAAGCTCAGCATGGTGCCGAACTCGAAGGCGCGCTTGAGGCCGAACTCCTGGCGCACCAGCAGCCAGGCGGTCAAAAGGCCGATCGCCGCCGTCGGCACTGCTGCCACCAGCGAGATCTGCAGCGTGGTCCAGAAGCTGTTCCAGGCGGTTCCCGACCAGACCAGGCCGTGATCGCCCGTCGTGACGCCGAAGGCGTGGATGTAGTGGCGCAGGGTCGGCGTGTGGTCGCGGCCCCAGGATTCGACCAGCCCGCCGAACAGGATCGCGACGTAGATGACCCCGGTCAGCGCCGCCCAGGGCAGTGCCGTGGCGTAGCACAGCCCCCGCACCGCCTGCGGCAGCCGCAGGGGCAGGCCGGCATCGCCCTTGCCGGTGACGGTGGTGTAGCTCTTGCGGCCGAGCCAGCGCTGCTGCGCCCAGAACGCCACCAGCGTGAAGGCCAGCAGAATCACCGCCAGCATCGCGGCCCGGCCCTGGTCGTGCTGGGCGCCGACCACGGCGAAGAAGATCTCGGTCGACAGCACGTCGAAATTGCCGCCCAGCACCAGGGGATTGCCGAAGTCGGCCAGGCTCTCGATGAAGCCCAGGAGGAAGGCGTTGGCGAGCCCCGGCCGCATCAACGGCAGCGAGACGGTGGTGAAGGTGGTCCAGGCGTCGGCGCGCAGGGTCTGTGCGGCCTCCTCGAGCGACGGGCTGATGCCCTCGACCACGCCGATCAGCACCATGAAGGCGATGGGCGTGAAGGCCAGCATCTGCGCGAACCACAGGCCCGGCAGGCCGTAGATCCAGCGCCCTGCCTCGAGCCCGGTGAGCGCCGCCCAGGCCTGGGTCACCGTGCCCGAGCGGCCGAACAGGAGGATGATCGCGAGCCCGACCACGAAGGGCGGGGTGATGATCGGCAGCACGGTCAGCACGCGCAGCAGCCGCTTGGCGCGAAAGCCGGTGCGGGTGACGATCAGCGCGAAGGCGAGGCCGAGCAGGGCGGTGCCGGCGCCGGTCAGGATCGCCAGCAGCAGCGAGTTCCAGGCCACCCCGCAGCTGCCGCCGGAAAGGCAGCCGAGACTCCAGATCCGGCCGTCGACGAACTTGGCCAGGAACTGGGCCGGGGCGATCGCTCCATCCTGGCCCGCGAGCGCGCGCACCAGGACGATCAGCGTCGGGTAGAGGATGAAGGCCGCGACCAGCGCCACCACCAGCCCGATGCTGCCGGCGACGAAGCCGTCGCCCCTGGCGAGCCCGCGCGCGGCGAGCCCCTGGGTGAGCAGGAACAGGAAGGCCGCGGCGGTGGCCAGCGCCCCCCAGCCCATCCCGACCTGCCGCGCCTGGACGTCGCCGAGCAGCGCGCGGAGCCAGGCGAACTGGATGCCGCGCAGGCCGATCCCGAAGCCCTGCGCCAGCCACCACAGCAGCCCGCCCAGCCCGGCCGCAATCAGGATGGTCGAGGTGAGCCGACCGCCGGCTTCGCGGCGCAGGGCCAGCAGCGGCAGCGCCAGGAACAGGCCGTGCGGCAGCAGCCAGGGCCGGTCGTGCCAGAGGCCCTGGAACAGGCCGGGCGCGTAGTAATCGTCCCACGCCCAGCCGTCGAGCAGCCAGTCCGGCGCCAGGATGCCCTCGTCCAGGCCGTACCAGGGCAGGAAGGCGAAGCCGAGCCAGCCCACCACCAGCCAGAGCAGGATCGGCCGGCGCGGATCGTGCGGGCGCCGGCCGCCCGGGGGGAGTGCCGCCACCTCAGCGCGGCAGCGAGTTGACCTCGTCCTCCCAGCGCTTCAGGAGCCGCGTCCGCTCGTCGGCCGAGCCGAACTTCTTGAAGTCGTAGTCGATCAGCTTGATCGAGGCGAAGTCGGGCGCCTCGGGCGGCGGCGTCGCACCCTTGTTCGACGGCACCTGGTAGGCCTTGGCGTCCTTGGCCAGGCTCTGGATGTCGGCGCGCAGTGCGAAGTCGTAGAACTTCTTCGCCATCTCCATGTTGCGCGCGCCGGCGATGATGCTCATCGAGCCGATCTCGTAGCCGGTGCCCTCGCAGGGCGAGACGGTGACGATCGGGGCACCCGAGACGGTCATGGTCACCGCGTCGTGCTGGAACACGATGCCGACCACGGTCTCGCCCTGTGCCGCCGCCTTGATCGGTGCGGAGCCCGACTTGGTGTACTGGTTGATGTTGGCGTGCAGCGCCTTGAGATAGTCGAACGCCTTCTCCTCGCCCATCAGCTGCACGAAGGTCGCGAGTGCTGTGTAGGCCGTGCCCGAGCTGTTCGGGTTGGCCATCTGCACCTCGCCCTTGAACTCGGGCTTGATCAGGTCGGCCCAGCATTTGGGCTCGGGCAGCCCCTTCTGCGCCAGCAGGTCCTTGTTGTAGCCGAAGCCCAGGGCACCGGCGTAGATGCCGACCGTGCGCCCGCCCGCCGCGTCGTGCTGCTTGACCGCCCAGTCGTGCAGCTCTCCCAGCATCGGCGAATCGTAGGGCTCGGTCAGCCCCTCCTCGGCCGCCTGCAGATGCGGGTCGCCCGTGCCGCCCCACCAGACGTCGCCCTTGGGGTTGTCCTTCTCGGCGGCGATCTGGGCGTAGGTCTCGCCCGAGCTCTTGCGGGTCATGGCGACTTTGGCCCCGGTCTCCTTCTCGAACGCCGTCACCATGATCTGGCACCACTCCTCCTGCGGGCTGCAGTAGAGCGTGAGCCGGTCCGCCGCCGAGGCCGCCGAGGCCGCCAGCGCCGCGCCAAGCGCCAATCCGGCCATCGCCATCCTGACCATTCTGACCTCCCTGTCATCGAACCGTCATCTTCTCGCCCGGAGCAGGCTGGCAATTCGGCGGCGAGTCAAGCCTTGCGCCGATCGGCAGCGGGGAAACGGCGAGACCCGAACGGCGCATCGGCGAGCTCCCGAATCTTGGAGGGTCACCCGACCATAAGCCTGCTCCGGCCGTGACCGCCGGATGGAATGCGCCCCACCACGCCCGGCCCCGGCATTGACCCCTTCCCCAACCACGGATTTACTCGCGCCATAGACGGGGACGGATACTCTCGATGTCGGGCGCGCCCGCGGGCTACGACGTCTTCCTGAGCTACAGCCGCGCCGACCAGGCCGCGGCCGACGCGCTGCGCGACCGCCTGGCCCACGAGCCCCACAACCTCAAGGTCTTCATCGACTGGCGGGCACTCGCCGCCGGCCGCCCATGGCAGCCCGCCCTGGAAGCAGCACTTCTCGGCTGCCGCGCCATGCTGGTGCTGATCGGCCCCAAGGGCATCGGCGGCTGGCAGCACCGCGAGATCCAGCTCGGCCTCGACCGCCAGACCGGCGCCGAGAAGACGCCGACCCCCTTCCCGGTCATCCCAGTCCTGCTCCCCGGCCTCGAGCCAGACGACTACCCGCTCGGCACGTTTCTGGCGCTGAATACCTGGGTCGCATTCGAGCACACCGTCGACGAGCCCCTCCCGCTGCAGCGCCTGCTGTCGGCGATCCAAGGGCTACCCCTCGACGCCCCGCGCGACCTCACCGCCCTGCGCCCCTATCGCGGCCTCCTGGCCTTCCGCGAGCAGGACGCCGGCCTGTTCTTCGGCCGCGAGCGGTTCGTGGACGAGCTGGTCACCAAGGTCCGCCAGCGCTCGGCCGCCAACCTCGTTGCCGTCCTCGGCCGCTCCGGCAGCGGCAAGTCCTCGGTCGTGTTCGCCGGCCTGTTCCCGGAACTGCGGCAGGAGAGAGGAGTAGGTCAGCAGGCGGTATGGAACATCGCCAGCCTGCGCCCCGGCCGGCTGCCCCTGCACGCTCTGATCGAGACCTTCGATCCGCCCGACCCGGCCCTCGGCGAGACCGAGACGCTGGCCGTCCTCAACCGCCGCGCCGAGCTGCTGCGCAAAGGCGAAGCGACCCTGGCCCAGCTGGTCGCGCGCCGGATCGAGAAGGACCAGGGTACCACCCGCCAGCTCCTCTACGTCGACCAGTGGGAGGAGCTCTACACCCAGGCCCAGCCGCGCGAGCCCAAGACCGCCGAGGACCAGGCCCGCGTCGCCGACGCCCGCCTGTTCGTCGACCTCGTCCTCGACGCCGCCGCCAACTCCCCCTGCACCCTCGTCCTCAGCGTCCGCTCCGACTTTTACCCCGACATCCAGACCCACGATCGGCTGCGTGCAGCGGTGCAAGATTGCCAGGTCAGCCTAGGCCCGATGACGAAAGCCGAGTTGACCGCCGCTATCGAACGGCCGGCGCAGGTATTAGGGCGCAGCGTAGAGCCGGAGCTGACCACACGGCTGCTGCGCGACATCGGCCTCGACCCGGCCAACCCCAGAACCGACCACTATGAGATCGGCAAGCTGCCGCTGCTCGAGTTCGCGCTGGAGCGGGCCTGGAACAGGGCGAAGGACGGACACCTCGGCTTGGCTCACTATGCCGGCCTAGAACAGGCGCTTGAGGAACGCGCGAACGCGATCTACGAACGCCTGCTGCCCGATCAGCGGGCCGCCGCCAAGCGCTTGTTCGTTAGTCTCGTCAACCCTGGCGAAGGGCGCGAGGATACACGCGCCCGGATCACACTGTCCGCCGACCCGACCCTTGAGTCAGTCACGACGGCTTTCACGGCCAGCGACGCGCGCCTGATCGTCACCGGCGACGACGCGGCCGGCGCGCGCTCGGCCGAGGTCAGCCACGAGGCACTCATCCGCCACTGGGAGCGTCTGCGCGGCTGGATTGACGAGAATCGTGCGAATCTCCGCACGCGCAGCGCACTGGTCGCGGATCGAGTTGAGTGGGTGAAGCGTGAGCGGCCAGAAGATCTGCTAATTCCACCTGGATTTCGTCTAGAGGCCGCGCGCCAGTTGTGGTCTCAGCCCGGAGATGTACGTACGGATGACATCGAAGATTACATTAGGGCTTCTGACACAGCTGCGGCTGCTACCAAGCGGCGCGAACGGCAACGAGCCGAAGACGAGGTCCGTCAGGCCAGATCTGCGACTGCGATTGGCCTAACCGCGATATTCTCTATCATCGGCGTGGCCTTTCTTTCCTTTTTTGGATATTATATCTACTCAACATCGCGACCCGATGATATTGAAGCAAATGCAGCAATGATCTGGAGCAATTTCGACTCAGATACAGACAGGATTGCAGCAGGATGGAAACTATCAACAAGTAAATATGAAATTCGTGACGCATTTCTATATCAGCTAAAAAAAGATCAAAGATATGAGGTAGATACCCTATTCACGAATGCAAAGATGATTCGGCGCTCATTCGGATTGCGACCCAGTCTTGACCAACTTCGACGTCTCATTGACCCCGCCGTGGATGCATTTAAGTCCGGATTTGACATGCCGGATCGAATATTGGAGCTTTTGTCATTGGAGATATACAAAGTCTCATTAATGCCAGTCCTTAATGTCATCAGATCAAGTTCAAGTCCCAGAAATCTGACGAAGCTAATCCAGATACTTCAGTCCTCGGAAAACTTAACTGATTCTGCTCAGACTGCAATAGTCGAGCTGATTATAGCCGATATTAGTGAGGCTTCCGAGCCGAGAACTCTTCGGGAATTGGCGCACGCTCTTCAAGGTCTCCAACCCACGTTCGAGCAGTCCAACGCTGCGCTTGAGCCACTTCTCGATGTCATCCGCCGCACTACTGAAGTGTCGCACCTTTGGGACTTAGCGCAAGCCGTTCAAATCCTTGAGCCGACGCCTGATCAGGCGCAGTCTGCACTCGAGCCAATTCTTGTCGTGGTCCGCAACACAACTGACCCTTGGCGCCTCCTGGACTTGGCGCAGGCCATCCAAGCACTCGCACCCACGCCCGAGCAGGCCCAGTCCGCGCTAGACCAGATCCTTAACTCCATCCGCCAAGCTTCGAACCCCGGAGAACTGGCGACGCTGGCGCAAGCCGTCCAGACCCTCGGGCCCACGCATGAGAAGGCAATGGCCGCATTCGGCCCGCTTCTCCAAGCCATCCATCGTACCACCGATCCCGGCGACCTGTCGGCCCTAGCCCGGGCCGTCCAGAGTCTCGACCCCACGCCTGAGGAGGCACTGGCCGCATTGGGTCCGCTCCTCCAAGCCATCCGTCGTCAAAACACAACCTCGTACAACCGACTTGACCTAGCCCGAACCGTCCAGGCACTCGCGCTCAAGCTCACGCCAGAGCAAGCGCAAGCCGAATTCGACTTGCTCCTCGACGCCATCGGCCAGACCTCCGACCCCTTTCAAAGTGAGGCTCTGGCGCTGGCTGTCCAGGCAGTCACGCCCAGGCTGCCGCCCGAGCAGGCCCAAGTCGCACTCCGCCGGGTCCTCGACGCCACGAGCCCGAGCATTTTCCCAAACGAACGCCAAGCGCTGGCCCAGGCCATCCAGGCACTCGCACTCAAGCTCACGCCCGAGCTGGCGCAAGCCGCATTTGACTCGCTCCTCGACGCCATCGGCCAGACTTACGAATTCCACAAGCGTGAGACCTTGGCGCTGGCTGTCCAGGCACTCTCGCCCAGGCTGCCGCCCGAGCAGACCCAATCCGCACTACGCCGGGTCCTCAATGCCGAGCGCCAGAGCATCTCCGGAGCCGAACGCCAAGCGCTGGCCCAGGCTGTCCAGGCATTCGCGCTCACGCTCACGCCCGAGCAAGCGCAAGCCACATTTGGCCCACTCTTCGACGCCATTGGACAAACCACCGACCCCTTCGAGCTCCTGGCCCTGGCGCAGGCTGCTCAAGCGCTTACGCCCGAGCAGGCCCAGGCCACAATCGGCTCAGTTGTCAATATTATCCGTCAGACCCCCTTCAATTTCCTCCATCAAGATCTGGCACAGACTGGCCAGGCACTCGCGTCCAAGCTCTCGCTCGAGCAGGCACAGCTCCAACTAGGCTCGATCCTCGACGGCATCCGCCAGGCCGCAGACCCCCAAAAGGCGAAGATCCTGGCCCAGATCATTCAAGCACTCGCGCCTAAGCTCACGCCGAAGTATGCCGAAGCCGCATTTGGCCCGCTACTTGACGCCATCCGTCAGACTTCCCCCCACAGCCTGCTCCCGGGCCCGGCCCAGACGGTCGAGACCCTGGCCCAGACGGTCGAGACCCTGGCCCCTAAACTCGCGCCCGAGCAGGTGCAAGAATTCTCCGACCTATCTCGGGCCATACTGGCGACCGCGACAGTACCATCCGCTGCGACGTCATTTGCCCGCGCGATCGCCGTCACCCTGCCCGTCGATCCGGCCAAACCCCAGCCCTACGTCGCGAATATCGTCGAGCTGCTGAAATGGCCGACCACCGCCGAGCCGGGTGCCACCGAGGCGCTGCTGGAGGTGCTCCACGATCGCGTGCCCGGGGCGCCGGGCAAGGAAGCCGGGCTGGACGCCACGGTGCGGTGGGTCGCCACCACCTTCCCCGAGATCGACCTCGACAGCCCGCCGACCCCGCCCGCCTCCGGCAGCACCGGCGCCGCCTGGTGACCCCGCCCGTTCCCGCCGCCCCGACGCCCGTCCCATCCGGAACACGCGCGCTCCGACCGAGCATGCTCCGGCTCCCCCGGCGCCCACCGGCATTCGGCCCGCTTCAGGCAGACCCAGACCCGGCGGGCATCGATCGCAGCACATTCGATCCGATCCCCGCAGGCAAGGCGACCCCAACGAACCGATCGCCAGGGACCCACCTCCGGCAGCGCGTCTCCGCTCGGCGCGGCACCCCTTCACCCCGCCCCACCCGAAATCTGCCCGCCCTCGCTCCGCTCGGGCTCCTGCTCGGCGCGACCCCTGTTCCACCATCCGCACGATCGCATGAAGACCGCGAACGCCCGGTTAACGCCCTCGCCGCCCACTCCCATTCATGCTAGGATTATCAGCCTATCAACGACTGCCGAAAGCCCGCCCATGTCGCTACGCCAACATCCGCGCCGCGACACGCGCGAACCCGACCGACGCCCCACGCTCGTCCCTCGGCAGGCGGGGCGTCGAGCGCATTTTTGCACAAACGATTTCCCGCGCGCACGCCCGAGCCCGACGGCCCCGGCCCGGCAAACTTCACGAACGAACTGCCCAATCGCACGTTCGAAGCCGAGCCGACCCGCTGCGACCGATGAAAAATCGAACCCGAGCGGCCGCACAACGAATCGGCACGTCCGAACCCTTGTCTTGTTGGTCTGTGGCAGAAGGAGGGGGCAGCCACCCCCTGCAGGGGTGGCTGCGCGGGGTCGGAGATCGGAACGAACCCCGGGCGCGAGCCCGTCAGCTAGCGTGATCCCGCCCCGCAACCTTCTGAGCCCGAACGGTTGGACGGATCAAGACCGCAGACAAGGTGGGGACAGGGGATGAGGCAGGTGGTCGGGGTCGATGTCAGCAAGGCGCGGCTGGATGCCTGTGATCCGGCCGGCGAGCGGCGCTTGAGCGTCGCCAACGACGCCGAGGGCATCGCCGAGCTGGCCCGGTGGCTCGGGCCGGACAGCCTGGTCGTGATGGAGGCTTCCGGCGGCTACGAGCGCCTGGCGCACCGGCTGCTCACCGAGCTCGGGCGCAAGGCGGCGGTGGTCAACGCGCTGCGCGTGCGCCAGTTCGCCAAGGCCTCCGGTCTGCTCGCCAAGACCGACCGCCTGGATGCGGCGGTGATCGCCCGCTACGGCGCCTTCGCCAGGCCGGCGCCGACGCCGGTGCGGGCCGGGGCGCGCGAGGCGTTGGCCGAGCTCCTGGCCTACCGCCGCCAGCTGCTGGCCGAGATCGCCGCTCGCGCGCAGCAGCTGGCGCATCTGCGCAACCCTGCCCTGATCGAGCGGGCCCAGGCAGCGCTGCAGCGGCTGCGCCAGGACAAGAAGGAGCTCGACCGGCTGATGGCGGAGACGATCGCGGCCGACCCCGAGCTGCAGGCCAAGGCCGCGCTGCTCGAGGGCGCACCCGGCGCTGGGCCGGTGCTGGTCGCCACCCTGCTCGCCCTGTTGCCGGAGCTGGGCCAGCTCGACCGGCGCCAGATCGCGAGCCTGGTCGGCCTCGCCCCGGTCGCCCGCGACAGTGGTCTGATGCGCGGCCGCAGGGTCGTCCAGGGCGGCCGCAAGGAGGTCCGCTCGGCCCTCTACATGGCCACACTCGCGCTCAGCCGACGCGCGTCGCGCTTCGCCCTCGCCTACCGTGCCCTCATCGCCAAGGGCAAAGCCAAAAAGCTCGCCCTGGTCGCGGTCATGCGCAAGCTCCTGGTCACCCTCAACGCCATCGCCAGATCCAACACCCCCTGGCGCGAGCAGCCGCTCAAGGCCGCCGCTTGAATGACCAATCACGACGGTTGCTGGGCCGGCCGCCCATTGCGAGATCGCACTGGCGAGCCCGCGGGCACGAACGAACCCGGGAGCCGGAGGCGCCGCCTTGGCCTCAGCCTCCCATTCCTGGATCGACAGGCTGGCATCTCGGCGTCGTTGTCCAACGTCGCACCGATCGACCGCAGGCATGTCGATCAGCCGCCCAGTCTCCCGTCTCCAGCCGACCAGGTGGCATCGGCCGCCATGACGGTGCCGCCACAGCATGAGTGCGCGTGGGTAAGACTGCAATCCCGAAATGAAGCAAGGGCTTGAGCCGACAGTCAAAATTCCCTGCTCATAGATCATCGGGCGTCCATGAATGGATCGGCACCCGACTTCCCAAGCTGTATGTCAAGGATCCACTTCCTTTCGCCAGCTCTAATCCTCCGGATTGCCCCGGTCAGATCAGGCGACGCGCCCGGATCGGGGTGGCGCGGCCGCGGATGGCCATGTCGGGCAGCAGCTCGAACTTGGAGGCGAGGTCGGCGTCGGGCGCCGCGGCGGCGTAGGCCTGCTCCGAGACCAGCAGCGCCGTGCCGTGGTGCCGGGCGAGTGCCTCCAGGCGGCTCGCGACGTTGACCGTGTCGCCCACGACCGTGAACTGGAACTGGGTGGCGCCGCCGATGTCGCCGGCCAGCACCTGCCCGGCGTGGATGCCGATGCCGACCCGCAATTCCGGCCCGGGCAACACGGCCAAGCGGGCCAGCAGCGCCAGCGCGGCGCGAATCGCGTCGGCCGCGGCGGTCGGCGACGGGTCGGGCACGCCGAAGCACGCCATCGCCCCGTCGCCGAGAAACTTGTCGACCATGCCGCCGGCCGCGAAGACAGCACCCTCCACCTCGGTGTGAAACGCGCGCAGCAGGGCCATCGCCTCGGCCGGCGCCATCGCCTCGCTCAGCCGCGTGAAGCCGACGATGTCGACGAACATCACCACGGCAGCCTGGGTCCGGTCGAGACCGGTGGGGCGATCGCTCGCCGCCAGCCGGTCGACCACCGCCGGCGCGAAATAGCGCTCGAGATTGGCCCGCTGCCGCTCGAGCCGCTGCCGGCGCGCGCGCTCCTGCGCAAGGCGGAGCGCCTCGACCGAGACGGCGGCGAGCAGGACGGCGGCGGCCGGCGGCAGGGCGGCGAGCCAGGCGTGCCACGCGACGAAGGCGACCTGCAGCGACACCGCGAGCGCGCCGAGCAGCAGGAGGAGGGTCGCCAGTGACCACCAGGGCGACCGTCGCCCGGCGAGCAGCGCGGCGAGCAGGGCGAAGCCCGCGGTGAGCAGGGCGTCGACCGCCCGCTCCGCCCCGCCGCGGCGCAGGACCCGGCCGGTGAGGATGTTGTCCACCGCCGTGCCGACATGCTCGCTTCCCGGCAGGCGGGTCGTGAACGGCGTGGCGAAGCGGTCGCCGACGCCCGCGGCCGAGGCGCCCAGCACCACCACCTTGCCGCGCAGGCGCGCCGGGTCGAGCGTCCCCGCCAGCACGTCGGCGAGCGAGTAGGTCGCGAGCGTGCCCTCGGGGCCGAGATGATCGAGCAGCTGCCGGCCCTGCCCGTCGAGCGGCACCACGCGCCGGCCGAGGACGATCCCGCGATCGCGCTCGACGGCGACGTCGGCCCGATCCAGCCCCAGCCGCAGCCTCGCCGCCTCCACCGCCGCCGATGGGAACAGCTCGCCCGCGAACGCCACCGCCGGCAGGTCCGCACGCAGCGAGCCGTCGGTCTCCAGCGGCGGCGAGACGTGGCCCAGGCTGGCGGCTGCCCGGCCGAACTCGGGTGCCGGCAGGATCAGGCCGACCGGATGGAAGTCGGTCGGGGGCGGGCCGGCACGAACCCGGTAGGCGGTGGCGGCAAGCCAGGGCGGCGGTGGCGCCGGTCCGGCCGGGGGGGAGGCGAAAGCATAGGTCAGCACCACCCGGCGCGCGGCCGCGATAGCGCGCGCCAGCTCGACATCGTCCGCGCTCGGGCCGCTTCCCGCGGGCTCGGCCAGCAACAGATTGAGGATGATCACGTCGGCGCCGGCCGCGGCCAGGCGACCGACCGCTCGGGCGAGAACGCGCCGGGAGGGCGGCCAGCTGCCGATGGCACCCACGGTCCGCTCGTCGGCGAGCACCAGCACGACCTCGCCGCTCGGCGCCACCGGCCCACGCAGCCTGAAGCGCCAGTCGAGCGTCTGCAGCTCGAGCGGGCCGAGGACGGAACCGTCGCCGACGATCAGGTCGGCCAGCAGAACCGCGAGCGTGACCAGGAGCCCGCCGAGCAGCCGCGCAGTCAGGGATGGCCCGTCACGCCCACGGAAAATCGCCACCGGCTCAGAGAGTCGTGCGGGCAATGGCCTCGCGGCGCCGCGCCTCGCCCCAGCGCGCCGGCTGCCTCGGGGCGGCGCCGGGCGCCACGTCGGTGCCCTCGCCCGGGCGGAGCTCGATGGTGCCGCCGGCCAGGGCCCGGACGACCACCGTCCCCGCCAGCGCCAGCACGGCGGTGCCCTTGTCGGCGCTCTCGATGATCCATTCGGTGGCGCGCACCGACGCCACGGCCGTCCGCGTGTCGACGTCGATGGCACTGCCGGGGATCAGCTCCCCAAGCAGGCGCGCGATCCCGCGCAGCAGGCCGAAGACGGCGGCGAGGCGACCCGAGGCATCGACCGCGAACCGGCGCAGTGCCAGCTCGGTCGCCGGTCCGATGGTGATCTCGAGGCCGCCGCCGCAGACGATCAGCGCCTTGCCGGCAGGGTCGGTGCGCAGGATGTCGTCGACGAACACCTCGTCGCCGACCGCGAGGCGGGCCAGCGACGTACCGCGAACGGCGATGAGACTGCCGGCCGCGCCCTCGACGCGGCCGATGGCGGGCGCGCGGGCGGAAACCGGCAGGACCATGGTCGCGGCGACGCCACCGATGCCGAGGAGGGCGGTGCGACGCTGGGACATGGCTGGGGCTCCGCGCTGGGCCGCCGGCGCGCGGCCATCGGTCAGACTGCCATGCCGCCGCGACCGAGGCAACGCGCCGCGGGGGACGGCTCAGGCGACGGCGGCCCGCGGCAGCTCGTGCCGCACCGGCTCGGGATCCTTCAGCACGTAGCCGCGGCCCCACACGGTCTCGATGTAGTGCTCGCCGCCGGTGGCCTCCGCCAGCTTCTTGCGCAGCTTGCAGATGAAGACGTCGATGATCTTGACCTCGGGCTCGTCCATGCCGCCGTAGAGATGGTCGAGGAACATCTCCTTGGTGAGCGTCGTGCCCTTGCGCAGGGAGAGCAGCTCCAGGATGCTGTATTCCTTGCCCGTCACATGCAGCCGGCGCCCGTCGGCCTCGACCGAGCGCGCATCCATGTTGAGCAGGAGCTTGCCGGTGCGGATCACCGATTCGGCGTGGCCCTTCGAGCGGCGGACGATCGCCTGGATGCGGGCGACCAGCTCGGCCTTGTTGAACGGCTTGGTCAGGTAGTCGTCGGCCCCCCCCATCAGGCCGCGCACCTTGTCGGTGGGATCGGAGCGGCCGGACAGGATCAGGATCGGTGTCTCGACCTTCGCGGTGCGCAGCCGGCGGACGACCTCGTAGCCGTCGATGTCGGGCAGGCGCAGGTCGAGGACGATGATGTCGAAATCGTAGAGCTTGGCGAGCTCGATGCCGTCCTCGCCGCAGGAAGCACTCTCGCTCACCATGTTCTCGGCCTTGAGCGACTGCTCGATCAGCCGCGCCGAGACCGGATCGTCCTCGACCACCAATGCCCGCATCGTCCGCTCCTCGCGCGCTCGCCGCGCCCTAGGATCGCCCCGATCCTGCCAGAGCCCGCTTAAACCCGCCTTAAGGCGGCGCGGCGTCTGCTGCAGTCCCTCGGGGCAACCTGATCTGCGGGTGATACAATCATAAGTTGTTCATCATTTGCAACTAAAAAGTGTATCATGAATGGACAGGCCGTTGCCGACCACGCCCTTCCCTCGGTCGAGCTGGGCGCGGTGCGAGCGGCGCTCGACGCCCTGCCGCGCTTCCGCTCGGGCGGCCGGGTCACGAGCTGCCGCGGCGGCAACGTCACCGCCAGCGGTCTCGCCGGCCATGCGGGCGTCGGTAGCTTGTGCCTGATCGAGCGCCGGGACCCGGCCAGCCGGCCCGTCCTGTTCGAGCGCGAAGGCGCTCTTCTCGCCGAGATCGTCGGCTTCGACGGCCGCGGCGTCCAACTCCTGCCCTACGAGGAAGCCGCGGGCATCGCGCCGGGCGCGCGCGTGGCGCTGGAGCCCGGCGGGTCGGTGCTGCGGCCGAGCCCGGCCTGGCGCGGCCGCGTGCTCGACGCGATGGGCCGCCCGATGGACGGCGGCCCGGCGCTGCCGGCGGGATCGCTCGCCTATCCGATCCAGGCGCGCGGGTTGCCGGCCGAGCGGCGCCGCGGCCTCGGCCCCCGGCTCGCGCTCGGCGTGCGGGCGCTGGACCTGTTCGCACCCTGCTGCGACGGGCAGCGCATGGGAATCTTCGCCGGCTCGGGCGTGGGCAAGTCCACCCTCATGGCGATGATCGCCGCCGGCAGCGAGGCCGAGGTGCTGGTGATCGGCCTGATCGGCGAGCGCGGCCGCGAGCTGCACGACTTCCTGCAGCACACGCTCGGCGCCGAGGGCCGGGCGCGCAGCGTCGTGGTGGTGGCGACCTCGGATCAGCCGGCGATGCTGCGGCGCCGGGCCGCCTATGTCACGCTGACGCTGGCCGAGTATTTCCGCGACCAGGGCCTCAAGGTCCTGTGCCTGATGGACAGCGTGACCCGCTTCGCCATGGCGCTGCGCGAGATCTGCCTCGCCGCCGGCGAGGTGCCGACCAGCCGGGGCTATCCGCCCGGCGTGTTCGCGGAGCTGCCGCGGCTGCTGGAGCGCGCGGGACCGGGAGACGGGTGCGGCAGCATCACCGGGCTGTTCACGGTGCTGGTCGAAGGCGACGACACCAACGAGCCGGTAAGCGACACGGTGCGCGGCATCCTGGACGGCCATGTCGTCCTCGACCGGCTGGTCGCCGAACGGGGCCGGTACCCGTCGATCGACCCGCTGCGCAGCCTGTCGCGCGCCGCACCCGGCTGCTACCCGCCGGACGAGCGCAGGCTGGTGCGCGAAGCCCGCCGGCTGATGCGCCTGCACGCCGACATGGCGGAGATGATCCGCCTCGGCGCCTACCGCGCGGGCACCGATCCCGAGCTGGACCGCGCGATCGCGGCGATGCCCAGGATCGAGCAGGTGCTCGAGCAGGACCCGCGGGAACGCTGCACGACCGAGGACGCCTTCGCCGCTCTCGCCGCCGCCCTCGCCGAGCCGGGCACGGCCAAATGACGCGCCGTGCCGCCCTGCTGCTCGCGCGCCTGCGCCGCCACGAGGTCGACCAGCGCCGGCTGGCGCTGCTCGCGATCGAGGCCGAGCAGGTCAGGCTGCAGCAGGCGCTCGAAAGCGAGCACGAACGTCTCCGGGTCGAGCATCTGCGGGCGTTCGAGCTTCCGGGCGGGCCAGGGCCGTTCGCACCTTTCGCGGAGGCGGGCCGTCGCCGTCGCGCAGCGCTCGCCGGCCGCGGCCGCGAGCTCGAGACGCGCCGGGACGAGGCACGCGCCGATCTGCGCGACGCGGTCCGCGACTGGAAATCGCTCGACCTGGTGCTGGCGGCGATGCAAACGGCCGCCGAGGCTGACGCGGCGCGACGGCGGCAGGTCGAGCTCGAGGAGAGCGCGCTGCTGCGGCGCGCCGGAAGTCAGAATTCGGGGGCGAGCGTCACTTTCAGCCCGTCCAGCGCCGGGCCGAACTTGATCTGGCAGGACAGGCGGGAATTGTCCCGGACCTCGTAGGCCTCGTCGAGCATCATGCTCTCGTCGGAATTGGCGGCCTCGAGCCTGGGCAGCCAGGTCTCGTCGACATAGACGTGGCAGGTGGCGCAGGCGCAGCAACCACCGCAGGCCGCCTCGACCGGCAGGCCGTTCTCGCGGATCACCTCCATGACGGACCAGCCGGCCGGCCCGTCGAGCTCGTGGCGTCCGCCCTCGCGGTCGGTGACGATCAGTTTCGGCATCTCAGGCCACACCCAGCTTCTTCTGCAGATCGGTGCTCGAGGTCGTGTAGCGGAAGATCAGCTTCTGCTCGGGAAAGCACAGCTTGAACGCCTTCTGGCACATCAGCGCCGCCTCGTGAAACCCCGACAGGATCAGCTTGAGCTTGCCGGGATAGGTGCAGATGTCGCCGATGGCGAAGATGCCGGGCACGCTTGTCTCGAAGGCGGCGGTGTCGACGGTGATCAGGTCCTTCTCCAGATCGAGCCCCCAATCCGCGATCGGCCCCAGCGCCATCTTCAGGCCGTAGAAGGCCAGCAGCGTGTCGCACTCAACGCGGCGCGCGCCGTCGCCGCCCCTGACCTGTACCGCCGCCAGCCGGTCGCCCTCGCCCTCCAGCCCGGCGATCTGGCCGATGATCAGCTCCATGCGGCCCTGCGCCACGAGATGGCGCATCTTCTCGACCGAGTCGGGCGCCGCCCGGAAGTCGTCGCGGCGATGCACCAGGGCCATCGATGCGGCGAGCGGCTCCAGGTTGAGCACCCAGTCGAGCGCCGAATCGCCGCCGCCCGCCACGAGGATCCGGCGGCCGCGGAACTGCTCCATCTTGCGCACCGCATAGAACAGCGAGCTGCCCTCGAACCCGTCCGCCCCAGGCAGCGGCAGGCGGCGCGGCACGAAGCTGCCGGCGCCGGCCGCGATCACCACGACCGGCGCCTCGATGACCGTGCCGAGATCGGTCTCCAGCCGCCAGCGGCCGTCGGGCAACCGCTGCAGCGCCGACGCCTGCTGCTTGAGATGGAACTGCGGCTCGAACGGCCGGATCTGCTCCATCAGCTGGTCGACCAGCTCCTGGCCGGTGCAGCGCGGGACCGCCGGGATGTCGTAGATCGGCTTGTCGGGGTAGAGCTCGGCACACTGCCCGCCGATCTTGTCCAGATTGTCGACCAGATGACATTTCATACCGAGGAGCCCGGCCTCGAACACGGCGAACAGGCCGCACGGGCCGGCGCCGATGATGGCCATGTCGGTCTGGATCGCTTCCTCGGGCATGATGGTTCCGAACAGGCGGGACTGGCCGGTGCCCGCACGGGCGCCGGAGGCGCGCCGATAGCAGAGCGGATGTTCGCCAGCAAGCGCAGGGGGCACATGCGCGCAGGGCGCTTGCGCCGGCGGGGGATCGGGCACAGCTTCGATGCAGGCACAGCGACGGAGTGAGCGATGGCCAGGAGACGACGCGCCGGCGACGTGGCGGGTCTGTTCGCGCTGCAGGCGCAGACGGCGCGCCTCGGCCTGAGCTGGCTCGAGCTGTCCATGGGGGCCGCCGAGGTGATCGCCAGCCGCACGGCGATGCTGGGTGCGGCCCTGGCACGGCCCGACCGGCTCGCCGACCCCGAATTCACGCGGATGGTGTTCGAGAAGGGCGAGGCCGCGGGCGAGGCGGCGCAGCGCCTGTCCCGCCACCTGGTGCGTGGCGCCTGGGGACAGGCCGTTCCCGACGCCGGCGCCGTGGCCGCCAGCACCATGGACGCGGCCAAGGCCGTGCTGTCGCCCTATCACCGCCGGGTACGGGCCAACGTCAAGCGGCTGCGCGCCAAGCAGGGCTGAGCGCGACGCTCCGGGCCGCGGCCATGAATTGACAGCTCCTGCCACCGCTCCTATCTGAGCGCAAATCGGCATAGTCCGCCCGCCGCCCGACCCTGGAAGGATCTGTCACGCATGCTCGGCGTTCTCGCCCGCCGGCTGTTCGGTTCGGCCAACGACCGGCTCGTCAAATCCATGCGCAAGACGGTCGAGCGGATCAACCAGCTCGAGCCGCAGATCGAGGCGCTCTACGATCAGGCGCTGCGCGCGAAGACCGACGAGTTCAAGCAGCGGCTGGCCGCCGGCGAGACCCTCGACGACCTCCTGGTCGAGGCGTTCGCAGTGGTGCGCGAGGCCGCCAAGCGCACCCTGCGGCAGCGCCATTTCGACGTGCAGCTGATCGGCGGCATGGTCCTGCACCAGGGCGGCATCTCCGAGATGCGCACCGGCGAGGGCAAGACCCTGGTCGCGACGCTCGCCGCCTATCTCAACGCCCTCGAGGGCAAGGGCGTGCACGTCGTCACGGTCAACGACTACCTGGCCCGCCGCGACGCGGGCTGGATGGGGGCGATCTACAATCTGCTCGGCCTCAGCGTCGGCGTGATCGTGCCGGGGCTCGACGACGCGCAGCGCCGCCACGCCTACGGCTGCGACATCACCTACGGCACCAACAACGAGTTCGGCTTCGACTATCTGCGCGACAACATGCGCCACGAGCTGGGCGAGATGGTGCAGCGCGGGCACCACTACGCCATCGTCGACGAGGTCGATTCCATCCTGATCGACGAGGCGCGCACGCCCTTGATCATCAGCGGGCCGACCGCGGACAGCTCCGAGCTCTACCGGTCCATGGATCGGCTGATGGGCGAGCTCGTCACGGGCGACTGGGAGAAGGACGAGAAGCAGCGCAGCGTCAGCCTGACCGAGCAGGGCCAGCAGCGCATCCACGACCTGCTGGAGCAGGCGGGGCTGCTCAAG
The DNA here is from genome assembly GCA_046349415.1 of Geminicoccaceae bacterium. Classification (GTDB taxonomy): domain Bacteria; phylum Pseudomonadota; class Alphaproteobacteria; order Geminicoccales; family Geminicoccaceae; genus Benzoatithermus. Next base: position 21,444 of record JAXMCJ010000034.1, read on the forward strand.
GCGCCGGATCTCTACGACATCGAGAACGTGTCGCTCGTTCACCACGCGCAGCAGGCGCTGCGCGCCCACAAGGTGTTCAACCGCGACGTCGACTACATCGTCAAGGACGGCAAGGTCATCATCATCGACGAGTTCACCGGCCGCATGATGGAGGGCCGGCGCTACTCCGACGGCCTGCACCAGGCGCTGGAGGCCAAGGAAGGCGTCCAGGTCCAGACCGAGAACCAGACGCTGGCGTCGATCACCTTCCAGAACTACTTCCGGCTCTACGCGAAGCTCGCCGGCATGACCGGCACGGCGGCCACCGAGGCCTCGGAGTTCGCGGAGATCTACCGCCTCGGCGTGACCGAGATCCCGACCCATCGGCCGATGGTCCGCCAGGACGAGGACGACGAGGTCTACCGCACGGCGCGCGAGAAGAACGCGGCGATCATCGAGGAGATCATCGCCGCGCACGGCAAGGGCCAGCCGATCCTGGTCGGCACGGTGTCGATCGAGAAGTCGGAGCAGCTGTCGGACCTGCTCAAGGCCAAGGGCCTGAAGCACCAGGTCCTGAACGCCCGCTACCACGAGCAGGAAGCCCAGATCATCGCCCAGGCCGGGCGCATGGGCGGCGTGACCATCGCCACCAACATGGCCGGCCGCGGCACCGACATCCAGCTCGGCGGCAATGCCGAGATGCTCATCGCGCACGAGCTGCCGCCTGAGGAGCGCGAAGGGGCCAAGGCCGAGGCGATCCGGGGCGAGGTCGAGGCCGAGCGCAAGCGGGTGGTCGAGGCGGGCGGCCTGTTCATCATCGGCACCGAGCGCCACGAGAGCCGGCGCATCGACAACCAGCTGCGCGGCCGCTCCGGCCGCCAGGGCGATCCCGGGCGCTCGAAGTTCTTCCTCAGCCTCGAGGACGACCTGATGCGCCGGTTCGGCTCCGAGCGCATGGACGGCATGCTGCAGCGCCTGGGCCTCAAGGACGGCGAGGCGATCATCCACCCTTGGATCAACAAGGCGCTGGAGAAGGCGCAGCAGAAGGTCGAGGCCTACAACTTCGAGATCCGCAAGCAGCTGCTCAAGTTCGACGACGTGATGAACGACCAGCGCAAGGTCGTCTACGAGCAGCGGCGCGAGCTGATGGAGGTCGAGGACGTCGCGGAGACCGTCCGCGACATGCGCCATCAGGTGATCGAGGACCTCGTCGCCAAGCACGTCCCGGAGAAGGCCTACCCGGAGCAGTGGGACATCGTGCATCTCCATGCCGATGCGACACGCACGCTCAACCTCGACCTGCCGCTCGCCGAATGGGCCAAGGAGGAGGGCATCGCGGACCAGGAGATCCGCGACCGGCTGCTCAAGGCCAGCGACGAGCTGATCGAGCGCAAGAGCGAGCTCTACTCCGAGCCGATGATGCGCATGGCCGAGAAGACGCTGCTGCTGCAGATCCTCGACCATCTCTGGAAGGAGCATCTGCTGCACCTCGATCATCTGCGGCAGGGCATCCATCTGCGCGGCTATGCCCAGCGCGACCCGCTCAACGAATACAAGCGCGAGGCCTTCGACCTGTTCGAGGCGATGCTCAACAACCTGCGCCAGACGGTGACGCAGGTGCTGTCGCACCTCGAGATCCGCATGCAGGAGCCGGCGCCGCCGCCCCCGCCACCCCAGCCGATCATGGTCGCCGCGGCGTCCGCGGCGGCCCAGGCCAAGCCGGGCCGACCGCGTGCGGCCGCGGACACCGATCTCCTGGAGATCGACCGCGCCGATCCCGCGACCTGGGGCAAGGTGCAGCGCAACGCGCCGTGCCCCTGCGGCTCCGGCAGGAAGTTCAAGCAGTGCCACGGGCGCATCGGCTAGCTGCCGCCCAGCCGTCATAGGTCGCCGATGAACCCGATCGCCGTCGTCCTGTTCGTCGCCATGCTCGGTACGGCGGCCGTGCTCCTGGTGGGCGTTACCGGCTTCATTGCCGGAGGCGAGTTCAACCAGCGCTACGGCAACCGCCTGATGCGCGCCCGCGTCGGCCTGCAGCTGATCGCCGTGATCGCCCTCGGAATCCTCTTCCTCACGCAGGGCTGAGCGGTCGCCGATGGTCACCTTGACCCGCATCTACACCCGCGGCGGCGACCAGGGGCGCACCTCGCTCGGCGACGGCTCGCGTGTCGCCAAGCACTCCGGTCGCGTCGCCGCTTACGGCACGGTCGATGAGGCCAATGCGACGATCGGCATGGCGCGGCTGCACGCCGAGGGCGCCGCGGACGCGATGCTGCTGCGCATCCAGAACGATCTGTTCGACCTCGGCGCCGACCTGTGCCGGCCGGGCGACGATTTCGGCGACAGCAAGTCTCTTCGCATCCGCGAAGGCCAGGTCGAGCGCCTCGAGCGCGAGATCGACGCCATGAATGGCGAGCTCAGCCCTCTCAACTCGTTCGTGCTGCCGGGGGGCACCGCCGCCGCCACCCACCTGCATCTCGCCCGCACCGTGGTCCGCCGCGCCGAGCGGCTGGTGGTCGAGCTGGCGGACGCCGAACCGGTCAATCCGGCCGCCATCCGCTATCTCAACCGCCTGTCGGACCACCTGTTCGTCCTGTCGCGATGGCTCAACGACAAGGGTGCCGCCGACCTTCTCTGGGTGCCGGGGGCCAACCGCTGAGCGCCGGCCGGCGGCGATTGACAAGCCCGTGACCGGCCCGTAATCCTGCTGCGTTGCACAATCACACAGGGCCCGACCCGGCGAGGCACCGCCCGACCGGGTGCGAAGCACGCGAAGGCGTAGCCGTATGAAGGTTCTCGTCCCCGTCAAACGGGTGGTCGACTACAACGTCAAGGTCCGGGTGAAGGCGGACGGCAGCGGGGTCGACATCGCCAACGTCAAGATGTCGATGAACCCGTTCGACGAGATCGCGTGCGAGGAGGCGATCCGGCTCAAGGAGAGCGGCAAGGCGACCGAGGTGATCGCCGTGTCGCTCGGCGAGTCGCGCTGCCAGGAGACGCTGCGGACCGCCCTCGCCATGGGTGCCGACCGGGCGATCCTGGTGGAGACCAGCGTCGAGCTGCAGCCGCTGGCGATCGCCAAGCTCCTGCAGGCCATCGTCGGCAAGGAGGAGCCCGGGCTCGTCCTGATGGGCAAGCAGGCGATCGACGACGACAGCAACCAGACGCCGCAGATGCTGGCAGCCCTGCTCGGCTGGCCCCAGGCCACCTTCATCTCCAAGCTCGAGATCGCGGACGGCAAGGCCAAGGTGAGCCGCGAGGTCGATGAAGGCCTCGAGCAGCTCGAGGTCGGGCTGCCGGCGGTGATGAGCGTCGACCTGCGACTCAACGAGCCGCGCTACGCCTCGCTGCCCAACATCATGAAGGCCAAGAAGAAGCAGCTCGACGTGCTCAAGCCCGAGGACCTCGGCGTCGATCCCACGCCACGCCTGCAATATCTCAAGTTCGAGGAGCCACCCAAGCGGCAGGCCGGCGCCAAGGTTGGCTCGGTCGCCGAGCTGGTCGGCAAGCTGAAGGCCGAGGCGGGGGTGCTGCAATGAGCTCACTCGTCCTCGCCCAGCACGACAACGCCACGCTCGACAAGGCGACCCTGCACGCCGTCACCGCTGCGGCTGCGCTCGGCCCCGAGCTCGACATCCTGGTCGCCGGCCAGGACTGCGGCGCGGTGGCAGACGCCGCGGCCAAGGTCGCCGGGGTGCGCAAGGTGCTCCGCGTCGAGGCCCCGGTCTATGCGGAGCCCGTGGCCGAGGATCTCGCGGCGCTGCTGGTGGCGGTCGGCGCCGGCTACGACTATCTGCTGGCCGCGGCCACGACCACCGGCAAGAACGTGATGCCGCGGGTCGCGGCACAGCTCGACACCGCGCAGCTCAGCGACATCGTGGCGGTGATCGGGCCGGACACATTCCAGCGCTACGTCTACGCCGGCAACGCCCTGGCCACGGTGCGCAGCGCCGACGCCAAGCGGGTGATCACGGTGCGCACCACCGCCTTCCCGGCGGCCGAGGCCGAGGGTGGCTCGGCCAGCGTCGAGACGGTCGCCGCGGTGGCGCCGGCTGCGCTCGCCACCTTCCTCGGCCGCGAGACCGCCCGCTCCGACCGGCCCGATCTCGGCTCCGCCCGGATCGTCGTCTCCGGCGGGCGGGGGCTGGGCTCGGCCGACAACTTCAAGCTCATCGAGACGCTGGCGGACGCGCTCGGTGCCGCGGTGGGCGCCTCGCGCGCCGCGGTCGACGCGGGCTACGCCGCCAACGACCGGCAGGTCGGCCAGACCGGCAAGATCGTGGCGCCGGAACTCTATGTCGCGGTGGGCATCTCCGGCGCCATCCAGCATCTCGCCGGCATGAAGGACAGCAAGGTCATCGTCGCGATCAACAAGGACGAGGAGGCGCCGATCTTCCAGGTCGCGGACTACGGCCTGGTCGGCGACCTGTTCAAGCTGGTGCCCGAGCTGACCGAAGCCATCAACGCAGCCAGGGGCTGAGGACTCGGACGACATGGCCACGACCTACGCCCAGCGCGAATACCCGCCGGTCCCGGAGATCCGCCGGGTCGGCGTCATCGGCGCCGGCCAGATGGGCGGCGGCATCGCGCAGGTGGCGGCGCAGGCGGGTCTCGAGGTCCGGCTGTCGGACGTGTCGCGGCAAGCGCTGGACGCCGCGGTCGGCCGGATCGACTACTTCCTGGGCCGGCAGCAGCAGAAGGGCGGGGTAACCGCCGACGAGAAGGCCAAGGCCCTGTCGCTGATCCACACCGGCGAGGATCTGGCCCAGTTCGCCGACTGCGACCTCGTCATCGAGGCCGCGACCGAGAACGAGGAGCTGAAGCGCAAGATCTTCAGCAGCCTCGTGCCGCATCTCAACCCTTCCGCCATCCTCGCCAGCAACACCTCCTCGATCTCGATCACCCGGCTGGCCGCGGTCACCGACCGGCCGGAACGCTTCATCGGCATGCACTTCATGAATCCCGTGCCGGCGATGAAGCTGATCGAGATCATCCGTGGCATCGCCACCGAGGAGGACACCTATCAGGCGGTCAAGGGCGTCGCGGAGAAGCTCGGCAAGACGCCGGTCACCGCCGAGGACTTCCCGGCGTTCATCGTCAACCGCATCCTGCTGCCGATGATCAACGAGGCCGTCTACACGCTGTACGAGGGCGTGGGCACGGTGGAGAGCATCGACAACGCCATGCGGCTCGGCGCCAACCATCCGATGGGGCCGCTGGCGCTTGCCGACTTCATCGGCCTCGATACCTGTCTGGCCATCATGCAGGTGCTGCACGACGGCCTGGCCGACAGCAAGTACCGCCCCTGCCCGCTCCTCGTGAAGTATGTCGAGGCCGGCTGGCTCGGCCGCAAGGTGAAGCGCGGCTTCTACGACTATCGCGGCGAGACGCCCATCCCGACCCGCTGACCGCGGCCGGACCTCACTGCAGCCAGGCCAAGAGGAAGGCGAGCGTGACGGTCGAGACCAGCGTCGAGGCGAGGATGGTGCTGGTGGCCTCCGGCACGGCGGAATCATAACGTGCGGCGAACAGGTAGGCGTTGATGCCCGTGGGCAGCGCCGCCATGGTCACGGCGACCGCCAGCGAGACCGGCCCGAGCTCGAAGACCCAAGCACCCAGCGCGTAGATCATGGCCGGCTGGACGAGGGTCTTGAGCGCAGTCAGCAGCAGCGCCTCGCGCAGAGTTTGGGCGAGGTGGAAGCGGGCGAGATTGCTGCCGAGCGCGAACAAGGCCGTCGGCAGGGCGGCTCCGCCGAGCAGTGCCGCGAACTGGTCGACCATCGCCGGCAGGGCCAAATCGAGGCCATTGAGCGCCAGCCCGCCGGCGATACCCCACAGGATCGGGTTGCTCAGCAGGCCCCGGGCGACGTTGCGCACGAGGCTCCAGAACGGCACCCCGACGCCGGCGCCGATCTCGGCGACGAGGGTGGTGAGGGTGAACAGCAGCGCGCTGTGGAAACCCAGGATCAGCGCCAGCGGCACGGCGGCCGCGTCGCCGAACGCGCGCAGCACGATCGGGATGCCCAGGATCGTCGTGTTGGAGAAGCAGGCGCTGATGCCGAACACCGCGGGCGTCGCCCCGCGACGTGCGAACAGCAGCCGCGCCGCTGCTGCGCCGAGAGCGAAGACCGAGAACGCGCCGCCGAAGTAGGCAAGGACGAAATGCCATTCGGGATGCGGCGGCAGCTCCGTCTGCGCCACGGTGCGCAACAGGAAGACCGGGATCGCGAAGTTGAACGCGAACAGGGAGAGGCCGCGTGCCGCGCTCTCGTCGAATGCCTTCAACCGCGCCGCCAGCCAGCCCGCGAGCACGATGCCGAAGATCGGCGCGATGATCTGGATGATGACGGTGATTGGCGAGGCCCCCGGCACGGTCCAACCGCTGGGCCGTTGAGCCCGAGGCGGCGAGCGCGCAGACTATGGCTCCCCGTAGCACAAAGCGACACTGGACGCCGTGATGCCTCAGGACCCATCGCCCAGCCGCCTGCGCCTCGATCCGCCGCTGCGCCGGCGCGTCTACGACAGCATCGCCGAGACGATCGGCAACACCCCGCTGGTGCGCGTGCCGCGGCTGTGCCGCGAGGAGGGGATCACCGCCGATCTGCTCTTGAAGCTCGAGTTCTTCAACCCGATCGCCAGCGTCAAGGACCGCATCGGTGTGGCGATGATCGAGGCGCTGGAGGCGGAAGGTAAGATCGGCCCGGACACCGTGCTGGTCGAGCCCACCTCGGGCAATACAGGTATCGGCCTCGCCTTCGTCTGCGCCGCGCGCGGCATCCGGCTGATCCTGACCATGCCCGAATCGGTATCGGTCGAGCGGCGCAAGATGCTGGCGCTGCTGGGGGCCGAGGTGGTGCTGACCCCGCGCGAGCAGGGCATGAAGGGAGCCATCGCCAGGGCGGCGGAGATCCTGGCGGAAAATCCGGATGCCCTGACGCCCGACCAGTTCGGCAACCCGGCCAACCCGGAGATCCATCGGCGCACCACCGCCGAGGAGATCTGGGCCGACACGGACGGGGCGGTCGACGTGGTGGTGGCCGGCGTCGGCACCGGCGGCACGATCACCGGTGTCGGCGAGGTGCTCAAGGAGCGCAAGCCGGGCGTGCGCATGGTGGCGGTCGAGCCCGCGGCGAGTCCCGTCCTGTCCGGCGGCCCGCCGGCGCCGCACCCGATCCAGGGGATCGGCGCAGGCTTCGTGCCCGAGGTGCTGGACACGGACGTGATCGACGAGATCGTCCAGGTCGGCAACGACGACGCCTTCGCCCAGGCACGCCGCCTCGCCCGCCTGGAAGGCATCCCCGGCGGCATCTCCTCGGGCGCCATCGTCAGCGCCGCGATCACCGTGGCGAAAGGGCCGGGCATGGCCGGCAGGACCATCGTCGCGATCCTGCCATCTTTCGCCGAGCGCTATCTTTCGACCGCGCTGTTCGACGGGCTGTGACACGACTGCTGGCGCTGACCCTCGCCTGCTTCCTGGCGCTGGCAGCGACGGCGCATGCCGAAAGCCGGATCGAGACCGCCATTCACGATGTCGAGCCGGTCCTGCAGAAGTGGGGCTATGCCGCCGTCGCAGGAGCGGCGACGCTCGACTTTCTGGGCGTTCCCGTCCCGGCGGTGACGATCCTGGCTGCGGCCACGCTCGGCGCCGCACGCGGCGATCTCTCGTTGCCCCTGGTGTTCGCACTGGCGATGCTGGGCATGATCGCCGGCAGCCAGCTCGGCTATGGTCTCGGCCACTGGGGCGGGCGGGCTCTACTGCGGCGGGTGCCATGGGCGGCGAGCCACGCCGAGCTGGTCGAGCATCATCATGCGCGCTTCGGGCTCTGGCTGCAGCTCATCGCCCCGTTCATCGACGGGGTGCGGCAGCTCAACGGTTTCGTCGCCGGGATGCTGGGCATGCCCTGGCACCGCTTCGCCGCCGCGAACGCCGTCGCGGCACCGCTCTGGGCCGGGGCGTGGATCGCCGCCACGATGCTGGTCGAGGATCACGCCGCCGCGGCATTGGCGCTGGTGCAAGCCGGCCGTCCCTGGCTCCTGGCTGCGGCCGCCCTCACCGTCCTGGCGCTGATTGCGCTGGCCTATCTTCGGCACGGTAGCCGCGCCGGACCCGGGTCGCCATGACAGATCGGCTCGGGGGATGGTGGGCGCTGCAAGGTTTGAACTTGCGACCCCCGCCGTGTGAAGACGGTGCTCTACCGCTGAGCTAAGCGCCCCGAGCGCCGGCAATTAGGTGGGGTGCTGCCCGCTGTCAAGCTACGCGCCACGCCTCGATCACGGCTCAGCCGACCTGCAGCCGGTAGGTCACGTCCTGCCGATTGTCGCAGCCGTCGTGCGCCACCCATCGCAGGGTGTGACGCCCGCGCGGCAGCGGGCGGAACAAGAGATAATAGCCCGCATCGACATTGGGCGTGAGCAGCAACGGGTCGGCGCCGATGAGCGGGCTGAACACGTGATCGGGCGGCAGCTCCGCGGCAAAGAACACCGAGCCCTCACCGAACTGGTACAGACCAGGCACCGGAGCGCCGTCGATCCAAAGTTGCAGCCGGCGCGCGGGTCGAACGCAGGCCACCTCTGCACGCAGGCTCGCCGCGAACCGGCGCAGGCGCGGGTCGCCGGGAAAGATCCCATAGGCCGGGTCACCGGGCGTCGACACCCAGACATTGTTGATCAACGGGAACAGCAGCGCCACCCCTTCCGGGATGCTGCAATTCCGCTCGACGGTGCCGCCGCCGAACTGGCCGGCCAGGAACCAGACCTGACCATGCTGGCCGACCGAGCAGAACTTGCCGGTAAGGTCGGTCATCGGATTGACGCTCGCCGGAATCTGCAAGGCCCATTGCCACCATTCGGCCGCCCACTGCGGATAGCTCCGGCCATAGGGCTTGCCGGCCACCGGCAATGGCGGCGGGTTCGCTAGGGCCTGCTCGATCATGCCGGGCACGGTCATGCCGGCGAGAAGCAACGCGGCGAGCATCGTGCGCCTGAATGCCACCACAAGGGTAATAATCGATTGCATCATGCATCTCCGTTACATTTCTTTGAATTGAGACAGATCATAATATCATTTTCAAACGACAATTGGCACAATTCAGGACACGGCCATGTCCGACCATGCTCTGCCGGCCGCGACGCGCACGGGACTCAGTTCAGATCGCTGGTCAACGCATACGGCGCGAACGTTTTGGGCAGTTCGTCCGGGCGGCGCTGGCGGCAGGCCGTGAGCCAGTCGCTGGATTGCATCTCGAGCAGGCGGCTCACCGTGCGCTGGAACTCGAAGGCGCCGTCGCCGGTGGGATAGAGACGCTCGGCCGGTGCCTCGGCCGACAGGAACAGCATCATCCGCCGCTCGTAGAGCGCGTCGATCAGCGTCATGAAGCGGCGCGCCTCGTTGCGCCGGTCGGGGGTGAGCAGCGGCACGTGATCGAGAAACAGCGTGTGAAACCGCTCCGTCAGCGCCAGATAGTCGGCCGCCCCCAGCGCCCGATGGCACAGATCGGCGAACTCGAAGCGTGCGACCCCGCCGGCGGCCAGCGGCACCTGCAGCGTGCGGGTACCGACCGCGACGTCCACTGCACCCGGCTCGGCACCATCAGTCAGCGCCGTGAAGGCTGCGTCCAGCGACGCATCGGCCTCCGGGCCGAGCGGTTGGCGGTAGACCGGCAGGTCGCGCAGCCGCTCCAGCCGGTAGTCGACCCGCCCGTCAAGCGCCAGCACGTCGACCTTGGTCTCGAGCAGGGCGATGAACGGCAGGAAGCGGTCGCGGTTCAGGCCGTTCTCGTACAGCCGGCCAGGCGACCAGTTCGAGGTCGCGACCATGACCACGCCGCGCGCGAACAGCCCCTCGAACAGCCGCCCCAGGATCATCGCGTCGGCGATGTTGACGACGTGGAACTCGTCGAAGCAGAGCACGCGCTGCTCGCCAGCCAGCTCGGCGGCCAGCCTCTGCAGCGGATCCTCGCGCGCGCCCCGCTCGCGCAGCCCATGGAGGCGCCGCTGCACCTCGAGCATGAAGGCGTGGAAATGGACCCGCCGCAGCGGCACTCCCCTCAGCTCCGCGGCGAACAGATCCATGAGCATCGACTTGCCGCGGCCGACGTCGCCATGCAGGTACACACCGCGCGGCACGGCGGCCGCCTCGGGCTCACGGCCGAGCCCAAGGCGCTGCAGGAACCCACCGGCCTTCTGCGGCGGTGGTGCCGCCTTCAGCTCGCGCGCGAGCCGGTCGAGCCGGACGGCGGCCGCCTCCTGCAACGGGTCGGGACGAAGCTCGCCGTTCTCGATCAGCAAGCGGTAGGCTGCAAGCGGCATGGAGATTCCGCGTTTTGGGGCGGCCGAGGTTTTACGGAGCCGCGCCTTGCCGGTCCACCGGCCTTCAGGCCGCAGCCTTCCGGCGCGCGGAGATCTGCGCCAGCAGGGCGCCGGCCGCGACAAGCAGGGCACCGACGACCTGCCGGCCCGAGATCGTCCCGCCGAAGGCGAGGGCCATCAGCATGACGTAGAACGGGGCGAGGTTGGTGTGAATCGCGGTGATGGTGATGCCGAGAATGCGGGCGCTGGTGAACCACAGCGGGACGGAGCAGCCAATCGCCACCACACTCATCCACAGGACCGCGGCGAGATTGGGCGCATCGACCGTCATGCGCGGCTGCGCCAGGCCCAGCACCAGAAAGGCGACCGAGACGAAAGCGATCACCACCGCTCCCGCGGCGAAGGTCAAGCCGCCGAGGGCGAGGTCGCCATGGCCGGCGAGCCGGCTCAGCGCGGTGCGCGAATACCAGATCCACGCCACCATCGAGCCGAGCACCAGGATCTCGCCGCCCCGCGGCCCGCTGCCGGAGGCGGTGCCTTCGGTGGTCGCGACGATGCCGCCCAGGATCGCCAGCGCGATCCCGGCGAGCACCGCGCCGGTCGGGCGGCGCCCGTCGACCGCCCAGGCCATCAGCGCGGCGATCAGCGGCATGGTGGTGCTGATGATGCCGACGGTGACGGCATCGGTTCGGGTCTGGCCCAAGACCAGCAGGAGAGCGGACACGGCCACGCCACAGCCGCCGAGGAGAAACACGGTGCCGAGCGGGAGGCGGCGCAATTCCCGGCCGCGCCCGATCGCGACCGCCAGCAGCAGGATGAACGTCGCCGCACCGCCGAGGCGGGCCACCGCCAGCAGCAGCGGGTCCCAGCCGCGCAGGAGAAACTCGGTCGCGGGGAATGCGCTCGACCACAGGACGGTGCTCAGCAGTGCCAGGCCGTTGCCGGCCCAGACCTGGGCCCGGCCGATCTCCGAGGCCGAGGCCACGGCTGCCTACAGCCAGCCCTGCAGCTCGCCGAGCGCCAGCTCCTCGAGCAGCGCTATGTGCGCCTCGTCGTCGTTGAGGCAGGGGATGTAGGTGAACCGCTCGCCGCCGGCATGCTCGAACAGCTCGCGGTTTTCGCCCTGGATCTCCTCGAGCGTTTCCAGGCAGTCGGTGACGAAGGCGGGCGAGACGACCGCCACGCGTCTGACGCCCCGGCCGGGCAGCTCGCGCATCGTCTGGTCGAGATAGGGCTGCAGCCACTCCTCGCTGCCGAAGCGCGACTGGAAGCAGACCATCACCTTGTCCGGCGCCATGCCCAGCCGTTCGCGGACCAGCCGCGTGGTCTTCTGGCAATGGCAATGATAGGGGTCGCCGCTGGTCAGAAGGCGCCGGGGCATGCCGTGATAGGAGAAGATCAGCAGGTCGGGCGCCCAGTCCAGTCCGGCGAGGTGCCGCTCGATCTTGTCGGCCAAAGCTGCGATGTAGCCGGGATGGTCGTGGTAAGGCGGCAGCGTGCGCACCGCCGGCTGTCGGCGGATCTGCTTGAGCGCGTCGAACGCCTTGTCGTAGGCGGTGGCGGTGGTGGGTGCGGCGTATTGCGGGTAGAGCGCCATCAGCAGCAGCCGGGTGCAGCCCTGGGCCACCAGCCGGTCGAGCACGCTCTTCACGCTGGGATTGCCGTAGCGCATCGCCCAGTCGACCACGAGCCGCGGCGAGCGCCGCTCCAGCCGGGCGGCCAGCTGCACGGCCTGGCTGCGGGTGACCGTCTTCAGCGGGCTCTCGTCGCGCTCCTTGTTCCAGATCGAGGCGTAGTCGCGCCCCTTGCTGGCGGGTCGCTTGCTGAGAATCACGAGCTGCAGCAGCGGCTGCCAGAGCCAGGCCGGATAGTCGATCACCCGCCGGTCGGACAGGAACTCGGACAGGTAGCGCCGCATCGACCAGTAGTCGGTCGCGTCGGGCGTGCCGAGATTCATCAGCACCACGCCGACCCTCTCCGGCGGCAACGCCGGATGGCCGGCCGGCAGTTCGGCGCCAGCCCCCTTGGCCCCTTCCTCATCCATCAGCAGCGCGCTCGCCCGGGCCATGCGGCTCTTCCCGCTCCCAATCGTCGAGGCCAAGCAGATAGGCCCACCGCAGCCGCCGGCAAGCGGATTGTCGCCGGGCCGTTGCCAGTCCGTTTCCCCGCTTGTCGTGTTGGCGATCGTCCTCGCCGGCACTAAGTGGATGCCTACCAACGACCGCGAGGAAGCCGCCGATGACCAAGGTGCTCGTGCTCTACTACAGCAGCTACGGCCATATCGAGCAGATGGCCTATGCCGTGGCCGAGGGTGCCAAGGAGGTCGCGGGCGTCGAGGTCGACGTCAAGCGGGTGCCCGAGCTGGTGCCCGCGGAGGTCGCGAAGCAGTCGCATTTCAAGCTCGACCAGCCGGCACCCGTGGCCACGGTCGACGAGTTGGCCGGCTACGACGCCATCATCGTCGGCGTGCCGACCCGCTTCGGCAACATGGCGGCGCAGATGCGCAACTTCTGGGACCAGACCGGCGGGCTGTGGATGAAGGGAGCGCTGGTCGGCAAGGTCGGCAGCGTGTTCGCCTCCAGCGCCACCCAGCATGGCGGCAACGAGACCACGATCATCACCACCATCCCGACCCTGCTGCATCAGGGCATGGTGGTGGTGGGCCTGCCCTATGCCTGCCAGGCGCAGATGGGGCTGGACGAGATCAAGGGCGGCTCGCCCTACGGTGCCACCACGATCGCCGGCGGCCAGGGCGAGCGGCAGCCCTCCGAGCAGGAGAAGGGCATGGCGCGCTTCCAGGGCAGGCACGTCGCCGAGATCGCGAAGAAGCTCGCGGGCTGACGCCCCGGGCGCAACCGGAGAGACATCGATGTCCGTCGAGGTCAGGCCGTTCGCCGGCCTGGGCAAGGCTCGCTTTGGCTGGCTGAACGCCAGCCATCACTTCAGCTTCGGCCAGTACCATGATGCGGCGCGCATGGGCCTCGGCCCGCTGCGAGTGTGGAACGACGACGAGATCGCCGCCCGCACCGGCTTCGACCCGCACCCGCACCGCGACATGGAGATCATCACCTATGTCCGCCAGGGTGCCATCACCCACGAGGACAGCCTCGGCAACGAGGGCCGCACCGCGGCCGGCGACGTGCAGGTGATGTCGGCCGGCACGGGCATCCGCCATGCCGAGTACAACCGCGAGGACGGCGAGACCCGGATCTTCCAGATCTGGATCATCCCCCGCAGCCGCGGCCTGGCGCCGCGCTGGGGCCAGAAGGCCTTCCCGAAGGCCGAGCGCGCGGGCGTGCTGGTGCCGCTGGCATCGGGCATGGCGGGCCATGGCGACGCCCTGCCGATCGACCAGGACGCGGCCGTGCTGGGTGCCACGCTTGCGGCCGGACAGGTGGTCGAGCATGAGCTGGGCCGGGGCCGGCAGGCCTATCTGGTGCCGGCGATCGGCAAGGTCCGGGTCAACGGCGTCGAGGTCGGCGCCCGAGATGGTGCCGTGATCAGCGGCGACGCGGCGGTGCGGATCGAGGCGGTCGAGCCCGCGGAGATCCTGCTGGCCGACTTGCCCTAGCTCAGGGTGGCGTGAGCAGAACCAGCTTGTGGTCGGGGCGCTCCGCGGGACTGAAGCTGTGCTGCTCGTAGCGCAGTCGGCCGCACCGCGGGTGGTCGAAGACGCGCGGCCCCTGGCAGTATCCTAATGCCGCCACAGGTCAAGGCAGGGGCGTGCCGGGATGGGTGCCGTCGAGAGCCTGCGAGAGCTTGGCGAGGAGGTGCGCAAGGTCCGCCTGATCGGCCGGCCCGAGAGCTGCCAGGAGATCCCGCTCGACCGCCATGTCCGCGCGGAAGGCGGCCTCGGTCGTGGCCCGGCCGGTCTCGGTCAGCTCGACCAGCAGGCTGCGGGCATCGAGCTCGCTTTTGAGCCGGCGCACGAGGCCCGCCTGCTCCAGCCGTGCCAACCGGTCGGTCAGCCCGCCCGAGGAGATCAGGAGCTGGGTGAACAGCTCGGTCGGACGGAGCCGCCAGGGCGGGCCGGAGCGCAGCAGGGTCGCCAGCACGTCGAACTCGCCACCGTCCAGACCGTGGCCGGCGAACACTGCCTCGATCGGCGGGCGGACCCGCTGGGTGATCCAGCGCGCACGCCCGAGGATGGCCATGCCCGTGGTGTCGACGTCCGGCAACTCGCGCCGCCACTGCGCCCGCAGCCGCTCGACATGATCGTCCATGACTCTTGCCCCCTTATCTTGACGTCGAGGTAACTTTGCGATATCTCGCTATCGAGATAAAGCCCAGCTTGTTGCCCTGGTGCAATGCGGCGAGGATCAGAAGCGATGTCCTTTCAGGCCTACCTCGACAATATCGGCGCCAAGACCGGCAAGACGCCCGACGATTTCATCGCGCTGGCGCGCGAGAAGGGGCTCGCCGACGGCGGCACTCTGCTGCCGGGGGTGAAGGCGGGGCAGGTCGTAGCCTGGCTCAAGGAGGATCACGGGCTCGGCCACGGACATGCCATGGCGATCGTGGCGCTGCTCAAGGGCAAGCGGGTGTGAGCGTCAACCGCGCCGGCCCGCCGGGGACTTGACCAGGCCGGCATCGCCACCCAGTTTGGCCAAGTCATGATCCAGACGCGCACCATCGAGCCGTTCATGCTGCGCGCGGGCTGCCTGCAGGCGTGCCCGCCCGCCCCGGGTGCGCGCGGCGCCTAAGCGCCGACCGTCACCGCCCCGGGGCCGAATCCCCTCAGTCAAAAATCGGAGCCGGTAACAACGCCGGCTCTTCCCTTCGCATCGCGATCATCCCGGGCCCGCACGCCGTCCCCGGCCTGATCACGCTTTGAGGAGCAGACGTCATGGCGACGAGCAAGCCGCAGGGCGATCGCATGGACCTCGCCGAGGCCAAACCGCCGATCCAGATCACGACCTTCGACTACACCAGGCTGTCCGGGGTGGTGGAGGCGTTCCGGGCACGCGGCCACGCGCCCTCGGTGGAGTCGCTGGCGGCCGAGCTCGACCGGGCCGAGCTGGTTGAGCCGGGCGAGATCCCGGACGACGTGGTGACCATGCATTCGCGCGTGACCTTCGTCGACGATGCCGGCGAGCAGCGGACGGTGACGCTGGTCTATCCGGGCGAAGAGGACAGCCGGCAGGGCCGGATCGTCGTGGTGACGCCGATCGGCAGCGCCCTGCTCGGGCTGCGCCCGGGTGCCGCCATGTCCTGGCGCACCCTGGACGGCCGGACCAAGCGACTGGCGGTGCTGGCGGTCGCCGATCAGCCGGAGGCGGGCGGGCTGGACGGGGCGGCCGCCCCGCAGGCCCAGCTCAGAGCGGGGTGAGCAGGACCAGCTTGTGGTCCGGCCGCTCGGCCGGGCTGAAGCTGTGCTGCGAGAATGACAGGCGGCCGCGCCGCGGGTGGTCGAAGACCCGCAGGCCGCCCTGGCGGTGCCGCACGCCCTGATCGTCCCAGGTGCGGGCGAACAGCGGGCTCGCCGCCCGCAGGCCGGCGATGAACGCCGTGACCTCCGGGTCGCGGGAGGTGTGGCCGAAATCGGCGCGGAACTCGGCGAGCAGGCGGCGCGCCCGCTCCTGCCAGTCGGGGATCAGGTTGCGCGCGGCGTCATCGAGGAAGACGAAGCGCAGCAGGTTCCGCTGGTGCTCGCCGTCGAGCCAGCCGCAGAACAGCTCCTGCGCCGCCTCGTTCCAGCAGCAGGCGGTCCACAGCCGGTCGAGGCCGTAGGCCGGGTGCGGGGTGGCACCGACCGCGGCCAGCAGCGAGGGCGGCGCGTCGGGGGCGATTTCCGGCGGCTGCGGATCGAGGCGGCCCGCCAGCTCGAACAGATAGGCCCGCTCCGCAGGGGTGAGCGCCAGCGCCTCGGCAAGCCGGCCCAGCGCCTCGGGCGAGGCCTGCACGGCGCGGCCCTGCTCGAGCCAAGCGCACCAGGTGGCGCTGATGCCGGCGCGCGCGGCCAACTCCTCGCGGCGCAACCCCGGCGTGCGCCGACGCCCGCCGGCGGTCTGCGAACGCGCGCGTTCGCGGTGGGCGCGGATGAACGCGCCCAACAGGCGACGCTGCTCACTGGCCAGCATGGCAGTTCTTATACCAGGATAAGGTTCTACATTGTAACAGTTTGAGGTCGGCGCATTCTGCGGCGCACGACGCAGTGGGAGCGGGCGATGCAGGCAGCGCACGAGAAGGTGGTCGAGGCCCAGTTTGGGCCACGGGCCAAAGCCTATGTGGAGAGCACGGTCCACGCCACGGGCGAGGACCTGGCAGCGCTGGAGGCGATCGTCCGCGAGGCGCGGCCGGCGCGGGCGCTCGATCTGGGCACCGGCGGCGGGCACGTCGCTTATCTCCTGGCGCGGCACGCCGCCGCGGTGACCGCGGCTGACCTGTCGCCGGAGATGCTGGCGGCGGTGGCGGCGACCGCGCGCGAGCGGGGCCTCGTCAACCTCACCACCACCGAGGCGGCGGCCGAGCGCCTGCCCTTTCCGGACGGCGGCTTCGGCTTCCTCGCCTGCCGCTACTCGGCGCACCACTGGCGCGACTTCGAGGGCGGCCTGCGCGAGGCACGGCGGGTACTGGCCGCCGACGCGCCGGCCGTGTTCATCGACGTCGTCGCCCCCGGCGCCGCGCTGCTCGACACCCATCTGCAGGCGATCGAGCTGCTGCGCGACACCTCGCACGTCCGCAACCGGACGGCTGGTGAATGGCTGGCCGCACTGGGCCGGGCAGGATTCGCGGTGCGAGCCTGCCGGACCTGGCGGCTGCGCATGGACTTCCCGGTCTGGATCGCGCGCATGCGCACGCCGTCACTCCACGTCCACGCCATCCGCGCCCTGCAGGACGCGGCCGCGGCCGAGACCAGGGCGCATTTCGCGATCGAACCGGACGGCTCGTTCCTGCTCGACGTGCTGATGGTGGAGACGGTGGCGGCCTGACTGGTCGCCGGGGGTCACACGTCGTAGAGCTCCTCGCGCCGCCACGGCCGGCCGGCGAGAAGCACGGGCAGGCTGGCGAGCCGTTCGAGAAGGACGGACCGGGCCGCCTGCGCCAACCGCTCGTCGCGGCCTACGGGCCCGATCCGGGCGACCGGGCTGCCGCGCGAGATCACGACATAGGAGCAACCGTCGCGCACCTCACTCAGGATGCGGGCCAGTTGCCGGTTTGCTCCGCTCGCAGTGATTTGCTTGTCCATGACTGGTCCCCGAATGCCGGGGTGCCGTCATGCGCCGATCACCTACCGTGCTTCATCACAAGCGACGGCCCTACCCCCTCGCAACCGCCCGGAACTGCTGGACGAACTCGCCCAGCCCCGGCTGGCGGGTGCGGCGCAGGCGCTCGGCGGCGAGGATGGCGCGGACGGCGGCGACGCTGGCGTCGAAGTCCTTGTTGACCAGGCAGTAGTCGTATTCGAGCCAGTGGGTGACGTCGGCGGCGACCTGGGTCAGGCGGTAGCGCACGGTCTCGTCCGGGTCCTGGGCGCGGCGGCGCAGGCGGCGCTCGAGCTCGGGCAGGTCGGGCGGCAGGATGAACACGCCGACCATGTCCTCGCGGGCGGCGACGCGCAGCTGCTGGGCGCCCTGCCAGTCGATGTCGAACAGGACGTCGCGACCGTCGGCCAGGGCCTGCTCGACAGCCGCCCGCGGCGTGCCGTAGGAGTGGCCGTAGACCGTGGCGTATTCGAGCAGCTCGCCGGCCGCCACCATCACCGCGAAGCGGTCGGCGGGAATGAAGAGGTAGTGGGTGCCGTCGATCTCGCCCGGCCGTTGCGGACGGGTGGTGACGGAGATCGACAGCGCCAGCTCCGGCTCGAGCTCCAGCACCCGGCGTGAGATCGAGGTCTTGCCGGCTCCCGAGGGCGAGGACATGACGAGCATCAGGCCGCGCCGCCGCCTCGGGTCGGGCATCACCTCGTCGAGCATCGGGGCTCCCTGGCGCGGCGGAGCCGGCGCCGCGCCGCTCCTGGCGCGCTTCTAGGGCGATGGCCGACGCCAGCCAAGCTCGGCCAGCGCCGCAGCACGTGCTGATCACCGGCGCCACCAGCGGCATCGGCGCGGCGCTGGCGCGGGAGTATGCGGCACCGGGCGTGCGGCTGGCGCTGTTCGGGCGCGACGAGGGCCGGGCGCGGGCATTGGCCGAGGAGTGTCGGGCGAAGGGCGCGCTGATCGCCTGCATCCTGGTCGACGTGACCGACGAGGAGGCGATGACCGACGCGGTGACGCTGGTCGACGACGCGCACCCGGTCGATCTGGTGATCGCCAATGCCGGCGTGTCCGGCACCCGGCTCGGCGACGGCCAGGGCATGAGCCGGCTGTTCGCCATCAACGTCATGGGCGTGGTGCACACGGTCGGACCGCTGATCCCACGCCTGCTGGCGCGCGGTCGCGGCCAAATCGCGCTGATGAGCTCGCTCGCCTCGTTCGTGGCGCGGCCGGGGACGGAGGGCTACTGCGCCAGCAAGGCGGCGGTGCGGGTCTGGGGCGAGGGCCTGGGCGCACGGCTGCGGCCACAGGGCGTTTCGGTCAGCGTGATCTGCCCGGGCTTCGTCGACACGCCGCTGACCCGGCTCAACCCGTTCCCGATGCCGTTGCTGATGCAGGTCGAGCCGGCGGCCCGGCTGATCAGGACGCAGCTCGCGCGCGGGCGGGCGCGGATCGCCTTCCCGGCGCCGATGTATTGGGGAGCGAGGCTGGTCGGGCTGTTCCCCGCAGCGCTGCAGCAGCGGCTGATGGGCAACCTGCCCGGCAAGGAATGACCGTTCAGCCGTCGTCGCGCTTGAGCTTGCGCCACTTCGCGACGTTGCGGTTGTGCTCGGCGAGCGTCGTGGCGAAGGCATGGCCGCCGCTGCCATCGGCGACGAAGTAGAGATAGTCGACCTTGGCCGGTGCTGCGGCGGCGGCGAGTGCGGCCCGGCCGGGATTGGCGATCGGGCCGGGGGCAGGCCGGGATTGCGGTAGGTGTTGTAGGGATGGTCGACCTGCAGGTCGGCACGCAGCAGCTCGCGGCCGAGCGGGCCCTTGCCGTCGGTCAGCGCGTAGATGACCGTCGGGTCGGTCTGCAGGGGCATGCCCTGGCGGAGCCGGTTGACGAACACCGCGGCCACCAGCGGATACTCCGCGGGCACGGCGGTTTCCTTCTCGATGATCGAGGCCAGAGTCAGGAGCTCCTCGGGCGATTTCAGCGGCAGGTCCGGCTGGCGGGCCGCCCAGACCTTGGCGAGCTCCTCGCTCATCCCTGTGCGCATGCGCTCGACGACGGCCGGGCGCGTGTCGCCGCGCGAGACCAGCCAGGTGTCCGGCAGCAGCGAGCCCTCGGGCGGATCGGGCGGCAGGTCGCCGGTGAGCACGTCGGCGCCGGCGACCAGCGCCATGACCTCGTGCACCGTCAGGCCCTCGGGCACGGCGACCGGGTGCAGGACGACCTTGCCGCTCTCCAGCAGGCTGAGGATCGCATCCGGCGACATGCCGGGCTCGAGCGCGTACTCGCCGGCCTTCAGCGCGCGGTCGCGGCCGGAGGCACGGGCGATCAGCGCGAAGGCGCGGGGATAGTGGATGGCGCCGGCCTCGAACAGGCGCATGGCGATCCCGCCGACGCCCGTCCCCCGAGGCAGCTCGATCGTGACCGGGGCCGTCAGCGGGCCGGGCGCGCGCAGGTAGCCGGTCGCCCACCAGAAGACGACGCCAGCACCCAGGGTTGCAGCGACGACCAGGACCGCCGCGCCGGAGACGAGAAGGCGCAGCGTGCGACGTACCGGCACCGGCTCAGTGGACGGCGGCGAAGATCACGCTGGCATTGGTCCCGCCGAACCCGAACGAGTTCGACAGGGCCGCCCGCACCTCGCGCTCCTTGGCCCGGTGCGGCACCAGGTCGACGTCGCCGCAGCCCTCGGACGGATTGTCCAGGTTGAGCGTCGGCGGAACGATCTGGTCGCGGATGGCGAGGATCGAGAAGATCGCCTCGACCGCGCCGGCCGCCCCGAGCAGGTGCCCGATCGCCGATTTGGTCGAGGACATGGAGAGCTGGGCCACCGAATTGCCGAACAGCCGCTTGACCGCACCCAGCTCGATCTCGTCGCCGAGCGGCGTGCTGGTGCCGTGGGCGTTGACATAGTCGATGTCGCCCGGGCTCATGCCGGCGCGCTTGAGGGCGGCCTGCATCGAGCGGAAGCCGCCGTCGCCCTGCGGGCTGGGCGCGGTGACGTGGTAGGCGTCGCCCGACAGCCCGTAGCCCCTGACCTCGGCGTAGATCTTGGCGCCACGCCGCTTGGCGTGCTCGTACTCCTCGAGGATCAGCGCCCCGGCCCCTCGGCCATGACGAAGCCGTCACGGTCCTTGTCCCACGGCCGCGATGCCTTCTGGGGGGTCTCATTGAAGCCGGTCGAAAGCGCCGCGCTGCGGCGAAGCCGGCCATGCCGATCCGCCCCAATGCCGCCTCGCAGCCGCCGGCGACCATGACGTCGGCGTCGTCCAGCGCGATCAGCCGGGCCGCGTCGCCGATTGCGTGAGCGCCGGTCGAGCAGGCGGTGACCACGGCGTGGTTCGGACCCTTGAAGCCGTAGCGGATCGACACCTGGCCGCTCGCCAGGTTGATGAGCGAGGCGGGGATGAAGAACGGGCTGACCCGGCGCGGCCCGCTCTTTTCCAGAACCAGCGTCGTGTCGGCGATGGTGTTGAGGCCGCCGATGCCGGAGCCGAGCAGCACGCCGGTCCGGCAACGGTCCTCCTCGCCCTCGGGCTTCCAGCCCGAGTCCTCGACCGCCTGCACGGCGGCCGCGATGCCGTACACGATGAAGTCGTCGTTGCGGCGCAGCTCCTTCGCCTCGACATAGTCGGTCGGCTGGAACAGGCCAGGGCCTTCGCCGCGCGGGACCATGCCGCCGATCTTGGCCGGCAGGTCCGACACGTCGAAGGTCTCGATGGGCCGGATGCCGGATCGCCCGCCAGGAGCTTGGTCCAGCTGGGCTCGACGCCGCTCGCCAGCGGCGTCACCATGCCCATCCCGGTGACGACCACACGCCTCATGCCGACTACCTCTGGGTGTTCGGCCGAAGCCGGCCGCGCCTCAGGACTGATGGGACTTGATGTAGTCGATCGCGTCCTTGACGGTCAGGATCTTCTCTGCCGCGTCGTCCGGAATCTCGCAGCCGAACTCCTCCTCGAACGCCATCACCAGCTCGACCGTGTCGAGGCTGTCGGCGCCCAGATCGTCGACGAAGCTGGCCTCCTCCGTCACCTTCGCCTCGTCGACGCCGAGATGTTCGACCACGATCTTCTTCACGCGCTCAGAGATGTCACTCATCGCCTGCTTTCTCCGCCGCCTTGGGCTTGTCCTAGAGGTCCCGGGCGCCTTCTCGGGTTGCAACAAGTCTCGACGCGCGAGGCGTCGCGGCTTGTACACGAAGGCTCCATGCTTGGCTAGGCGGGCACACCCCGCCGCGGCCGCTCAGATCATCGCCATGCCACCGTTGATGTGCAGTGTCTGGCCGGTGACGTAGCCCGCTTCCTGGCTTGCCAGATAGACCACGCCGGCGGCGATGTCCGATCCTCGCCCAGCCGCCCGGCCGGGATCCGGCCGAGCAGGGCGTCGCGCTGCTTCTCGTCGAGCCCCTGGGTCATCGCGGTGTCGATGAAGCCCGGCGCCACGCAGTTCACCGTGATGCCGCGGGCCGCGACCTCCTGCGCCAGCGCCTTCGACATGCCGATCAGGCCGGCCTTGGCCGCGGCATAGTTCGCCTGCCCCGGGTTGCCGGTGACGCCGACGATCGAGGTGATGTTGACGATCCGGCCCCAGCGCCGCTTGACCATGCCCCTGAGCGCCGCGCGGCTGAGCCGGAAGGCGGCGCCGAGGTTGGTGTCGATCACCGCCTGCCAGTCGGCATCCTTGAGGCGCAGCGCCAGCATGTCGCGCGTGATGCCGGCATTGTTGACCAGGATGTCGACGGGCTCGGCCGCGGCGACCAGGGCCTCGGCCGCTGCGGCATCCGCAATGTCGCCGGTGAGGACGGCGCAGCGCTCGCCGAGGTCCGCCGCCAGCTCGTCCAGCGCCTCGCGCCGACGACCCGCGAGGACCACCGCGGCACCCTGGGCGTGCAGGCCGCGGGCGATGGCGGCGCCGATACCGCCGGACGCCCCGGTGACCAGGGCCCGCTTGCCGGAAAGGTCGAACATGATCAGGCGAGGCTCCCGGCCAGGGCGTCGATGTCCGCCGGCTCCAGGACGTTGTGCAGCGAAGCGCCGGGCACGCCACGCTTGGCCAGGCCCGTGAGCACCTTGCCGGCGCCGAGCTCGATCACCGAGCTCACGCCGAGGCGCGCCATCGTCGCCATGCTCTCGCGCCAGCGCACGCGCGAGGTCACCTGCCGCACCAGCAGCTCGCGGATCGCCTCGGCGTCCTGGACCGGCTCGGCGGTGACGTTGGCGATCACCGGGACGGCGGGTGCCGACAGCGCGACACCGGCCAGCGCCGCGGCGAGGCGCTCGGCGGCCGGCCGCATCAGGGCGCAATGGAAGGGGGCGGAGACCTGCAGCATCACGCTGCGCCGGGCACCGCGCTCCTTGGCGAGCGCCACCGCCCGCTCGACCGCGGCGGCATCGCCGGAGATGACCTGCTGCCCCTCGCCATTGTCGTTGGCGAGCTCGCAGACGCCGACCGCACCGGCCTCGGCGCACACCGCCTCGACGGTGGGGACGTCGGCGCCGAGGATCGCCGCCATGGCGCCGGCACCGGGAGCCACTGCATCCTGCATCGCCTGCCCCCGCAGGCGCAGCAGGCGGGCCGCATCGCCGATGGCGATCGCTCCGGCGGCGGCGAGTGCGGAGTGCTCGCCCAGGCTGTGGCCGGCGACATAGGAGACGAGCTCGCCGAGCCGGCGCCCGGCCCGCTCCTCCAGCGCCCGGACCGCGGCGAGCGAGGTCGCCATCAGCGCCGGCTGGGCGTTGGCGGTGAGCGTCAGCCGCTCGGGCGCGCCCTCGAAGATCAGCGACGACAGGGGCTCGCCCAGCGCCTCGTCGACCTCGTCGAACACGGCGCGGGCGGCCGGACTGGCCTCGTACAGGGCCCGGCCCATGCCGATGGCCTGGGCTCCCTGTCCGGGAAACACTGCGATCCTGGTCATCCTGGCCCGAGGCGCCCTTGCCCAAAAGTGCGGCCGGTCATAGCGGCCGGCTTCGGGCTGTCAAGCGGCCGGGTTACAACTGCGGGCTCGGCCTCAGGACGGGTTGTGCGGTTCAGCTTCGCAGGCCGGGGCGAAGGTCTCGCCGAGCAAGCCGGACGCGAGCTGGATCGAGGCCATGCGCGTGCACGTGGCCCGCGACTTCCGCATACACGGCCTCTGGATCGCCCAGGAGCTTGTAGCGCTTGTAGTCGTCGACGTCTTCGATGCCCAGGCGTCGCCGAGCAGGCTGATCCAGTTGACGATCTGAAACGGTAGTCGCGCTCCTGTTCGCACAGCTCGCGTTGGCAGGAATGGTAGATCGTGGCAACGCCGTCGACCTCTGCCTGTCGAGCGTGCTCGAATTCTCGCATATCAACTGGCGCCAGCGCGGGCGGCCGATAGGCCGATCCATTTCGGTGTGCAGTGGCGGCCCGTCTCGGCCGAATGCGGGATGTCGACGATACGCAGGCCGGGTATCGCCCCCGGAGCGCACCGTGTTCTGCGCGTCCGCATCCGACTGCGGATACCGGTATGGTAGTGCATGGCCAGCGCTTCGCGACCGGTCGTACGAAGCGGATGCGGTCCAGATGTCGGGCGATGAACGCGGTGACATGCTCGTGGGAAGGGCACGCCCTGCCCGGGCGCGACGACCTCGTCATGTGCTCGTTGCATGATGGGCACCACATGAGGACGTGTCGGGCGCCGTAGCTCGCGAAGTGCCGCATGCTGTTGGCTGCGAACCTGCGCGAGCCGGCGCTGTCACCCTGGTTATGGTGCACGATGCCGCAACAGTGGGCCGGGCCCCGGCAGCGTTGAAGTCGAACCCCATCGCCTTCAGGACGAGGATCACGGTGCGCGCGGGTGGCCGTCCGGGACGTTCAGCAGATGAGCAGCAGCTCCTTGGCTCGCAGGCGACGAAGGTCGCCATCAGTGCCGGCTGGGCGTTGGCGGTGAGCGTGAGCCGGTCCGGCGCGCCCTCGAAGACCAGCGACGACAGGGGCTCGCCCAGCGCCTCGTCGACCTCGTCGATCACGGCGCGGGCCGCCGGACTGGCCTCGTACAGAGCCCGGCCCATGCCGATGGCCTGGGCTCCCTGTCCGGGAAACACTGCGATCCTGGTCATCCTGGCCCGAGGCGCCCTTGCCCAAAAGTGCGGCCGGTCATAGCGGCCGGCATGGGGCTGTCAAGCGGGCGAGGCGGACCCAGCCTCATTGCGTTCGGCGGGAGCCAGCACCTGTGCTATCCTGGACGGCAGGCAACCGCGGTTCGGGGAGGATGCCCAGTGCCGATGGAGCCGCGCGAGCAACGGCGTCTCGCCGCCGTCCTGTCCTCCGACGTGGTCGGCTACAGCCGGCTCATGGGCCGGGACGAGCCGGGTACGCTGGCGGCGCTCAAGGCGCACCGGCGCGAGATCTTCGCGCCGAAGGCGGCGCAGCATCGCGGCCGCACGGTCAAGCTCATGGGCGACGGCGCGCTGATGGAGTTCGCCAGCGTCGTGGACGCGGTGCGCTTCGCGGTCGAGGTCCAATGCGCCGTCCGCCGGCGCAATGCCGGCCTGCCGCCCGACCGGCAGATCCTCTACCGGGTCGGCATCAACATCGGCGACGTCATCGTCGACGGCGACGACATCCACGGCGATGGCGTGAACATCGCGGCCCGGCTGCAGGCCCTGGCCGAGCCCGGCGGCATCTGCCTCGCCCGCAGCGCCTACAACCAGGTCAAAGGCAAGCTCGACCTGACCCTGGAGCCTATGGGCGACAGGGCCGTCAAGAACATCGCCGAGCCGGTGAGCATTTATCGGATCGCGCTCGACGACAGGGCGGAAGCCCTCGTGACGCCCGCGGCGATTGCCAGGCCAAGGATCAGCTATCGGTGGCTGGCGGGTGGCATGGCGCTCGCTCTCGGTTCGGGGGCCGCGCTGCTCTGGCTGCAGCCCTGGCAAGTCTGGTACCCGCCAGCGAATCCCGGCCACATGGCGCAACCCCTGCCGGCCAAGCCGTCGCTCGCCGTGCTGCCGTTCAGCAATCTCGGCGACGATCCGCAGCAGGGCTATTTCGCCGACGGGATGGCCGAGGACCTGATCACCGATCTGTCCCACATCTCCGGCATCTTCGTCATCGCCCGGAACTCGAGCTGGGCCTACCGGGACAAGCCGACCAAGGTGCAGCAGATCGCCGAGGAGCTGGGCGTCCGCTACGTCCTCGAGGGCAGCGTGCGCCGCGACGGCGGGCTGATCCGGATCAATGCGCAATTGATCGATGCGCTCAGCGGCTACCATGTCTGGGCCGAGCGCTACGACGGCGCCGCGGCCGAGGTGTTCAAGCTGCAGGACAAGGTAATCAGCAGCATCGTCGACGCGCTGGCGGTGAGCCTGACCCACGACGAGTCGGCCCGGCTCGCCGCCGCGGAAACCGCGAGCCCGCAGGCCTATGATCTATTTCTGCAGGGCTGGAACCAGTATCGGACCGAAACGGTCGAGGGCAACGGCAAGGCCATCGCCCTGTTCGAGCGGGCCGCCCGGACCGATCCCACCTACGCCCGGGCCTATGCGGCGCTGGCCGCCGCCTACTGGCGCATCGTCACCTCGGGCTGGCAGTCCGCCGCCGGCATCGAGTGGGAACGCTCCTATCAGGAGTTGCACGAGAATCTCGCCATCGCGCTGGGCAACCCGACCGCCCTCGCCTTCTCGGTCTCGGCGGAGGTCCTGGCGCGGCAGGGGCAGCACCAGGAGGCGCTGGCGCAGATCGAGCGGGCGCTGGCGCTGGCGCCCAACGACCCGGAGGCCAACGTCAGCAAGGCCAGGATTCTCAACGCCGTCGGCCGCGCCGAGGCCGCTGAGCGGGCAGTGCGGCTGGCGATGCGGGTCGACCCGCTCTACGGGCCGGACACGCTGAGCGTGCTCGGGCGCGCACTGCTGCATCAGGAGCGCTACGCCGACGCGGCGGAGGTGTTCGACCAGGTCGTGCAGCGCCAGCCCGACCGCAGCCAGGACTATGTCTCGCTGGTCGTGGCCAACGGCCATCTCGGCCGCGCCGACAAGGCCGCCCAGGCCCTGGATGCCTACAACCGGATCTGCGCCAAGGGCGGCTTCCAGCCGCTGACCGTCGAGGAGGTCGGCTATTGGTGGTACGGCAACATCTTCGAATATGACGAGGTCTATCGCGAGCGGCTGCGCCAAGGGCTGCGCGCGGCCGGCGTGCCCGAGGGGGCGGGGACCGACGTCGGCTATGCCGAGCTCAAGCGCATGGTCGGCGACCGGGCCGGCGAGTACGGCGTCGCGGGCGCGGCCACCATCGATGCCGCGACCGCCAAGCGGCTGCACGACCAGGGGGCGGTCTTCGTCGACGTGCGCCAGCCGCCGCATTTCGCCGGCGGGCACATCCCGGCCGCCACGAACCTGGATCTGAGTCACGAGCTGGCGAAAGACACGCTGGCGGCGGTGGCGAAGCCGGACCAGGAGATCGTCTTCTCCTGCTTCGGCAAATATTGCCCCTACGCCGCCTATGCCAGCGCCAAGGCGGTCAAGTGGGGCTTCTCCCACGTCAACTACTTCGCCGGCGGCTTTCCCGCATGGAAGGCGGCGGGCTACCCGGTAGAGACCGGCCCGCGCGGTGGGTCCTGACCCGAGAGGAGCCGGCTCAGCCCCTCTCCGGCACGAAGACGGCGCCCGCCGCGAGCCGGGCAGGCGCCTCCGGATCGTGCGCCGGCAGCAGGATGGTCGGCTCGTCGCGGGCGAAACGCTTGATCGCGCGCAGGGTGGCGAGTGCTGTCGCCGGGTCGTTGGTCACACCGTCCGTGCGCTCGGCATCGAGGTTCGCCTGCGAGTAGGTGGCGTCGCCGGCGAGGAGCCAGGTGACGCCCTCGCCACGGACGATCACCGCGACATGGCCCGCGACGTGACCGGGCGTCGGCACGAGCAGGATGCGGCCGTCCCGGGTGACCCTGTGCGAGGCCGTGAACGGCCCCACGGCCGGCCCGTCCAGCTCGACCAGCTCCGGGTCCAGCCAGACCGGCCAGCGCTGCGGCAGGCAGCCCATCAGCATGCCACGCAGCCCCTGCGAGATCGCCCAATTGGCGCGCGGGGCAATGATCCGCGTGTGGGGGAAGTGGTCGAGCCCGCCGGTATGGTCGTGGTGGCAGTGGGTGAGGATCACGGCCTCCAGGTCGCGCGCCGGGTCGAGACCCAGCGCCTGCAGCCGCGGCCCGATCTCCTCGAGCGGCGCCACCTTGATCTGCACCTGGCGGTAGAAGGGATGCCAGCCCGGCAGGTAGCCCGGCACCGAGTTGCGCCAGGTGTCGCCGGTGTCGACCAGGAAGCGGCCCTCGGGATGCTCGACCAGGTAGCACAGGATCGGCAGCGGCCCGACCCATCGCCGGTCCCTGAAGATGTCGATCTTGCGCCCGAGCGGCCCGCGCCCATCGCGCCCGGCCATCTGCGCGCTCTTCATCCGCGCCGTGCCGGTCTGGATGGCGGTGACCTTGATCATGCCCGCCTGTCCCCGCTCGATCGTGTGCCGGCTAGAGCAGGAGCAGCTTCGCCGACTTGAGCAGCTCCTTGAACGGTAGCTGCGTGGCACCGACGGCGAGCAGCGGCAAGACCGCGGCGATCCCCAGGGGCAGGAGCGAGGACTTGGTGATCGGCAGCGTTCCCAGCTTGCGCACCTGGGCGAACAGCTTGGCGGGATCGCCGCCCGGCGGTGGCTCCTCCGCCTCGCCGGGTGCGGCGACGTTGCGGCCGAGCACGGTGCGCTCCACTTCCCGCTCCTGCCGGGTCGCGGCGGCGCTCGCAGCGTGCAGCGTCTCCAGCTTCAGCCGGCGCAGCGGCCGGCCGAAGGCGGCCAGCGGGAAGGTGAACAGCACCGCGACCACGACCACCCACAGGCCCATCGCGGTCGGGAAGGTGGCCGCGGCCAGCCTCCCGTGCAGCATGGCCTGCAGGGTCTCGGCAGCCACGACACAGGTCATGGCGAAGACCAGGGCGGAAAAGGCGTTGGGATACTCGCCGACGAAGGCGAGCCCGCCAAAGCCGTCCGGGTGGGTGGCGACCAGGCGCAGCTTAAGCCGCGACACGTCGCGCAACAGAAGCGCCCACACCAGATGCCGCCAGAGCCAGCGCAGCAGCAGGAACCAGAACAGGGGTGCCCCCACGAGCACGCACCACCAGCCTGCCGCGGTGAGGTGACGGGCGCCCTCGACGTCTGCCCAGGCCAGCCACAATGAGGGGTCGCCGTTGAGCTTGAACTCCGCGCCGGAGAAGGACAGCAGGTAGGCCAGCACCAGGACGATGACCTCCGCGGTACGCGAGTCGCGAAGCCGCAAGGATCGCAGCGCCGCAGCGGTCGCGTCGGCGCGTGATTCCGCCGCCAGCAGAGGCGCCCGGAGGAACTGGGCCTGCAATCCCCGCAGGCGCGGCTCGACCAACCGCTCGCTCAGCACCAGCACGCCCGTGGCCACGAAGAAACGGGCCCAGACGCCGAGGTCGAGCAGGAAGGGCCGCTCGCCGGCCTCGTGCCCCCAGGCGTTGCCCGCGAGCAGCGCGAGCAGGAAGGGCACGCCCCAGGTCAGTCCCACCGCCAGCAGCGCACGCCGGCCCGAATGCAGGGCATGCTCCTGCAGCAGGCCCAGCTGCCGCTGCAATTCGTAGAACGGTCCGCCATGGGCGATCAGGAAGTCTGGAGCCGAAAACGCGGGCTCCGGCTCGCTCCGGGGAGCGGGATCGTTCACGGCTGTGCCGCCGCCTCTCGGGTCTCGTGCCGCCCATGCCGACGCCAGCGCAGATAGCCGAAGGACAACACGCCCGCGACCAGGAGATAGGCCAGCAGCAGAACCAGGGTGTGCTCGCCCGGCACGGTCGCGGCGGCCAGGGCCGAGATACCCACATGGCGAGTGGCGCAGGCGACGGCCAAGGCAGTGCGGTCGTCCGCAGCCGGGCCGCCGAGGAGATGGCCCGCGACCAGGGCGGCGATGCCGAGGCCGGCCAGCGCCAGCCACGCCACCACGGGCACGGCGGCGAGCAGCGGCAGGTGCAGGGCGAGCAGCGCCAGCGCGCTCAGGCCGAACAGCGCACCCACGATCGCGAGCAGCCGGTCGGCGATCCGCTCGCTACCGGCCGGCCGCCAGGCATGGAGCGCCATGCCCGCCGCCACCGGCAGCAGCAGGGAGAGGCCTACCACCTTGGCCACCGCGCCCGAGCTCAGTGGCGCGTCGCGCTCGAACAGGTTGCCGAGGAAAGCCAGCCAGGCCGGCACCGTCACGATGGCCAGGAGCGAGGTCAGCACGACGAGGCTGAACACATAGGCGTCGTTGCCGAGATCCATGAACTTGCGCGGCAGCAGGGGCGCCCCGGCCGAGATCGCGAGCACCAAGAGCGCAATCTTGATGCCGGCGGACAAAGGCAGGGACCAAGCGGCAGCGAGCGCCAGCAGCGGCACCACGACATACATGGCGAGCAGGGAGCGCAGGAGCAGGCCCGGTCGGCGCTGCAGGGTCAGGAGGTCCGACGCGGTGGCGCCGAGACCGACGGCAAACACCAGCGCCGGCACGCACAGTTTCAGCGTGACGAGCAGGATCGCCGTCAGCATCGGGTGGCGCCGGCACGGCCGCGGCCGACGGCGGGATCGACGGTCACGACGCCGCCGGGTCCGTCAGCTTCCGGGTTTCTTGACCGGAGCGTCCTCGATGCGCTGCTTCACTTCCTTGCCCTTGCCGTCGACGCCCGTGACGTCCCGCGCCGTCTCCGCGACGCCACAACGATTGCCGACGCCGATGGTCGCCTTCATCGCCGCACCCTTCGCCGCCTTGGCCGGCGTGCAATCGGGGTCAACCGCGGCCTTGGCCTTCTTCAGCGGACCGTCGTCCGCCGCGGCAGTGCCAACGGCGAGCAACAGGGCTGCCATAGCGATACGAAGCGTCGCCATGCTCGCTCTCCTCCCAGCTGTGCCCGAGCGTGTTAGAGCAACTGGCGCCTCGGGTCAAAAGCGCCTCCCTCTGCCGCCCGTCGGGGCAACGCCGCCTTTCCAGGTCGCCGCGTGGGTTGGGCAACCTTGCTCCCGATGTCGCCCGCCCGACGCCTCGCCGCTCAGAACCGCACACCGGCACCCAGCATCGGCCCGCTCATGGTCACGTCCCACTCGAAGCCGCCGTCCTTGTAGTCCCAGTAGAGGGCGCGGTAGCCGGCGGCGGCGAAGGCGTCGTAGCCCCAGACCGTGAAGCCGTAGGTCACGACCGCCTGGGCGTTCCAGGTCAGGTCCGAGCCGACCCCGAAGCCGCCGATGTCGGCCTCGCCGCGCACGCCCCAGTGCTCCGACAGCCGCAGGATCGCGTTGACGCCGACGATCGGGTCGACCCAGGTCTGGTCCTCGTCGACCTGCCTGTGTGCGCGAAAGCCGGCTGCGTCCAGCTTGGTGTCGACCTCGCCGCGCAGATAGTTGAGCCGGGCGCCGACCAGGGGCTCGATCGCCAGGCTCTGCGGCTCGCCCAGGCCGTTGCGGCCGAGGTCCAGCTCGACCGCCCGATAGAACAGGCTGGCACCCATGGTGGCGATGTCGGTGGTGGTGTCGGCTTCGAGCGGGCCGCTCTCGGCGTCCGATTCGGTGCGCACGAACAGCGGGTTGACCGCGAAGCCGAACCGGCCCCGGCGCGCCTCGATCAGCGCCATGCCGGCGACGTTGAGATTTTCCAGCGTGTCCTTGAAGCTGACGTCGACGTCGGCCTTGATGCCGCGAACCTTGGCGTCGCCGTCAAGCCGCGCGGCCCAGAGATAGGGGGCGGCGGTGACGCTCCAGCGATCGGCAGGCGGCGCCGGTTCCTGCGCCATGACCGGGCAGGTCGCGAGGAACGCGCCGAGCATGGCTCCGAGTGCGAAGCGGGTCATGGCTGCGGAAACACCTGAAGCCAGTCGTTCTTCATCGACACCACGGTCCAGCCGGCGGCCGGAGCCGCATCCAGCGCCTTGTCCAGACGCCCGACATGGCTGTCGCGGTCGTAGGCATATTCCCGCTCGGCGTCGTCGTGGTGGACGATGAGGCCGAAACGGCGGCCCGGCGCGGCCATGGTGGTCCACTGCAGCATCTGCAGGTCGCCGTCCGAATTGCCGAAGGCGGCGATCGGGCGGCGGCCGATGAAGCGATGGATGCCAACGGGCTTGCCCGGCCCGTCGTCGACGAACTCGAGCTCCGGCAGCTTCTTCAGCACGGGCTTGCCGTCCTCCAGCGAGAAGCCGGCCTTGATCGAGGAGCCCACCACCTGCTCGGGCGGGATGCCGTAGGCGCTCTCGGTCCAGGGCCGCATGAAGTCGACCCCACCGCCGGAGACGATGAAGGTCTTGAAGCCGTTGGCGCGCAGATACTCCAGCAGCTCGACCATCGGCTGGTAGACGAGGCGCGTGTAGGGCCGCTTGAAGCGCGGGTGCTGGGCGGTGGCGAGCCAGTCGGTGACGTCGGCCGCGAACTGGTCGGTGGTCATCCCGGCATGGGAGGCCATGACCAGGGCGAGCAGGCCCTTCTCGCCGGAATCGGCGAGCGTTGCCATGTCGCCCGCGAGCGCCGCCTTGAAGGGCTGCTCGGTCTGCCACTCGGGATGCTGCGGCGCCAGCGCCTTGAGCCGGTCGAAGGCGAACGCGGCCTGGGTATAGATCGGCTGCTCCACCCAGAGCGTGCCGTCATTGTCAAAGGTCGCGATCCGCTCGGGCGCAGGCACGAAATCCGGGCCACCCTCGGTGGTGACCGCCGCGACGAAGTTCATGATCGCGGTCTTCGCGGTACCGTCGTTCCAGGACGGCAGGTCGGCGGCGCAGGCCACTCTGCCGAGCATGGCGAGGAGGATGGCCGCCGTCGCGGCAAGCCTGGTGAGCATATTTTCGCTCCCGCAAAGGTGGGCGGCACCGCGCCGGGGCCGCCCCAGTCAGACCGGATGAAAAACGATCGGTGCCAGACCTAGTTGGACGAACCGACCAGAATCGACAGGCTTTGTATAGCCTGGCGCGGGCGCTCTCCAGTGCTTGGCCGCATGTTATTGCGCTCCACCCGCGAGCGATGCCTCGATCTTGCTGAGATTGAACGAGCCTGGGCTCTGGCTCGGCGGGTAGTCCTTCATGGTCAGGAGGAACTGGGCCGCAAGGGCCTGGATGGGGACGAGGACGAAGGCTCGGTCCAGGAACCAGTCATTGTAGACATTGGCGTTGTGCTGCGCCCTCTCGAATGGATCGCGGCGCAGGTTGAACAGCAGCGGCACGCGCAGCTCGGTGAAGGGCTCGCGCCAGACGCCGAAGGCCTCGCCGCGGTTCTCCAGGAACACCACCTTCCAGTCGTCGTAGCGCGCGGCCACCACTTGGCCGTCGTCGTTCACGTACCAGAATTCGTGGCGCGGCGACTGGTCGGTCTTGCCCTCCAGATAGTCGACCATGTTGTAGCCGTCGATGTAGTTGCGATAGTGGCGGCCATTAAGGTCCACGCCGTTTCGCAGCTTCTCCTTGATGTCCGGCGCGCCGGCGATGGCGGCGAAGGTCGGCAGCCAATCCTCGTGCGCGACGATGCCGTTGAGGGTCTTGCCGGCGGGGAAATGACCAGGCCAGCGGACATAGGCCGGCACGCGGTAGGCGCCTTCCCAGTTGGAGTTCTTCTCGCTGCGGAACGGCGTCGTCCCGGCGTCGGGCCAGGTGTTGTAGTGCGGGCCGTTGTCGGTCGAGTACATCACCACCGTGGTGTCAGCCAGGCCCAGATCATCGATGAGCTTGAGCAGCTCGCCGACGTTCATGTCGTGCTCGACCATGCCGTCGTGATACTCGTCGCCGCTCGGCCCGGAGAGGCCGGTATGCTCCGCCCTGACATGCGTGCGGAAGTGCATGCGCGTGCCGTTCCACCACACGAACCACGGCTTGCCGGCCTGATTCTGCCGGGTGATGAAGTCCTTGGCGGCGGCGACGGTCTCGTCGTCGATCGTCTCCATGCGCTTTCGGGTCAGCGGCCCGGTATCCTCGATCCGCTGCGTGCCGTCCGGGTTGGCCCAGGTGTGCAGAACGCCGCGCGGCCCGAACTGATCGACGAACTTCTTGCCGTTGGCGAGAACCAGATCCTTCGGATAGTCGCGGTTCTCGGGCTCCTCCTCGGCGTTGAGATGGTAGAGGTTGCCCAGGAACTCGTCGAAGCCGTGCATCGTCGGCAGATGCTCGTCACGGTCGCCCTGATGGTTCTTGCCGAACTGGCCGGTGGCGTAGCCCTGACTCTTCAGGACGGTAGCCATGGTGACGTCGGTCTTCTGCCAGCCTTGCGCGGCGCCGGGCAGGCCGACCTTGGTCATGCCGGTGCGCACCGGGACGTTGCCGCCGATGAAGGCGGCGCGGCCGGCCGTGCAGCTCTGCTGGGCATAGTAGTCGGTGAATCCCAGGCCTTCGTCGGCGATGCGGTCGATGTTGGGCGTGCGGTAGCCCATCATGCCGCGATTTTCGGCGCTGATGTTCCAGGTGCCGATATCGTCGCCCCAGATCACCAGGATGTTGGGTGGTCGCTGCTCCTGGGCATGGGCTGGCACAAGGCTGCAAAGTGCCATCAGCAGAGCGCCGATCCACATCGTCGAGCGCATGTCGGACTCCCTGTAGTTTGCCGCTTGTGGTCTTCGCCCGACGTGTCGGGACGTGCCGGACATAGGCCGGTTCGCCCCTTATTGCGCCTCCCTTGTCCCTGCGCTTACCATTTCGTGACAAAGGAGACGGAAACTGCGATCCACGCCGACGACCACCGAAGCGCGCGGGATGGGGCCGCTGCCGCGGCTGGTCCTGGAGGGCGCCGGCGAGCGGAGGCTGCTCGATCTGTTGCGCCAGGCGAGCCTGCCCGCGGCCGTCCTCGACGAGCCGCGGCTGCGCATCCCGCTCCTCGACATGGTGACGCTGTTCAGCCTGTCGGCGCGGTCGCTCGGCGACGCCGCCCTGGGGCTGCGGGTTGGCGACCAGATGGCCGCGACCGACTATGGCGGATTTGTGCGCTACTCCTTGGCGGCACCGACCCTGGGCCGTGCCGTCGCCCGGTTGGTGCGCAGCGTCGCCCACTATCAGCAGGACGGCTGTCTGTTCGTCGAGCCGGCCGGGCTGCTGCTGCGGGTGGGCTACCGCACGCCGGTTCATGCCGCACCGTTCGCGCGGCATCACGCCGACCATGTGCTCCAGCCGATGATCGACTTTGCGCGCGCCTATCTCGGCCCTGCCTGGCGCCCGGCCGCGATCGAGGTGCCCTATGCCTGCGACGACCATCGCCACGCGCTCGACCGCCATTTCGGCGTCCCGGTTCGCTGGTCCCGGCCGGGGGTGGCGCTCCTGCTGCCGCGCGACGCCCTGGCGGCGACGCATGCCCGCCCCGCCTTGCCCGCCCTGTCGCCGGGCGAGCTGCGCGATCTGGCGCGTCGGCCGCGCCGCCCCCGCATGCGCGACCTCGTGGCTGAGATCGTGGCCCTGCGCCTGCATGACGGGCGCACCGACCTCGACGGCGTTGCGGCCCGGCTGGGGCTGCACCGGCGCGGCCTGCAGCGGGCGCTGGCGGAGGAGGGCGTGACCTACCGGCAGGTGGTGCAGGGTGTGGCGCGGGCCGTGGCCGAGCACGAGCTGCTCGCCGGCGACCGCCCGATCGCCGAGCTCGCCCTCGCCCTGGGCTTCAGCGAGCCGCAGCACTTCACCCGCGCCTATCGCCGCTGGACCGGTGTCGCGCCCAGCTCCCGCCGGGCGATCGGTCGAAGGCCATCATAGGATCATAGTCAGATCCATGCTATCCTGCCCGCTGGATCGACAGCCCGGTTCTCACGCTGACCGAAGACCCGCCCCTGCCTCGCCAAGCTGCGCCGAAGCGTTGGCGCACACGGACGAACACGGCTATCGAGAAAGATGTCTATAGCCAGATGGCTCGCGGATCGGATGGCCGGCTCGTGGCGCGGGCCACCGAGTCCCCAACAGCGCGCCGTGCGCCCCGGGAGCGGGGCACACGGCGTTGCCGCAGTCAGTTGCCCGACGGCAGGGGCAGCTGGAAGCCGTCCTTGGCCAACTCCTCACGGACATACTGGAACCGCTGGTACTGCGACAGAGTGATCGGGCCGGTATAGACCTCGCTCTGCAGCTTGCGCGGCGGGTATTGGATGTAGGTCTTCATGAGGTCCCGAACGGCTTCGTTGAACGTGACCAGCGTCCAGGTGTGCTCGGTGAAGTTGTTCATGAAGACGTCGTAGCGCTCCTGCGGATCCTGATAGAGGTCGAAGATCTGGGGTGCAGTCGCCACGTACTTCTCCGGACCCTTCCAGCCGAGATTGCTGTCGACGGCGAGACCGCCGGTGGCCTGGCCATCGTCGCCGCGGATGTTGAACACCGCCTTGTAGTGACCGACCCGCACCGCGCCGGGCGTCAGCTCGTTCTCGGTGAAGTAGAACCAGGACTTGCGCTCCGACTTGCCGGTGCCGAACAGGATCGGCGACATGTCGTAGCTGTCGAAGATGATCGGCTGCCCTTCGCGGTCCTTCTCGGGCAGCTTGACGCCGGCGATCGAAGCGAAGGTCGCCATCAGGTCGAGGCCGCCGACGATGTCGAAGTTCTTCGAGTCGGGCTTGATCTTGCCCGGCCACCAGGCGATCGCCGGCACCCGACTGCCGCCCTCGCGGTCGGTGCCCTTGGTGCCGCGGAACGGCGTGTAGCCGGCGTCGGGATAGACGTCCTGCCAGGCGCCATTGTCGGTGGTGTAGATGACGAGCGTGTCCTTCTCCAGGCCCAGCTCGCGCACCTTGTCCATGATGTGGCCGACACGCGTGTCGAGCTCGACCGCGGAATCGGCGTACTTGGTCATCGACAGCGACTTGTGGATGAACTCCGGAGCCGGCAGGTTCGGCTGGTGCACCTTCATGAAGTTGACGCTCATGAAGAACGGCTCGGCCGACTTGGCGTTCTGGTCGAGATACTCGACCGCGGCCTTCTCGACATATTTGTCGAAGAACGGGATGCCGACGACGCCCTTCTCAGGCGTATCGACATACTCGCCGTTGATCTTGAAATCCTCCTTGGCGGGTTCGCCTGCCTTGCCGGACAGGGCACCCTTGGTCACCTCCGCGAACATCTTGCGCAGGTCCGGGTCCATGTCGGGAAACCAGTTCGGGTCGGCGTAGGTGTAGGCGTTGAGGTGGTAGAGCCCGACATAGCGCATCTCGTCGTAGCCCTGGGCGTTGGGCAGCGCGTAGTCCGCCTCGCCGAGATGCCACTTGCCGGTGAAGAAGGTCTTGTAGCCGCCGGTCTTGAGCACCGAGCCCAAGGTCCACTCGGCCGCCGGCAGCCCGCCGCCCTGGCCCTGGAAGGCCACCGTGGTCATGCCGCTGCGGTTCGGGATCCGGCCGGTCTGGACCGCCGCCCGGCCCGGCGTGCAGCTCGGCTGGGCGTAGAACGACCAGAACTGCATGCCCTCGTTGGCCATCCGGTCGAGATTGGGGGACTGCATGCCCCGGCCTTCGCCGCCGCCATAGACGCCGATGTCGCCATAGCCGTGATCGTCGCCCAGGATCAGAATGATGTTGGGCTTCTTCTCCTGGGCCGCGACCGGTGCCGCCGCGGCGAACATTGCCGCCGTCGCCACCGCCGCAGTGATCAAGATCGCCTTTCTCATGCCGTGCCCTTTCGCGGTTTGCGCCAGTCTCAAAAGGTTCCGCATCGGGTCGATTCTCAGTTTCCGCTTGGGATCGAAATATCGATGCCATCCTTCTTGAGCTGGTCCCGCAACCAACCGAACCGCTGGAACTGTGAGATACTGATCGGACCGGTATAGCCGTAGGATTGCAGTTTGCGCGGGGGATATTCG
Organism: Geminicoccaceae bacterium; assembly: GCA_046349415.1. GTDB lineage: Bacteria > Pseudomonadota > Alphaproteobacteria > Geminicoccales > Geminicoccaceae > Benzoatithermus. Next base: position 58,689 of record JAXMCJ010000034.1, read on the forward strand.
ATGAAGGTCTTCATCACCTTGTTGAGCTGCTCGGACATGACCGGACCCATCCAAGTGTGCTCGGTGTAGTTGTTCATGAAGATGTCGTAGCGCTCTTGCGGATCCTGCCACAGATCGTAGGTCTGCGGCACGGTGGCGACATATTTCGACTCACCTTTCCAGCCATAGTTGCTGTCCACCGATCCAGCACCGGTAGCCGCGCCGTTGTCCCCCCGCATGTTGAACACGAACTTGTATTGATGGTAGCGAATGGCCCCAGGCAGTAGCTCGTCCTCGGTCATGTAATACCAAGTATCGCGCGGATCTGGTCCGGTGCCGAACAGAACCGGCGAGATATCGTAGCTGTCGAAGACAATCGGCTGATCTTCGCGATCCTTCTCAGGCAGCTTGATCCCGGCCAAAGATGCGAAGGTAGCCATGAAGTCGAGACCGCCAATAATGTCGGAATTCCGTGAGCCTGCCTTGATCTTGCCCGGCATCCAGGCGACGGCCGGAACCCGGTTGCCCCCTTCGCGGTCGGTACCCTTGGTGCCGCGGAACGGAGTGTATCCGGCATCCGGGTAAACGTCCTGCCAAGCGCCGTTGTCGGTGGTGAAAAAGACCAGAGTGTTGCCGTCGTCGAGGCCGAGGTCACGAATCTTGTTCATGACATTCGCAATGCGCGTGTCCAGCTCGACGAGCGAGTCGGCATATTTGCTCTTCGCCATCGACTTGCCGATGAAGTCCGGGTGCGGAAGGTTCGGCTGATGAACCTTCATGAAGTTGATGTTGATGAAGAACGGATGTTCCGTGTCCTTGGCCCCACTCTCAAGAAACTCCAAAGCATCCTTCTCGATATAGGCGTCCAGATAAGGAATTCCCACGACGCCCTTTTCCGGCGTATCGACATACTCTCCGTTGACCTTCCAGTCTTCCTTGGCCGGCTCGCCGGCGTTCCCGCTCAGGGAGCCCTTGGTCACCTTGGCGAATTCCTCGCGCAGCCCCTCCGGCATCTCGGGGAACCACTTCGGATCGGCGTAGGTATAGGCGTTCAGGTGATAGAGGAGGGCATGCTTCATCACGTCGTAGCCCTGGGCGTTCGGCAGCGCATAGTCCGACTCGCCCAGGTGCCACTTGCCGGTGAAATATGTCTTGTAGCCCGCCCGCTTGAGAACGGAGGCCAAGGTCCATTCGGCTTTTGGAAGACCGCCGCCCTGGCCTTGGAAGGCCACGGTGGTCATGCCGCTCCGCGCAGGCAATCGGCCCGTCTGCATGGCGGCGCGGCCAGGTGTGCAACTTGGCTGGCCATAGAAGGAAAGCATCTGCATGCCTTCCGCCGCCATCCTGTCGAGGCCTGGCGTCGGCATGCCGCGGTTCGCACCGCCACCGTAGACGCCCGCGTCTCCCCAACCGTAATCATCGGTCACGAGCAGTACGATGTTCGGTTTCTTCTCCTGCGCCGCGGCCGGCACCGTCGCGGCGGCCATAGCCGCCGTCGCCAGAGCCGCGGTGAGCAAAATCGCTTTCCTCATGTCATGCCCTTTGGTGGTTTGCGCCAGTCTTGCATGAATCCGAACCGGCGCCTTACCTTTTCGCGCCAGATCCACGGAACCGACAGGTAAAATGCCCGGCACCCGCAGGACAATCACCCAGGCCCGCGGCATGGGGCCGCTGCCCGGCATGGTGCTGGAGGAGCATGGCGAGCGGTCACTGACGGCGCTCTTTCGCCGTCACGACCTGCCGATGGCCGTCATCGACCAGCGCGACGCCTGCATCCCGCTTGCGGACATGGTCGAGCTGTTCGAGGACGCCGCGCACCTCACCGGCGACCCGTTCTTCGGCCTGCGGGTCGGCCGTCAGATGCGCGTGATGGACTATGGCGGACACATCCGCCATGCCGCCGCCGCGAGCACGCTGGGAGGCGGAATCGAACGCGCCATCCGCGGCCTGCGCTACTATCAGGGTGGGGCAGTCACGCGGCTCGAGCTGAGCGGCGACGAGGCATGCCTCAGCTATCGGCAGCTCGTGGCTTCACCCGAACGGGGGCGCCAGCACGCGGATCATGTTCTGCCGGCCGTCCTCGATTTCGTGCGCGGCTTTCTCGGCGCCGCCTGGCAGCCCGACCGGTACGTGGTGCCCTATCGTCGTCATGGGCTCGGCGGACGCCTGGAGACGGTGCTCGGAGGCGCGGTCGAGTTCGGGCGGGACGGTATCGGGGTCGTGTTCGACCGCGCGCTGCTCGCTACCCGCACGACGCCCCGAGCGTCGAACGGCTCGTCCACCCTGCATGAACTGCGCCGCCTCGTCCGCGACCGTTCGCCCGACAATCTTCCTGACGTCGTCGCCAAGCTGGTGGCGCTCCAGCTGCTCGACGGCAAGATCGACCTCGATGCTGTCGCGGCGCGACTGCGCCTGCGGCCGCGCACGCTCCAGCGGCAACTCGCCACGGAGGGCATGTCCTATAGCGCGATCGTGGATCGCGTCCGTTTCGAGACGGCGTGTCGCTTGCTACGCGAGACGCGGCTCACCATTGGGGAGATCGCCTTCCGTCTCGGCTATGCCGATCATCCTCACCTGACCAGAGCGTTCCGCCGCATGTCCGGCGGCAGCCCGGCCGAGTTCCGGAGACTGGGTGGCGGGATCGGGCAGTGAGACCGCTCACTCCGTCTTCAGCTTGGCCGGGCGCTTCTCGATCACCTCGTCGACGATGCCGAACTCCTTGGCCTGCTCGGCGCTCATGAAGGTGTCGCGCTCCATGCGGGCCTCGATCTCGGACAGGGTCTGGCCGGTGTGGCGCATGTAGATCTCGTTGAGCCGGCGCTTCATGCTCAAGATCTCGCGGGCGTGGATCTCGATGTCGGTCGCCTGCCCCTGGAAGCCGCCCGAGGGCTGGTGGGTCATGATCCGCGCATGCGGCAGGGCATAGCGCTTGCCGGCGGTCCCGGCACACAGCAGCAGCGAGCCCATGGAGGCGGCCTGGCCGATGCAGATCGTCGCGATGTCGGGCCGGATGTACTGCATCGTGTCGTAGATCGCGAGCCCGGAGGTGACGATGCCGCCCGGCGAGTTGACGTAGAGGTTGATGTCCTTGTCGGGGTTCTCGGCCTCGAGGAACAGGAGCTGGGCGGTGATCA
>JAXMCJ010000035.1:0-59530 GCA_046349415.1 Geminicoccaceae bacterium
TCGCCGAGTCGCGGCAATGGATCGCCACGTCGAAGCCGTCGCGGGCCATGGCGCGCACCATCGCCGCCCCGAGCCGACGCGCGCCACCGGTGACCAGCACCGCCCCGCTCAGCTCCGTCATCCGCTCACAATCTCCCCTTGCGCGGGCACCGAGCCGTGGCGCCCGCCGCCTCGGTCGTCGGCGGACCCGCCTCAGCCGGCGACGTTACGCGTCGAGCTGCCGCTCGGCGGCATCGAACGTGTCGCGCAGGGCCGTGTAGACGTCGGCGTGCCCATCGTCGGCGCCGCTGCGGCCGGCGACGATGTCGCGGCCGCGGCGATGGACCAGCAGGCCGACCCGGAACGGGTTGCCGGTACGATGGTGCCGGCTCTCCTTCTCGACCGTCACCCGGCACAAGGTGAGGCCGGAACAGCGGCGCTCGAGCTGCTCGAAGCGCTCGCGGATACGGGCCTCCAGTGCCGGCGATGTCTCCATTCCGTGGAAGTGGACCTGCAGCCTGCTGTCCATACCGACGGCTCCTCCAAGCGTGCCGAGCCGCGCGCTGCCACGCTCCTCGGCCGAGACGGGCGAAGCGCCGAAGGTGCCTAGCGGCTCGCCACCTTGAGCGGCGCCGCCCGCACCACCATGCAATCGCGCTTCTGCTTCTTCAACCGCCGGCAGGCCGATTCGGCCTCGGGTCGCGACAATCCGCCGAGCATCGCCTTATAAAGGGTGTCCTTGCGCACCTTTTGTTTCGCCACGCTGGGCGAGGCGCCGCGCAGCAGGTCCGGCGCGCCATTCATAGCCTGCTTCATCGCCGCCCTGGCCTGGGTCGGGGCGCTGAAGGCGCCTACCTGGACGGCATAGGTGCCCGCCGGCTTCGGCTTGGCCTTCGCCGCGGCACGCGAGCTCTTGCCCTTGGCGGCGCGAGCCGGCGCGGTCGGCGCCGCCTTTTTCGCCGTCTTCTTCGGGCGGGCGGAGGGCACCGCCATCACGGCGTCGGACGCGGTGGTGTCGAGGCTCGCGACCACGATCTCGCGGTCGCTGCTCTTGGCCCGCGGCTGCGGTTGCGGATTCGCGTCCGCCACCAGTGCCGGGGCGGCCTGCGGCCGACGGGCGAAGCCGCGGTCGAGCAGATCGACCATGGCGGCATCGCGGGCGCCCGCCGTCCGGCCGCCGATCACTACCGCCACCAGCCGCCGCCCGTCGCGCCGGGCGGACGCGGCGAGATTGAAGCCGGATGCGCGGGTATAGCCGGTCTTCAGCCCGTCCATCCCAGGGTAGACGCCGAGCAGGCGGTTGTGGTTCGGATGATTGCGACCCCGATAGACGAAATTGTGGCTCGAGAAGTAACTGTAGTAGCCCGGATAGTCGCTGATCAGGCGAGAGGCCAGCCTCGCCAGATCCCGCGCCGTCGTCCGCTGCTCGTCATCGGGCAGGCCGGACGCGTTGCGGAACACCGTCCGGGTCATGCCGAGCTTGCGCGCGGTCCGGGTCATCGCCATCGCGAATCGGTCCTCGCTGCCGCCGAGTGCCTCGGCGAGCGCGGATGCCGCATCGTTGGCCGATCGGGTCACGAGGCCCAGGATCGCGTCCTCGACCCTGAGCGTACCGCCCGGCGTGAGACCGAGCTTGGTCGGCGGCATGGCAGCGGCGCGGTCGGAGACCTTGATGCGCGAGGACAGGTCGAGCTGACCGGACGCGAGCGACCTGAAGGTCAGGTAGAGGGTCATCATCTTGGTCAGCGACGCAGGAATCACCGAATCATCGGCGTCGCGTGCCTCCAGCACGGCTCCCGTCTCGTAGTCGATCAGGATCGACGCTTCCTGGCGCGCCGCCGCCGCGCCCGGCGCCGCGATCGCCGCTACCAGGACGAGAAGCAATCCCCACAGCCGTTCGCCCCAGCCCATCGTCCCGATCCCATGGGGGCCACCCGCCGCGTCCTCAAGGATGCGCTAGGGGCAGGCACCTAACAGCGTATCTTAACCGAGAACGTTAACACATCACTTAAACCAAACGCCGGGCGCACTGAAGAGAAAAATGACCAGCCTTGCTACCTGTAGTTTAGTTGACGCCCCCGCACTCCAGCAAGGGACGTCGAGCCTCACGGCGTGGACGGCCCGGCGGCACTCGAATCGCTCAGCCATTTCCGGTAGACCCAACCGGTGCTGCCGTCCTCGAGCCGGAGCTGCAGCCAGCCCTGCCGCTCGCCGATCACCATGACCGTGGCGCCTTGCGCCACTGCGCCGACGCGAGGAAAGTCGTTGCCTGGACCCTGGCGCACGTTCACGTCGGCCAGCGCGCGATGCGGGCGACCCGGCCCGCTCGACTGCGGCGCCAAGACTGGCGCGTTTGCCACAGTCCCGCTCGAAGTCCTAGGGCTGGCGGAGCCCGCCGGGGAATCGATCGAATAGTCCTCGGCGGGAGCGGTCGGCGCGGGCTGCTCCGACGCGGGCAGCGGCTCGGTCACGGGCGGCGCCGAGGGCGGCGGTGCCGCAGGCTCCGCTTGCGCGATGCCTCCCGGCATGCGCTCGGCCGCCGCAAGCAACGCCGCGATGTCGGTGTTCTTCGGATCGAGATCGCGGGCGCGGGTGAGATCGGCCACCGCCGCGGCGCGGTCGCCGCGCTCCATGGCGAGCTGCCCACGCCGCATGTGGGCCAGCGGATGCGCCGGCTCGAGCTCGATCGCCTTGTCGTAGTCGGCAAGGGCAGCGGCGCGGTCGCCGAGGCGCGCCGAGGCGGCCGCCCTGCGGACATAGGCGATCCGCAGGTTGCGGACGGCCGTGGCGTCGCCCGGCACCAAAGCCAGGGCCTGACCGTAGTCAGCGACCGCCCGGTCGTAGTCGCCGAGCTCGCTGTAGGCGACGCCGCGATTGTTGAAGGTGATCGCCAGCGCCTCGTGATCGAGGTCACCGGCGAGCAGCGCGCGCGAGAACGCCTCCACAGCGGCCTCGTACCGACCGTCGGCGAAGGCGGCATTGCCGGTCCGCACGTCGCCGAGGCTGTCGGCCCGGGCAAATCCTGGATCGAGGAGCGCCACCAGGACGAGCGCCACGCGGCCCAGACAACGACATGCGGCGGCAGCCCCGCCGAGCCCGACCGTCAACTACCCTTCCTCCTTCGCAACCGTTCACGCAGCCGCTCGGCGCGCCCGGCATGGGTGGCCTGCCGGGCGCGGGCGACCGCGAAGCCGTCGGCCGGAACCGGCTCGGTGATCGTGCTGCCGGCCGCGACGATGGCGCCGTCCCCGACCGACACCGGTGCGACCAGGGCCGTGTTCGAGCCGATGAAGGCGCCGGCGCCGATCTCGGTCCGGTACTTGCCGAAGCCGTCATAGTTGCAGGTGATGGTGCCTGCACCGATGTTGGCCCCGGCGCCGATCCGGCTGTCGCCGAGATAGCTCAGGTGGCTGGCCTTGGCACCGGGCGCCAGCTGCGTGTTCTTGGTCTCGACGAAGTTGCCGACCTTGGCCGCCTCGCCGATCTCCGAGCCCGGCCGCAACCGGGCAAAGGGGCCGATCTCGGCCCGCTCGGCGACCGTCGAGCGCTCGAGATAGGAGAAGCTGTGGATGCGCGCGCCGGCGCAGATCCGGACGCCGGGCCCGAGCACGACATAGGGCTCGACCACGGCACCCGGCGCGATCTCGCTGTCCCAGGAAAGCTGGAGCGTGTCGGGGGCTTCCAGGATGGCGCCGTCGTCGAGGATGCGTGCCCGCAGGCGCTTTTGCAGCACCTCGCGCGCCTGGGCGAGCTGCGCCTGCGAGTTCACCCCCAGCCCCTCTTCCGCGTCGCCCTCGACATGCACGCACGGCCAGCCGTGCGCCACCGCCACGGCCACGGCATCGGTAAGATAGATCTCGTCCTTGGCCGCATGGAGCGGCAGACCGGCGAGCAGCGTGCCGAGGCGTCCGGCATCGAAGGCCATGACCCCCGAATTGCACAAGGCGGTAGCGCGCAGCGCGGCGTCGGCGTCGGCATCCTCGACCACGGCCAGAAGACGGTCGCCCTCGACGCGCAGCCGGCCGTAGCCGCAGGGATCGGCCGGGCGCATGCCGAGCACGGCGACGGCGGCATCGGCCGCCTCGCGCGCGTCCAGCAGCCGCTGCAGGGTCGCCGCGGTGAGCAGCGGCGTGTCGCCGAACAGCACCAGCACCGCCCCCTCCGCCGGGAGCTGTGGCGCGCAGCATTGCAAGGCGTGGCCGGTGCCGCGCGGGGGCTCCTGGATCACGATGGCCGGCGCGAGCGGCGACCGGCCGGCCGCCGCGGCGACCGGGTCCATGCCTTCCGACAGGACCAGCAGGCAACGCATCGGCGCAAGCTCGGCGGCGACGGCCAGGACGTGCTCCAAGAGGCTGCGCCCGGCGAGCGGGTGGAGCACCTTGGGCGAGGCGTTGCGCATCCGCGTGCCCTTGCCGGCGGCGAGCACGGTGACGCATAGACTGGCGGCCATGCCTGTGGTTTCTCCGCTGGGCAAGTTCGGGCGGCTCGGCCACGCTCGACATTAACGATTTCGCGCCCGTGCTCAACCCGGAGCTTGCCCCGTGCCCGAGCGACCGACCGCCGTCGTCTTCGATCTCGACGGCACGCTCGTCGACACCGCGGCCGACATCCACGCTGTCCTGGCCGAGATGCTGGCCGAGGCGGGCCAGCCCGCACCGGACCTCGATGCCGTGCGCGCCATGATCGGCGACGGCGCCAGGGTGCTGATCGAGCGCGCCGTGGCGGCGGTCGGCGCGGATGCGGACATCGACGCCCTGCACCGCCGCTTCACGGCGCGCTACGCCCTGCTGCCGTGCCGGCACAGCGTGCCCTACCCCGGCGCCGTCGAGCTGTTGCGAGAGCTGCGGGAGCGCGGGCTGCGCCTCGGCCTGTGCACCAACAAGCCACAGGCGCCGACCGTGGCATTGCTGGCAGCTCTCGGGCTCGATCGCGCGTTCGACGCGGTGATCGGCGGCGATGCCCTGCCCGGCGTGCGCAAGCCGGACCCGGCGCACCTCGCCGCGGTGCTGGCGCGGCTGGAGGTGACACCCGCCGCCGCCGTGATGGTCGGCGACAGCCGCAACGATCTCCTCGCCGCGCGCGGCGCCGGCCTGCGCTGCGTGCTCGTCAGCTTCGGCTACACGGCGGTGCCCGCGCGCGAGCTGGGTGCGGATGCCGTCGTCGAGCGGCTCGACGAGCTGCCGGCGCTGCTCGATCGGCTCTAGCCGACCTCCACCACCGCCTCGATCTCGACCGTGATGTTGCCGGGCAGGCTGCCCATGCCGACGGCGGAGCGGGCGTGGCGGCCCTTGTCGCCGAACACCTCGACGAGCAGGTCGGAGCAGCCGTTGATCACCGCCGGCTGCTGACCGAAGCCGGGCGCGCCGTTGACCATGCCCAGCACCTTGACGATGCGTGCCACACGGTCGAGGTCGCCCAGCGCGTCCTTCATGGTGGCGATCAGCTGCAGGCCGACCAGCCTCGCATGGCCGTAGGCTTCTTCCACGGTCACGTCCGAGCCGACGGTCCCGGTCGCCATCCCACCGCCAGGCAGGACCGGGCCGCGGCCGGACAGGAACAGCAGGTTGCCGGTCTCGACCGCGCCGACATAGTTGGCCACGGGCGACTGCGCCTGCGGCAGGGTGATGCCGAGCTCCGCCAAACGCTGCTCGACCTTCATCAGCACGCCCTCCCTCGCTACGGGCGCGAACGCTAGCTGGATCCTCGCCGGTCGGCCAGAGCGCGCACGCCCGGAAATCAGGTTGCACATTGCCCCCAAGGGCGATTTGCTCCGGGTGTCGGGTCGTGGGGAGATCGCCGTGAAGATCCTGAACTCGCAGGTCTATGTCGGCCCCAATGTCTATGCGCTGTTTCCGGTAATCCGGCTGACCCTGGATCTCGGCAAGCTCGAGGAGTGGCCGACCAAGCGGCTGGGCCAGGGATTCGTCGACCGGCTGCTGGAGACGCTGCCCGGCCTCGCCCAGCACGGCTGCTCCTACAACGAGCCGGGCGGCTTCGTGCGGCGGCTGGGCGAGGGCGAGGGCACCTGGCTGGGCCACGTGCTCGAGCATGTGGCGATCGAGCTGCAGAACGTGGCCGGCACCCCGGTGACGTTCGGCAAGACCAGGGGCACGGGCAAGGACGGCGAGTATTTCGTCGTCTACGAGTACGAGCAGTCGGAGGTCGGGCTGGAGGCGGGCCAGCTGGCGCTGCAGCTCCTCCACTCGCTGCTGCCGCCCGAGCTGCAGCCGGAGGATTTCGACGCCGAGCATTTCGACTTCGCCCGCCGTCGCGACCGGTTCATCCGCTTCGCCCAGAGCAAGGCGCTGGGGCCCAGCACCGCCTCGCTGGTCGGCGCCGCGGAGAAGCGCGGCATCCCGTGGCTGCGGCTGAACGCGCAGAGCCTGATCCAGTTCGGCCATGGCCGCTTCCAGAAGCGGATCCAGGCGACGATCACCAGCTCGACGCCGCACATCTCGGTCGAGCTCGCCTCCGACAAGGAGGAGACGGTCAAGCTGCTCGGCGACCTGGGCCTGCCGGTGCCGCGCCAACGCATGGTCTACGACGCGGAGGATGCCGTGTCCGCGGCGCGTCGGATCGGCTATCCGGTGGTGGTCAAGCCGCTCAACGCCAATCACGGCCGCGGCGTCAGCATCCGGCTGACCGAGAGCGAGCAGGTGGAGGCGGCGTTCGCCACCGCGCGCGAACACAGCCGGGCGGTGCTGATCGAGAGCTTCCTCGACGGGCTCGACCACCGGCTGCTCGTGGTCAACGGCGAGCTGATCGCCGCCTCCAAGCGCATGCCCGGCCACGTGGTCGGCGACGGCGAGCGCACGGTCGAGCAGCTGGTCGAGATCGTGAACCAGGATCCGCGGCGCGGTGTTGGCCACGAGAAGGTGCTGACGCGGCTCGAGTTCGACGAGCAGGCCGAGCGGATGCTGGCGAAGAAGGGCTACGACAAGGAGACGGTCCCGGCCGCGGGCGAGATCGTGTTCCTGCGCGCCACCGCCAACCTGTCGACCGGCGGGACCGCCATCGACGTCACGGACGTGATCCATCCCGACAACCGGCAGATGGCGGTCCGGGCGATCCGGGCCATCGGCCTCGACGTCGGCGGCGTCGATTTCCTCACGCCCGACATCACCCAGTCCTACAAGGACGTCGGCGGGGGGATCTGCGAGGTGAACGCGGCGCCGGGCTTCCGGATGCACGTCGCACCCAGCGAAGGCACGCCGCGCGACCCGGCGGGGCCGGTGCTCGAGATGCTGTTCCCGCCGGGCAGCCAGGCGCGCATCCCGATCTGCGCGATCACCGGCACCAACGGCAAGACCACCACCTCGCGGATGGTGGCCCACATCATGAAGCTCGCCGGCCACCGGGTCGGGCTGGCCAGCACCGACGGCGTCTACATCGACGGCGACCTGACGGTGAAGGGCGACATGACCGGGCCGGTGGCGGCGCAGATGATCCTGCACGACCCGACCGTGGACGCCGCGGTGCTGGAGACGGCGCGCGGCGGGCTGGTGCGCCGCGGCATGGCCTATCGCGAGTGCGACGTCGGTGCCGTGATCAACGTCTCGGGCGATCATCTCGGCCTCGGCGGCATCGACACGCTCGAGCAGCTGGCCGAGGTCAAGCGGATCGTGGTCGAGGTCGCGACCGACACCGCTGTGCTCAACGCCGACGACGAGCTGTGCCTGAAGATGGCCGACTACACCACGGCCAAGCACCTCTGCTACGTCACCATGAACCCGCGCCACCCCCTGGTCCGCGAGCACATCCGGGCCGGTGCCCGGGCGGTGGTGCTGGAGGAGGGGCTGAACGGCCAGCAGATCGTGCTCTACGACACCGGCCGGCACATTCCGCTGCTGTGGACGCACCTGATCCCGGCGACCATGGAAGGCCGCGCGATCCACAACGTGCAGAATGCGATGGTGGCGACGGCGGTCGCCTACAGCCTCGGCAAGAAGCTCGAGGACATCCGCCACGGGCTGCGGACCTTCGACACCTCGTTCTTCCAGGCGCCGGGCCGGATGAACGTGTTCAACGAGCACCCGTTCAAGGTGATCCTCGACTACGGCCACAATCCGGCCGCGGTGCGGGCGATGTGCCAGCTGGTCGAGCGCACGCCGGTGCGCGGGCGCCGGCTCGTGGCCCTGACCATGCCGGGCGACCGGCGCGACGAGGACATCGCCGAGGTCGCGAGGATCGCGGCGGCGACCAAGTTCGACCACTATGTCGTCAAGCGCGACGACAACCCCCGCGGGCGCAAGCCCGACGAGGTGCCACGGCTGATCGAGGCGGGCCTGCTCGCGGCCGGGGTGCCCGCCGACCGCATCACCATCATCCCCGACGAGCAGGAGGCGGTGCAGGCGATCCTGGAGATGGCCGAGCCCAACGACCTCGTGCTGGTCTTCGCCGACAATGTCACCCGCTGCTGGAAGCAGATCATCTATTTCGGCCGCGATCCGGCAACCGTGGCGGCGATTCCCGCCGGCGACACGGCGGCACCCGTGCCGGACGCGCCGGACGAGCTGCCGCCGCTGGAGGATCTGGCCCAGCTGCCCGAGGGCGCCACGCTGGTCCGCGACGAGCGCGGCGTCCGGCTCGCACGCGAGCCGGAGGAAGCCGACTAGCCTTGCCATGGCCGAGCCGCCACCCAGGGTCGTCTGGCGCGATTCGCGGCGCCTGACCGGACCCAGCCTGCTGCTGGACGGTCCCGGTGCCGTGCTGGAGGCCGCCTGCCCGCCCGGGCTCGAGGACCGGCTGATCGGGGACTGGCGCAGGCAGGCGCTGGTCATGCTGCAGGCGGTGGGCTGGCCGGACGCGCAGCTCGCCAGCCGCGGCTTTCTCGGCGGGGCGAGCCTGGCCATCGCCTCGCCCGCGGACGGGGCCTATGCCGCGACGCTGGTCAACGAATGGGCCTGCGAGGCGGCCGCCGCCGATCTCGGCGGCTGCCCCATGCCGCCCCTGGAGTCGGCCGCCGCCAGCATCCGCCGCGAGATCGCCGCCGATCGCAACCCCGCGCTGTCGGCGCTGGCGCAGGCCGCCGCCGAGCATGGTGTCGCCTGCGTTCTCGGCGATCGGCGCGTGTCGGTCGGTCTCGGGCGCGGCAGCGACCGCTGGTTCGACGACGACATCCCGGCACCCGAGGCGATCGACTGGGCGGCGATCCACGACGTGCCGCTGGTCCTGGTCACCGGCACCAACGGCAAATCGACCACCGTCAGGCTGCTCGCGGCCATCGCCCGGGCGGCGGGCAAGGTGGCCGGGCTGAGCTCGAGCGACTGGGTGCGGGTGGGCGACGAGGTCCTGGAGCGCGGCGACTTCTCCGGGCCGGGCGGTGCGCGGCTCGTGCTGCGCGACCGGCGGGTCGAGATCGCGGTGTTGGAGCTGGCGCGCGGCGGCATCCTGCGGCGCGGACTGCCGGTGGCGCGGGCGGACGCGGCGATCGTCACCAACGTCGCGGCCGACCATCTGGGCGAGTACGGCATCCTCGACCTGGACGGCGTCGCCGACGCCAAGCTCGTGGTCGCCAAGGCACTGCATGGCGGGCCGCTGATCCTCAACGCGGACGACCCAAGGCTGGTCGAGCGGGCGGCCGGCACCGGCGCGCCGATCTCCTGGTTCACCATGGCGCCCGCGCACGGCATCCACGACGGCGCGGCACTCGAGCAGGGCTGGCTCGCGGTGCGCAGCGACGGCAAGTCGCTGCCCGTCCTGCCGGCAGCCGAGGTGCGCATCGGCATGGGGGGTGCCGCGCGGCACAATCTCGCCAACGCGCTGGCGGCGATCGCGGGGGCAGCGGCACTCGGGCTGCCCATCGCGGCCATGGCCGAGGCGCTGCGCAGCTTCGGCGCCGACGAGGCGGACAATCCCGGCCGCGGGCTGCTGCGTGAGGTCGGCGGCGTCCGGGTGCTGGTCGACTTCGCCCACAATCCGCATGGCGTGGCGGCTATCGCGCAACTGGTCGCCGCCATCCCCGCGACGCGGCGGCTGGTGCTGCTCGGGCAGGCGGGCGACCGGACCGAGCCCGAGATCCGGGCGCTGGCCGCTGCGGTCTGGGCGATGCGGCCGCAGCGCATCGTGATCAAGGAGATGGAGTCCTATCTCAGGGGCCGGCCGGCCGGCGAGATCCCTGCCCTGTTGCGCGACGAGCTGGGCCGCCTCGGCGCCCCGGCCGAGGCGGTGACGGTCGATGACAGCGAGACCGCGGCGGTGCGTGCGGCACTCGGCTGGGCCGAGGCGGGCGACCTGCTGGTCCTGCTCAGCCACGCGGCGCGAGCGCGCACGCTGGCGTTCCTGGATCGGCTGGCGGCGGCGGGCTGGCAGGCGGGGGAGGAGTTGCCGGGCGGGTGAGGGATCAGGCCGCCCCAGCCGCGTCCTCGAGGTCGACCTGCACCGGCCTATGCCCCCAGAGGTCCAGGAGGCGCAGCAGATCGGCACTGCGCAGGGTCACGGTGGCGTCGTTGGTCAGCGGATGGCAGTTGAGCCATTCCTGCGCGAGCAGGGCGCCGTCGAGCACGACGGAGATCCGGCCGGGACCCGCGTTCACCAGTGCCAGTGGCGTGACGCTGCCCGGCGTCACGCCGAGAATCTCGCCGAGCAGCTCCGGCCGGCCGAACGAGAAGCGCGGCGCGCCGAGCCTTTTGGACAGCTGATTGAGATCGACGCGGGCCTCGTCGCGGCAGGTCACCAGCCAGATGCCGCCCTTCTTGTCCTTCAGGAACAGGTTCTTGCAATGGCCGCCCGGCAAATGGTGCGTGTGCGCCTGCGCCTCCTCCACGGTGAACACCGGCGGATGGAGGTGAGTGCGGTGCTCGATGCCGAGCTCGGTCAGCCGGGCGAGCATCTCGTCGCGGGTGGTCAGCATGGCTGGGGTCAGGCGGCCGGTGCTGTCTTGCCGTCCGCGGCCTGCCCCATACGCAGGAACTTCTCCCGCCGGGCGCGCTTCAGCTCGGCCGGCGACAGGTTCAGCAACGGCCGCAGCTGCCCTTCGATGGCATCGCCCACCGTGGCGATGGTGGTGGCCCGGCCGCGATGCGCTCCGCCGAGCGGCTCCGGTATGACGAGATCGACCAGGCGGTGGCCGAGCAGGTCCTGGGCGGTCAGGCGCAAGGCCTCGGCGGCCACCGGCGCCTGGTCGGCGCTGCGCCAGAGGATCGCAGCACAGCCCTCGGGCGAGATTACCGAGTAGATCGAGTGCTCGAGCATCAGGATGCGGTCGGCGGCGGCGAGTGCTATCGCCCCGCCGGAGCCGCCCTCGCCGACCACGGTCGCGACGATCGGCACCTCGAGCGAGAGGCAGACCTCGATCGCCCGGGCGATGGCCTCGGCCTGGCCGCGCTCCTCGGCGTCGATGCCCGGATGGGCACCCGGCGTGTCGACGAAGGTCAGCACCGGCAGCCGGAACCGCTCGGCGAGCCGCATCAGCCGCACGGCCTTGCGGTAGCCCTCCGGGCGGGCCATGCCGAAATTGTGGCGGACGCGGTCCTCGGTGTCGGCGCCCTTCTCCTGCCCCAGGACCACGACCGAGAGCCCACGGAACCGGCCCAGCCCTCCGATGATGGCGCGATCCTCGGCATAGAGGCGGTCGCCAGCGAGGGGCGTGAACTCCTCGATCAGCGCCTGAGCGTAGTCGGTGAAGTGCGGCCGGTCGGCATGCCGCGCGACCTGGGTCTTCTGCCACGCGTTCAGCTTGGCGTAGGTCTGCGACAGCAGCTTGGCGGCGCGGCCCTCGAGGCGCGCCACCTCCTCGGCGATGTCGAGCTCGCTCCCGGCGGCCAGCGAGCGTAGCTCCTTGACCTTGCCCTCGAGCTCGAGGATCGGCTTTTCGAAGTCGAGAAGCGTGCTCATTGGTCCGTCAAGCTGGCCCGCGCGCCCGGGCGGATGTGGCGGCGGGACCGAGCCTTGTCAATCGCGGAGCCGGGGCTCAGCCGGCAGCCACCGCCGCGCGCAGCGTCATCGGCTCGGGCAGCGGGGGTGTCTCGGGCAACAGAGCCGAGGCGAGAGGCGGCCGTTCCAGCAGCAGATCGGCCGCTTTCTCGCCGATCATGATCGTGGCGGCGTTGGTGTTGGCGCTGACCATGGTCGGCATGATCGACGCATCCGCGACGCGAAGGCCGCGGATGCCGTGCACCTGCAGCCGGTCGTCGACCACGGCCAGCCGGCCATGCCCCATCTTCGCCGTGCCGCAAGTATGATGCCCGGTATTCGCGGTGGCGCGAATATGCTCGTCCAGGCCATCGTCGGTGGTCCAATCCACGCCCGGGTCGAGCGCCTCGCCGCGGTAGGGGTCGAAGGCCGGCTGCATCACGATGCGGCGCAGAGCGCGCAGTCCGGCGCGGGTCACCGCCAGATCCGACTCGGCGCTGAGAAAGCGGGGGTCGATGACCGGGCTCTCGTCCGGATCGGGAGAGCGCAGGGTCAGTAAGCCGCGGCTCTCCGGTCGGCTGGGCCAGACCCGCAGGGCGAAGCTGTCGCCGACACTCTCGCCGGGGAACCAGACCTGGCGGCCGCGCGGGGCATGGATCGGCACAAACACGACCTGGCAGTCAGGTGCCGGCAACCCTGCCCGGGTGCGCAGAAACCCTCCGGCTTCCAGGGGGCTGCGCGACAGCGGCCCACGGCCCGCGACGACGGCCTCGACCAGCGCCAGCGCCAGCCGGTCGGCGCGCAGCGTCCCGACGAGCGACACCGCGCGGGTGCAGCGGTAGCCGATGGAGACGGTAAGGTGGTCCTGGAGATTGGCGCCGACGCCGGGCAGATCCTGTTGCACCTCGATGCCCAGCCGCCGCAGGGCGCCCGCATCGCCGATCCCCGACAGCATGAGCAGCTTGGGGCTGTTGATCGAGCCGCCGCACAGGATCACCTCGCGGCCGGCGCGGGCGCGCCGGATGCGCCCGCCGGCATGGTACTCGACGCCGATCGCGCGCCCGTCCTCGATCAGGATGCGACGCGCCGCAGCCCGGGTCTCGATGCGAAGATTGGGGCGTCCGAGCGCCGGGCGCAGGTAGGTGTGGGCCGTGGTCTGCCGGCGGCCGGCCTCGATGTTGAAGTCGTAGACGCCGAACCCGTCCTGCGAGGCGGCGTTGAAGTTCTCGTTGGGCCCGTGGCCGGCCTGGATGCTGGCGTCGAGGAAGGCCTGCGACAGCGGGTTGATCTCGGCCAGCTTCTCCACCCTGAGCGGCCCCTCGCCGCCGTGGAACAGGCCCTGGCCGCGCTGGTGGCGCTCAAGGCGCTTGAAGTAGGGCAGCACCTCGGCGAACGACCAGCCCCGGTTGCCCAGTGCATGCCAGTGATCGAAATCGTAGCGGTGGCCGCGGACGTACTGAGCGCCGTTGAACACGAACGAGCCGCCGACCATGCGCCCACGCGGGAGGAAGATCCGACGCCCGCCCAAGTCGGTCTGCGGCTCGGTATGGTAATACCAGTTGTTCCGGCGCGACTGGAACAGCTTGGCGGCGAGCATGGGCAGGCGGTGCAGCGGGTTGCCGCCGGGGCCGCCGGCCTCGAGCAGCAGCACCTTGCTGCGGCCACCGGCACTCAGCCGCTCCGCAAGGACGCAACCGGCAGAGCCGGCGCCCACGATGATGAAATCGAACCAGCCGATGTCGTCTTCCACGCCCCAGGCCCCAATGCTTTGGCGACACTGGCCCGAGTGAAGCAGTTTTCGGCGCGAAAGCTTTGCGCGGCGTCAAATTAACGGCGCGCGCCGCGATGCCGATCGTCGCAGCCCGTCGGTTGATGCCGTGTCGGGTCCCACTCCCTGCGGTGGCGCAGTCCGGATCAGAGCGGGAGCGTGGTCAACTCCGCGAGATTGACCCGCAGACAGCGGGCGAGCAGGCCGCCGATCTCGCGCTGGGCCTCGAGAGCATGTCCGATCACCTCCTCCGTGGTGGTCAGCGTCAACCCCCAGTAGGCGGACGCGCCAGAGGCAGGCCCGGCGCCGCGCACCGTCTTCTGCAGGTAGCGGCACTGCGTGCGAGCGATCTCGCCGACGGCATCCGCCACCAGCGCGCGCACCTCCTCGGCAACCGCGAGATTGCCTTTCTGGAGGATCAGCCACGATTCCACGTCGAAACCTGGGCGATCGGCGAATGGTGGCAGCGATGGTTCCGCCCCACCGACTGGATCGGCCGCGACCCGAGCGCTGGCCACCATGCAGCGTACTCCACTGCTCTCCATCATTGACGTCTAAGGGTCAGCCAGAGTGGAAGCAACGAGGAATCGGCTGTCCAATCGTCGCGCCCCATTCACGGACGGGCGGCACCCTGGCCAGCCGCGCGGGCCGACGCCGAGGCCAGCGTCTTGCGCAGCTCGGCTTCCATCGCCTGGAGCTGCTGCTCGGCCTCCGCCCGCTTGCGCTTGCCCTCGTCGGCGATCTGCAGGCTCTCGTTGATCGTGGCGACCAGCCGCGCGTTGGCCTCCTTCACCGTCTCGATGTCGAACACGCCGCGCTCGACCTGGCGCCGGACCTCGGCGTTGGCGCGCTGCAGGTTCTCGGCGTTGTTCTTCAGCAGGTCGTTGGTCAAGTCGGAGGCGGCCTTCACCGAATCCGCGGCCTCGCCCATGCGGTAGATCGTGACCGCCTGGGCCAGCTGCTGACGCCAGAGGGGCACGGTGTTGGCGATCGTGCTGTTGATCTTGGTGACCAGGGACTTGTCGTTCTCCTGCACCAGCCGGATCGAGGGCAGCGCCTGCATCGTGACCTGCCGGGTCAGCAGCAGGTCGTGAACCCGGCGCTCGAGATCGTCGCGCGCGGCGCGCAGGTCGCGCAGGCGCTGCGCCCTGAGCACGTCGTCCGAGCCCTCGACCTCCTTGGCGAGGGCCGGGATCACCTGCTCGTCGACTTCCTTCAGCTTCGCGCGGCCGGCGGCGATGTAGACCTCGAGCGTCCGGAAGTAGTCGAGATTGGCGTCGTACAGCTTGTCGAGCTTGACGATGTCCGTCAGCATCTTGGTCTTGTGCTGCTCGAGCTGGGTCGTGATCGAATCGATCTGGCTGCGCACGTCCTCGTATTTGTCGAGGTATTTCTGCACCTCGCTCTTGACGCCGAACAGCCGGCCGAAGAAGCCGGGCCGCTCGGTGGGGTCGACGTCGCTGATGTCGATCTCGCGCAGCTTCGCCACCATCGCGTTGAGCGCGTTGCCGGCCGGGCCCATGTCCTTGGTGCGGACGTTCTCCAGCATCGTGTCGGAGATCGTGGTGAGCTGCTGTTGCGCCTTACTGCCGAAGAAGATTATCGAGTTGCTGTCGGTGAGATCGAGCTCGCGCATGGCCTGGGCGACCTGCTGCTCCACCGGCCCAACCAGATCGATCTGCAGATCGCCGGCCAGCTCCTGGTTCAGCACCGCCAGCTGATTCTCGAGCGATTCGGTCGCCAGGGGCGGCACGGAGACCGTTGCGTTTGCGGTCTTGGTCGTCGGGTCGGCCATGGCGCCTCTCCTCTCGTTGGTGCCCCGTCAAAGGGGCCGGTTCAATGCACGCCTTCGCGCTTGAGCTGGGTCTCGAGCACCTCGATCTGCACTTCCAGATCGAGCCGGTCGTCCTGCTTGAGGACCTCCTCCTGCTCGTCGAACACCTGCTCGACCGTGGTCAGCACGCGCCGGAAGTTCTCCGCCAGCGCGGTGTCCGCGAGATCGCGCTGCTGTGCCGCGTACTTGGCGACCACGTCCCGCGTGCCGTCGAGATAGGTCACGAGGAAGCGGCGCGCCCTGGTCAGATTCCTGGGATCCTGCTCGAGCTGGCCCAGGATCGTCCGCCCCTGGCGGCAGATGCGATCGAGCCGCGCCTTGAGCTCGCGCGAATGCAGGCCCTGGCTCGCATCCTCGATGCCGCGCACCTTGCGATGCGCCTCGTCCAGCGCGTCGAGCACCTCCTTGGTGCGGATTCCGGCCCGCTTCGCCGCCGCCTCGAGTGCTGCGCGATCGGATTTGGGGTCCAGGCCATAGGTGAGAACCGTGGCACCGCCGACCAGCGCGCCGTAGACTAGGCCCATGACCAAGAGATCGCCGGTGCCGAGGCTCGCCAGCGCGGCGCCGGCACCCGCGGCCACCGCACCGAGCAGCTTCCAGGGCGTCGGGCTCCGGGCCAAAGCACGGCCGCTGTTCATCAGCTCCTCGCGGCTGCCGCGCTCGATCAGGCGGCCGCCGGTATAGAGGAGGACGATGGCGAGGACGTAGGCCGATACCTCGCGCAGGCTGCCCCGCAGCAGCGCCAGGAACAGCGGCCAGACGAACAGGCAGGCCGAGATTTTCAGCAGCCACCCGCGCGCCGGCGCCATCGACAGCGCGGGCAGCGCGCCGGTGGGCCGTCCACCGCCGACCCGCCGCGAACTGCCCGCCGGCTGAAAGCCCTTCTCCTGCACGCCCGATACTCTCCCGGTCCGGCCGAAGCCGGTTCAGAACAGGTGAAACACCCACAAGGTCGAGGCCCGCAGCCACAGGATACCGAGCAGAGTGCCCAGGATCATGCCGCCCAGTACCGTCCGTCCGCTCATCCCATGTCTCCGACCGAACGCCAGACGGATAGATAATGACGCTGCCGATCCGATGAAGAGCATCGCCTGTTGCCGAGGCGATTATCGCAGCCCCACCTGCGCCGGTCGAGAAGCCGGCTTGCGCCGTGGCGGGACGGCGGCGTAGGCCCTGGCAGCGACCGATCAGGTGTGGCGGGGCCAACCAGCGATGCTCAAGCACTACGGCGCCGCGACCGGCATCGTCGGCGGCGTGACGCTGCTCCAGTTCGCCAACACCATGCTGTCGGTGATCCTGCCGCTCAATCTGGCGCTCGCCGGCTACTCCGGCACGACCACCGGGCTCGTGGTCACCGGCTACGGGGTGGGCTTCCTCGCCGGCTGCGTCGTCAATGCCCGCCTGATCCGCGACGTCGGGCACATCAGGGCGTTCGCGGTGCTGGCGGCGATCTGCTCGGTGACGAGCATGGTGTTCGCGCTGAGCAATTTCGTGGTGCTGTGGTTCGTCCTGCGCCTGCTCATGGGCTTCTGCCAGGCGGGGCTGTTCACGGTGGTCGAGGGCTGGCTCAGCGCCGTCGCGCCGCCTCACGCCCGCGGCGGCGTGCTGTCGTTCTATCTGGTCGCGACCAAGGTGGCGATCGTCGGGGCGCAGACCCTGCTGGCCCAGATCGGCACGGGCTCGCCGATCTGGTTCGAGGTGTCGGGTGCCGTGTTCACCCTGTCGCTGATCCCGGTGGCGCTGACCCGCACGCCGCAGCCGCCGCCCCTGCGGCTCGAGTTCCTCGGCCCGCGCGCGCTCTACCGCGTGGCCCCGGCCGGCGTCGCCGGCTGCCTCGTCTCGGGCCTGCTCAACAGTGCGATTCTCGGCCTCTCGCCGCTCTTCGGCACCCGGATCGGCCTCGACCCGCGCACGACCGTCTGGCTGTTGACGGCGTTCCAGCTCGGCAGCTTCCTGTGCCAATGGCCGCTCGGCCGGCTGTCCGACCGGATCGACCGACGCTCGGTGATCGCCGGCTGCGCGATCGCGGTGGCCATCCTCTCGCTGACGACCGCCGCGATGCCCGCGGGCCGCTGGCTGCTGCTGCTCTACCTGCTCCTCGGCGGCACCGCGCTGACCTTCTATGCCGTGGCGATGGCGCACGCCGCCGATTTCGCCGAGCCGGACCAGATGGTCGGGGTGAGCAGCAGCCTGTTGCTGTGCTGGGCCGCCGGGGCTGCGGTCGGCCCCACCGTGGCCGCACCGTTCATGGACCTGCTGGGTCCGCGCGGGCTGTTCGTCTATACGGTGATCGTCGCCGCCGGCCTCGCCGGCTTCGTGCTGTGGCGCATGTCACGCCGGGCTTCGCCCCAAGCCAAGGAAGGATTCGTGGAATCGCCGGCCGCCACGCCGCGCGGGGCCGAGATCGATCGGCGGGTGCCGGAGACTCCGGCCGCTTGACGGCGCGGCGGCGGTTCGCCATCCCGAGCCGTCTTGCAGAGGGGAGGCACAACACGATGATGCGCGTCACCGATCGCCGGGCGCTCGGCGGCACAGGCTTAGACGTCCCGGCCATCGGCTTCGGTGGGGCCCCCCTCGGCAATCTTTTCCAGGAGTTCTCGGATGCGCAGGCGCGCGACACCGTCCGCGCGGCCTACGATGCCGGCATGCGCCTGTTCGACACCGCACCGCTCTACGGTTTCGGCCTTTCGGAGCATCGCATCGGCGAGGCGCTGCGCTGGCTGCCGCGCGACAGCTATGTTCTCTCGACCAAGGTCGGCCGGCTGCTGCGACCCAAGCCCGCGGATCAGCTCGACGGCGGCCTGTTCAAGAAGATCCTGCCGTTCGAGGGGGTCTACGACTATTCCTATGACGGCGTGCTGCGCTCGGTCGACGACAGCCTGCAGCGCCTGGGCCTGGACCGAATCGAGATCCTGCTGATCCATGATGTCGACGTGTGGACACATGGCAGCGAGGCGGCACGCCTGCAGCGGTTCGCCGAGGTCATGGGCGGAGGCTATCGCGCCATGTTGCGGCTGCGCGAGGAGCGGGTGGTCCGCGCAATCGGCGCCGGCATCAACGAGGTCCAGGCCTGCGAGGAATTCGCGCGCGCCGGCGATTTCGACTGCTTCCTGCTCGCCGGCCGCTACACGCTGCTGGAGCAGGGTGCGCTGGACACGCTCCTGCCCTACTGCGCCGAGCACGACATCTCGCTGCTGATCGGCGGACCCTACAATACCGGCATTCTGGCGACCGGCGCGGTCGACGGCGCCTACTACAACTATGCCCCTGCCCCCGCCGAGATCATGGAGCGGGTGCGCAAGATCGAGGCCGTGTGCGCCCGGCATCGGGTCCGCCTGGCCAGCGCCGCCCTGCAGTTCCCGCTCGGGCATCCCAACGTCGCCACCCTCATCCCCGGTGCCCGCGCGCCCGAGGAGATCGAGGAGAACCGGCGGATCTTCGAGGTCGACATCCCGGCCGCGTTCTGGGCCGAGCTGAAGACGGAGGGCCTGTTGCGCGCCGACGCCCCGACGCCCGGCTGAGCCTGCGCCGACGGGGGTCGACAGCAACCGCGGCGCCCGGCAAGTTTTCCTCCGGAAGGCGAAAAGCCGAAGCTTGGCTTCTCGCCAATGGAGACGACCTCATGCAACGAGAAGAGACTGGCCGCCTATCGGCGTGCCTTCGTGGTGCCGTCGCCGCAGCATTCCTGCTGATCAGCGCGGCTTTCAACTCTGCATACGCCATCGACGAGTTCTTCCCGACGTTCGGCAATCGGGGCATCGACGTCCGCCACTATGCGATCAGTCTCGACGTGGCGGGTCAGGGTGGCCGTCTGGACGGCAAGGCGGTCCTCCAGATCAAGGCGACCGAGCGGCTGCGGCGCTTCTCGC
This sequence comes from Geminicoccaceae bacterium, assembly GCA_046349415.1. Taxonomy (GTDB): domain Bacteria; phylum Pseudomonadota; class Alphaproteobacteria; order Geminicoccales; family Geminicoccaceae; genus Benzoatithermus. The sequence goes on from JAXMCJ010000035.1 coordinate 19,304, forward strand.
TCGACCTCAGCCGGCTGAAGGTGCGCAAGGTCGAGATCGACGGCGTTCCGGCAAACTTCAGGCAGGCGGATGACAAGCTGTTCGTCCGACTCGCGACCGCCGTGCCGAGAGGCAGGACATTTCAGGCCAGCATCAGCTATGGTGGCGCGCCGCGGCCGATCCCCGACCCGACGGTCGAGGACCCGAGCGAGGTGCCTGGCCTCGGCTGGACCCGCTACCGGAATGCGTCCTACGTCGTGAGCGAGCCCGTGGGCGCCGGCAGCTGGTACCCTGTCAACGACGTTCCGACCGACAAGGCGACCTATCGCTTCGCCATCACCGTCGACAAGCCGTACATCGCCCTCGCCAACGGCGAGCCCCAGTCGGTCACCGACCTGGGCCAGCGCCGCCGCTTCGTCTGGGCGCAACGCCAGCCGATGGCGAGCTATCTCGCCATCACCGACGTCGACCGCTATCGGGTGGAGCGCGGCCGCTCGGCCAGCGGCGTGCCGATCCGCAACTATCTGACGAGCGCGACGCCGGCCGCGAGTGTGGCGGCGCTGCGCAAGACCCCGCAGATGATCGACTTCATCGAGCGGCTGATCGGGCCTTACCCCTTCGGCGGCTATGGTGTCGTCATGGTCGACGATCCCGATCTCTACTACGCGCTGGAGACCCAGTCGGTCTCGACTTTCCCCAGCTCGTGGGTGGACGAGCTGACGGTGGTCCACGAGCTGGCGCACCAGTGGTTCGGCGATGCCATCACGGTCGCACAATGGCGCGATCTCTGGCTGGCCGAAGGCTTCGCCACCTATTTCGAGTATCTGTGGCAATATCGCGGCCGGCCACGCGGCTTCGTGAACGGGCTCAACGAGCTCTACCGGTACGTCGTGCGGTTCGAGGTCGGCCCGGCCGTGGTCAGCCGCCCGGAGGACCTCTTTGCCGACAACACCTACTATCGCGGGGCGCTTACCCTCGAAGCGCTGCGGCGAAACATCGGCGACGCGAAGTTCCAGCGCGTCCTGCGCAGCTGGTATCGGGCGCACCGCAACGGCAATGCCACCTCCGCCGATTTCATCCGGCTGGCGGCCGGCATCGGCGGGCCCGGCGTGCGGCCGTTGCTGCGCGCTTGGCTGTACGAGCAGCCGGTCCCGCCCTTCCCCGGCGCCGGGAGCGCCGCAGCCCCCGATCTGAGCAGCACGGCGGCGGTCGCGGCACCGCAGCTCGGCATCGGCGTCCGACGCCGTCACGCACCCTGAACGGCGTGGCCGCTCAGGTCTCGCGCAGGGAGCGCCGGAACGTGTTGCGGATCGGCTGGATCAGATACTCGAAGGCCGTGCGCTCGCCGGTGATGATCATCGCCTCGGCGGGCATGCCGGGGCTGAGCTTCACCTCGGGCGTCTTCTTCTGCACCTCGGCCATGTCGACGTAGATCTGCGCCGTATAATAGGGCTCGCCGGTCTTCGGATCGGTGAGCCGGTCGGCGGACACCTGCCTGACCTCGCCCTGAACCCGCGCGAGGTAGCGGGTATGGAAGGCGGTCAGATGGACGTCCGCCTTCAGCCCGGGATGGACGACATCGATGTCGCGGGGAGAGACGCGCGCCTCGATCACCAGCGGCTGGCCGCGCGGCACGAGGTCCATGAGCGGCTCGCCCGGATTGACGACACCGCCCACCGTGCGCAGCTTGAGATCGACGACCTCCCCGGCCACCGGGGCGCGAATCCGGGTCCGATCGAGACGGTCGCTCGCGGCCTGGACCTCGGCGCGCAGGCGAGTGGCGGCGGCCAGAGCCTCGGCGAGGCCGGTCGCCACCTCCTCGGCGCGACCGCTGATGAGGGCCGCGCGCTCGGCCTGGGTGGCGCCGATGAGCTCGCGCGTCCCCGCGGCGTTGTTCACGGCGGCGTTGCGCTGGCCGTCGAGGTCGGCCCGCGCCCGCTGCAGCGCCAGCAGGCGCGGCTTGCGGTCGAGGCCCTTGCGCAGCAGGTCCTCGACCGTGGCGATCTCCTCGTCGATCAGCTCGAGCTGGCGGTCGATGCTCTTCAGCGACCCCTCGTAGCTGGCGAGGTCGGCCCGCGCCTGCGCGATCTTGCCGTCGCGCATCGCCACCTGATCGGCGAGCGCCTGGCGGCGCGCGGTGAGATTCTGGCGCTCGGCGTCGATCAGTGCGCGGACGTCGGCATCGCCCTCGCCGACCGCGAGCAGGTCGGCGGCGAAGGGCGGCGTCGCCGCACCGGTTTCTTCCGCATCGAGCCGGGCGCTGCGCGCCAGCATCGAGACGAGCTGCGATCGGGCGGCATTGAAGTCCGCGCGGGCACGGGTGTCGTCCAGCACCGCCACCACCTCGCCGGCCTCGACCTGGCTGCCTTCGCGCACGCGAATCTCCGCGACGATGCCGCCCTCGAGATGCTGGACCGTCTTGCGGAAGCCCTCGGGCGCCACGTAGGCCGGCGCCAGGGCGGCGCCGGAGAGCGGCACCAGGGCCGCCCAGGTGCCGAAGCCTCCGAAGAAGACGAGCAGGACTGCCACCGCCGCCAGCAGTGGGCCGCGGAAGCTGGCGGCCCGCTCGACCGCATCGCCAGCCTTGAGTTGCGAAGCCATGTTGCCGCTCCTCAAGCCACGCGCGCCGGGCGCATCAGCTCGCCTAGAATCTGGTCGCGCGGCCCGAACCGTGCCACCTCGCCGTTCTCGACGACGATGATCCGGTCGGCATGGCGCAGGATGTTGAGGCGATGGGTGACCAGGACCACGGTGGCCCGCTGCTCCTTGAGCGCCATCAGCGTGCTCGCCAGCGCATTCTCGCCGGCACCGTCAAGATGTGCGTTGGGCTCGTCGAGCACGACGAGCTTCGGTTCGCCATAGATCGTGCGGGCCAGCCCGAGCCGCTGGCGCTGCCCGGCCGATAGGGGTGCGCCATCCTCGCCGAGCGGCGTGTCGTAGCCCTTGGGCAGCTGCAGGATGAGCTCGTGGACGCCCGCGGCCTTGGCCGCCTCGACGACGCGCTCCGGGTCGGGGTCCGGTGCGAGGCGCGCGATGTTCTCGGCGACCGTACCGGCGAACAGGCCGGTATGCTGCGGCAGATAGCCGACATGCGGGCCGAGCACGGCGCGGCTCTGGGTAGCGATGTCGACGCCGTCGAGCCGCACGATGCCGGTGCTCGGCTTGAGCACGCCGATCATCAGCCGGCACAAGGTGCTCTTACCCGCGCCTGAAGGGCCGACCACGCCGATGAACTCACCCGATTCGATGGCCAGGGAGGTGGGTTTCAAGATGGCCCGATCGGCCACGGTGTAGCCGACCCGGTCCATCACCACCGAGCCGAGCGGCGGCGGCAGGGCGAGCGCCTCCTTGCCGACCGGCGCATGGGCGAGCAGCACGCGCAGCCGCTGCCAGCAATCGCTCGCCTGGACCAGTGAGCGCCAGCCGGACAACATCTGCTCGATCGGCGCCAGCGCGCGACTGAGCAGGATTGAGCTCGCGATCATGCCGCCGGAGGTGAGCTCGCCCTTGAGCACCAGATAAGCGCCCAGGGCCATGGCGCCGGCCTGGATCATGAGGCGCGCCGAGCGGGCGATGCCCGACACGATGCCGCCGCGCTCGTAGGCCAGCTGCTGCAGCACCAGAACCTGATCGTGGAGCCGGGTGAAGCGGGTTTGCAGATGCGGCAGGAGGCCCATCGCCGTGACGACCTCGCGCTGCCGCCCGAGCGCCTCGACCTGACGCTGCGCGCGCGGCGAGATCTCGTTGGCCTGCTTGAGCCGGCGTCGGGCGACGATGTCGCCGAGCACGGCGAGCATAGCCAACATCGCGGCGCTGATCAGGCCGAACAGGCCGAGATCGGGATGCAGCAGCCAGACAAGGGCCAGGGCCAGGGGCAGCCACGGCGCATCGAAGATCGCGGTCAGCGCCGGCCCCGACAGCGTCTGGCGCAGCTGCGTCAGATCCCGCAGGCCTTGGCCCGGATCGCCGGCCTGCGCGCCGGCTGCCAGGAGCGTGGGCGAGAGGCGGGCGCCCAGCCGGGTCGACAGCCTCGCGAGCACCGAGGTACGAACCGTCTCGAGCAGACCCAATGCGGCCAGCGCCACGCCTGTGATCAGCGTCAGCGCGATCAGCGTGTCCTGGCTGCCGCTGCCGAGCACCCGATCGTAGACCTGCAGCGAGAACATGGGGACGGACAGCATCAAAATACTGATGGCAAAGCTGATCAGCCCGGCCAATACGAGCGGCGATCGTGCCGCTTCAGTCACCAATTGCCGCGGACGCGCCTGGGAATCACTGTTCAAGGTTGTATCCTTCCGCACGCTACGGCACCATGTGGCGCGATTCGCGATGCGACGCAACGGCCTCCGCCGCAGGGCGTTGCTATGGTGCGCCTTGGTGTGCCGCAAGCTCGATTGGCCGGTATTTCGGGGTGGCGATCGAGCCCGCGTTGCGGTCCGCTTTCGCCTGGACTATGCAGCGCATAGGCCTCGCGTAGGAGCCTCTCCGCCGTATGCGCATCCTGTTCGTGAACTACGAGTATCCGCCGCTGGGTGGCGGGGGCGGTATCGCCACCCGCGACATCGCGGTCGAGCTCGCCAAGCGTCACGAGGTGGATGTGCTGACCTCGGCCGCCCCGGATCTCGCCCCGCACGAGCAGGCCGACGGCGTCAACATCTATCGGGTGCCGGTCGTGGGCCGCACGCGGCGATCGACGGCGTCCATCGTCTCGATGATCTCCTTCTGGCCCATTGGCATCCGCTACGGCCGCCGCCTGCTCGAGAACCGGACCTACGACGTGGTCAACAGCTGGTTCGCGGTGCCGAGCGGGCCGACCGGCATTCATCTGGCGCGTTGCCTTCGGGCGCCGCATGTCGTGACGATGGCGGGCGGCGACATCTACGACCCGTCCAAATGGTATACTCCCGACAAGAACCCGATCCTGCGCGCCGCCGTGCGCCGCGTCCTGGCGGCATCGCACGGCCACGTCGCCGTCTCGACCGACCTCGCCCGCCGTGCCCGCGAGATCTACGGCTTCCAGGGGCCGATCGACGTCATCTCCCTGGGCGCGCCAGCGCCCCGGTTCGACCCTGCCTCCCGGGCGGAGCTCGGCCTCGAGCCCGGGGTCGTCTACATCGCGACCGTCGGGCGACTGGTGCGGCGCAAGAACCTCAGCGCGCTCATCATGGCGCTCCACCGGCTCGGCCAGGACAATGTCCAGCTTCTGGTGATAGGTGACGGGCCGGAGCAGTCGGCGCTGCAGGCGCAGGCGCAGCAGCTGGGCCTGGGCCACCGCGTTCAGTTTCGCGGCTTCGTTCCGGATTCGACCAAGTATCAGCTCCTCGCCGCGGCCGACGTGTTCGCGCTGCCGTCGCTGCACGAGGCGTTCGGGCTGGTCTACCTGGAAGCCATGCATTGCGGTCTGCCGGTGGTCGCGGGGCGGCCCGGCGGGCAGGAGGACTACCTGTCCGACGGACGCACCGGCTATCTCGTGCCCTACGACGACACCGAATCGCTGCTGGAGGCGCTGCAGAAGCTGGTGAGCAATCCCGAGCTGCGGGCTGCCATGAGCGCGCACAATCGGACGGTCGCGCAACGCTTCAGCATCGCCGCCACCGCCGACGAGTACGAGAGCCTGTTCAGCCGGATCGGCCGCACCGAGCCGGCGCCCGCCTGCGCCGCCGCTTGAGCGCTGCGCGCGGCCACTGCGCATGTCAGCGAGCCGCGGCCCGGAGCCGCTCGCTGTCCTGAAGACCAGCGAGGAGGTGGAGTTGAGCGTGGAAGTCGAGAGCTTGCGCCGTAGCGACATGCCCAATGCCGACGGTCGCGGGGTGCGGCGCCTCGCGGCGCGCCTCGAGCCGTTCGATTCCTACTGGCAGGCACCGGCCGACGTCGATTCCGGCTACGCCAAGTTCGCCGCCTACTATCGGGCCAACTATCTGCCGCATCTGCCTGCGGACCGCTCGGCGCGCATTCTGGTGGTCAGCTGCGGCGCCGGCTACCTGATCGATCTGCTGCGCACCACAGGCTACACGAATATTCGCGGCATCGATTCCGATCCCGAGAAGACCGCCCATGCCCGGCGGCGCGGCCTGCCCTGCGAGACCGCCGAGGCCTTCCCCTATCTCGAGCGCAACCGCGAGCCGTTCGATGCGATCATCCCCGAGCAGGAGCTCAATCATCTCACCCTGGCAGAGCAGCTCGAGTTCTTGAGCCTCTGCCTGCGCAACCTGAAACCCGGCGGCCTGATGATCGTCTACGGCCTCAACGGCGCCAACCCACTGGTCGGGTCGGAGAACCTCGCGCACAACATCGACCATTTCAACACCTTCACGGACTACAGTCTGTGCCAGGTTCTGCAGCTCGCCGGCTTCACCGACATCCGCGTGATGCCCTTGAAGCTCTATGTGTTCTGGAAAAATCCGCTGAACTATGTCGGCCTCGCCGCCACCACTCTGCTCGAGCTGTTCTTCCGTGTCTGCTTCATCCTGTACGGCAAGGACGTGAAGATTCTTACCAAGAAGCTGGCGGCAGTTTGCCTGGCGCCACGCTGAGCCGGCTTTCATGCGGCGCGACCTCGCGGCCCTGGCACGGGAAGAATTCGACCTCGTCGTGATCGGCGGAGGCATGTTCGGCGCTGCCGCCGCGCTCGACGCGACACAGCGTGGCCTGCGCACTGCGCTGATCGAGCGAACCGACTTCGCCGGCGCCACCTCCGCCCATTCCTTCAAGATGGTTCATGGCGGGATCCGCTACCTGCAGCATGCCGACCTAGTCCGCGTGCGGCAGTCGGCGCGGGCCCGGGCGGCATTTCTGCGCGCGGCGCCGCATCTCGTCCGGCCCTTGCCGATCGTCGTGCCCACCTATGGGAGCGGGATGAAGAGCAAGACGGTGCTGCGCGCCGGCATGGCGGCGTACGACCTGCTGACGCTCGACCGCAACCAGGGCATCGCCGATCCGGACCGGCGCATTCCGAGGGCCGAGTTCATCGGCCGCGACGAGGTGCGGCGCCGCTACCCCGGGCTCGCTACCGAGCGCCTGACCGGGGCGGGCATCTTCTGCGACGGGCAGATCTACAATCCGCCCCGACTGGTGCTGGCCTACGTCCAGAGTGCCGTCGCCGCGGGGGCGGTCTGCGCCAACTACGTCGAGGCGGAAGGTCTGATCCAGCGCGACGCCGCGGTGCGCGGCGTTCTCGCCCGCGACGCGCTCGGCGGCGACCCTATCGAGATACGTGGCCGCATCGTGCTGAATGCCGCTGGGCCCTACGCGGAGGGCATCCTCGCCCGCAGCCTCGGCCGTCCACTGACGCCGCCGACGCCGTTCTCCCGGGACGCCTATTTCATCGTGCGCCGCCCGTTGATCGACGGCGAGCATGCGTTGACCCTGCCTTCTTTGAGCAGCGACGGCGACGCGAAGCTGAGCCGCGGCACGCGCCATCTGTTCCTGGTGCCCTGGCGCGGCGCCACTCTGGTCGGCGTCTGGCATCGGATCCATACTCGGCACCCCGACGAATACGCGATCGATGAGGCGGAGCTGGCGGCCTGGACCGCCGAGATTAACCTGGCCTATCGCGGTCTCGATTTGCGGCCGGACGACGTGGCGCTCGGCAGTGCCGGCCTGGTGCCCTTCGGCGAGAGCGATCCCGGGGCCGCGGACCTGAAGTTCGCGCATCGCTCGCGCCTCGTCGACCATCGCGCCGAGCGTGGAATCGACGGGCTGCTGACGCTGATCGGCGTGCGGCTGACGACAGGCCCGGTCGAGGCCGTGGAGGCTATCGATCTGGTCCGGGAGCGGCTGGGTCAAAGGCCGATGGCCTCGCGGCTCGAGCGGGAGCCGGTGCACGGCGGCAATACCGGCGACTTCGAGGCGCTGGTGCGCGAGGTCGCAGCACTGGCGCCGACGGAGCTGGACGAGGCGACCATTCGGGCCCTCGCCCACAACCACGGCACCGAGGCTCCGGCGCTCCTACGTTTCGCGGCGGAGCAGCCGCAGCTGGCGTGCCGGCTACCGGGCAGCACGGTGCTCGGCGCCGAGATCGTGCGGGCGGCACGAGACGAGATGGCGCAGACCCTGGCCGACGCGGTGTTTCGGCGCACGGATCTGTGTACTCTCGGCCGCTCCGGCGACGCCGCTCTCGAGGCCGCCGCCCGGCTCATGGCCGACTGTCTGGGCTGGAACGCCTCGAGACGCGATGCGGAGCTGGCCCTGGTGCGGGCACGGCTCCGGCTCGCCCGCGCGGGCCGGGCGCTGCTGGCCGAACCGCTGCGTTCGGGAACGCTAGTGGCCTAACTGCAACGCTGGACGGCTCGTCATCATGGGATGCTTGCCCACAGATCGTCGGGTAGTATGCTGCGTTGCGACAGAGCTTCCTTCGTCTGCGGGCGCCGTGGCAGAGTGGAAGTGTTTGGTTGAGCGCCGGATGGGGGCGCTTTACCCATCGTTAGTGAGGGTCGGTCATCCTGCGCGCGAGCGATCAGGATAGAGCGACGTCTGACAGGTCGGATCCGATGCAGACACAGAGGCCATACCCCGAGCCGGTCGACGTGGCCGCCGAGAAGGCAATTCTCGGCGAGGACCAGACGATCGACCTTCTCAGCGTCGTCGGGATGCTCCGCCGGCGCAAGTGGCTGATCATGCTGGTGACGGCGCTCGGAACCGCCGCTGCCGCACTGGTCGGCATGAAGTTGACGCCGACCTATACCGCGATCGCGTCGGTCATGATCGACCCGCGGCAGCTTCAGGTCACGACCAGCGAGCAGGTGGTTTCGACCCTGCCGCTGAGCGGGCCGACGATGGCGACCCAGCTCGGCTTGCTCCGCTCGCGCGACTTCGTCAGGTCGGTGATGGGCGACCTCAAGCTCTTCGACGACCCCGAGTTCAACCTCGCGCTGGCGCAGACCGCTTCCCCGACCGCGACCTCGCTGCCCGGTTTCCTGCAGCCGCTCGAGCAGCTGATCGCCCAGCTGCCGGACGAGTGGCTGATCGCCACTGGGCTCGCCAGCCAGCCCCAGCCGGTGCTCGAGAGCGAGGCGCCGGCGATCGCGCGGGAGCGCGCGATCACCAATTTCCTGGGTGACGCCGTCTTCCTCAACGACGGCCTGTCCTACCTGATCCAGATCCAGTTCACCTCGCCCGATCCCGACAAGGCGGCGGTGATCGCCAATCGCCTCGCCTCGCGCTTCGTCGACGACCAGTTGCAGGGCAAGCTCTCGGCGTCCGACAAGGCGACGGGCTGGCTGGAGCAGCGCCTGGGCGAGCTGAAGACGGAGGTCCAGAAATCCGACGAGGCGGTCACGCGCTTCAAGATCGATCACAATATCCTCGAGGCGGGCGGCGCCAATCTCAACGAGCAGGAGCTGGCCAACCTCAACGGCCAGCTGGTCGCCGCGCGTAGCGATCTCGCCGACAAGCAGGCGCGGCTGCGCCTGATCCGCGACGTACGCGGGTCCGATGCCTCGGCCGAGGCGGTCACGGAGGTGACCAGCTCGCCGGTCGTCGTGAATCTGCGCGAGCAGGTGACCGCGCTCGATCGCCAGGAATCGGAGCTGCGGACACTCTATGGCGAGCGGCATCCGCGTATGGTCCAGCTGCGCGACGAGAAGGCCAAGGTGGCGGCCGCGATCCGCGCCGAGGTCGACCGAGTGACTCATACGCTCGAGAACGACGTGCGCGTCGCCGCGAGTCGGGTGGCCTCGCTCGAGGGCGCCCTCTCCGGCATCAAGGACCAGAACAGCCAGGATCGGGCCGCCAGCGTGCAGCTGGCAGAGCTCGAGCGGGTCGCGCTGGCCAACCGGACGCTCTATGAGCAGCTGCTCCAGCGCTTCAACGAGACGCGCGACCAGCAGGGGATCACGCAGGCCGACGCCCGGGTGGTGGCGATGGCGGCACCGCCCGCCTCGCCGAGCTCACCGGGGCCGAAGCTGTTCGCCGCCGCCGGTTTCACGGTGTCGCTGCTGCTGGGCTCGCTGCTCGCGATTTTGCTGGAGCGGCTCGATCGCGGTCTGCGCAGCTCGCGCGAGGTCGAGAGCGCCCTGGGTCTGACCACCCTTGGGCTCGTCCCCCGGGTCGACCGCCTGCGCCGCAACCAGCGGCCGCATCAATATCTGCGCGAGAAGCCGCTTTCCTCCTATGCCGAGGCGGTCCGTGGCGTGTTCACGGCGCTGAAGCTCGCCAACCCGCAGACGCCGCCCAAGGTGGTGCTGGTCACCTCCTCGCTGCCCGAGGAAGGCAAGACGACCTTCGCGGTGAGTCTGGCGTCCCTCGTGGCCCGCTCGCAGAAGCGTGTGCTGCTGATCGACCTCGATCTGCGGCACCCCAGCGTGCATCGCGAGCTCGGCTGGCAGGTCTCGGCCGGGCTGGTCGAGTACATGGCCGGCGAGCGGACGCTGCAGGAGGTGGTGCACAACGACCTCGAGACGGGGCTGCATTTCCTGCCGGTCAAGGCGCATACGACCACGCCGATCGATCTGCTGGAGAGCGACCGCATGCGCCAGCTGCTGCAGGTCTGTCGCGAGAACTACGACCTGATTGTGCTCGACTCGGCGCCCGTGGCGAGCGTGAACGACACCAAGGTCGCGGCGGGCCTCGCCGACCGGGTGGTGTTCGTGGTGCGCTGGGGCAAGACGATCGAGAGTGCGGCGCGCGACAGCGTGCGCGCTCTGCGCGAGGCCGGCATCGAGCCGGCCGGTGTGGTCCTGTCGCAGATCGACCTGCGCAAGCACGCGCAGTACCGGTACGGCGACATCGGCCAGTATTACACGCGCAGCCGCCGCTACTACGTCAACTGAGGGCGCCCGGAGCGTACGCGGCATGACCGTGCATGCTCGAGCTCTCTCGCGGCCCAATGTGCCTGCGGCCTGACCGCGGCCGAGGTTCGTCGCCCAGCGCGAACGGTCTCTGGAGCGTGCTGGGCGTGAGCGGGCGCGCTCCCGCCTTATTGGCGCCGGCCCGTCTTTCGCTTACTCGAGCCCGAGATGCTTCGCTCGGCGCGGAAAGCCGCTAGCTGTCGTTGCTATGGAGGTTGTCCACCCGGCGCCGCGGTGGGAGGTTGTCGCTGCCAAGCTGACAACCGCGCTGCGGAGGCACCGGATGGACATCCACCAGCATGCCAAGACCACGCCCAGCGGTCGACTCCCGATGGTGCGGCGCCTGGCTGAAGGCTGGTCCGTGGGCAAGGTCGCGGTCGCCTTCGGGGTCACCGCCAAGACGGTGCGCAAATGGCAGGCCCGGCATGCCGCGGAGGGTGAGCCTGGCCTGCGCGACCGCAGCCCGCGGCCGCATGCCAGCCCGACGCGGCTGGGCGAGGCGGCGGAGGCCGAGATCCTGGCGCTGCGCCGGCAGCGGCTGACCGGGCCGGCGATCGCACGCCGGCTGCGGCGCCCGCTGGCCACGGTGGGGCTGGTGCTGCGGCGCCACGGCCTGGGCCGGCTGGCGGCGCTGGAGCCCAAGCCCGAGATCGTCCGCTACCAGCGCGAGCGGCCGGGCGAGCTGCTCCACATCGACATCAAGAAGCTCGGCCGGATCGACGGGGTCGGGCATCGACCGCGACGCGGTCGATTCGTCTCCTTAGGAGCTGGCGCCTGCCGGCGCCAGAGGCGATCACCGGCGACCGGCACGGCCAGAAACGCGGCCGTGGCTGGGACTTCCTGCATGTCTGCATCGACGATGCATCGCGCCTCGCCTACAGCGAGATTCTGCCCGACGAGCGCAAGGAGAGCGCGGTGGCCTTCCTCGGGCGCGCCCTGACCTGGTTTGCCGGCCTCGGGGTCACGGTCGAGCGGGTGATGACCGACAATCGACCGCAGCGCGGTCGATCCGTCACCGCAGGTGCGTGCGCCAACCGGCGCACGAGGGGCTCGGCCTATCGCAGCCACGCCTTCCGCCAGGCCTGCGAGGACGCCCGCCTCAGGCACAAGCGCACCCGTCCCTACACGTCCAGGACCAACGGCAAGGCGGAGCGGTTCATCCAGACCTCCTTGCGCGAATGGGCCTACCTGCAGGCCGTGCTGCTGCCAGATCCGCTGCACCGAGGCGGGCGAGATGCCGGTCTCGTGCGCCATCAGGCGCACCGTCCAGTGGGTCACAGCACCGGGCGGCGGCGCGAGCGTGCGCGCCACCACCCGCTCGACCAGATCGCCCGCCAGCCGCGGGATCCGGGCGGGCCGGGTCTTGTCGCGCAAGAGCCCGTCGACGCCCGCCTCGAGATAGCGCGCCTGCCAGCGCCAGACGCTGGGCTTGGCCTTGCCCGTGCGCCGCATGATCTCGACCGTGCCGACCATCTCGGCCGACAGCAGCACGATCTGTGCCCGCCAGACATGCTTTTGCGGGCTGTTCCGATCGGCCGCGATCGCCGCCAGACGCGCACGATCACCAGCCGAAAGCCAAAGGCAGCAGGCTTCTCGCATCCGAGAAACCTGGCACAGCCCGTCGAGATTGAGAATCTTATGTCAGGGACAATCCACTAGTCGCGCCAGACATAGGCGAGCTCGCGCAGCCTGCTGCCGGCGATGGTGACCGTGCTCTCGCCGGCCAACTCGCCACCCAGGCGCTCGTAGAAGCGGCGGGACGGGTTGTCGGCCAGGACCCAGGCCAGCAGGCCGCGATGGCCGCCGCGGGCGAGCTCGTAGTGACAGGCGTCGAACAGGGCCCGGCCGATGCCGCGGCCGTGGTGCGCCTGCAGCACGTAGAGCAGGTACAGCTCGCCGCTGATGTCGCGGCGCGCCCGCGACAGGCCGCCGCTGGCGAAGCCGACCACCCGCTGCTCCCATTCAGCGACGAAGGCCCAGCCGCCGGAGGTGAAGCTCTGGCGCCAGTGGCGCTCGTGACCGGCGATGCTGAGCTGCGCGAGATAGGTGTCCGAGATCAGCCCGGCATAGGCCTCGCGCCAGCTGCGGACGTGCACCCGCGCGATGGCGGCGGCGTCGGCCGCGCGGGCACGCCGCACGATCAGGGCCTCGTTGCGCTGCGGCGCCAGAAACGACATGGGCGCTCTCCCTCGATCGGAGCAGCAGTTCGCACGCCAGAACGGCCGCGGTCAATTCATCGCCAGCGGCGCCGCCTCGGTCGCTGCCCCGCCGACCTGTGTCACCAGCACCCGGTCGACGCGACGGCGATCGAGGTCGACCACCTCGAAGCGCAGGTCACCGCGCGTGAAGGTGTCGCCGACGCGCGGCATGCGCCCGAGCTCCCACAGGACGAGCCCGGCAAGCGTCTGATAGCGGCTGGAGCGTGCCAGGTCGCGGCGACCGAGCAGGCGCTCCACCCGGTGAATTTCCACCCGGCCGTCGACCAGCCAGGACCCGTCCGCCCGCTGCACGGCATCGGCACCGTCCTCGGTGCCGATCTCCGCCAGCTCGCCGGCGATCGCCGACAGCAGGTCGGCCGGCGTGACGATGCCCTCGACTGCTCCGTATTCGTCCAGCACCAGGGCGAGCGGTGCCGGGTCGCGCCGGAGCATCTCGATCAGGCGAACCACCGAGGTGCCTTCGGGCAGCATCGCTGTCGGCTGGGCGAGGCAGGCGAGATCGAGCGGCGCATCGACGAGCAGACGCTCCGCGAGCTGACGGACGTGGACGATCCCGACCACGTCGTCGAGGCGGCCGCGGCAGACAGGATACCGGCTGTGGCCGCCCGAGACGACGGCGTCCCGGACACGCTCGCGGTCGGCCGCGGCGTCGAGCCAGACCACGTCCACCCTGGGAGTCATGATCGAGCGCACCGGCTGGTCGACGATCTGCATGACGCCCTCGATCAGCTCGTGCTCGACCGGCTTGACCACGCCGGCCTGGGCGCCCTCGGCGATGAGAGCCCGGATCTCCTCCTCGGTGACCCGGCTCTCCCGGTCGGCCGCCACCCCGAGCAGGCGCAGCACGAGATCGGTCGATACCCGCAGCAGCCAGATCCCGGGCCGGAACAGGACTGCCAGCCGCGAGAACGGTTGCGCCATCCGGCTCGACACGCGCTCCGGATCGGCCAGCGCCAGGCGCTTGGGCACCAGCTCGCCGACGACCAGGGAGAGGTAGGTCAGGAGCATGACCGTGATGCCGATGCCGAGCGTGTCGGCGGCCGATGGGGCCATGCCGAGCTCGGCCAGGAAATTCGCCAGATGCTGGCCGAGCGTGGCGCCGCTGACGGCGCCGGTGAGAATTCCGACCAGGGTGATGCCGATCTGCACCGTGGACAGAAAGGCGGTCGGATCGTCGAGCAGGCGCAGCGCCGCCCTTGCGCCGCGGTCGCCGCTCTGAGCCCGCTGGCGCAGACGGGCGCGCCGCGACGACATCAGGGCGAGCTCCGACATGGCGAGCGCGCCGTTGACGAGCATCAGCGCGACCACGACCGCGACCTCGAGCAGAACGGTCACGACGGCTCCTTTCCCTCGGGGGGCCGGCCGGCTTCCGGACGGTCCCCGCGCAGGTAGCGGCGGGCCACCGCGAACGCCAGCCAGGTGATCTCCCACAGGCTCAGCACGCACCTCACCATCCAGCGCAGCGCGGGTGCCACCAGATGGAGGGCGATCTCCGCATGCAGCAGCCACGCTGCCACCGCGCCCAGCACGGACCAGGCGAGCTCGCTGGTCACGTCGAGGAGATGGCCGACGACGCCCACGACGCCGCCGACGAGCAGGGCCGCCGCCCTGACCAGCGCGGCGCGGCGGATGAGCAGCGCCAGACCGACCACCAAAAGCGGGGTGAGCGGGTTGACGAACGCCTCGGCGAAAGCGGCGACCGCCGTCAGCAACTGAGCCTCGGCCGATTGCGACAGACGGCGCCCTGTTAGCGGCTCGCCCGCATGCTGACCAGCCGGGAACGGATCACGGCCGCTTCAGACGGCGTCCGCCCCGGCCGCCGGGGCCACGAGCAGGACGGCACCCCGGGCGCCCACCACCCGGACCCTCGCACCAGCCGGCAGCTCCGGGCCGGAGGCGAGCCAGCTGCTGTCAGCGATGCGCACACGGCCGTGGCCGGGCCCGATCGGGCTTTCGAGCACGGCCTCGGTGCCGACGCAGGCGAGCGCCCGCCGGTTCAGCTTCGGATCACCACCGGTGGCCGGCAGCCGGCGCCGCCAGCGGAACGAGATCCCCACGCTCGCCACCGCCAGCACGGCGAACGCCAGCAGCTGGTTCTCCCAGGCCAGCCCCGGCGCCAGCCAGAGCAGGATGGCGGTGAGGCCCGCCGCCAGCGCCAGCCACAGGAAGACGACACCCGGGGTGAGAACCTCCAGGATCAACAGGCCGCCTGCCAGGGCGAGCCAGTGCCAGGCGGTGACGGTCACGGCGCCTGGCGCCCCGCGGCCGCGCCGAACGCCTCGCGCGCCAGCTCGGCGACGCCGGCGAGCGAGCCGAGCGTGGCCGAGGCCTCGATCGGCAGGATCAAGGTCTTCTGGTTCGGGCTGGTCGCGAACGCCGTCAGGGCGTCGAGATATTTCTGCGCGACGAAGTAGTTGGCCGCCTGCAGATTGCCATCGCTCAGCGCCCGCGAGAGCATGGCGGTGGCCGCCGCCTCGGCCTGGGCCAGGCGCTCGCGCGCCTCGGCGTCGCGGAAGGCCGCCTCCTTGCGCCCCTCCGCCTCCAGGATGGCGGCCTGCTTCTCGCCGTCGGCCTTGAGGATCGCCGCCGCCTTGTCGCCCTCGGCCTGGAGAATCACCGCGCGCTTGTCGCGCTCCGCCTTCATCTGGCGCGCCATCGCGTCGACCAGGTCCTTGGGCGGCGAGATATTCTTGATCTCGATGCGGGTGAGCTTGACGCCCCAGGGGCTGGTCGCCTCGTCGACCACCTGCAGCAGCCGGCCGTTGATCTCGTCACGCTTGGACAGGAGTTCGTCCAGGTCCATCGAGCCCATGACCGTGCGGATGTTGGTGGTCGTCAGGTTGAGGATGGCGTTGTCGAGCCCGGTGACCTCGTAAGCCGCCTTGGGGGCGTCGAGGATCTGGAAGAACACGACGCCGTCGACCTTCACCATCGCGTTGTCGCGGGTGATCACCTCCTGTTCCGGCACCTCGAGGACCTGCTCCATCATGTTCATCCGCGCGCCGATCCGGTCGACGAACGGGACGATCAGGCTCAGCCCCGGCCCCAGGGTGCGCGTGTAGCGGCCGAACCGCTCGACGGTCAGCTCCGTGCCTTGGGGCACCGAGCGCACGCCCATGACGACCAGGATGACCGCGAGCACCAGGGCCAGCACGACAACCAGGGAGAAGCCGTCGGCGAGCACTTGGCAGCGTCCTTTCCGCAGCGGGACCAACGAGGTGGCCGAAACATCGCGCCGTCAGGTTAACCCTGTCCTAACCGGCGGGCGAGACGCTTGTGCCCATCCCCGCGCGGCGGGGCCGTGCTATGCAGCCGCCGGCTGACGGTGGGAGCGGCAGGTTTGCTGAGGCGAATTTACAACTGGACCATGACGCAGGCCGCCGGGCCGCATGCGACGCGCGCCCTGGCAGTGGTCGCGTTCCTCGAGAGCTCGGTGTTCCCGATCCCGCCCGACGCGATGCTGGTGCCGATGGTCCTGGCCCGGCCCCAGGCTGCGTGGCGCCTAGCGCTAGTGGCGACCGCGGCCTCGGTCGTCGGCGGGCTCGCCGGCTACTGCATCGGCTACTTCCTGTTCGAAACCCTCGGCCAGCGGATCATCGACCTCTACGGCCTCGGCGCCGGCTTCGCCGATTTCCAGCAGACCTGGAACGAATGGGGCCTGTGGATCATCCTGATCAAGGGCCTAACCCCGATCCCCTACAAACTGGTCACCATCGCCAGCGGGCTCGCCGGCTTCAGCCTGCCGGTATTCATCGCCGCGTCCGTGATCACCCGCGGCATGCGCTTCTTCCTGGTCGCCGGGCTGCTGCGCCGCTTCGGCGCGCCGATCCGCGACTTCATCGAGGAGCGGCTCACCCTGGTCACGACCGGGTTCGCCGCCCTCGTCGTGCTCGGCTTCCTGGTCCTGCGCTATCTGTGAGGAGGTGAGCGATGCCCCGCCCCATCGACGGCCGACTCCTGACACTAGCCGTGGCCGCCGCCGCGGCCCTGCTCGCCGCGCTGGCGCTGCAGACGATCGGCGGCCTGCCGCCCTGCCCCTTCTGCATCTACCAGCGCTATCCCTATCTGGTGGTGATCGCCGCCTGCCTGCTCGGGTGGTGGCTGGACCGGCCGCGCCTCGGGCTCGCCCTGGCGACCCTGGCACTCCTGGTGGATGCCGGCCTCGCCACCTACCACGTGGCGATCGAGCAGGGCTGGGTCGCCCTGCCGGAGGGCTGTGCGGCCGTGGGCAAGGCCACGACGATCGAGGAGCTGCGGCGCCAACTCGCGGCGGCACCGGCGCGCTGCGACCAAGTCGGGTTCACCTTCCTCGGGCTCTCGCTCGCGGCCTGGAACCTGATCTATGCGGCCGGGCTGAGCGTGCTCGCCATCGCGATGCTGCTGCGCCGCCCGTCAGCAGCTGAGCAGGACGGGTATCCGCGCGTCGCGTAGCACCTCGCGCGTGGCGCCGCCGAGCACGATCTCGCGCAGCCGCGAGTGGCCGTAGGCCCCCATGACCAGCAGGTCGGCACCCTCCGCGGCGGCCGCGTCCAGCAGCATGGCGCCGTGCGCGCGCGAGGGCTCGATCTGCCGCGTGGTCACCGGGGCACCGTGCCGCTTGAGCAGCCCGGCACCGACATCGAGGGCAGCCCCGGCCTCCTCGCCGGCGGCGATCAGCGTGACCGCCTCGGCGGCAACCAAGAACGGCAGCGCGTCCTTGGCGGCGCGAGCCGCCTCGCGCGAGCCGTTCCAAGCCACCGCGACGCGCTTGCCGAAGCCGGCAGCGGCACCGCTGCCCGGCAGGACCAGCACCGGCCCGCCAGCGCTCAGGATCACGTGGTGGATCGGGTGCGGCGCCAGCGCGTCCAGACCAGTGCCGCCCTCCTGCGCCACGATGGTCAGATCGGCGCCGCGTGCCGCCTCCGCCAGCAGCTCGCCGGGATCCCCTTCCTCGTAGATGTCGCGTACCGCCATCCGGGCCGGATCGCATTGCCGGCGGAAGGCCGCCTCGACCCGCTCGCGGACCAGCCGGTTGGCCTCGCGCTGCGCCTCGAACACCTCTGGCCCGACATAGGCAGCACCCTCACCGAAGCCGACGGGCAGGAAAGGCGGCGGCGAGACGTGGATGCCGACGAGCTCGGCATCGAACTGTTGGGCGAGGCGCCGGGCGCTCTCGATCCTGGCATCGTTCTGAGAATCGTCGACCAGCTCGAGCAGAATCGTGCGGTAGGCCATGGGCAACTCCCGACCGCGGTGCGGCAAGATCTGGCGACCTTATGACCGACGGCAGGGTGCGCTTCAAGCCGCCGCGCGCGCCACCACGCTCGGCAGTTGAGCTTCAGGAAGGGCGTTGCTGGCGCGGGCCCAGGGCGACGATCCGGTCACCGGCGGCATCGCCATGGCCAGCCGCCGCCTCGCGCAGCCGCATGCGGCGCGCCACCAGGACCCCGAACGGCAGGCTCAGGAGATAGAGCAGACCGATCACGGCCAGGGTCAGCCAAGTCTCCACCACCAAACCGACGATCACCACCGACGCGAGCAGCAAGGTGGGCAGCACCCAGTCGGGCTCGATGCGGATCTTCTTGATCGAGAAGGTCGGCGCCCGGCTGACCATCATGGCGGCCACGAACGCCAGCAGGCAGGCATTCAGCAGCCAGCTGCGCGGCCAGCCGTCGCCGACGACGAAGGAGGCGATCAGCGGCGTCAGGGCGAGACCCGCCGCCGCCGGGGCCGGGATCCCGGTGAAGAAATACTGGGTCCAGCGAGGTCTGCCCTCGACCTCGAGCTCGGCATTGAAGCGGGCAAGGCGCAGCGCGCAACAGGTCGCATACAGCAGCGCCACCGCCCAACCGAACCCGCGCACGTCGTGCAGGGTCCAAAGGTAGGTGAGCACCGCCGGCGCCACGCCGAAGCTCAGGAAGTCGGCCAAGCTGTCGAGCTCGGCGCCGAGCTTGCTCGTGAGATTGAGCATCCGCGCCGAGCGGCCGTCAAGGCCGTCGAGCACCACGGCCGCGCACAGCAGCGCCACGGCGAGCTCAAACCTGCCGTCCATGGCGTAGCGGATCGCCGTCATCCCGGCGCACAGGCCGAGAATGGTGAGCATATTCGGCACGAGATGGACCAGACGCGGCGTCGCCAGCCGCATCCGGCGCCGACTGTGAGGCAGCATCATCAGCTCGCCCGTCCCTCGCGACTTGTCTGCTGGCCGGAAAGATCGGCCAGAACGGTCTCGCCGGCAACTGCCCGTTGCCCAACCAGCACGGTCGGCGCCATCGCAGCGGGCAGGTAGACGTCGCAACGACTGCCGAAACGGATGAGGCCGACGCGCTCACCGGCGGCGAGTTGAGCGCCCTCATCCACGAACGGCACGATCCGGCGCGCGACGAGGCCCGCGATCTGCACCAGGCCGACCTCCTGCCCGCTCGCCGTGGCGATGCGGAACGACTGGCGCTCGTTCTCGTCGGAGGCCTTGTCGAAGGACGCGTTGAGGAACTTGCCGGCGTGATAGGCGCGACGCGCGACCCGCCCGACGACCGGGGTCCGGTTCACGTGAACGTCGAACACGTTCATGAAGATGCCGATGCAGGGCAGCGGCGCCGCGCCAAGCTCCAGCTCGGGCGGCGGCACGCGCCGGGAGGTCGCCACGACCACGCCGTCGGCGGGGCTCACCACCAGAGCCGGGTCGAGGGGGGTGACCCTGACGGGATCGCGGAAGAAATAGGCGCACCAGGCCGTGGCCAGCAGCCCGAGCCAGAACAGGGGCGCCCAGAGCCAGCCGAGCGCCAGTGCCACGACCAGGAACAGCGCGATGAAGGGCCAGCCCGCGCGGTGGATCGGCGGCAGCACCGAGCCCGCAGTTCCCAACTGTGCCATGATCGGGACGTCCGCCCTCAGTCTCGGTAGAACACGATGTCCAGCTGAACCTGACGACCCAGCTTGCGGGCATAGTAGCCCGGGATCATTAGGTGGGGTGCGAAGTCGCGCACCGCCAGGGCGGCGACCGTCTCGAGCCATGGCCGCTCGCCGCGATAGAGCGGCAGGAGGGCCAGCTCGAGCTGCAACCCCCGCACCCTCGGCCAGACGCCTTCCAGGCCCGCCAGGACGGCGGGCTCGGCACCCTGCACGTCCGCCTTAACGAAGATCCGGCGCCACGGCCGCGCCGCCAGCAGCTCCGGGCTGTCGAGGCGATGCTGGGTTACCTCGATGCGGTGGGTCACGGCCGAGCTCGGCGAGATCTCGCGCAGCAGCGTGGACTGCTCCAACGTCGAGCTCATGTCGCTTTCGGCGGACAGCTCGAGCACCACCTTACCGTCCGAATCGCCGATGGCCATCGGCGGCGTGATCTCCCATGTCGCGTCGCCGGCCGCGAGAGCCCGCAGCTCGGCGTGCAGCTCCGGGATCGGCTCGATGGACAGGATCGGGCCACGCCAGCCGGCCGATCGCAGGCGCCGGGCGTACTGGCCCCGGTTGGCACCGACGTCGATCACGGCGTCGATCCCCTGGAGCCGTAGTGTGTCGGCGAGCTGGGCATCGAGGTCGCGCAGGCGGCGCCTGACCGCATCGTCGCTCAACGCTCGGCGCTCAGGCCGAATATCTCCAAGGGCTCGTCGACGCCGCGCAGCGGAAACCGGCCGAGAGTCGTCAGCACGTCGGCGCTGCAGCCGCACTGGAATGCGAACGGTGCCGACAGCACGACCTGACGCCGCAGCTCCTTGGCGAGCGTCTGCATGCGCGAGGCCACGTTCACCGCCGGGCCGATGACGGTGAAGTCGAGTCGTGTGGCGGTGCCGATATTGCCGTACATGACCTCGCCGACATGCAACGCGATGCCGTAGCCCAGCTCGAAGGAGTCGCGGGCAATCCGCTGCCGGTTCAGCTCGAGCATGCCCTCGCGCGCCGCCACGGCCGCCCGCAGCGCCCGATTGCACGCCTCAGGATCCTCCAAGGGGAAGACGGCGAGCATGCCGTCGCCGACGAACTTGAGGATCTCGCCGCCAAACTTCGAGACCGGCGCCGCCATCACGTCGAAATATTCGTTGAGCCAAGTGATCACCTCGTCGCGCGGCCACTGCTCGGAGATGCGGGTGAAGCCACGCAGGTCGCAGTTCCAGATCGCTGCGCGCACGGTAGCGCCACTGCCGCGCCTGATCTCGCCCGACAGGATGCGCGCGCCAGCATGCTCGCCGACATAGGTGTTGAGCAGATTCTTGGTGATCCGGCGATTGGAGCGGATCTCGACCGCCAGCTGGAACACGGCGAGGATGTCGTTGATCTCGACCAGATCGGCGGTCGAGAAGCCGCCCGGGCGGCGCGTGCTCCAGCTGGTGGCATGCCGGCGGCCATCGGTGAACTGCATCGGCAAGGCGACATAGTCGGTATAGCCCTGCTCGCGCAGATCGGCGTAGATCGCATATTCCGGCATGCCGGAGTCGAGCGGCAGGTCCAGCCGCTGACGGAACCCCTCGGCCCCCTCGTAGAGCGCGCGCACCGGGCTGTTCACGAAGCGCGGATCGTCGAAGATGCCGTGCTCGAGCAGGTTGAGCTCGGCTTCGGCGAGCTCGGGCCGCCAGAGCACGCGCGCACCCTGGAACTGCGGGTGCAGGGTGCGCAGGTGCATCGTCGCCCGCTCGAGCGGCAGACCCTCCGCCCGCAACCGGCGGCAAAGCTCGGCGAACAGATTGTCGAGAAACGGCTGGTCCCTGGTCTCGCCGAGGAGCCAGTCGAGGGTGGCCGAGCGGCGTGCCGGCCAGCGTCCGCTCTCGGGCCGGGCTGGCGGCTCAGCCGGCACGCTCGGCCTCGCGCAGCTGGCGCGACACGTCGGCGAGGCGCTGGGTCGTCTGCAGCAGGCGCGATGCCAGCTCGTGCATGACCTCGACGCCGACCTGGGGAAACTGCGTGACCAGATTGAAGAACCCGTCCTTGGAGATGCGGAGGGCAACAAGCGGCGCCGTAGCCATCACCGTCGCACTCCGCGGCACGTCACAGAGAATGGCGATCTCGCCGACGATGTCGTTGCGGCTGATGGTGGCGACCGTGACCGGCCCGGAGTCGGAATCGACGACCACGTCGGCAGCACCGTCCAAGACGATGTAGGCGGCGTCACCCGGATCGCCCTGACGGCAGATCGCCTCTCCCGATCGATATTCGACGTGCTCGCTGGTGAATGCGAGCAGCTTCAGCCGTGCGGGCTCGATCTTCGCAAACAGCGGGATCCTGCGCAGGACCTCGACGTCTTGTTGCAGGGTCATCGGCGCCTCTTCCCGTCTACTTCGCGGTCATCAAGGGGGCGCTCGCCTGCCGGGGCTCCGCACCTGCCGGCGGCCCGACACCAACGAGGCGCCCCTCGTCGAGCTCGATCACCTGGTCGAACCTGCTTGCCCAGTCGTCGTGCTGCAGCGCCCAGATCAGGGAACGCCCGTTGCTCGCCTCGAGCAGAGCGTCGCGCACCTCGATCTGCTCGCGCTGATCGAGTGGCCCGAGCGGATCGTAGAGGACGAGCATCTGCGGCCGTTTCACCATCGCCCGGGCGAGCCCCAGCTTCTGGCGCTGCGCCATCGACAGTCGCCCCCCGGCGATGCCGACCGGGCTGTCGAGCCCCACGGCCATGACGCCGGTCCGCAGCTCCAGCCGGTCGAGAAGCTCGGTCAGCAGCTCGGCAATGCGCTGCGGCGCCTGCGCCTGCCCGTAGGCGATCTTGCCGAAGATCACGTTCTCCTGGATCGTGATCGCCTGATTGTAGGAATCGGGGTCGAAGAAGGCGATCGCCGCCTCGTATTCTTGCGGCAGATGCTCGCGGAAGTGCCGCCGCGCTGCCAGCACCTTCTCCATCAGCTCGGGTGGGATCAGGCCCAGGCGGTGCCGGGCCGGAATGAGCCGGAAGGTCGGCGCGAGCAGAAGCTGCCGGTCGGACTTCGAAAGCTCCTGCAGCCGGCCGGGGCTCGCCCGCCCCAGCAGCGCGCGGTAGGTGGGCAGGTCCTCGGGTGCGATGAAGCTGAACTGGCTGAAATATTCGTGCTCGGGCGGCAGATCGGCAAACAGCTCGACCATGGTCTGAGCGAGGCGGAAGCCGACCTCGTAGAGCTCGGCAAGCAGGCCCGTGCTTTCCAGCGTGGCGACCACGTAGGGCTGGTCGGCCAGCTGATCGAGGTCGAAGGTTGGCCCGATCGGCGAGCCGAACAGCAGATTCTCCGCCAAAGTCGCGTTGCCGTTGTAGCGGTCCGGGTCGAACGGCTCGACCAAGCGGGCGAGATCGGGACTGGCGCCGAGTTGCGACTGCATGGCGCCACGCGCTTCGAGCAGCCGCTCCTTCAGCTCGGTGTGGGCGCCCTCGGGAATGGCGCTGCGCAGCCCCAGCCCGAAGACGTCGCCGTCGAGCCTCACGAGCTCCAGCACCTGGACGAGGCTGGTCACCCGCTCCTCGGGCTGCTCGATGCCCGCGGCGAGATAGTCCACCCAATCGGCCTGCGGGTCGTGCGGGCTGTTGCCCGAGCGGCTCGCCTCCTCCATCTCGCGCTCGTAGCGCGAAAGGGCATCCTCGCCCTCCGGGCGCGGCCGTTGCGGCCGATATTTGAGGCCGTAGAGCAGATTGTCCTCGATCGATCCGGCGAAGATCATGGTCGGATTGCCGACATAGCCGATCCGCCGGCCGATGACAGCTTCCGGTTGGGCCGCCAGATCCAGGTCGCCGACGGTCGCGCGACCCGAGCTGGGCTCGACCAGGCCGGCCAGCGCCAGGGTCAGCTCCTCCTTGCCGCTGCCCGCCGGGCCGATGATGGCGACATGGCTGGGGAGGGCAAGCCTCAAGCTGATGCCGTCGAGGATATGCTCGCCGCCCTCGCCGAGGAGCGAGAGGTTGCTGAGCTTCAGCTCACCTTCGAGCGACGGCAGCGGGTCGGGCTCCTCGACCTGGAGGCGTTCCTCGCGCAGGCCCGGCGGCTCGAACTGGCCGACCACCTGCTCGTACTTGATCTTCACGTCATAGAGCGACTGATAATAGGTCAACAGCTCGCGCCAGGGCGAGGTGATGTCCTTCTGCGCGCCGACCACCGCGGTGAGCGCGCCGATGGTCATCTGGCCCTGCAGAACCAGATAGCCGCCGATGGCATAGAAGAAGAACGGGCCAAGCTGCGAGATGAAATTGTTGATGAACTTGATGAGAAACTTCTTCTTGTAAATGTCGAAGCGGATCCAGAAGACGGTCCCGAGCTGCTCGCTGAAGCGGGCGCGCTCGAAGGCGGTGGCGTCGTTGGCACGAATGTCACGAGTGCCGGCGGTCACCTCGCTGATCTTCTCGGCATTGCGGCGGACCTGCCTCACTCGCTCCTTGCCGAGCAGGTTGACCTGGCGCTGCAGCTTGGGGATGAGGTAGATCTGTAGCGGGTACAGGGCCACCGCGGCCAAGCCGAGCTTCCAGTCCTGCATGAACATGAAGAACAGGCTGGTCAGCAGGGTGCCCGCCTGCAAGCCCGGCGTGCTCACCGCCTCGCCGACGAAGCCGCCCAGGGCCTCGGTCTCGGCGTTGATCATCTGGACCAGCTCGCCCTGGCTCACCCGCCGCATATGCGGCAAGGGGAAGCGCAGGAGATGGCTGTAGAGCTGATAGCGCAGGCGGCGCAGCATCCGTTCCGCGACCACGCCGGCATAGACGTTCACCACGTACTTCAGCGCGCCGCTGATCAGCACCACGCCCAGGAACACCCCGCAGAGCAGCATGAGGAGCTGCAGGCGATCGACGTCGTGCCCGAAGAAGGAGGGGCTCTCGTCGGAGCCGAGGGCGCGATTTACGATCTGCTTCGGGATGTCGTACGAATAGTAGTTGAGCGGCAGCAAGGCGACGCTCAGCGCCAGGATCACCAGCTGCTGCCGCTTGCTGTACTTCCAGATGAAGCCGAAGATGGAGGATTCCATCCGGGACCTGCTGGGCCTCTCACCGCCTGAGTGCTACCGCCCGGAGCTTAGGCGATGGCACGCGCGGCGGCAAATCCGCGCGTGCCTGGACCCTAGCTGAGCAGGCTCACCTTGCCGGTCGCGATGTCGTGCATGGCGGCGACGATCTTCAGGCTGCCGGCATCCACCATCTCGGCCATGACCGGGCTGCGCTCGCTCAGCATGCGCGACGCCAGCCGCGCGTTCGTCTCCGCCACGGCCTGCACGAAGACCTTGTTCTTCGAGCTCCGCTCGCCCGCCCCCGCCTCGGTCGCCTCCACCGCCGGCCAGATATTGTTCAAGGTCGCGGTGAGGTTGCCGAGCTGCACATTGTCGATCGCACCCTTGATCGCCCCGCAATCGGAGTGGCCGAGAACCAGCACGAGCTTGGCGCCCGTGACCCTGGTGGCGAACTCCAGGCTGCCGATGATGTCGGTATTGACGAAGTTGCCGGCGATCCTGGCGGCGAAGACGCTGCCGAGCCGCTGGTCGAAGATCAGCTCCGGCGGCACCCTGGAGTCGATGCAGCCGACGATCGCGGCGAACGGCGCCTGCCCGGTCGAGGTGGCCTCGATCTGGGCGAGGAGATCACAGTTGACGGTCTTGCCCGCGAGCAGGCGGGCGTTGCCGTCCATCAGCCGCTGCAGCGCCTGGTCCGGGGTCTCGGCGCTCTGCCTGGCGGCGTCGAACACCACGCAGTCATCGTCGGCGTGCGCCGGCTTGCCGCCGACCAGCGACAACGCCGCCATTGCGCCGAGCCAGGCGCGGCGATCGCAGGTGCACATCATTCGTTCCCCGTTCAGGTTTTGCCGAAGGAAGCATGACCCCTGCGCGGGTGCCCGGCAATGGTCTCGGGTCGCGGTCATCTCGCCGCGTTGTGGCCCTGCGGCACCCTGCCTAACGTGCAAGCTCACGACTGTCGGGGAGGTCGCAAGACCATGGGAATCTATCGATCCGTCTACGAGCGCAGCCTCGCCGATCCGGCAGCTTTCTGGGGCGAGGTAGCCGACGCCTTGCACTGGGACCGGCCGTGGGATCGGGTGCTCGACGATTCCAAGGCACCATTCTACCGATGGTTTGCCGGCGGGCAAATCAACATCTGCTACAACGCCGTCGACCGGCACGTGGCGTCGGGCCGCGGCGCGCAGCCGGCGATCATCCACGACAGCCCGGTCACCGGCAGCACCCGCACCATCACCTTCCACGAGCTGCAGGACCAGGTTGCCCGGTTCGCCGGCGCGCTCGTGCGCCACGGCGTCGGCAAGGGCGACCGGGTCATCGTCTACATGCCGATGGTTCCCGAGGCGCTGGTCGCCATGCTCGCCTGCGCCCGGATCGGCGCGGTGCATTCGGTGGTGTTCGGCGGCTTCGCCGCCAACGAGCTCGCCACCCGCATCGACGACGCCAAGCCGGTCGCGATCGTCTCCGCCTCCTGCGGCATCGAGGGCACGAAGGTCCTGCCCTACAAGCCGTTGCTCGACCGGGCGATCGAGCTCGCGACGCACAAGCCGCGCCACACCATCGTCCTGCAGCGGCCGCAGGCGCTGGCCGAGCTGGTCGAGGGCCGCGACCTCGACTGGCAGGATGCGATGCGGGCCCATCCGGTCGACTGCGTGGCGGTGGAGGCCACCGACCCGCTCTACATCCTCTACACCTCCGGCACGACCGGCCAACCCAAGGGCGTGGTGCGCGACCATGGCGGCTATGCGGCCGCCCTGCTCTGGACCATGCGCAACATCTACGGCGTCGAGCCCGGCGAGGTGTATTGGGCCGCGTCGGACGTGGGCTGGGTCGTCGGCCACAGCTACATCTGCTATGGTCCGCTGCTGAACGGCAACACGACGATCGTCTACGAGGGCAAGCCGGTCGGCACACCCGACCCCGGCGCCTTCTGGCGCGTGATCGAGCAGCACAAGGTCTCCGTGCTGTTCACGGCACCCACCGCCTTCCGCGCCATCAAGAAGGAGGATCCGGAAGGCACCTATATCGCCAAGTACGACCTGTCCTCGCTGCGGACCCTGTTCCTGGCCGGCGAGCGCTGCGATCCGGACACGCTGCTGTGGGCCGAGGCCCAGCTCGGCGTGCCGGTGGTCGACCACTGGTGGCAGACCGAGACGGGCTGGGCGATCGCGGCGAACCCGATCGGCATCGAGAAGCTGCCGATCCGGCCAGGCTCGCCCACGCTCGCCATGGTCGGCTACGACGTCCAGATCCTCGACGAGGAGGGCGGGGTGCTGCCCGCCGGCAAGATGGGGGCGATCTGCATCCGCCTGCCGATGCCGCCCGGCTGCCTGCCGACCCTGTGGCACGCGGACGAGCGTTACCGGCAGTCCTATCTCAGCCGCTATCCCGGCTGGTATCTGACCGGCGACGCCGGCTACATGGACGGCGACGGCTATCTCTACATCATGAGCCGCATCGACGATGTCATCAACGTCGCCGGCCATCGGCTCTCGACCGGCGGCATGGAGGAGGTGCTGGCCTCGCATCCCGACGTCGCCGAATGCGCGGTGATCGGGGTCGAGGACCGGCTGAAGGGCGAGCTGCCGCTGGGCCTGGTCGTGCTCAAGGCCGGCGTCACGCACGATCCCGAGACGATCCGCAAGGAGCTGGTGGCTCGCGTCCGCGACCAGATCGGGGCGGTGGCCGCGTTCAAGCTCGTGGCCGTGGTCTCGCGCCTGCCCAAGACCCGCTCGGGCAAGATCCTGCGCGGCACCATGAAGAAGATCGCCGACAGCGCCGACTACAAGGTGCCGGCCACCATCGACGACCCGATGATCCTCGAGGAGATCGCCGAGAGCCTGAAGGAGCTGGGCTACGCGCAGGGCGACGCCGCCTAGCTTGAAAC
The DNA here is from genome assembly GCA_046349415.1 of Geminicoccaceae bacterium. Taxonomy (GTDB): domain Bacteria; phylum Pseudomonadota; class Alphaproteobacteria; order Geminicoccales; family Geminicoccaceae; genus Benzoatithermus. The sequence goes on from JAXMCJ010000035.1 coordinate 47,041, forward strand.
GACGAGACTTGCCTTGCAGTGCGTGGCTCGAGATGGACCAACGGATTGAGACCGGTTCGTGTTTCTGCGGTGGGATTGCCGCAGAAATGCGCGGCGATCCGTTCTGGATCTGCTTCGACCACGACGACGACTGCCGGCGCGCGATCGGAGGTGCCGTCACCGTTTGGGTGAGCTATAGGCCAGCCGCGTTCCGTGTGATTCGGAGAACCCTGAAGAACTTCTCCAAGACCAAGGGGGTCGTTCGGACGTTCTGCTCCGACTGCGGCACCTCGGTCAGCTACGCAGATACTGGCCTGTCGGACGCGCTCTACGTCACGATCGGGTTCCTGGATCGGCCAGATCGGTTCCTGCCGCAAGCGCACGCCTATTGGCGCATGCGTTTGCCCTGGATCACATTCGGCGACGACCTCCCACTCGTTGATGGCTACTCCCGCAGTCGCGACCCGGCCTTCGGGGATCCGGTCGACCGGAATGTCATTGCGCGGCCGAAGGGAAACACCGCCACAGATTGAGACGGATCGAGAAAGCAGAGGGACGCCATCACGAGAGCAGCAGCCGACCCTCCAGCACGCGGCAGGTCGTGCCGGCGATCGTCACCGTGCCGCCATCGGTGTGGCACCAGAGGTCGCCACCGCGGGGCGAGTGGTGTCGGCTGTGCAGGTCCGGCCGGCCGAGGCGTTCGGCCCAGTAGGGCACGATGATCCGGTGCGCCGTGCCGCAGACGGGGTCCTCGGGCAGGCCGACCTTGGGCGCGAAGACGCGGATGGCGATGTCGGAGATGCCGGGCGCTCCGGGGGCGGTGACGATCACGGCGTCGCGGTCCAGCGTCGCCAGGGCGGCCATGTCCGGTGCGAGGTCGCGCACCGCCGCATCGTCCGGGTAGACGGCGACATAGCCGAATGGTGCGATCAGGCATTCCGTCGGTACCCGGCCCAGAGCCCGGCCCAGGACCTGCCCCACTCCACTGGCGGTGGCGGGCATGACCGGCCAAGGGACGACGACGCGACAGTCCGCGTCGCGCGAGAACCGGCGCAGCGAGCCGTCCTCGAAGCGCACCTCGGCGCTGGCGCGGCCGTCGAGCACGATGTCCGCTGCTGCCGCCGCCGCATGGCCCGCACCCGGGTGCGGGCCGTTCACGGTCACGAAGCGCAGCCTGACCGGATCGCCGGCATCGGGCCCCAGCACGGCGAGGACGCCGCCGAACTGACCCGCGAGCGCACGCAGGGTGGGAAGCGGGAGATCCTCCTCCAGGCCGACGACGAAGGCCGGATTGCCGCGGAACGGCTCGGCCGCGAAGGTGACCACCTGCCAGACGCGGATCGTCACCCGCGTCAGTCCGCGGTCGCCGCGAGGGGCCGATAGGCGATGGCCTGCATCTCGACCTTGCAGGCGAACATGAACCGCACCGGAAAGATCGAGCGGACCGGCGGATCCTTGGTGAAGTACTCGCGGTAGATCCTGTTGAAGGCGACGAAATCGCGGGGATCGGCGAGCCAGCACTCGCACTTCACCACGTCCTGGAGCGTACAGCCTGCGACGGTGAGGGCCGCCTGCACGAAGCCGAACGTGCGATGGACCTGCTCGTCGAAGGGCATGCCGGCCTGCCCGCTGCCGTCGTCGACGATCGTGCCCGCATCGTCGAACGTCACTCGGGCCGGATCGAAGGTCCAGGGTCCGTAGGCGGAGGTGAAGACGAAATCGCCGGCCCGCACCGTCTTGCTGATCGGCACCTCGGGATGCGCCGGCCACGCTTGCCGCATCAGTTCTCCTCCCCACGCGCCGTCGATCGTCCCCGGGGGTGTAACAGGTTGACAGCAAGAATCCTATTGACACTTCCGATGCCGGATCGCGAGCATCGCTGTGCGGCCGGCGCGGCGATGCGCGCATGGCCGCGTGCAGGGGGAACGCCGTCGTTGTGGCCGATGCCTTAGACCAGCAGGACCTCGCGCCGAACACGGCCGAGCCGCGCCTGCCGGTCGGCCGGCGCAAGCGCGCGCACGACGTCGCGGAGAAGCTCGAGGCCCTGATCGCCGGCGAGGAGTTCGGCGTCGGCTCACGCCTGCCGTCCGAGAAGGAGCTGATGGCGCGCTTCGGCGTCGGCCGCCCGGCGGTACGCGAGGCGCTGTTCATGCTGCAGCAGCAGGGGCGGATCGAGATCGGCAACGGCGCCCGCGCCCTGGTGATCTCCCCGACACCGGCGTTCATGGTCAAGCAGCTCGGCGAGGTGATCAAGCGCGTGGCACACGGGCCGCGCGGCCAGGAATATCTGGAGCAGGCGCGCTATCTGTTCGAAACCGGACTGGCCTGGCAGGCGGCGCAGAATGCGACGGACCATGACATCGAGCGCCTGCGCCAAGCTCTCGATGCCAACGTCGCGGCGCTCGGCCGGACGGGCGAGTTCATCCGCACCGACGTCGCGTTCCACTACGAGCTCGCCCGGATCGCCCGCAATCCCGTGTTCAACGTCGTGCACGAGGTCCTGGTCGAATGGCTGATCGACCAGCGGACGACCACCATCCACATGCCCGAGGCCGACCATCTCTCCGTGCGGGACCACACCGCGATCTACGAGGCGGTGGCCGCGCGCGAGCCGGCGCGGGCGTTTCACGAGATGGCGGGTCATCTTCGGCTGATCACCCGCCTCTACACGGAGGCCAAGCGCCTGTCCGAGACCATCCTGCGCGATGTGACCCGCGACGTGGCGCGGCGGATCGAGGAGGAGAACCAGGCCTTGTGGGCGGCGTCGTTCGGCGGCGTACCGCCGAGCGGAGGCAAAGGCGCGCGCCGGACACGACGGGCCAAACAGCCGAAAGGAAGCGACAGGTGAGCCGCGGCACTCCACGCCACGCACGCCGGCACGGTCCGCGCTGATGGCGTCCGGTACCACCCTGGTCCTCGGCGCCGGTGCCGTCGGCACCGCCACCGCCTGGTATCTCCTGAAAGCCGGTCACCAGGTCGTGGTGGTCGAGCGTCAGCCGGCCGCGGGGCTCGAGACGAGCTGGGGCAATGGCGGCGTGATCCACGCCAGCGAGGTCGAGCCCTGGTCGCAGCCGGGGATGCCGCGCAAGATCCTGGGCTGGCTCGGGAAGGAGGATGCGCCCCTGCTGCTGCGCTATGGGGTCATCCCCAAGATGTGGCGCTGGGGCCTGGCCTTCGCCGCCAACTGCGCGCCGGACCGGTTTCGCGCCAATACGCTGGCGAACCTCGACCTGGCCCTGTACTCGCTGCGCTCGCTGCAGGAAATCGGTGCCGAAGCCGGCATCGCCTACGATCGCGCGACCAAGGGCGTCCTCAAGATCTACCGCTCGCGCGATTCACTCGACGCCGCCACCCGCGGCTGCGAGTTTCTGGCCGGGCACGGGCTGCTGTTCGAACGGCTCGACGGCTCCGGCTGCGTCGCCCGCGAGCCGGCGCTGCGGGATGTCGGCAGCGACCTGGCAGGCGGGCTGTATTTTCCGCGGGACGAGGTCGGCGACTGCAACAAGTTCACCCAGGGCCTGGCCGCCGCCTGTGCCGCCGCGGGAGCGCAGTACCACTACGGGACGACGGTCCAGCGGCTGGAAACCGCGGGCGGCCGGGTGACAGGTGCCATCACCGGCCAGGGCCGTCTGACGGCCGACCGGGTGGTGGTCGCCTTGGGCAGCTTCACCGCACCCTTGCTGCGCGCCATCGGCATCGAGGTGCCGATCTACCCGGTCAAGGGCGTCTCGATTACCTTCCCGCGCGGCGGGTGGAACGGTGCACCGAGCATGGCGGTGATCGACGACAGCAAGCTGTTCGGCTTCGTCCCGATCGGCGATCGCCTGCGCATTTCTGGCTCGGCCGAGATCACCGGCTACGACACCACCCCTGCCGAGGCCCGCTGCGAGGCGATCGTCGCCAACGCGTCCGCGACCTTCCCCGAGCTGCCGCGCCACTTCGAGCGCAAGGCCGCCCGCTTCTGGGCCGGTCTGCGGCCGGTCACGCCGGCCGGAACGCCGATCATCGGTCGCACGACGCTCGACAATCTGTGGGTCAACGCCGGCCATGGGCATCTCGGCTGGACGTTCGCCTGCGGCTCGGGACGGGTGCTCGCCGACCTGATCGACGGCCGCGCCCCGGGAATCACGCCGCCACAGCCGCAGGGTGCGGTTCTGGCGCCGGGCGCCCGCACGGCATGAGCTTGGCAATGGGCCCGGCATGACCGAGGCTGGGGCCGAACGAGAGAGGGGGGATTCCATGTTGCGGAGAACCATGCTGCTGGTGACTGCGAGCATTCTCGCAGCGATCGGCGGGGCGCAGGCCCAGGAAAGCGCCGCCACCAAGGCGATCGAGGCGGCCAAGCAGTTCAGCGGCAGCGAGATCACGGTCGTGGCCGAGGCCGGGCTGCAGGCGCTTTTGGACAAGACGATCACCGGGCCCGAGTGGGAAAAGCTCACCGGCATCAAGGTCAATGTGGTCGAGGCGAACTTCGAGGAGATCTACCCCAAGACCATCCTCGAGAAGCAGGCGGGCACGGGTGCTTTCGATGTCGTGCTGATCTCGCCGGCGTGGCTCGCCGATTTCGTCGCCAACGACGCGGTGGTCCCGCTCGACCCCTACATCGAGAAGTATGGCGTCAAGTCCGAGTTCGACGACATCAATCCGGCGTTCAAGGACTGGATGACCTACAACGGCAAGATCTACGGTCTGGTCGTCGACGGCGACGTGCTGGTAACCTATTACCGCAAGGACATCTTCGAGGACCCGGCGAATCAGGCCGCGTTCAAGGAAAAATACGGTTACGATCTGGCGCCCGCGAAGAACTATACGCAGTTCGGCGACATCGCGTGCTTCATCACCGAGAAGTATCAGCCCGAGATGTACGGCGCCGGGCTGATCCAGACCGGCTATATGTTCTTCTTCTTCAGCGAGCGCTTCCGCAATGCCGGCGGCCGGTTCTTCGATCCCGAGACGATGAAGGCCACGGTCAACACCGACGCAGGCGTCAAGGTGCTCACCGAGATGGTTGAGCAGAACAAGTGCATGCCGCCGGGTGTGGAGACCTGGGGCTTCGTCGAGGCGTTCTCCGCCTTCTCGGCGGGACAGACCGCGATGACCATCTCCTGGCCGCCGGTCGGGCGGTGGTCGCAGGGCGTCAACGTCGACGACGCGGCGCTGGCTTGGCTGCCCAAGACCACGGTTATCGACAAGGTCGGCTACGCCATCAATCCCGGCGGCCACCCCGAGCTCGCCTCCGGCTTCCTCTCGGGCGTGTCGCCGGACAGCAAAAACAAGGATGCGGCCTACCTCTACATCCAGTGGATGCAGAGCAAGGACCAGAGCCTGAAGAACGTCATGCGGCCGGTGGGACTGCGTGACCCGTACCGGATGTCGCACTATGCCAGCCCCGACTATCAGGCGCTCTGGCCCACGGCGCCGCAATATCTGCAGGTTCTCCAGGACGGGGCAGCGCAGGGCTATGCCGACCTCTCGCTGATCGACACCTTCAAATATCAGGACGCCATGTCGCGCGCGGTGATGGCGGCGATCGGGGGCACCGATCCCAAGGAGGCGCTAGACACGCTGGCCGACGAGTGGAACCAGCTCACCGAGCAGGTCGGCGTCGACAAGCAGCGCGAGGCCTACCAGACCTGGGCCGCCAAGCCCTCTGCCTACCGGCAGTGAGTGCTGCCAGCGCCACGCTCGCGCTCGGCCGGCCCCACGGGGCCGGCCGCAGCCCGGGGCCTGGGTTCTGGTTCGTGGCGCCGGCCGTCTTCCTGCTGATCCTGGTCGGGCTGCTGCCATTCGTCTGGTCGGTGATCGTCAGCTTCCAGAATCTCGCCGGGGCCAAGCGGGCGGGCGATTTCATCGGCTTCGCCAACTATGTGAAGCTGTGGCACGATGCGCGGCTGTGGGCCGCGCTGGGCCGGACCTTCGTGATCATGACCGTGGCGCTGCCGCTGCAGCTCGTGCTCGGCATGCTGCTGGCCCTGCACTTCCAGCCCGACCGCCCGCTGAAGAAGCTGTTCGTGGCCCTGCTGGTCCTGCCTGCGGTCATCTCGCCGATGGTTGCGGGCTCGATGTGGCGCCTGATGTTCGATCAGAAGTTCGGGCCGGTGAACCAGATCGTCTCCTGGTTCACCGAGAAGCCGGTCGTCCTGCTCTGGATCGTCAAAGCACCGCTGCCGTTCTGGGCGATCATCATCGCCGAGGTCTGGCAGTGGACGCCGTTCATGTTCGTGATCCTGCTCGCGGCGCTGAGCAACATGGACCGCGACCAGATGGACGCCGCATCGCTCGACGGCGCCAACCGGTTGCAGACCTTCCGCCACATCGTGCTACCGGCGATCTTTCCCGTGGTGCTGATCGCCTGCCTGATCCGCGGCCTCGACCTGTTCCGGATCTTCGACGCGGTCTGGCAGCTGACCCGCGGCGGCCCCGGCAACCGTACCGAGACCCTGTCGATCTTCGCCTACATCAAGGGGTTCCAGGGCTTCGAAACCTCCTACATCGCGGCCCTGGTGGTGGTCCTGGCGCTGGTTTTCTCGGTGCTGGTCATGGCCGCCCTGCAGCGCGTGCGGCTCGAGCAATGAGGGCGTGGCGCACCGCCGGCTGGTACCTGATCTCGCTGATAGCGAGCATCGTGTTCCTGTTTCCGGTTTATTGGATGTTTTCGGTCTCGCTGAAGCGGCCGGAGGAGATCTTCAAGTCGCCGCCGGCCTGGTATCCGAGCGAGCCCCAGTTCGGCAATTTCCTGGTGCTGTTCACGGACGGCGACGCCTGGAGCGTGTGGCACAGCCTGGTGATCGCGGGCACGAGCACGGTCATCGCCATGGCGTTGGGGACATTGTGCGCCTACGGGATCGTCAGGTTCAAGACCGGCGGCGAGAATCTCGCCGTGTGGATTCTGATGCAGCGCCTGCTGCCGCCGATCGCCGTGGTCTTTCCGCTGTTCCTGGCCTACGCATGGATCGGTCTCGCCGATACTTATTTCGGCCTGATCCTGCTCTATACCGCCTTTGCCCTGCCCTACGTCGTGTGGATGATGCGCGGCTATCTGCTCGAGGTGCCGCTGGAGCTCGAGGAGGCGGCGCTGGTCGACGGCTGCACCCGCTTCGGCGTGCTCTGGCGCGTCGTGCTGCCGGTCGCGCGCAACGGCCTGTTCGCCACCGCGATCTTCGCCTTCATCTACAGCTGGAACGAGTTCCTGTTCGCGCTGATCATGACCCGCACCAACGTGATCACCTACACCGTCCAGATCAGCAACTATTTCGGCCCGCAATCGACCTTCTGGGCCAAGATCTCCGCCTTGTCCGTCCTGGGCACCCTGCCGGTGTTCATAGCGGTGGCGGCGATGCAGCGCTACGTCGTGCGCGGCATCTCCCTGGGCGCGGTCAAAGGGTAATAGCTGATCACCTATTGACAGCCTCGGTCGGTTGCGGGGCATCATGGCGCGGTCACTCAGCAAGCGACGAGGGCACGCAGATGCCGCGGGGGAAGGGTCGGCCTTGGGCCTGAGCGCAGCCACGGTCGTTCCAAATCCGGCTGCCGCCGTGGACCGACGCCGGTTGGCCGTGGGCCACGTCGTCAAGACATTTCCGGGCGTGCGCGCCGTCGACGACGTCTCGCTCGAGGTGCGCCCGGGCGAGGTCCATGCCCTGATCGGCGAGAACGGCGCCGGCAAGTCGACGCTGATGCACCTCGTGGCCGGCGTCTACCAGCCGGACAGCGGCGCCATCGAGCTGGACGGCGCCTCGCTCGCCGGCCTCACCGAGCAGGGTGCCGCGGATGCCGGCATCGCCATGGTCTACCAGGAGCGCAGCCTGGTCGGTGCGCTCAGCGTGGCGGAGAACGTCTATGCCGGCCGCCAGCCGGCCAACCGGCTGGGCGTGATTCGCCAGGGGCCGATGCTCGACGGCGCGCGACGCATCCTGCGCGAGCTCGAGGTCGATCTCGACCCGCGCCGGCCCGTGGCGGGGCTGTCGCCGGGGCAGCAGCAGATGGTCGAGATCGCGAAGGGCCTGTCGCACGATCTGCGGCTGCTGATCCTCGACGAGCCCACCTCCTCCCTGACCATCAACGAGGGCCGCCACCTGTTTCGGGTGATCCGCCGTCTCGCCGCGCAAGGCGTGTCGATCATCTACGTCTCCCACCGCATGGCGGAGATCTTCGAGATCGCGGATCGGGTGACGGTGATGAAGGACGGCCGGGTCACCGGCGTCCGCGAGACGGCCCTGACCAGCGAGCGCGAGCTGATCGAGCTGATGGTGGGCCGGGAGCTGTCGTTCGCTTCCGACCCGCGCCGGGCGCGGGCCGAGGCGACGACGGCACTCGAGATCCGCGACGTCGTCGCGGCACCCGTGAGCGGGGCCTCGCTCACCCTGCGCTACGGCGAGATCCTGTGCCTCGCCGGGCTGCTCGGCGCCGGCCGCACGGAGCTATGCGAGGCGATCTTCGGTGTGCGCCCGATCCAGTCCGGCAGCGTGCTCGTCGACGGTCGGGAGCTGCGGCTGGACAGCCCGTCCGAGGCGATGGCCGCGGGCATCTCGATGGTGCCCGAGGACCGCAAGGAAGGTGGGCTGTTCCTGGAGTTCACGATCACCGCCAACGTCGCGGCCGCCAACCTCGCCGCCTACACGCACCGGGGCATCCTGTTCGAGCGGGAGATGCGCGCGGTCAGCGAGCACTATGTCCGCGACCTGCGCGTCGCCACGCCGAACGTGGATCGCGAGGTGCGCAACCTGTCGGGCGGCAACCAGCAGAAGGTGCTGCTGGCCAAGTGGCTGGCGCGCAAGCCGCGGATCCTGATCGTCGACGAGCCCACCCGCGGCGTCGACGTCGGCGCCAAGGCGGACATCTACCGGATTCTCCGGCAGCTCGCCGCCGACGGCATGGCGCTCCTGGTCGTCTCGTCCGACCTGATGGAGGTATTGGCCCTGGCACACCGCATCATCGTCATGTCGGAGGGCCGCATCGCCGGCGAGCTGGACGGTGCGGCGGCCACCGAGGTCGCGATCCTGGAGCTGGCCGCACCGGGAGCGCGCCATGAGCACTGAGCTCGCATCCACCGATCTGCGGCACGGCAGATCGCGTGCCAACGAGCTCCTGGGCAAGATGCTGACCGACCGGCGCCTGCTGCTCGGCGTGCTGATCGTCGTCCTGCTGGCCACCATGGCGATCCTGGAGCCCGACACCTTCCCGCGCGCCTCCAACGCCGCCGTCGTCCTGCTCGACACCGCCCAGACCGGCATCCTGGCCTGCGGGATGATGGTGCTGATGATCAGCGGCATGTTCGACCTGTCGATTGGGGGAATCCTCGCGTTCTCCGGCATCATGGCCGGGCTGGCCGCCAAGAACCTGGGCTTTCCGCCCGTGCCGGCGTTCCTGGTCGGCTGTGTCTGGGGGCTGCTGCTGGGCGTCATCAACGGCACGCTGGTCACCAGGTTCAAGATCAACGCGCTGATCGCGACGCTGGCGACTCTGTCGATCTATCGCGGCGGGCTGCAGCTCGTCTCCGGTGCCGGCGTCACCAACATCGGCAACAACTTCACGGTGTTCGGCCAGACCAAGCTGCTCGGGATCTACTCGCCGTTCTGGTTCATGGCGGCCATCGTCGTCCTGTTCGGCTTTCTGGTCGGGCGCACCCGTTACTTCCGGCAAGCCTACTATATCGGCGGCAATCCGCGGGCGGCGAAGCTGTCCGGCATCAATGTCGACCGCACCGTCTTCACCTTCTTCGTGATCATGGGCCTCTTGTCCGGGCTCGCGGGCGCGCTGCTCGCCTCGCGGCTCAACACCGCCGTGGTCCTGGCCGGCCAGGGCGTCGAACTCAAGGTGATCACCGCGGTGGTCCTGGGCGGCGCCAGCCTGTCCGGCGGCGTCGGCACCATCGCCGGCGCGTTCCTGGGCGTCCTGTTCATGGCCCTGCTGCAGAACGCCATGATCATCGCCGGGATCAACCCGTTCTGGCAGCTCATCGTCGTCGGCATCGTGCTGCTGGTCAGCGTCGGGCTCGACCAGCTGGCGCGGGCGCGCGGCCATGCCTGACCAATCCCCGGAGACTTCGGCCAAGAGGAGGCACTGATGGAACGGATGCTCGCCGTCGCGACGGCGCTGGCGGTTCTCGCCGCCGGTGGTCAGGCACATGCCCAGTCGGCTGGGCCCACGGGGCTGGGCGTGCCGATCGGCGATGCCAGCCGCAGCGACCAGGAATATGTCTGGATCAGCAACGCCTCCAACCTGCCGCTGTTCGTCGAGCGCGTCTATCCGGGCCTCGAATCCGCCCGCAAGGCGCTGAACGTCAAGGTGCGCATCGCCGGCCCGACCTCCGTCGACCTCGCGGCCTTCATCACCACCGTGGATGCGGAATGCACCCAGAATCCCGCGGGCGTCATCGTCGTCGGCGGCTGGGACGACGCGCTGGCGTCCGAGGTCGACAAGTGCATCGACAACAAGGTGCCGACGATCGTCACCGACGGCGACCTCGCCATGTCGAAGCGGCTCTCCTACATCGGCACGAACTGGTACAATCTCGGCTACCAGCACGGCCTCTACCAATGCCGCTACCATGCCGACGCCGGGCTGGAGAAAGGCGAGATCGGCACGATCTCCTTCCTCGCCGCCAGCAACTTCATCCAGGCCCGGCAGGGGCTGCGCGACGCGCTGGCCAAGCAATGCCCCGGTGTCACCGTGGTCGCCGACGAGGAATCCGGCACCAATGTCGAGCAGGTCGCGGCCAACACCGCGGCGATCATCCAGGGCCATCCCAACCTGACCGGCATGGTGGGCTTCGATTCCGAGGCAGGGCCGGGCATCGTCCGCGCCGTGACCGAAGCCGGCCAGGCCGGCAAGATCATCGTCACCTCGAACGAGGCCGGCCGTGACTTCCTGAACAGCATCAAGGACGGCACGGTGAAGATGATCAACATGGAGAAGTACGAGACCATGGACTTCTTCGGTGTGATGTTCCTCTACACCTTCCACAACGATATCATCCGCAATCTCAACATGGATCACTGGATCCAGAACCCGCTGCCGTCGGTGGTCGATTCCGGCCTGATCTTCGTCACCGGCGAGAATGTCGACACCATCCTCGCCGCCACCGCGGGCGCCCAGTAGCCACGGAGCATGCCGATGACCGCCCGAGCCCTGACGCCGCCGGCCCCCGTCAGCCTGGCGGCGTTCGACGCCATGTACGAGGCCGTCAAGAACTGGGGCCGCTGGGGCCCCGACGACGAGCGCGGCACGCTCAACTACATCACCCCGGACAGGGTCGCGGCGGCCGGCGCGCTTGTGCGCAGCGGGCGCACGGTGTCCATGGCGATCCCGATCAACAAGGTCGCCGGGCCGGACAATCCGAACCCGGCGGTCCATCTCATGTCGCTCATGCACGACATCCCGATCAGCGAGAGCGGGCTGTCCTTCGGCATGTGCTTCCTCGGCATGGCGAGCCACGGCGACTGCCACACCCATGTCGACGCGCTCAACCATGTCGGCTACCAGGGTCAGCTCTACAACGGCCGGCCGGTGGCGGAGCTGACCTCGCGCGGCTCCGAATGGGGCAGCATCGCCGCCTATGCCACCGGCATCGTCGGCCGCGGCGTGCTCCTGGACGCGGCGCGGCACCGGGGCGTCGACTGGCTGGAGCCCGGCGAGGCGGTCACCCGGGCCGAGCTGGAGGCGATCGAGCGGGCGCAAGGGGTGCGACTCGGCGAGGGCGACATCCTCGTCTTCCGCACCGGCCACCACAAGCGCCGGCTGGCGCTGGGGGCGTGGAGCAACGAGTACCCGCCGGCCGGCGAGGGCAAGGCCGGGCTGCACATCGACACCGTGCCGTGGATGCACGAGCGGCGCATCGCCGCCTTCCTGCCCGACGGCGACGGCGAGACCGTGCCGAGCAACGTCGAGGGCATGCCCTACCCGCTCCATGTGCTGCAGCTGGTCGCCATGGGCATGTGCATCTCGGACAGCCTGCAGCTCGAGGAGCTGGCCGAGGCCTGCACCGCGGAGGGGCGGTTCGAGTTCATGGTGGTGGGCCTGCCGCTGCGCCTGCCCGGTGCGACAGGCTCACCCTGGAACCCGATCGCCATTTTCTGACGCTGCAGCGAAGGCTAACGAGGAGGACGCCATGGAACGCCGCTTCGCCGGCAAGGTGGCCCTGGTCACCGGTGCGACCAGCGGGATCGGTCAGGCCACGGCCGTGCGGCTGGCGAGCGACGGTGCCCTGGTCGCGGTCAACCATCTGCCTTCCGTCGATCCCGGCGAGACGCTGGGCCAGATCGCCGCGGCCGGCGGCGAGGCGTTCCCGGTGGCCGCGGACATGCGGCAGCCCGCAGCGGTGACGGCGATGGTCGAGGAGGTGTCGCGGCGCGGTGGCCGGCTCGACTACATCGTCTCGAATGCCGCGATCAATCCGTTCATGCCCTGGGACGCGACCTCGATCGAGGCCTTCGACGAGCTGTTCGAGATCAACGTCCGCGGTGCCTGGGTCGTCTGCACCGAGGGTGCGAAGCGGATGATCGCCGAGGGC
>JAXMCJ010000036.1:0-59416 GCA_046349415.1 Geminicoccaceae bacterium
TCGAACAGCCGGACTGGACGGTCGGCCGCCGCGAACACGACCGCCCAGCCCACGCCGATGCTGCCGGCACCGACGATGGCGATGGCACTCGAACTCAAAGTGTCAGCCAATCCTGTTCCTGAGTGGCCCGAGCATCGGACGGACCGGCCGCGGCAGTCCCTTGCCGCAGGCTGGAGAGGGACGGTAGGAAGCCCGGTGACGGCCCGTCAATGCCGATTCCGGCGGGTTGCAGAAGGACGGCGCTATGCACGATCTCAGCGGCAAGACCGTCCTGCTTACCGGCGCCTCCAAGGGCATCGGCGCGGCCACTGCCATGGCGCTCGGCCAAGCCGGCGCCCATCTGATAGCGCATTACGGCTCGGATGCGGGCGGTGCCGAGGCGGCGGTGACGAGCCTGCCGCCCGAGCGCGTCCTGCTTATTCAGGCCGATCTCGGCCACGGTGCCGAGGTCGACCGGCTATGGCGCGAGGCGCTGGCCTGGCGCGGCCGCATCGACGTGCTGGTCAACAACGCCGCCGTCATGAGCATGGATGGCGGGATCGAGGCCGACGACGCGGCCTGGGATGCCGCCTGGGACGAGGCGTTGCGCGTCAACGTCGTCGCACCCACCCGCCTGATGCGCCATGCGGTGCGGCACTATCTCGGCCAGGGCGGCGGTATCCTGGTCACCGTGTCGAGCTGGGTCGCCCAGCGCGGCGCGGGCAATCCCGCCCTGCTCACCTACGCCGCGTCGAAGGGCGCCGTGCTCGCCGCCGCCAAGACCATCGCCCGGCATTACGCCGCCCGCGGCGTGCTGGCCTACAACATTGCCCCGGGCGTGGTCCGCACCCGCCTCTCCGAGCAGGCGGCAGCCGCCGCCGGCGGCGAGGCCGCGGTCACCGCCGGGCTGGCGATGGGCGAATGGGTGCCGCCGGCCGAGATCGCCGACCTGATCGCCTGGCTCGCCACCGGCACCTGCCGCCACCTCACCGGCGCCACGCTGGACGTGAACGGGGCGAGCTACCTGCGGTAGGGGCGACTCTGGTCGGGAGATGGCCAGTCCGAACTCTCATCTCGTTGCGCATCACGCGGTGTCGCGAGAAGCCGGCGCCCGTCGTCTGTGAACCTGCCTGAGCTGAGGCTCGCTACCGCCGAGACGGGTGAGGCGGCGCGCACTCTCGCGCTGGATCAACGCCCTCAGGCCCTCGCGAACCAACTCCGCTCGTTCCTTGACTCCGGTCAGAGCCGCGGCGCGCTCCAGAAGCTCCTCGTCGATGACCAAGGTCGTCCGCATGTCTGTCTCCCGCAGCAGCCCTATCACTCTTCCAGCACGGCGGCCCGGCGCTCGAGATAGAAGGCATACTTGTCCGGCAGCACCCGCCAGGGCTGCTCCATGCCCAGCTCTCTGGCGGCGCGGTAGGGCCAGTTCGGGTCGGCCATCAGCTCGCGGCCGAGGGCGATCAGGTCGGCCTTGCCGATGGCCAGCACCGATTCGGCGAGTTCCGGCGCGATGATCGCACCCACGGCCATGGTCGCGATCCCGGCGCCCGCGCGCACCGCCGCGGCATATGGCACTTGGTAGCCCTGGCTGATCTTGCGGGTGGCCAGGGTGGCGGGGCCGGAGACGCCGCCCGAGGAGCAGTCGATCACGTCGATGCCGCGCGCCTTGAGCGCCTTGGCCAGCGCCACCGTGTCCTCGATGGTCACCCCGCCCTCGACACCATCGACCGAGGAGACGCGGTAGAACAGCGGCAGCTCGGCGGGCCAGGCGGCACGCACCGCCTCGGCCACCATGAGCGGCACGCGCATCCGCCGCTCCAGGCTGCCGCCGAACTCGTCCTCGCGCCGGTTGGGGATCGGCGAGAAGAAGGAGTGCAGCAGGTAGCCGTGCGCACCGTGGATCTCGACGATGTCGAACCCCGCGCGCCGCGCGCGCAGCGAGGCGTCGCGGAACGCCGCGACGATCGCCTCGATCTCGGCCGCGGTCAGCGCATGCGGCGCCGGATAGCCCTCCCGCTCCGGCACGGCGCTGGGGCCCACCGTCTGCCAGGCCGGGTCCGGGCCGCCCAGCGCCAGCGGCTTGTTGCCCTCCCAGGGCCGCGCCTGGCTGGCCCTGCGGCCGGCATGGCCGAGCTGGATGCCCGGCGTCACCCCATGCTCGCGGTACATGGCGGCGATCCGCGCCATTCCCTCGATCTGGCCGTCCTCCCACAGGCCGGTGCAGCCGTGGGTGATACGGCCGTCGCGCGTCACGCCGGTGGCCTCGACGAAGGCGGCGCCGAAGCCGCCCAGCGCGAACCGGGCGTGATGCTGCAGGTGCCAGTCCTGGATCGCGCCTTCGACCGCCGAGTACTGGCACATCGGCGAGACCACGATCCGGTTGCGCAGCTCGAGGCCGCGCAGCGCCAGGGGCGAGAACAGCAAGGGCGTCATGCCTACTCCGCCGCCTGCAGGCGCTGGCCGTCCAGCGCGGCCATCAGCGTGTCGAGCTCGCCCATGAGCCCGGTCAGCTTTTCCACCCGCTCCTCGCCCTCGCGCCCCAGCGCCTTGAAGGTGGTGAGCGGTGCGCGCACGTCGCCGACCGGATAGCCCGCGGCCGCGGCCAGGGCCTTGGAGTAGCACTGGTGGCCGTAGGTCGGGTGGCCCTCGTTGATGATCACCTGCATGTGGTCGATCAGGCGCTGGATGCGCTTGGCGTCCTCGATGCGGCCCTCGGTGATGAAGTCGCAGATGCGGTGCGAGGCGCGCGGGATGTAGTTGCCGTAGGGATTGACGTAGCCGACGGCACCCATGAGGTAGGATTCGACGATCCGCTCGCCGGCGAAGACGTTCATGACACCCTCGGTCGCCTCGATGATGTCGTAGACCCGGGCGATGTCCTGGCTCGCCTCCTTGATGTAGCGGATCTGCTCGAAGGCGCGCGTCAGCCGGGCCACCAGCTTCGCCGACATGTCAACGTTGGAGGTGAACGGGTTGTTGTAGAGCATGATCGGCAGGGACACCGCCTCGCAGATCGCCTGGTAGTAGCCGAAGATCTCGTCCTCGGTGGGCGTGTAATAGTAGGGCGGCACGATCATCAGCCCGTCCGCACCCAACTCCTCGGCCTCGCGGCTGTAGCGCACGGCGTTGGGCGTGTAGGCGTTCATGGTGCCGACCATGACCGGGACACGGCCGGCGACGTGCTCGACCGTGGCGCCCACGAACTCCCGCCGCTCCGCGTCGCTGACGGTCAGGAACTCGCCGGTGGTGCCGAGGATGATGAGGCCCGGCACGCCCTCGGCGAGCTGCCAGTCGACGAAGCGGCGCCAGGCGGCGAGGTCGATCGCCTTGCCGTCCTCGGTGAAGGGTGTGATCGTCACGGTGTAGCTGCCGCGGAACTGTGTCGCCATGAGCCCGGATCTCCTCGCCTCGCGCTGCCGGCACGATAGGTTGCCGCGACCGGAGCGGCAAACCGAAACCCGGGCGTGACACGGGCCGACATCCTGGTGGTGGGCGGCGGGCTCGCCGGCACCGCCACGGCCTACTATCTGGCGCGGGGCGGGGCGGACGTGCTGCTGATCGAGCGCGGCGAGATCAACGCCCAGGCCTCCGGCGCCAATTCCGGCAGCATCCACGCCCAGATCCCGCTCGAGCCGTTCCTGGAGCAGGGGGAAGGGTGGACTCGCGGCTTCGCGCCGACCATTCCGCTGATGATCGAATCGATCCGGCTCTGGGGCGGACTGGAGGCCGAGCTGGATGCCGACCTCGAGATCGCTCTGCCCGGCGGGCTGATGGTGGCCGAGGACGAGCGCCAGCTCCGCATCCTCGAGCGCAAGGCCGAGGTCGAGCGCGCGCAGGGCCTGCCGGTCGAGATCCTGGATGCTGCCGCTCTGCGCCGGACCGCCCCCTATCTGGCGCCCGACCTCGCGGGGGCGGCGTTCTGCCCGATCGAAGGCAAGGCCAACCCGCAGAAGGCGGCCCCCGCCTTCGCCCGCGCCGCCGAACGGCTCGGCGCGCGGCTGATGTGCGGCGTGGCCCTGACCGGCCTGCGTACCGAGGCCGGCGGCTTCGCGGCCGCGACCGGCGAAGGCCCGATCGCCGCCCGCCGCGTCGTCAACTGCGCCGGGGCCGAGGCGGCATCTGTGGCGGCGATGGTCGGGGTCGCGCTGCCGCTGCAAGGCTTCCCGATCCAGGTCAACGTGACCGAGCCCGTGGCCCCGCTGGTGCACCACCTCGTCTACTCGGCCGGCCGCCGCCTGACCCTGAAGCAGGCCCGCTCGGGCGGCCTGCTGATCGGCGGCGGCTACCCGGCGCGGCTGGACGCCGCCGGAAGGCCGGTAGTCGACCCCGGCCAAGTGCGGACCAATCTCGCCGCTGCGGTCCGCACCGTCCCTGCTCTGGCCCAGGCGCAGCTCCTGCGGAGCTGGGCCGCGATCGTCAACGGCACCGGGGACTGGCGCCCGATCCTGGGCGAGGTGCCGGGCGTGCCGGGATTCTGGCTCAGCCTGTTCCCGTGGCTGGGCTTCAGCGCCGGGCCGATCGCGGCCAAGTCGGTGGCCGAGGCGATCCTGGGCAGGAAGCCCGAGGTCGACATCGGGGGCTTCGCACCATGAACGAGGGGACGCGGATGGCGCCACACCGGGTGGTCGTCACGGGCGCATCGGGCGGCATCGGCCGCGTGGTCGCCCAGGCCTTCACCTCGCAGGGGGCGACGGTGGTCAATCTCGACCTGCAGCCCGACGACGCGGCGCGCGCGCTGTGCGGCCACCGGCTGCGGACGATCCGCACCGACCTCGCCGACCCGGCCGCGATCGAGAGCGCGTTCACGGCGGTCGACGGGCTGTTCGCCGGCGAGGCGCCCGAGGTGCTGGTCTGCTGCGCGGCCTTCAGCACGGCCAACCGCTTCCTCGACATCCCCGCGGCCGATCTCGACCGGATGCTCGCGGTCAATGTCCGCGGCACCTTCCTCGCCTGCCAGGCGGTCGCGCGCCGGATGAAGGCTGCCGGCAGCGGGCGGATCGTAGTCATCACCTCGGTCGCGGCCGATCAGGCCTGGGCCGGCGAGATGGTCTATTGCGCCACCAAGGCGGCGCAGCGCTCGCTGGTCCAGGGCATGGCGATCGAGCTGGCGCCGTTCGGCATCCTGGTCAACGCCGTCTCGCCCGGCATCGTCGAGCATCGCAGCGCCAGCATGGCGCGCACCCGCGACGATGCCGAGGTCCACCGCCACGATCTGGAGCGCACGCCACTCGGCCGGTTCAACACGCCCGAGGAGGTGGCGGCCGCGGTCCGGTTCCTCGCTGGCGCCGATGGCATCACCGGCCAGACGCTGCGCGTGGACAACGGGTTTCTGGCCGCCGGCCTCGCCTATTTCGGCCAGGCGCGGCGGCGGCTGACGGAAGGCTAGCCGCCGGCCTCGAAATCCACGGCGATGCGGATCTCGCGGCGGGGGCGCACCACGGCCACGCTCTCGGCGTAGATCGGGTGCGCCTTGAACCGGTCGAGCGCCGCGAAGTCCGCGAACTCGCCGTAGACCACGAGGTCGATCTCCGAGGACAGGCCGTCGCGCCGCGAGTTCGGCGCCACCTCCAGCCGCAGCGCCTCCGGAATCTCGGCCAGGCGCGACAGCGTGGCCTGGATCAGCGGCAGATCCGCCGGGTCGCGGGCGCTGAATAGGACGATGTGGCGAATCATGGGTGATGCCGCGCTTCGGTCAGCAACGCCGCGCGGCGCTGCCAGAAGCCGAACGGGTCGGCCAGCCGCAGCCAGGCCTGCCAGGGGTTGAAGGCCGCAGCCGCGCCCAGCAGCGCCAAGGGATCGAGCAGGCCGATGGCCGCACCCAGATCGGGCGTGCCGCGCAGGGTGACCGAGAGATACTCGGCCCCCTCCTGGGGCGCCTCCTTGTGCAGGATCTCGATGCTCAGGTTGGGCAGGTTCGCCACCGCACGGGTCTCGGTCATCGGCAGGATACTCCATTGCTGCAATGCAGCATAAGCGGCGGCGTCAGCCCCGTCGAGGCCGGCGGATCAGCGCAGCGCGTAACGGTCGGTCGCTTCGAGCAGGGCGGTCTGGATACCGGGCTCGGAGTAGGCATGGCCGGCGCCCTCGACGAGGCGGAACTCGGCCTCCGGCCACGCCCGATGCAGGTCCCAAGCCGAGGCGGCCGGCGTGGCGATGTCGTACCGGCCCTGGATGATGACCGCCGGGATACCGCGCAGGCGCCCGACCTCGCGGACGAGCTGGCCCTCGTCGAGCCACCCCCCGTGCACGAAATAGTGGTTCTCGATGCGCGCGAAGGCTCGGGCATAGTCGTCCGCCCCGAACTGGCGGCTGAATTCCGCGTTGGGCAGCAGGGTGATGGTCTCCCCCTCCCACAGGCTCCAGGCGCGTGCCGCCTCGAGCTGCACGGCGGGGTCGGGGTCGAGCAGGCGGCGGCGGTAGGCCGCGATCAGGTCGTCCCGCTCGCCGGGCGGTATCGGGGCGAGGAACCGCTCCCACTTGTCGGGGAACAGGAGCGAGGCGCCGTGCTGGTAGTACCAGAGCAGCTCCCAGCGGCGCAGCAGGAAGATCCCGCGCAGAACGAGCTCGCTTGTCCGCTCGGGATGGGTCTGCGCGTAGGCCAGCGCCAGCGTGCTGCCCCACGAGCCGCCGAACACCAGCCACCGCTCGACCTCCATGAGGCCCCGCAACCGCTCGATGTCGGCGACGAGGTCCCAGGTGGTGTTGGCGTCGAGCGAGCCGTGCGGCGTGCTCTTGCCACAACCGCGCTGATCGAACAGGAGCACGCGATAGCGGTCGGGATCGAACAGGCGCCGGTGCTCCGGGCTGAAGCCGCCGCCGGGCCCGCCATGCAGGAACACGGCCGGCTTGCCCGAAGGATTGCCGCAAATCTCCCAGTAGACGCGGTGCCCGTCGCCGACGTCGAGATGGCCCCGGGCATAGGGCTCGATGGGCGGGAAGAGCGGGCGCGCGGTCATCGGAGCCCCCGCTGGCCACTCCTCAGCGTCCAGGCGACGAGATCCTTGAGCACGCGGCCGGTAGCCTCGTCGAACGCCCCGACGGCCGCGTCGACGCCGCTCCCCGCCGGCGCCCAGTCGGCGGAAAGGGTCTCGGTCCCGACCGGATCGCGTTGCGGCATCCGCAGCAGCTGGACGTCGAGCCGTACCCGGATCTGGTCCTGACCGTTGCCGCGGTTCAGCTGGAACGCGCGCAGATCCGAGCTGAGCAGGAAATCGGCACGCAACCGGTCGCGCGTGGTGCCGACCTGCGTGATCCGGCCCGAATTGCGGAAGGATTGCACGATCAGCGTCTGTAGCATCGACGGCGCGCGGTCGATCCAGAACGCCAGCGCCACATAGTCGACATTGATGCCGTTGGTGACCACCGCGATGCGATTGGTGTCGAGTGTTCGCTCGGCAGAAGGCTCCGCCACGGCGAGCGACCAGCTGACGGTCGGCAGGTCGTCGGCGAAGGTGTATTTCGGCGTAACTCTGAAGGTGCGCGGGTCCGGGCCGCCGATGGGGAATGCGGGGATGCATCCTCCGACCAGCAGCGCCGAAGCGAGGCTGGCGACGGTGTCGCGCCGGCGCAGCGCCAGCAGGCTTGTCATTTCAGCTGAACTCCCTGCCGCGCGCGATCGCCGAGGAAGAAGCGCGTCGGATCCTGGCGCAAGTCGCGGATCGTGCTGCTGAGCTCGTTGACCAGGCGGGTCGCATCCTCGACGAAGCCCTGCATCTGCGGCAGGCCGTCGTCCACGAACTCGTTCAGCCCGCGCCGGTTCTCGCGCATCAAGGCGGCCGCCTGATCGGCGGCCTTGGCGGCGGACTCGGAGACCCGAGCCAGCTGGTCGCCCAGCGCCTGCAGGCGCGCGTCGCCGCTCGTGGCGAGGCCGTCCAGATGCTGCAGCACCGGCGTGATCTGCGCGGCTCCCTGTCTCAGGTCGCCGACGAGCGACGGCAGCTCGGCCAGCGTGCGTTGTGCCGGACCTTCCGGATCACCCAGCGACCGGGCCAGGACGGACAGCGAGGCGATCGTGTCCTGGATGCCCTGGCGATTGCTGTCCGACAGAAAGCGCTGCAGCGCCGATGCCACCTCCCGCAGCGACCGCGTGATCTCGGGCAGCTCCATCAAGGCGCTGTCCGCTGTGCGCTGGAATGTCGCCAGGGTGGACGGCACCGACGGGATGGTGCCCGGCTCGATCGCCTCCGACCCCGCATTGACCGGGCCTGGGAAGAAATCGAGGGCGATCAGCAGCTGCCCGGTGAGCAGGCTCTGGAGGTCGAGGCGCGCGCGCAGACCTTCCTTGATGAGACCGGTCATCGCGGAGCCATCGCGGTCGACGTCGTCGTCCAGGACCACCGAGCCCGGGCGAATCTCGACGATGACTGGAACATGGACGGTGCGCGTGGCAGGCTCGTAGACGGCTCGGATCTCGACGACCTGCCCGATGTCGACGCCGCGGAAGGTCAAGGGCGAGCCGCGGCGCAGACCCTTCAGCGATTCGTCGAAGTAGATCGTGTAGCGTGAGCCGTGCAGGAACAGCTCACTGCCGCCCAGCGCCAGCGCGCCCAGGATGCCGAGGACGATGGCACCCAGCACGAACAGCCCGATGAGCCTCGGGCTCACGCCTCGGTTCATGGCGCGGTCTCCTTGGCGCCGCGGGTGAGGAATGCCCGCAGCTTCGGCTGGTCGGTGTGCTCGACCAGCCAGGACGGGTTGCCGTGGGCGATCATGGTCCGCGTCTCCGCGTCGAGGAAGACGGAGTTGTCCCCGACCGCGAAGATGCTGGCGAGCTCGTGTGTGACGATCACGACGGTCATCCCCAGGGCCTGCCGCAACGCGAGGATCAGATCGTCCAGCAGGCGCGAGGTGATCGGGTCGAGGCCGGCGCCGGGCTCGTCGAGAAACAGCACCTCCGGATCGAGCGCCATGGCGCGCGCGATCGCGGCCCGCTTGCGCATGCCGCCGCTGATCTCGGCGGGCGAATAGCCACCGAAGCCGGCGAGCCCGACCAGGGCGAGCTTGTATTCGGCGAGCTCCGCGATCGCTTCCGGCGTCAGGTCGGTGTAGGTCTGCAGCGGCAGCGCCACGTTCTCAGCCAGGGTCATCGAGGTCCAGAGCGCGCCCTGCTGGTACATGATGCCGAAGCGGCGCTGGATGCGCGCCTGCTCCTCGGGGTCGGCGTCCCAGACGTCCTCGCCTTCCATCCGGATCGTGCCGGCCGCCGGTCTCTGCAGCCCGACGATGCAGCGCAACAGCGTGCTCTTGCCCGAGCCGCTGCCGCCCATGATGATGAAGATGTCGCCGCGGCGGATGGTGAAGGTCAGCCCGTCCATCAGGACGCGGCTGCCGAACGCCATCTTCAGGCCCTCGACCTCGATCTGCGGAAGCCGGGATTCCGGGGGCGCCTTCGGGTCAAATTCCCAGGACATGGGCCAGCACGTTGACCACGAAGTCGGCGATGATCACGACGACGATCCCACTGACGACCGCGGAGGTGGTCGAGGAGCCGACCGAGGCGGCATTGCGCCCCGAACGGATGCCACGCAGGCAGCCGGCCAGCCCTACCAGCACGCCGAATATGGCAGCCTTGCCAATGCCGACGGCCATATCCTGCAGCCGAACGAACTGCAGGCTCTGCTCGTAATAGGTGATGGGCGAGATCCCGAGCACGCCCACCCCCACGGCGGCGCCGCCCAGAACGCCGAACACGTTGGCATAGATCCCGAGCAGCGGCATCATCAGCGCGAGGGCCAGCACCCGCGGCAGGACCAGAAACTCGATCGGCGAGATCCCCAGCCCGCGCAGGGCGTCGATCTCCTCGTTGACCTGCATGGTGCCGAGCTCGGCGGCATAGGCCGAGCCGGTGCGGCCGGTCATGATCAGGGCGGCCATCAGCGGCCCCATCTCGCGCAGCATCGCGATCGCCACCAGGTTGGCGACGAACACCTCGGCGCCGAACAGCGCGAGCTGTGAGCCGCCGACGAAGGCCTGGATCATGCCGACGAGAAAGCTGATCAGGCCGATGATCGGCAGCGCGTTGACGCCGGATTGCTGAATCCCGAGCCAGAAGTCCTGTGCCCGCAGGTTGGCGCGGCCGGTCACGAGCCGCCAGAGGGCGATGGATGTCTCGCCCAGGAAGCTCACCGCATCCTCGGCGCCGGCCAGCCAGCCGAGAAAGTCCCTGCCCAGCCGGTCGAGCAGCGGCGGTCTGTCCGGCGCGCCAGCTTGTTTCTGCGGCGGCACCGCCGCCGCGAGGCCAACCAGGCGCGCGGCGCCCTCCGGCAGACCGTCCGTCGCCAGCTCGGCGCCTTGCGCCGCTGCGATCTGGCGGAGTCGCAGCACGAAGCTGGGCAGGACCGAATCCCAGCTGCCTACGGCAGCAGCGTCGAAGCCGATCCGCGACCCGCTGCCGAGACCCGAAAGATGCCGGCGAATCTCGGCCTCTGCCGGCGGCCCGTATTGGATCGTCCAGTCGCCGGAGAGCCGGAGCACGGCCTCGGCACCGACTGTGACGAAAGCCAGACTTGGCGCGACCCCAGCGCGGCCTTCGTCGGGCTTGGTCACCGCTGCCACGTTACAAACTCCGGACGGCCGTCTCACCAGCTCCGGCCATCGCGATGGCCGCGGCGACTATGGCCGCGCCGGCCGCGCTTTGGGAATGCCCGATGGCGGGTTGCGCCGGGTCCGGCGACTCTTTTGCCGGGATCGCGGCAGCCGGCGAGGCTAGCCGACCAGCCGCCCGGCGATGCGGGTGCCGTCCTGATCGCGCAGCCGGATGGTTCCCGTGTGGCTCAACACGCGGGTGTTCAACGCGGGCAGCTTGTCGCCGGAATAGTTGTACCCGATGATGAGCGGGCCCTTGTTTCCATCGAGCGTGGCGTTGGTCGACTGGCTGCGATAGTTGTTGCGTGTTTCGTTGGCGGTCGCATTGCCGCCCATGATGAGGATCTTGCCGCCGAGCTCGACCGTGTTGTCGCGAAGGACATTGTCGCGATCATAGATCACGCAGCCGCGCGCGCCCGCAAATCGATTGTTGATATACTGGTTGCGCTCTCCATAGCGATTGCTGAAACCGGCCTTGCTGGAGCTGAGCGTGTTGCCTTGAATGAGATTGTCCGATGTCTTGATGCTGATCGCCTCGTCCTCGACGTTCAGGTTCCACATACGATTGTTGAGTACGCGAGCCCGCAGCGACGTGACGGCAGTTGGATTGTCGTAGCCCAGAGAGATCGCCTCGTGGACGTTGTGGTCGCCGCCGCCGTCGCGATTGTCGTGGAACGTGCAGTCGTGGATGTAGGGGCGCAGTCCGCTGGGGCGCACGAGAATGGCCCGTGCCCCGAAATAGCCGAAATCGCAGCCTCTGACTTCCACGTCGATTCCCGTGATCGACAGGAAGTCGCGACATGCCATCGCAGCGGCGAGCTGGAAGCCGGGGGCTCCGGGATCGCGGAATGCCAGACCGGTCAGTGTCACACCGTGACCATCGACCAGCACCGGTGCGTGGATGATCGCGCCGAGCGGGACCAGCGAGACGATGGAGACATCGTCGGCAGCCACGACGAACTCCTCGACACCGCCATACTGGCCGGGCTCGAGTGCGATGACGTCGCCGGGGCGGGCGCGATCCAGGCGTTGCGCCAGCTCACGGCCACTGCTGGCGGACGCGCTCACCTCACCGGGGGGCAACTCCGGCCGAGGCCAGCTGATCGGGAGTGCGATAAGACCGTGCAATATGCCGCGTCGCTGAAGCCGCATCGGATGCCGTCCCTCGGATGTCATGGCCAGGGCCACCTTGGATGGCCCTTGTTCGCCATACAGACGCGCCAGAGGGGAAAGTTATTCCCGTAAAGGACGACAAGCGGTTCACATATAACACTCTGCAGTTGAATTGCGACCTTATGCGGCTATCCGTTTCGGCGCGAAGCGCTCGCTCGAATCCGCCGGATGTCTAGGCGACGTCGCGACGGCGGGCGGCGCGCTGGCGATGCCAGCGGGCGCGGGCGGCGTCCTGCAGACGGGCGCGGCCATAGATCGCCTGCGCGGCGAACGAGCCGAGCGCACCGCCCACCCAGCGCGGCGCGAACGGCGCCAGCAGCTGCCAGCGCCGGTCGTCCTCGGCGAGGGCGCTGGCCACCAGCTCGCCGCCCAGTGTGGTCGTGTTCAGACCATGCCCGCCGAAGCAGCTGTTGACCCACAGACCCGGCGCCAGCTCGCGGATCAGGGGCATCTTGTGCCGGGCGAAGCCCATCCGGCCCGACCATGCATAGTCGACCCCGACGTCGGCGAGCTGCGGATAGACCAGTGCCAGATCGCGCCGCATCGTCTCGGCGAGATCGTGCGGCCGCTCCCGGGTACTGATTCGGCCGCCCCACAGAAGTCGGCCGTCCGCCAGAAGCCGGTAGTAGCCGGTGGCGAATCGATTGTCGTAGACCGCGTAGGGCGCGCGAATCACCTCGGCATGGGCGCCCGACAGCGGTGCCGTCACGATGACGTAGGTGAAGACGGGCAGGGTGGCGCGCGCCACCGACCGCAGGATTCGCGGCGGGTAGGCGCTCTGGCAGAGGACCACCCGGTCGGCGATCACTTCGCCTTCGGGCGTTGCCAGCCGCCAGCCGCCGGCGACACGCCGCAGGCTGGTCGCCGGCGTGCGCTCGTACAGCCGGGCACCCATCGCCTCGGCGGCGGCGGCATAGCCGCGCAGCAGCGCGAAGGGGTCGAGATGGAAGCCCTCGGGATCGAACATCCCGTCCCAGTACCGCGGGGACGGATAGTCGCGCCGCAGCCGCGCCCGGTCCCAATATTCGAGACGCATGCCGTAGCGGCGGTTGGATTCGGCGACCTCGGCGGCGAGAGCCGCGCCATCGTCGAACCAGGAGGCGATGACCACGCCCGACACCGGCTCGCAGGCGATGGCGTAGCGTGCGATGCGCCAGCGGATCAGGTCCATGGCCTCGCGACTGAGCCGCATCAGCGAGCGTGCAGCCTGCGGCCCGACAGCGCGCTCCAGGACGCGCGTCGAGGCGGCGAACCCGGCCGACACCATCCCGCCGTTCCGCCCCGAGGCGCCGGCGCCGATGGTCTGGCCCTCGAGCAGGACCGAGTCCCGACCGCGCTCCGCCAGCGACAGGGCGGTGGCCAAGCCGGCCAGTCCCCCGCCGACGATCGCGGTCTCCGCCCGGATCGAGTCCGCGAGGGGCGGACGCGGCGGCAAGGGAGGGGCCGTCAGATGATAGTAGCTGCCGTCTTCCAACGCGCTCTGGCCATGCTGCAGCTTGCCTGTCGTCGCCGGTTCGCCGACACTTGCCTCCCATCTAGGGGGGAGGAAGGTCGTGCCGCAATCGTCCATGTCCAGCCGGCTCAGCCGCAACGCGTTCGCCTTCGTCCTCGCCGGCGGCCGCGGCTCTCGCCTGCGCGAGCTCACCGACCGCCGTGCCAAGCCCGCCGTCTACTTCGGCGGCAAGACGCGGATCATCGACTTCGCGCTCTCCAACGCGCTCAATTCCGGCATTCGCCGCATCGGCGTCGCCACCCAGTACAAGGCCCACAGCCTGATCCGGCACCTGCAGCGGGGCTGGAACTTCCTGCGCCCGGAGCGCAACGAGAGCTTCGACGTCTTGCCCGCGAGCCAGCGCGTCTCCGAGACCCAGTGGTACGAGGGCACCGCGGACGCGGTGTTTCAGAACATCGACATCCTCGAGGCCTACGGCATCGACCACATCGTCGTGCTGGCCGGCGACCACGTCTACAAGATGGACTACGAGATCATGCTCGAGCAGCACGTCGCCGACAAGGCGGACGTGACCATCGGCTGCCTCGAGGTTCCGCGCATGGAGGCCACCGGCTTCGGCGTGATGCATGTCGACGAGCACGACCGGATCGTCTCGTTCCTGGAGAAGCCCAAGGACCCGCCCGGCATCCCCGGCAATCCGGACATGGCGCTGGCGAGCATGGGCATCTACGTGTTCGACGCCAAGTTCCTCTACGACCAGCTCCGGCGCGACGCCGCCGATTCGAGCTCCGCGCACGATTTCGGCAACAACATCATCCCCTATCTGGTGAAGCACGGGAAGGCCGTGGCGCACCGCTTCGCCAAGTCCTGCGTCAAGTCGAAGGCGGAATCGGAGGACTATTGGCGCGACGCGGGCACGGTCGATGCCTATTGGGACGCCAATATGGACCTCACCCGGATCATCCCGGCGCTCGATCTCTACGATCACAACTGGCCGATCTGGACCTATGCCGAGATCACCCCGCCCGCCAAGTTCGTCCACGACGAGGACGGCCGCCGCGGCATGGCGGTCAGCTCGCTGGTCTCGGGCGGCTGCATCATTTCCGGCAGCGCCGTAAGCGATTCCCTCCTGTTCACGGGCGTGCACGTCCATTCCTACGCCAAGCTCGACGGTGCGGTGGTGCTGCCCGAGGTCGACATCGGCCGCAAGGCGCGCCTGAGCAAGGTCGTCGTCGACCGCGGCGTGAAGATCCCCGGCGGCCTGGTGATCGGTGAGGATCCGGAGCTCGACGCCAAGCGGTTCCGGCGCACGGACAATGGCGTCTGCCTGGTCACACAACCGATGATCGATCGACTGACGGCCTGAGACGGCCTACCTACCCATCGATCCCGCCGTCAGGAGCGCGCCGCCGTCAGCGTCCCGGCCGGCGCCGGCGTCCTGGATGTCGCAGCGCCGAGTTGCAGGAAGTTGCGCAGCAGTTCGTGGCCGTGCTCGGTCAGCACCGCCTCCGGATGGAACTGTACCCCGACGGTCGGTTGCGTCCGGTGGGCGAGCGCCATGATCTCGCCCTGGTCGCTGCGCGCCGTCACCTGGAGACATTCCGGCAGAGCCTCGTCCTCGACGATCAGCGAGTGGTAGCGGGTCACGCGCAGTGGAGCCGGCAGGCCCGCGAACACGCCCGTGCCGTCGTGGCGGACCAGCGAGGTCTTGCCGTGCATCGGGCGGCGCGCCCGCGCGACCTTGCCGCCTAGGGCGGCGCCGATGCATTGGTGGCCCAGACAGACGCCGAGAATCGGCACGCTCGCGCCGAACGCGGCGATCACCGCGTTGCTGATCCCGGCCTCCGCCGGCGAGCAGGGGCCGGGCGAGACGATGATGTGGGTCGGGGCCAGGGCGGTGATGTCGTCGAGACTGGTCGCATCGTTGCGCACGACGATTCTGGTATGGCCGAGCTCGCTGACGTAGCGGGCGAGATTCCAGACGAAGCTGTCGTAATTGTCGATCAGGAGGATCACCGCACTCCTCCCAATGCCTCGATCAGGGCGCGGGCCTTGTCCAGCGTCTCCTCGTACTCGGCCGCCGGGTCGCTGTCGGCGACGATGCCGCCGCCGGCCTGAAACGCGACCTTGCCGTCCTTCAGCGCGTAAGTGCGGATGGTGATGCTGGTGTCCATCCAGCCGTCGCCGCCCAGCCAGCCGATCGCCCCGCAATAGGGCCCGCGCCGCGTGGGTTCGAGCTCGGCGATGATCTCCATCGCCCGGATCTTGGGGGCGCCGGTGATCGAGCCGCCGGGAAAGGTCGCGCGCAGCAGGTCGACCGCATCCAGGCCGGGCCGCAACTCGCCGGTGACGGTCGAGACCAGGTGATGCACCGTGGCGAAGCTCTCCAGCGCGCAGATCTCCGGCGTGAGCACGGTATGGTCGCGGCAGACCCGGCTCAGATCGTTGCGCAGCAGGTCGACGATCATCACGTTCTCGGCGCGGTCCTTCTCGCTGGCGAGCAGCTCCTCGCCCAGTCGCCGGTCCTCCTCCGGCGTCGCCCCGCGCGGGCGGGTGCCCTTGATCGGCCGAGTCTCGACCTGCCGCCCCTCCAGCTTGAGGAACCGCTCGGGCGAGGCCGAGACGATCTCCACCTCCCCGGTCGCGAGATAGGCCGCGAACGGGGCGGGATTGCCGGCGCGCAGGCGGCGATAGAGCGCCCAGCCATCGAGGTCCGGCGGCATCTCGGCAAGGAAGCGCTGCGACAGGTTCGCCTGGAAGATGTCGCCGGCCAGGATGTAGTCGATCACCCGCTGCACCGCCGCCTCGTAGGCCTGACGGGTGAAATTGGAGCTGATCCTGGTTTCCCCGAGCAGCTCAGGCAGCGGGCATTCGTTGACTTTGCCTAGGCGGGCCTGCAGCGCGTCGGCGCGTGCCTTGCGGCGGTGCATGCTCGCCTCGGGCGATGCCTCCGGCCAGCCGCTGCTGAGCAGCCATGCGCGTCGCTCGAGCACGTCGAAGGCCAGCAGGGTGTCATAGAACCCGACCGCCAGGTCCGGCAGCGCCAGATCGTCGAGCGCCGGATGCGGCAATCTTTCAAGATGATGCGCCAGATCGTAGCCGAACCACCCGATCGCCCCGGTCTGGAACGGCATCGGCAGGCTCGGGTCGTGCTCCAACGGATGATGCGCCAGGGCGCGCTGCAGCACCGCGAACGGGTCGCCGGTGAAGCTGCGCTCGCCCAGCGTCAGCCGGCCATCCTTGCTGGTCAGGGTCAGGAACGGGTCGGCGGCGACGTAGCTCCAGCGCCCGAGCCGCGGGTCGGCGCGCGCGCTGTCGAGCAGCATGGGCCAGGGGAGTCCGCGTAAGGAGTCGAGCGCGGCCACCGGCTCGATCCAGGCAATCTCGCGGGCGAGGACGGTACGGGCCAACCGTGACGCTCGGGTTCGGGTGTGCCGCAGCGATAGCACGCGCATCTGTGTCGGTCAGTCCTTGCGCTTCCAGCGATTCGATATATCTTAACGTTCGTTATATCGAAAACCTATCGGAGACCCGATGTTCAATCCCTTTCGACACGGCCAGCGCGATCGCCGTCATGCGCGGCACGAGCGCGGCCAGGAGTTCAGGGGCGGCCATGGCCGCGGCGGGCGCCGCGGCGGGCGTGTCCTGGACCATGGCGATCTGCGGCTGCTGATCCTCCGGCTGCTGGAGGAGAAACCGCGGCACGGCTACGAGATCATCAAGGCCATCGAGGAGCAGGTGGGCGGCGCCTACAGCCCCAGCCCGGGCGTCGTCTACCCGACGCTGACGCTGCTCGAGGAGCTGGGCCATGCGGCCGTCACGGCCAGCGAAGGCCCGCGCCGGCTGTTCGCCGCGACGCCCGAGGGCCTGTCATGGCTGGCGGCGAACCGCCCGGCGCTGGATGCCGCGCAGGCGCGGATCGAGGCGGCACGCGCCATGCATGGTGAGGTCCCGCCCGCACCGCTGCTGCGTGCGGTCGAGAACCTGAAGCTCGCTTTGCGACTGCGCGTCGCGCGCGGCGACCTGACCGACGAGGGCATCCGCAAGCTCGCCGAGACGATCGACGCCGCCGCCACCGCGGTCGAGCGCAGCTGAACGAGGAGGAAGCGATGCCCATTTCCCAGGCCCGGGTCACCACCGAGCTCGCCAGCCGCTACCTGCAGCAGCTGTGCAAGCACTTCGCGCACAAGCTGCCGGTCACCTTCGATCCCGAGCGTGGCCGGATCGAGTTCTCGATCGGCGTATGCGAGTTGACGGCCGCGCCGGGCGTGCTGACCATGCGCGCCGAGGCCGCCGACGACACCGCTCTCACGCAGCTCGAGCAGGTGGTCGCGCGGCACCTCGAGCGCTTCGCCTTCCGCGAGCCGCCCGAGATCGCCTGGACACCCGCTCCCGCGGCCTGAGCCGCGGGGCTACAGGCCGAGATAGAGCTGGAACTCGATCGGGTGCGGCGTGCGCTGGACCTCGTCGCACTCGCGGCGCTTCACCTCGAGATAGGCATCGATCAGGTCGGTCGGCATCACGTCGCCGCGGGTCAGGAACTCGTGGTCGGCCTTGAGCGCGTCCAGCGCCTCGGTGAGCGTCCCGCTGACCGAGGCGAGATCCTCGGCCTCCTCCGGCCGCAGGTCGTAGAGATTGCGATCCATGGCGTCGCCCGGCTCGAGCTTGTGCTCGATGCCGTCGAGACCGGCCATCAGCACGGCCGCGAGCGCGAGATAGGGGTTGGCGGTCGGGTCCGGAAATCGCAGCTCCACCCGCTTGTCCTCGGGGTGGGCGGCATAGGGCACGCGCAACGCCGCCGACCGGTTGTGGGCGGCATAGGCGATGAGCACCGGCTCGTCCTGGCCCGGGCGCAGGCGCTTGTAGCTGTTGGTCGTGGGATTGGTGAAGGCGTTGAGCGCCCGGGCATGGGCCATGATGCCGGCGATGAACTGCAGGCAGAGCTGACTGAGGTCGGCGTAGCCCTGCCCGGCGAAGGTGGGGCGGCCATCGCGCCACAGGGCCTGGTGGATGCTCATGCCCGAGCCGCGACCGTCGGCGACCGGTTTGGCCATGAAGGTGGCGACCTTGCCATAGGAGGCGGCCACCTGGTGCGTGACGTACTTGAACGTCTGCACGCGGTCGGCGACGGCGACCAGGGAGCCGTCCAGACCGCAGAAGCGGTTCTGCGCGCGGCCCGGGCCGTGGGCATGGCCAAGACCGGGCACGCCCAGGCCGGCCATGACCGACGCCATCTCGGCGCGAATGTCGGCCATCTGATCGGCGGGCGGCAGGGCGAGATAGCCTGCGTCGGGCCCCGGACGGTGCCCCTCGCGCCCGCCGGCGCCGCCATGCTCGCCGGACGAGAGGCTGTACATACCGCGTAGCGGCGCGACGTCGACCTTGACCTCGTCGAACAGGCTGAAGGCGAGATCGACCGCCACCCTCACCTCGTCGGCGAACCGGCAGCCGTGCAGGAAGCTTTCGGCGCGCTGGGCGGCCGAGCGCGGGTCGCGCTCGTAGCCCAGGCCGGTGGCGGGCTCCGCGACGTCGCAGACGAGAACCAGCGTGGGCTGAGCGGCGAACGGGTCGGCGAAGGCACTGGCCAGATCGGGCCGAAGCAGCAGATCGGCGTCGGTGACGTCGCGCCAGCCCGGCACAGCGGAGCCGTCGATGAAGACACCGTCGACGAGATGCGTCGCGTCGACCCGCCCGGCCTCGCGGCCGAGGTGCCGCCAACGGCCGCTGAGATCGGTGAAGCGGAAGTCGATCGAGCGAATCCCCTCGGCCGCAATCCGCTCGATGATGGCCGCCGCGTCGCTCATCTGCCCCAGATCCACCCTGACCGCCGGGCGTTGTTCTAGCGACACAGGCGGGGACCGCAATGGCAATCCCCTGCGCCTTCTCCAGCAGCGCTTGCTCGCCGGCGAGCGGCGGGTGGAATTTCGGTTGCGGAAGCGGTCGGATCACGAAACCACCAAGGAAACACACAATACTGCGGTATGCATAGAAGAGGATGCCATGGACAATTGCCAAATTGCATCCTTCTCCCTTTCGGATCGACGTGTATTAAGGCATCGTGTGCGATCGACCATTCAGCAGCATAGAATGCAAAGAAGGTCATATCGTTTGACGCATACGTCGAACGATGATCTTCAGTTGCAGCAAAAGAGGGCGGGACAACCATATGATCGGAAGAATGAGCCGTCTCATGGCGGCTCCGTTACTTGCGCTCGCGCTGCCGCTACCCGGCTGGGCGCAGGAGCTGGACGAGCCGCCGGCCGTCATCGAGCCGCCACCCACGGTCGAGCCATTGGGCGACCTGCAGCCGCGCGGCCCCGACGCCGCCGCCTTCGACAGCATCGTCAAGAGCAGGACCTGGCTGGTCGTCCTGGGCAAGGCGCTGTTCTGGGACAGCTCGGTGGGCGGCGACGGGCAGGCGTGCGCGAGCTGCCATTTCAACGCCGGCGCGGACCCGCGGCTGGTCAACCAGCTCAATCCCGGGCTGCGGGGTGTGCCGTTCGACGACAAGTTCGGCGGCAAGCAGCCGGTCAGCAGCAAGACCGCCTCGGGCCAGAAGGCCGCGCCCAACATCAAGCTCAAGGCCGAGGACTTCCCGTTCCACAAGCTGCAGGACCCGGGCAACCGGCAATCGCCGCTGCTCTACACCACCGACGACGTCGCGTCGTCGCAGGGCGTGTTCCAGGGAACGTTCGTCGCGCTCAATCCGGCGACCAGGAAGCTCGGCACCCTGCACGATTTCTGCTCGGCCGGCTCGGACGGAATCTTCGACATCACCATCGGCGGCGTGCGGCGGCAGGTGCGCAAGGTCGAGCCGCGCAACACGCCGACCATGATCAACGCCGCCTTCTTCGACCGCAATTTCTGGGATGGGCGAGCCAACAACGTCTTTAACGGCGTGGATCCGTTCGGCAATCGCAACCCGAGCGCGGCCATCTTCCGCGCCGGCGGGGTCGGCGGGCTGATCCCGGAGCGGGTCGCGCTCGAGAACATGAGCCTCGCCTCGCAGGCGGTCGGGCCGCCCGGCAGCGACTTCGAGATGGCCTGCAGCGGGCGCAGCTTCGCCCATATCGGCCGCAAGCTGCTGTCGCGCACGGCGCTGGCCGGGCAGAAGATCGCCCCGACCGATGGCGTGCTCGGGCCGTTCGTCCTCAAAGGCGCCAATCGCGGGCTGGTCTACAGCTACCGCCAGCTGGTCCAGGCAGCGTTCAAGGACGATCTCTGGAACGTCCCCGGCATGTTTGCCGACGACGGCTCGCCCGACGGAAGCGGGTTCACGCAGGACGAGCGCAACTTCTCGCTGTTCTGGGGACTTGCGATCGATGCCTACGAGCGAACGCTGATCTCGAATCAGACGCCGTTCGACAAAGGCCAGCTCACCGCGCAGCAGCAGGCCGGTCACGACGTGTTCACCGGCCAGGGCAAGTGCGTGAACTGCCATACCGGGCCGCTGTTCAGCGCCGCCGCGATGCCGCCGCGCGAGCCCAATGAGCGCGTGGAGCGGATGCTCATGGGCGACGGTGGCGTCGCGTTCTACGATGGCGGGTTCTACAATATCGGCGTGACGCCGACCCACCAGGACGTCGGCGTCGGCGACAAGGACCCGTGGGGCAACCCGCTGTCGTTCACCCGGCAGCATGTCTCCGGTCAGAAGGTCGATCCGTTCGAGGTCGATCCAAGCAAGTTCGCCGAGCCGTGCCCGGACGGGGACTGCACCACCGACGCCCGGATTGCCGTCGACGGCGCGTTCAAGACGCCCTCACTGCGCAACGTCGCGCTCACCGCACCCTACTTCCACAATGGCGGCCTCAAGTCGCTGGAGGAGGTCGTCGACTTCTACAATCGCGGCGGCAACCGCTGTGGTCAGGACGGCAACGACACCACTGGCTCCGGCGCGCTCGGGCAGGGGCCGGTCTTCCAGGACAATTGCCAGTACAGCCTGCCCGCCGGACGGGGCAGCAATCACGATCCCGACGTGCAGATGCTCGGCCTCTCGGCGCAGCAGAAGGCGGACCTGGTGGCGTTCCTCAAGGCGCTGACCGACGACCGGGTGCGCTGCCACAAGGCCCCGTTCGATCATCCGGAGCTGGTCCTGCCGAACGGCCACAAGCTGACCGCGGCCGGCAACCGTGCGGCGGACGCCAAGCTGCGCCTGAAGGAGGTGGGCAAGGCCGGCTACGCCACCGCGGCCTGCGCGCCCAACACCGGCAACCTGTTCACCTACAACCTGATCGGCACCGGCAAGATGCTCCAGGTGGTGCCTTAGCGGAACTCCAGTCGACGAGCGCCGCCCGCGATCTTGCGCGGGCGGGCCGTCGAGCTCGGGCGGAAATCAGCGAAGCGAGGGAATCGAGATGGCCACGATCAACGGCAACGCGAACGCCAACACGCTGCTCGGCACCATCAATGCCGACACGATCAAGGGCTTCGGCGGGGCCGACAGCCTGTTCGGTGACGCCGGCAACGACACGATCTACGGCGGTGCCGGCAACGACCGCCTGTTCGGCGACGACGGCGACGACCGCCTGTTTGGTGAGGGCGGCAACGACCTCCTGACCGGCGGCAGCGGCAACGACCGCATCGACGGCGGCGCCGGCACCGACACGGTGTCCTACGCGTCGGACGGCGGCCCGGTCACCGTCCTGCTCAATGCCGGCACCGCCATCGACGGCTGGGGCTATACCGACACGCTCGCCGGGCTCGAGAACGTCGTCGGCAGCAGCTTCGACGACGTGATCCAGGGCAATGACGGCGCCAACCGTCTCGAGGGCGGCGCCGGCAACGACACGATCTATGGCGCCGGCGGCAAGGATGCCCTCTACGGCGGCGACGGCGACGATGTCGGCAACGGCATCGACCAGGTGGTGGGCCTGGATGGCGGTGCCGGCGACGACGAGATCTACGGCGGCCTGGGCGACGACAGCCTGTTCGGCAACACGGGCAACGACCGCCTGTTCGGCGAGGGCGGCAACGACCTGCTGCTGGGCGGTGCCGACAACGACATGCTCGACGGCGGCGACGGCATCGACGAGCTCTACGGCGACGGCGGCAACGACCGGCTGGTCGGCGGTGCTGGCGACGACCTGCTGAACGGCGGCACCGGCGACGACCGCATGACGGGCGGCAAGGACAACGACACCTTCGTCTACGACGCGTCCGACCCGACGCAGGACCAGGGCGACGACGTCATCATGGATTTCCGCGACGGGGTCGACACCGTCCTGCTCAGCGCCTCGGGGCTGAGCGTGTTCGGTGATCTCGACACGAACAGCAGCGGTGCCTTGGACAATGGCGATTTCGCCGTAACCATCCGCAACATCACGATCGATGGCGTCACCAAGCTCTCGACCGTGCTCGACATCTCGAAGTTCGAGGGCGCCGCGGTCACGACCGAGACGCTGACCTTCTTCGGCAATGTCGGCATTCTCGCCGGGGACGTCGGGCTGGAGCCGCCGCCGGCGCCGGACCTGCCGACCAGCTCCGACTTCATCGTCTGAGCCCTCGCGCTTGTGCCCGCGCTGCCGCGCGGCCTATCGTGGCGGCGGCGCGGGCGTAGCTCAGCGGAAGAGCACGGCGCTTACACCGCCGGTGTCGGAGGTTCGAACCCTTCCGCCCGCACCATGCGCTCCAGCGCCACCTCGCCCAGCGGCGCCCGCCGCTTGACGCGCAGGCTCTCGGCCCATTCGCGATTGAAGTCGCGCTGCCAGCGGCGGTTGACTGCGAGCGTCACCAGCATCGCGATCAGCGCACCCAGCCCGGCCATTGCCATGTCCTTCTGCGCGTCCCATTGGTCGCCCTGCATGCCGAGATAGGCCGCGCCGAGATCGCCGCCGAACAGCTCGGCAGCGGCCCACTCGAACAGCTCGAAGATGGCCGAGGTCGACAGCGTCAGGTCGAGCGGCAGGAAATAGCCCCAAAAGCCGCGTGCATCGGCGATGCGCAGGAACATCTCGCGCATCGGGTAGGCCATCAGCAGGCCGTAGCTGAAGTGGACCAGCCGGTCGAAATGGTTGCGCTCGAGCCCGAGCACGTCGTTGATCCGCACGCCCAGCAGCCGCTCGCTCCAGTCGTCGTACGGCACCTCCGCATAGGTGTAGTGGGCGCCCACCGAATGCAGCGACAGGAACAGCAGGATCAGCGTCCAGGAGAGGCGCGACAGCGGGAACCAGCGCATCGAGCCGAGCAGCGCCGGGACGAACAGGAGGACCAGGACGTTCTCCAGCGCCCAATCGGCCCGGTCGCTGGGCGCGATCGCCAACACCAGCCAGAACAGGCCGAACAGCCCGAGCGAGACGTGGCAGTAGCGTCGCCAGCCGGCGGACATCGCAAAGCGCGGCTTGCCGATCCTGCTCACCATCCGACTCCTCACCGACCCGACCTCGCCGGAACCACACGCTCCCGCGCGACGAGAAACAAGCCGGAGGCGATGACGATGGCACCGCCCGCGAGCGTCCATCCGTCCGGCACGTCGCCGAAGACGAGAAAGCCGAGTAGGCTCGCCCAGATCAGCTGGGTGTAGAAGAAGGGTGCGATCACCGAGGCCGGCGCCTTGCGGTGGGCGAGAATCAGCAGCCAGTGGCCGAGCGCGCCGAAGGCGCCGAGCGCCGGCAGCAGGATCCAGCCCAGCACCGTGGGCGGGTTGCTCCAGACGAACGGCAGTACCGGCAGGAACAATGCCGCACCCACCAGCCCGGTGTAGAACATGGTGGTCTCGGCCGAATCCTGTCCGGCCAGGATGCGGGTCGCGATCGAGTAGAGCGCGTTGAGGCAGGCGGCTGCGACCGCGAGCAGGGCCGCGACGTGGAGGTCGCCGCTGATTGGCCGGGTCACCAGCAGCACCCCGGCGAAGCCCGCAAGCACGGCCAGGAGCCGGGGGAGGCCCAGCCGCTCGCCGAGGATCGGCCCCGCCAGCAGCGCCACGATCAGCGGCGTGGTGAAGGTGATCGAGGTGACCTGGGTCAGGCGCATCGAGCCGAGGGCCGTGAAGGCGCAGATCGTGGCGAGCGCCAGGCACAGCGCGCGGCCGCACTGCAGGCCGAGGCGGTTGGTGCGCAGGATCCCGGCGCGGGACCATGGGTTGAAAAACGCGCCGACAAAGAGAAAGCTGCCGATATAGCGCACCGCCGCGATCTGCAGCGGGTCGATGGTTCGGGCGAGCGCCTTGGCGGTCGAATCCAGACACGAGAAGCACGCGACCGCACCGATCATCAGGGCGATCCCGCCGAGGCGCTGGCGCGTGCCCGATCCGGAAATCACGCCGGCGCTGCCCATGCCCGCAGTTGCCCCGCCTCGTCCGACGCGCGGCTCCTCAGTCCGGCAGCGCCACCGGCGCCAGCTCCGCGAACCGGTCGCCCGGGCCTGGGTTCTCGGGGTGGCAGGCCCCGCCCAGATGGTTGAGGATGCCCCAGACCGCGTTGAGGCCGGTGGTGACCGCACCCTCGACCCAGGCTGGGGTCCAGGACACGTCGTCGCCGGCGAGGAAGATGCCGCGCTCGCGCGGCGGCAGGCTCCCCTGCATGAAGTGGCAGTACATGCGGTGGTTGTAGCGGTAGTGGCCGGGCAGGGCGCCCTTGAAGGCGCCGAGGAAGTTGGGGTCGCTCTCCCAGGAGACGGTGATCGGGTCGCCGACGATGTGCCGCTTGAGGTCGAGATCGGGATAGACCTTCTGCAGACTCGCCAGCATCAGGCCGACCCGCTGGTCGACGTCGAGCGGCAGCATCTTCAGGGCGTCGCTCATCCACGAGTAGGACAGGCAGATCACGCTCGGCCGGCCCGGGCCATGGTCGAACAGATAGGTGCCGCGGGTCAGCCGGTCGCTCAGCGTGGTGCTCATACGGTAGCGGCCGGACGCGGGGTCGCGCTCGTGCCAGAAGGCGCGGTCGACCATGACGAAGGTCTTGGAGGACTGCATGTAGCGGGTGCGGTCGAGCGCCATCCACAGCGGGTGTGAGAACAGCGATTCGTCGGTGTCGATGCGGGCCGTGAGCAGCCAGGACTGACAGGTCACCAGGACGGCGGGATACTCGCGCACGTCGCCCCACCGGTCCATCAGCGCGAAGCCGCCATCGCTCGTCGGGGCAATGCGGGTGACGCCGGGGCGGGTGGCGCCGTCGTGCAACTTGTCGAGCGTGGTGCCGGCCGGCCAGTGCGCCATGCGCTCCGGCGCGCGCCGCCACAGGCGCCGCGGCATCTGCTCGACGCCGCCGACGATCAGGCGCTGGTCCTCGTCCTGGTTGGTGACGACGACGCGCAGGATCTCCAGCATCGAGTTGGGGAAGTCGGTGTCCCAGCCGCCGGTGCCGAACCCGACCTGCCCGAACACCTCGCGATGGCGGAAGGAACGGCTGGCGAAGGCGCGGCTGGTGGCGACGAAATCATAGAAGCTGCGGTCGTCCCAAACGGGCACGAGCTTGTTCCACAGCTCCTTCAGCCGGCCGACGTCGCGGGCGCGGATCGCGTCCTGCAGGGCGGTGAAGCCGGCACCTTCCTCCAGCGCCTCGCGCCACGCGTCGGCGACCTCGCCGAAGAAGGGCGGAAGCTGCTCGGGGCGCTCGACATAGATGGGCTCGCCCTCGAGATCGATCACCGTGCTCGGGCTCGCCGGCACCAGCGGGTTGGGGAAGGGCCGATGCTCGAGGCCGACCTTGTCGAGATAGTGGAAGAAAGCCGTCGACGAGCTCGGAAAGCGCATGCCGCCCAGCTCGGCGATGACGCCGTCCGCCCCCTCGAAGGGCTGCGAGCGCAGCCGGCCGCCGATCCGGCCCGCCTCGTAGAGCACGGGCTTGAGGCCGAGCCGCATCAGCTCGTAGGCGGCGACCATGCCCGAGGCACCGGCGCCGACGATTGCGACCTCGGTGCCGTGCCGCTCCGCGGGCAGGGTGCCCAGGCCAGCCGGGTGGGCCAGCCAGTCGTCGTAGGCGAACGGGAAATCGGGGCCGAAATAGGTGACCGGGCGCCGGTCGGCCGAATCGCTGACTGCAGGCGCGTGGGAAGCGGTCATTTTGGTTCCCCGGTGGCGGCCAGCCCGGCGTAGAGCTCGGGCCTTCGATCGGCGAGATAGGTGTTCAGCGGCGGCCGCTCCCGCAGGCGGGCGAGATCCAGGTCGGCGGTGAGCAACGCCTCGGCCATCCCGGCGCGGGCGAGGTCCTGCCCATCCGGTCCGCAGACGCACGATCCGCCGAGATACTCCAGGCTGCCCTCGCTGCCGCAGCGATTCACATAGGCCACGAACAGGTGGTTCTCGTAGGCGCGGGTCGGGATGACGTGCTCCATGACGAAGCAGAACGGCACCATGTTGGCCGTCGGCACGGCGACCAGCTCGGCACCGGCGAGCGCCAGGGCGCGCACGTTCTCCGGGAACTCGACGTCGTAGCAGATCAGGACGCCGACCTTCACGCCGTCGATCTCGGC
Source organism: Geminicoccaceae bacterium (assembly GCA_046349415.1). GTDB lineage: Bacteria > Pseudomonadota > Alphaproteobacteria > Geminicoccales > Geminicoccaceae > Benzoatithermus. The sequence goes on from JAXMCJ010000036.1 coordinate 26,600, forward strand.
CAGGGTGGGCGGGCCGTTGCCGGCGGCGAAGGCGCTACGGTCCAGGTCGCTGAACAGGTGCGTCTTGCGATGATTGGCGAGGCGGCGGCCGTGCCGGTCGAGCAGGAGCGCCGCATTGTAGACGAGCCCGTCCTCGCTCAGCTCCGGGTAGCCGTAGAGCAGCGCGATGCCGGCGTCGCGGGCGATGGCGGCCGCGCTGGCAGCCGCAGGGCCGTCCACGGGCTCGGCTGCCTCGCGCACCCGCTCCGGCCCGATGGCGTAGCCGGAGAGGAACATCTCGGGGCAGATCAGCAGGCCCGCGCCGAGTTCGGCGGCCGCCCGCGCCGTCTCTTCCAGCTTCACAAGGTTGGCTCGGACGCCTTCATCGCGAAAGGGCCCCTGGAACATCGCGATGCGCATCGCCGCCCTCGTGGTCCTTGCGGTGGTCCGCTCCCGGCTCTCGTTGTCGCCCATCCCCCCGCCAATGGAAAGGCCCGCCGGATCGCTCCGGCGGGCCTCGTCCGTGCGCTGGTCGCGGCCGTCAGTTCAGCGGCGCGGCCGGCGGTGCCTTGGCGGGCGGCTGCGTGACCACCGCCGCGGCCTGCTCCTCGTCGACGGCGGGGAGCGGGTCGGGCAGGCGGTCGAAGGCGAGCTTGAGGACCTCGTCGACCGAGCCGACCGGCACGATGGTCAGCCCGGACTTCACGTTCTCCGGGATCTCGGCCAGGTCCTTCTCGTTCTCCTTCGGGATGATCACGGTCTTCAGCCCGCCGCGCAGCGCCGCGAGCAGCTTCTCCTTGAGCCCGCCGATCGGCAGCACGCGGCCGCGCAACGTGATCTCGCCGGTCATGGCGACGCTGGCCTTGACCGGGATCCGCGTCAGCACGGAGACGATCGAGGTCGCCATCGCGATGCCGGCCGACGGCCCGTCCTTGGGCGTCGCACCCTCCGGCACGTGGATGTGGATGTCGAGCTTGTCGAAGGTGTCGGGCTTGATGCCCAGCATCAAGGCGCGGCTGCGGACGTAGGAGCGGGCGGCCTGCACCGACTCCTGCATCACGTCGCCGAGCTTGCCGGTGATGGTCATCTTGCCCTTGCCGGGCACCGTCACCGACTCGATGGTGAGCAGCTCGCCGCCGACCTCGGTCCAGGCGAGGCCGGTAACCACGCCCACCGAATCCTCGAGCTCGGCCTCGCCGTAGCGATATTTCCGCACCCCGGCATAGTCGCCGAGATTGTCGCGGCCGATCGTCACCGACTTCTTCTCGCCGCCGACGATCTCCTTGACCGACTTGCGCGCCAGGTTGGCGATCTCGCGCTCGAGCGAACGCACACCGGCCTCGCGGGTGTAGTAGCGGATCAGGTCGACCAGACCCCCGTCCTCGATCACCCACTCGTCGTCCTTCAGCCCATGCTCCTTGCGTTGCTTGGGGATCAGGTGGCGCTTGGCGATCTCGACCTTCTCGTCCTCGGTGTAGCCGGCGAGCCGGATGATCTCCATGCGGTCGAGCAGGGGCTGCGGCATGCGCAGGGTGTTCGCCGTGCAGACAAACATCACGTCGGAAAGGTCGTAGTCGACCTCGAGGTAATGGTCGTTGAAGTTGACGTTCTGCTCGGGGTCCAGCACCTCCAGCAGTGCGGAGGACGGGTCGCCGCGGAAATCCGCACCCATCTTGTCGATCTCGTCCAGCATGAACAGCGGGTTGGACGATTTCGCCTTCTTCATCGACTGCACGATCTTGCCGGGCATCGAGCCGATATAGGTCCGCCGGTGGCCGCGGATCTCGGCCTCGTCCCGGATGCCGCCCAGCGAGAAGCGGATGAAGTTGCGACCCGTGGCCTTGGCCAGCGACTTGCCGAGCGAGGTCTTGCCGACGCCGGGCGGGCCGACGAGGCACAGGATCGGCCCCTTCATCTTGTCGACGCGCTGCTGCACGGCCAGATACTCGACGATCCGCTCCTTGACCTTCTCCAGGCCGTAGTGGTCGGTATCGAGGATGCGCTGGGCGACGTTGATGTCCTTGCTGAGCTTGGTGCGCTTCTTCCAGGGCAGCGAGAGCATCCAGTCGAGATAGTTGCGCACGACCGTGGCCTCGGCCGACATCGGGCTCATCGTGCGCAGCTTCTTCAGCTCCGCCCTGGCCTTGTCGCGGGCCTCCTTGGTGAGCTTGGTCTTCTTGATCCGCGCCTCGAACTCGGAGGCCTCGTCCTTGCCGTCCTCGAGCTCGCCGAGCTCCTTTTGGATGGCCTTCATCTGCTCGTTCAGGTAGTACTCGCGCTGCGTCTTCTCCATCTGGCGCTTGACGCGCGAGCGGATGCGCTTTTCCACCTGCAGGACCGAGATCTCGCTCTCCATGAAGCCGTAGAGCCGCTCCAGGCGCTCGGCGAGGCTGCCGGTCTCGAGCAGCTCCTGCTTGTCCGAGATCTTCAGCGACAGATGCGCCGCCACGGTGTCGGCGAGCTTCGCCGGGTCGTCGATCTGCGACAGGGAGACCAGGACCTCGGGCGGGACCTTCTTGTTCAGCTTCACATACTGCTCGAACTGCCCGACCACCGCGCGCACCAGCGCCTCGGTCTCGCGCACCTCGCCCTCGCCCTCGGACAGGGACTCGGCCTGCACCTGGAAGAAGCGCGGATTGTCGACGAAGCTCTTGATGCGGGCGCGGGCATTGCCCTCGACCAGCACCTTCACCGTCCCGTCGGGCAGCTTGAGCAGCTGCAGGACGCTGGAGATGGTGCCGACCCGGTAGATGTCGTCGCGGCCGGGATCGTCCTGGCTGGCGTTCTTCTGCGCGACCAGCAGGATCTGCTTGTCGTCCTTCATCACCTCCTCGAGCGCGTGGATCGACTTCTCGCGCCCGACGAACAGGGGAACGATCATGTGCGGAAAGACGACGATGTCCCGCAGGGGAAGCACGGGAAACAGGCTGTTCTGAGAATGCTCGGTCATCGACCCTCGCCAAGCCGCCGGCCACCGGCAAGGCGGCCGCGCGGGCAATCGGGATGGGAATCAGGTGGCGCGCACCCGACCCGTTTCAAGCAGATGGCGTGCCATGCGGGGCGCGCCTCGGGTTCGCCGGTCAGGACGCCGCGTCGCCCTTCCGATCGGCGTAGATCTTCAACGGGGCCGCGCGGCTCTCGGCGACCTCCTTGTTGATGACGCACTCTGTCACGCCGCTCAGCGACGGCAGCTCGAACATGGTGTCGAGCAGGATCGCTTCCATGATGGAGCGCAGGCCGCGCGCCCCGGTCTTGCGCTTGATCGCCTTCTCCGCGATCGACTTCAGCGCATCCTCGGTGAAGCCGAGCCGCACGCCCTCCATGTCGAACAGCTTCTGGTACTGCTTGACCAGGGCGTTCTTGGGCTCCTTGAGGATCTTCACCAGCGCCGGCACGTCGAGATCGTGCAGGGTGGCGATCACCGGCAGCCGGCCGATGAACTCGGGGATCAGCCCGAACTTGAGCAGGTCGTCGGGCTCGACCTCCTTGAGCACGTCGCCGGTCTTGCGCTCGTCCGGGGCCGCCACCTCGGCGCCGAAGCCCATCGAGCGCTGCTTGCCGCGCTGGCCGATGATCCGCTCCAGGCCGGCGAAGGCGCCCCCGCAGATGAACAGGATGTTGGTCGTGTCGACCTGCAGGAACTCCTGCTGCGGGTGCTTCCTGCCGCCTTGCGGCGGGACGCTGGCGACGGTGCCCTCGATGATCTTCAAGAGCGCCTGCTGCACGCCCTCGCCCGAGACATCGCGGGTGATCGACGGGTTCTCGGACTTGCGGCTGATCTTGTCGACCTCGTCGATGTAGACGATGCCGCGCTGCGCCCGCTCGACATTGTAGTCGGCGGCCTGGAGCAGCTTGAGGATGATGTTCTCGACGTCCTCGCCGACATAGCCGGCTTCGGTCAGCGTCGTGGCGTCGGCCATGGTGAACGGCACGTCGAGCGTACGGGCCAGCGTCTGCGCGAGCAGCGTCTTGCCGCACCCGGTCGGGCCGATCAGCAGGATGTTGGACTTGGCGAGCTCGACCTCGCCGCCCTTCCCGCCGTGGGCCAGCCGCTTGTAGTGATTGTGCACGGCCACCGACAGCACGCGCTTGGCGTACTCCTGGCCGATGACGTAGTCGTCGAGGACGGACTTGATCTCGCTGGGGGTCGGCACCCCGGCCCGGCTCTTCGCGACCGCGCTCTTGTTCTCCTCACGGATGATATCCATGCAGAGCTCGACGCACTCGTCGCAGATGAACACGGTCGGCCCGGCGATCAGCTTGCGCACCTCGTGCTGGCTCTTTCCGCAGAACGAGCAGTAGAGGGTGTTCTTGGAATCGCCGCTGGCTTTCGACATCGAACCCTGGTTCCCTAGGAGTTCTGAAGGGATATGGTAGCGGCGGCCCCGGGGCGATACAACCGCCTTCGCCCGAGCCGGCGCCACGCCGTGGAAATGGGGTCTGGAGCGCCGGAGGCAACTGCGGCGAGGCCGCGACCCGCGGGCACCGGACCGCCGGCGCTGTCGCCGGAGAGCCACAGACCCGTCATCATTGCGCGGCGGGCAGCTTTTCCGGCGACACGGCCTGTGCGGCGATCGTCCCGAACCGGGAGCTCGCCTCGAGCCGGGCGGGCCAGAGCTGGCCATCGTCGCCGCGCTGCAGCCAAACCGTCAGCGGATGGCGCGCCCCATCGTCGCGTGAGCCCTCCCGCCAACGGAGCGAGGCGCCGGCCAGGAGCTCGGTCGAGATGGAGCAGGCGAGCTCGCTCGCGGGCGCCGCACCGCTCGCCTCGGCGCAGGCGAGCGCGAAGCCGAACGCGCGCCGGCCATCGAAGCTGCGCGCCGACAGGCGCAGGCCCGGCGAGGCCCGGCGGATCGCCGTCAGCGCGAGAGAGGCCGGATCGGGGCCGATCTGCAACTCGTGCGGCACCGGCTCGCGCTCCGTCAGGTCCTCCGCCGGCACCTCCACGACGGCGGCCCGCCCATTCGGCGCGAACTCGACCCGCCAGCGCCGCTCGCCGTCGCGCCATGAGCTTCGCCCGGCAAACTGCGTCGGTCGGTATTCCATGCCATCGGCCTGGCCAACCGCCGTCCCTTCCGCTTCGAACGGGAACAGCGCGCCGAACCAGCCGATGGAGCGGCCCCGCCAGGACAGGCGGTAGGCCGCCTCATCGGCGTGCAGCCGGAGATCGACGGTCCCCACCTGGAATCCCGCCCACTCGATCGAGAAGGCAGCCGCCCGCTCCTCTGCCCCGGCCGCGAGCGGCTGAGCCAGGACCAGCGGCAGGAGAAGGGCGAGCCGGCGCATGATGTTTCCCGTCCGTTGGCAAGCCAACATGCTGCGGCCCGGATGCAGGTCAACCCATGCACGAATTCCTTGACTTTCGCGGCCCGTGACGGCATCTCATGCTGCATCGCAGCAGCGATCCTCGGCTCCCGACCGCGTGAGAGCGCCCGTCCGTCGGCGCTTCCTGTCGGGAGCCCAGCCCTCATACCAGCTCGCCCAGGCACGCGGGGCGGCCGACCCATCAATCCAGGCGACGGCCGCGCCACGCATCCATATCCCATGCCCGGCGCCCTCGCTTGCCAGCGAAAGCAATCATCGTGACCAGTTTTTCCGACCTCGGCCTTGCGGCACCCCTGCTGCGGGCGCTCGCGACCGAGGGTTATGAGGCGCCGACGCCGATCCAGGCGCAGGCCATCCCCCACGTGCTCGCGGGGCGCGACCTGCTCGGGATCGCCCAGACCGGCACCGGCAAGACGGCCGCGTTCGCGCTGCCGATCCTGCACCGGCTGGCCGCGGACCGGCGCGCCGTCGGCCCGCACGCCTGCCGCGTGCTGGTCCTGGCCCCCACCCGCGAGCTCGCCGGGCAGATCGAGGACAGCTTCGCCGCCTACGGCGCGGACCTGCCGCTCAGCTCGACCGTGGTCTATGGCGGCGTCGACATCCGGCGCCAGCAGCGGGCGATGAGCCGCGGCGACGACATCCTGGTGGCCACGCCCGGGCGGCTGGTCGACCATCTCGGCCAGCGCTCGATCCGGCTCGACAAGGTCGAGGTGGTGGTGCTCGACGAGGTCGACCGGATGCTCGACATCGGCTCTCCATCCACGCCATCCGCCGCGATGAGCCACGTCCCGCGCCAGCGGCAGAGCCTGTTCTTCTCGGCGACCCTGCCCAAGGAGATCGCCGCACTCGCGAGCGAGTTCCTGCACGATCCGGCCAAGGTCGCCGACGCCGGTGGCGACCACCGCCGAGCGCGTGGCGCAGAGCGTGGTGCAGACCAGGCGGCCAAGAAGGCGGTGCTGGCGACGATCCTCGGCGGCGCGGACGTGTCGCGCGCGATCGTCTTCACCTGCACCAAGCATCGCGCCGACCAGGTGACCCGGCATCTCCAGGCGGCCGGCATCGGGGCGGCCGCGATCCACGGCAACAAGTCGCAGAACAACCGCGAGCGGGCGCTCGGCGGCTTCAAGGACGGCACCACCAAGGTGCTGGTGGCCACCGACATCGCCGCCCGCGGCATCGACGTCGACGCGGTCAGCCACGTCGTCAACTTCGACCTGCCCGACGTGCCCGAGACCTACGTCCACTGCATCGGCCGCACCGCGCGCCGCGCCGAGGGCCAGGCGATCGCCTTCAAGTTCGGCCGACGAGGTCGGCAACCTGCGCGCCATCGAGAAGCTGATCCGCAGGCGGTGCCGGTGCTGAGGCCGGGCAACCGCTCGACCACGGCCCAGGAAGCGGCGGCGCGCCCGACGCCGGAGCGGCGCCCCGGCGCCCAACGGCGGCAGCAGCCGGCACCGGCCAACCGAACCAGAAACGACCATGGTGCCGCGCGCGGCCGCCGGTCCTCGGCCTGCTGACCTGAAAGACGGGAGCACCTGCCAGAGCGGGATGTTCCGCTTCTTCCAGGGGTTCTCCAGCTTCTTCGTCGCCAGCCATCGCAGGGCGTGGGCCACCCGTTTGCGGGTGCCGTGGGGCATGATGACGTCGTCGATGAAGCCGCGACGGGCGGCGATGAAGGGGTTGGCGAAGCGCTCGCGATATTCCTGCGTGCGCGCCTCGATTGCCGCGGGGTCGCCCATGTCGGCGCGGAAGATGATCTCGACCGCCCCCTTCGGCCCCATGACCGCGATCTCCGCCGTGGGCCAGGCGTAGTTCACGTCGCCGCGCAGGTGCTTGCTGCTCATGACGTCGTAGGCGCTGCCATAGGCCTTGCGGGTGATCACCGTCACCTTGGGCACCGTCGCTTCGGCGAAGGCGTAGAGCAGCTTGGCGCCGTGCTTGATGATGCCGCCATATTCCTGGGCCGTGCCCGGCAGGAACCCCGGCACGTCGACGAAGGTGACGATCGGGATGCCGAACAGTCGCAGAACCGGACGAAGCGGGCGGCCTTGGTGAGTTGTCGATGTCCAGGCAGCCGGCCAGCACCATCGGCTGATTGGCGACGATCCCGACCGTGGCGCCCTCGATCCGGGCCAAGCCGGTGACGATGTTGCGGGCGAAGTCCGGCTGCAGCTCGAAGAAGTCGCCTTCGTCCACGACCTTGGCGATCAGCTCCTTCATGTCGTAGGGCTTGTTCGGATTGGCCGGCACGAGCGTGTCGAGCGAGCGGTCCTCGCGATCGGGGTCGTCACCTCGGGCGCACCGGCGGCTTCTCGCGGTTGCTGAGCGGCAGGAAATCGACGAACCGCCGGATCTCGCTCAACGCCTGGACGTCGTTGTCGAAGGCCAGGTCGGCCACGCCCGAGCGCGCGGTGTGGGTCGCGGCGTCGCCCAGCTCCTCCTGGCTCACCGTCTCGTTGGTGACCGTCTTCACCACCTCGGGGCCGGTGACGAACATGTAGGAGCCGTCGCGCACCAGCGAAGATGAAGTCGGTCATCGCCGGCGAGTAGACCGCACCGCCGGCGCAGGGGCCCATGATCACGCTGATCTGCGGCACGACCCCGCTGGCGAGGACGTTGCGCATGAAGACCTCGGCGTAGGCCGCGAGCGAGGCCACGCCCTCCTGGATCCGGGCGCCGCTGACCGTTGATGCCGATCACCGGCGCGCCGACCTGATCGCCTGATCCATGATCTTGCAGATCTTCTCGGCGTGGGCCTCGGAGAGCGAGCCGCCGAACACGGTGAAGTCCTGGTTGAAGACGAAGACGAGGCGGCCGTTGATGGTGCCGTGCCCGGTCACCACGCCGTCGCCGGGCACCTGCTGGTCGGCCATGCCGAAGTCGACGCAGCGGTGCTCGACGAACATGTCCGACTCCGCCGAGCCGGTCAGGGTCGAGCAGGAGCTCGATGCGCTCGCGGGCCGCGAGCTTGCCGCGCTGGTGCTGCGCCTTGATCCGGCGGTCGCCGCCGCCCAGCCGGGCCGCGCGCTTCGCGTCGAGCCCGCAGGATCTCCTGCACCGTGCGCCTCCGGCTCCGCCGCAATGTGGCGGTCGCCCAGGCATGGCCCATGCTGCACCGCAAACGGCGCCGGACGCGGCAAAGTGGACGGCTCGGCCGCAAGGCGCCCGGAGTCTGGATCTCAGAAGTGGTAGCGAACAGCAGGCTGCCATACTACTGGTTGGCGGTTCTTCCTCGGTCACCGGCTGTCCTCGGCGTCGCTGACCAGGCGCCGGTACGCGCCGATGCCGGTCACGTCCCAATGGGGGTGATCAGGTAGCTCACCGCCAGGTTGGCCCCGACGTCCTTGAAGCCGGCGTCCGTGTCGTACTCTCCGCCGGAGATCGCTGCGGCGCGAATCGCCGGGGGCTCACAGCGAAATATGCGTCCATGTCGAGTTTCGCCCAGGTCGACCGAGGCCGAACGACGTGCGCCAGCTCTCGCCGAGAGGCATGCGAGGAATGCGGCTCCGGCAGCGCGCCGGAGGCGCCGTTGCCGTTGGCCACGTCCTTGGCGCTGAGGAACTCGAGCGCGAGGTTCCGATGCTCGCCGAGCTCGAAATCATAGCCGAGGATCGCGCCCAGCATGAAGGACGGGTCGACGTTGGACATGTCGTCGACCTTGCTGTTGTCGATGCCCTGCTTGCGGATGAACTGCGCCATCGGCCCGGAGCCGGAAGTGCGAATTTGGGAATCAGGTTCGAGGGTGAAGGAACGGCCCCAACAGCTGGGCGTAGGTCGCGATGGTAGAGGTTCTGTGCCCGCATCGTTCCAGAGCGCGCCGCGGTGTAGTCCTGCGAGCCCTGATAGTCGGGAAACGCGACTGCGCCGAGACCCAGCGTCCACTGCGTCCGCGACGCCGCATCGTCGCCGGTGTCGAGGTCGGGAACCGGCGCCTCCTGCGCCAGTGCCGTACCCGCCGCGAAAATGCCGGCGATCAACGCGGCGAAGCGCATGCTCACGACAATCTCACCATTGGGCGCCATCTTCATGCGACAGCTTTCCGCATTGTCATGTCACGGAGCAACCGGGACTGACACGCCCGGCAACTCCTGCTCTGCTGGTGCGTGTCCGCCACACGGAAGCGAGCGTGGACCGATGCCGATCGCCATGCCAATGTCCGGGCTGGAGCGTTCGAGAGGATCATGACCCGAGTACTGTGCGTCGGCATCGCGGTGGTCGAGGACTTCGTGTTCAGGTTTCCTGCGGTACGTCCACACCCGGGAAGCACATCGCCCGCCTGCTCGAGCCGAAGGCGGGATGGCGACCAACGGAGCGATCACCGCTCTGCGACTTGGTGCCGACACCGCGCTGGTGAGCCGCCTCGGCGCCGATCCCAACGGTGTTCGCGCTGGCGGAGTTGCGGTCGCACGGTATGGACGTGTCGGCCGTCGAGGTCGATGCGGGCGGCGCCGACCTCGCTCTCGGCCGTCGCCGTCGCCGACGATGGCGAGCGCCTGCTGTTCAACCATCAGGATCTGCGCCTCCTGATCGACGTCCCGGCACCGCCACCCGAAGCGTTCGGCCGGTTCGACGCGGTCCTGGTCGACACCTGCTGGCCGGCGGCCGGGGTGACGGCATTGCAGCTCGCCGCCGAGCATGGCGCTCCCGGCGTGGCGGATCTCGATCACGCAATCGATCAGCGCTGGCTGCGGCCGACCTTGCGCTTCGCCAGCCACGTCGTTCTCAGCAGCGAGGGGCTCGCCGACTGCCTGGGTGTCGATGGCCTCGAGGCCGGGATCGCCGAAGCGAGACGCCTCACCCCGGGCTCGTCGCGGTCACGCTCATGCCGACGGCGTGGTCTGGTCGGATGGCGACAGCCTGCGCCGCATCCCCGCTCTTCGATCCGGGCCGTCGACACGCTGGGCGCCGGCGACGTCTTCCACGGGGCGCTGACCCTCGCCCTCGCCGAGGCCCAGCCATGGCCGGACGCCCTCCTGTTCGCGACGGCGGCGGCGGCGGTCAAATGCAGCCGGCCCAGCGGTCGCGGATCGTTTCCCGATCGAGCCGACGTGGCCGCTCTGCTGGCGACGCGGTCGTGACAGCGCCGGCAGCATGAGCCGACCGCGACTGGCCGTGCTGCCGCTGCCGCAGCTCTGCGCGCGAGCTTGGCGTCGCCAGCTCGCGCAGAGCTGCGGCGCTAGCTTTGCTGAAGGGCCTGGACTGGAAATTGACCGGGCCGCGCGCCCTCTATCTCGACGCTGCGGGACTGGCACGCGCCACGCGCTCGCTGTCGCAGGCACGGCCGGACCGTCTGCTGATCCTGCAGCTCGGCTGGAGCGAGCTCCGAGCCGACCGTTCGGCTCGCCGCGTCGGTCGCCGTGCCGATCGTCCTGTGGGGCTTTCCAGAACATGAGCCGCGCACAGGCTCCGTGCATGCCGTCGAGCTCGCGGCCGCCCTGCTGCATCGTGCCGGCGTCGAATGCTGCTGCCTGCTCGCCGCGGCCGACGCGCCCGATACCGGCCATCGCCTCGCGGCGTTGCTGGCCGAACCGCGCGCGACCGCCTCGTGATGCCGGGCTATGGATCCGCTCGAACGGGAATCCTCGCCCGCCTGCGCGGACACGCCGGGCGTCGGGCATCGGGTCCATCTCGACAATGCAGGCGCCGCCCTGGATGCCGCTGCCGGTGCTCGAGGCGATGACCGGCTATATGCGGCGCGAGGTCGAGATCAGCGCCGCCGAGGCGGCCGCCGAGCAGAGGGAGCGCCTCGACGGCGTCTATGACGCCATTGCCCGGCTGATCGCCGCGCGACGGGGAGGAGATCGCGCTCGTCGCCAACGCCACGGTCGCCTGGCAGGCCGGCTTCTATGCCCTTGCCGCCGATTTCCGCCCCGGCGACCGCATCCTGACCACGCGCCGAATACGCCGCCAACTTCGTCGCCTATCTGCAGACCGTGCGCCGCCAGGCATCGCGATCGACGTGATCCCGGACGGCCCGGACGGTGCGCTCGATCCGGCGGCGCTGGCGGCGATGCTCGACGAGCGGGTGCGGCTCATCGCCATCACCTGGGTGCCGACCAACGGCGGCCTGGTCAATCCCGCGGCCGCCGTGGGTGCCATCGCCAGGGCGGCCGGGATCCCCTACCTGCTCGACGCCTGCCAGGCGGTCGGCCAGATGCCGGTCGACGTCATGGCACTGGGCTGCGACCTGCTGTCGGCTACCGGCCGCAAGTTTCTGCGGGGGCCGCGCGGCACCGGGTTCCTCTACGTCCGCCGATCCCTGCTCGACCGTGTCGAGCCCGCGATGCTCGATCATTTCGCCGCCCCTTGGGTGGCACCGGACAGCTATCGCCTGCGCGACGATGCGCGCCGCTTCGAGACCTGGGAGAACAACTATGCCGCGCGCCTGGGACTGGGCGTCGCCGCCGGGTATGCGCTCGACCTCGGCGTGGACGCGATCACGGCGCGCTGCCGGATGCTCGCGGACCGGCTGCGCCAGGGCTTGCTGCGGCTTACGGGAGTGACCCTGCACGATCTCGGCCGCGATCCCTGCGCCATCGTCAGCTTCACGGTCGCTGCCGCCGATGCCGACACGATCAAGGCCCGCTGCGCTGCCTCTGGCATCAATGTCGGCACCTCGGCTCCCGGCAGTACCCTGCTGGATGCGTCGTACCGTCATCTGCCGAAGCTCGTGCGCGTCTCGCCGCACTACTACAACAGCGACGACGAGCTGGAACGGCTGCTGGCCGTCGTGGCGGCCACCGCGAGCTGAGCCCTCTCACGCGGCGGCGACCGCCGCCATGAACGTCGCGAGCTTGGCCTCGTCCAGCTGCCCGCCGGTGCGCAGGCCCGTGCACAGATCGACCGCGAACGGGCGGACGGCCGCCACGGCGTCGCCGACATTGGCCGGGGTCAGGCCGCCTGCGAGAAAGACCGGGATCGGCGAGGCCTCGGCGATGGCGCGGCTGATCGACCAGTCATGGATCTTGCCGGTGCCGCCGAGCAGCCGGACGGGCGCGTCCGGCTGGCCGCTGTCGAGCAGCAGCGCGTCGACCTGGGTCGCCACGGCGAGCGCCTCGGCGACCGTCGCCTCGCCGGTGACGTGGACGACCTGCACCAGCTTCAGCGCCGGCAGCTCGCGGCGCAGCAGCGCATAGGCGGCCGAGTCGACCGCATCCACGATCTGCAGCGCCGTCGGCGCGACGATGCGGCACTGGGCGAGGAGCTCCTCCGGCTCGGTGGCCGAGCTCAGGAGAAAGCTCGCGACCGGCGGCGGTACGCCGCGCGCGATTCGCCCGGCGGTCTCGAGGTCGATGATGCCGGTGCCGCTCGGCATGGGCCCGACCAGCCCCAGCGCGTCGGCGCCGTGGCGGATCGCGAGCGCCGCCGCTTCCGGCGTCTCGATGCAGCAGATCTTCACCCGGACGCGCAAACCCGACCTCTCTCGCGGCGATCGCCTCGGGGCGCCGATTGCCAGTGCCCTGGCGCTCCTTTAAGCCTGCCAGCCGCCCGGAGCACAACGGCAGTCGCGCATGTCCAACCTCGTCGTCGTCGGCCACCCGCTGGTCCAGCACAAGCTGACGCTGATGCGGACCAGGACCACCCCGGTGGCCGAGTTCCGCCGCCTCGTGCGCGAGGTGGCACTGCTCATCGGCTACGAGATCACCCGGGACCTGCCCTTGACGAGCGTCGAGATCGAGACGCCGCTGGAGCAGATGTCGGCGCCGCTGCTGGCCGGCAAGAAGGTCTGTCTGGTCTCGATCCTGCGCGCCGGCAACGGGCTCCTCGACGGCATGCTCGATCTCATGCCGTCGGCGCGCGTCGGCCATGTCGGCCTCTACCGCGACCCGGCGACGCTGAAGCCGGTCGAATATTACTACAAGGTCCCGGTCGACATCGCCGAGCGCCCGGTGATCGTCGTCGACCCGATGCTGGCCACCGCCAATTCCGCGGTCGCCGCCGTCGACCGCGTCAAGCGCGATGGCGTGGTCGACATCAAGCTCGCCTGCCTGCTGGCTGCCCCCGAGGGCGTGGCGCGCATGGCCGAGGCCCATCCCGACGTCACGATCTACACCGCCGCGGTCGATCGCGGCCTCAACGATCACGGCTACATCCTGCCGGGCCTCGGCGATGCCGGCGACCGGATCTATGGGACTCGCTGAGCGGCGTTAACGGAGCGTCAACCGTGCCGGCCTAGCCTGCTGCCCGCGTCATTCCCGCGGAGGGCGGCATGCGGCAGGGCATCGGCTGTGCATTGTGCGAGGCGGTACCGGACAGTCTGAGCGAGATCCGCCGTTATCTCGAGCCATGGCGGTTCGTCTGCCACACCATCGCCCCGGACGATGCCGATCCGCGGGCGCCTGCGGACATCCTCCTCGTCGATCTCGTGACCGGGCCGACGGCGCATATGGAATCCGTCGTCGCCGCTCAGCGCAACGCCGGTGGCCTGACGCTGGCGCTATGTCCGGCCGAGGATCCGCGAACCCTCTCGCTGGCCGCGTCGTGGGGCAGCGACGACATCCTCACCTCCCCGGTCGATCCGATCGAGCTCGTGCGGCGCCTGCAGTCCTTGAGCAATCTCGATCACTTGCTTCGGGAGCGTCGGCGGCGCACCGACCTGTTCGCAAGCTATCGCGACGGCGCCGAGCCGGCCTCGGCCGCCATCGACATCGCGCGGCCCCGCACCACGGTGGTGCTGCTGGGCCGGCCGGGCGCGGAGCAGGTCCAGGTTGCCGCGGCCCTGACCGGCGCCCGCGTGACCTACCTGCGCGATGCGACCGGTCTCCCCGGCTTTCTGAATGGCGGCGCGCTCGACCTTCTGGTCGTGACCGAGCCTGCCCTTCTCGCGGACGCCGAGGCCGCGATCGCTTCGGCCGACGGTGAGGCGCCGGTCATGGTGGCCGCCCATGCCGGCCCACCCTGGGCGCTGGAGCTGCCGCAGCAGATCGACCTGCTGAGCCTGCCGGCGGCGATGCCGGTGGTGCGCTGCCGGCTCGATATCGCGCTGCGGGTCGCCGGCCTGCGCCGCTGGCTGCGCGATCCGCCGCTGGCCGGCTCGGGGCCCATGCTGCTCGATGCCCTGACCGGCCTCTACAATCACGCCGCCTTCCTCGACTATCTGCGCGTGGCGGGCGAGGAGCGGGCCGTGATCGGGCTCGAGCACGATCGCCTCGACTGGATCAACCGACAGTCCGGCTATGCCGCTGGCAACCGCGTGCTGGCGATGCTCGGCCGGTCGCTGCGCCGGCACATCCGCGCCCAGGATTTCGCCGCGCATCTGGGTGGCGGTCGCTTCGCGGTCGCAGTCGCGGCGACCGATCGGGCCAAGCTGGACCGCCTGCGCGACCGCCTCCAGGCGACGGTGGCCGAGGATCGCCCGTGGCAGATCCTCGCCGCCGCCGAGCCGATGCCGATCCGCGGCACGCCGCCGCAGCGCCTGGCGCGTCTGTTTTCGGACCTGCGCCGGCTGCGGCCCGCGGCGTGACCGCTCAGGCCGCAGCTACCGACTTGGCTCAGGCCAAGTATTGACCGCCGTTGGCGCTGATCGTCGAGCCCGTGATGAACCCGGCATCGTCGCCGGCCAGGAACACGACGCAGCGGGCAACCTCTTCCGGCTCGCCCAGCCGGCCGACGGGAATCTGCGGCACGATGCGCTCGTTCAGCACCTTCTCGTCGATGGCGCGCACCATCTCGGTGCCGATATAGCCGGGGCAGATCGCGTTGACCGTGACGCCGATTCGGGCACCTTCCTGGGCCAGCGCCTTGGTGAAGCCGATGTCGCCGGCCTTGGCCGCCGAGTAGTTCACCTGACCCGCCTGGCCTTTCTGGCCGTTGACCGACGAGATGTTGATGATCCGGCCGAATTTCCGGTCCCGCATGCCGGGCCAGATCGGATGGGTCATGTTGAAGATGCCGTTGAGGTTGGTCGAGATGACCTCCTGCCACTGCTCGCGGCTCATGCGATGGAACATCGCGTCGCGGGTGATGCCGGCATTGTTGACCAGGACGTCGATCGGCCCGACCTCGGCCTCGACCTGCTTGATGCCGGCGACACAGGCATCGTAGTCGGCGACGCTCCACTTGAAGACCGGGATGCCGGTCTCGCTCTTGAAGCGCTGCGCCGCCTCGTCGTTGCCCGCATAGTTCGCCGCGACCTTGTAGCCGGCGGCCGCCAGCGCCTTCGATACGGCGGCGCCGATGCCGCGGCTGCCGCCGGTGACCAGTGCAACCCGAGCCATCGCTTTTTCCCTCCCTGATCGGATCCAACGGTCACGGGCGGAGCGACACGCCCGTGACCGGCCGCTGTCCTATGTCAGCCGCGCTCGACGCACATGGCGATGCCCATGCCACCGCCGATGCACAGGGTGGCCAGGCCCTTCTTCGCGTCGCGCTTCTGCATCTCGTGCAGGAGCGTGACCAGGACACGACCGCCGGAAGCGCCGATGGGGTGCCCGAGGGCGATGGCACCGCCGTTGACGTTCACCTTGCCGGTGTCCCAGCCCATGTCCTTGTTGACGGCGATGGCCTGGGCCGCGAAGGCCTCGTTGGCCTCGATCACGTCGAGGTCCTCGACCTTCCAGCCGGCCTTCTCCAGCGCCTTGCGCGACGCCGGGATCGGGCCGGTGCCCATGATCGCCGGGTCGACGCCGACCTGGGCCCAGGAGACGATCCGCGCCAGCGGGGTCAGGCCGCGCCGCTTGGCCTCGTCGGCGGTCATCAGCACCACGGCGGCCGCACCGTCGTTGATGCCCGAGGCGTTGCCGGCGGTGACCGTGCCGTCCTTGCTGAACGCCGGCCGCAGCTTGGCCATGCCGTCGAGCGTGGCGCCGAAGCGGGGATACTCGTCGGTGTCGACCACCACGTCGCCCTTGCGGCTCTGGATGGTGACCGGCGTGATCTCGTCCTTGAACCGCCCGCCCTTGACCGCAGCCTCGGCCTTGTTCTGCGAGCCGACCGCGAACTTGTCCTGCTCCTCGCGGGTGATCTGCCACTTCTGGGCGATGTTCTCCGCGGTCGTGCCCATGTGGTAGTTCTGGAACGCATCCATCAGGCCGTCGCGCAGCATGGTGTCGAGGAACTCGACGCTGCCCATTTTCTGGCCCTGACGCAGGTAGGCGACGTGGGGAGACTGGCTCATGCTCTCCTGGCCGCCGGCGACCACGATCGCGGAATCGCCGTTGAGGATCGCCTGATAGCCCAATGCCACGGACTTGAGCCCCGAGCCGCACAGGATGTTGACGCCGTAGGCCGGCACCTCCTTGGGCACACCGGCATGGATCGACGCCTGCCGGGCGGGGTTCTGGCCCTGATTGGCGGTCAGGATCTGGCCGAGGATGACTTCGGACACCTCGCCCGCCTCGACCTTCGCCCGCTCGAGGGCCGCCTTGATCACGGTCTGCCCGAGATAGTGGGCCGGAACGCTGCTCAAGGCTCCGCTGAAGGAGCCCACGGGCGTCCGCGTGGCGCTGACGATCACGACATCGGGCATCTGAGCTTCCCCAAAATCCGCCTGCACGCCACCCTACCGGCCTATCCGATGGGCCGCAACGCGCGCACGGCGCGGCGGCCGGTCGGGGCCGCGGGCGACGGTGCTGGCACGCTGCGGCGCACCGGGCTAGGCGCGATTCGCCGCAGCCATTCGGTCAGGGGTCGCCAGAGCTCCGCCTCGGCGCGCGCCCCTGCCACCATGCTGACGTGGCCGGCATGGGGGTGCAGGACCGTCGCCCCCGGCAGACGGCGAGCCAGGGCCAGGGCGGAGGCGGCGGGCACGATCCGGTCGCGGGTCGGGATCGCGACCAGCGCCGGCAACCCCAGGCGCTCGGGTCGCACCGGCACGCCGCCCGGCGCCCACCGGCCGCGGCCGGGCAGATCGGCCCCGTACCAGTCGAGCAGGCACTCCTGCGCCACCGGCCCGGCGAGCGGAATGCCGTCATTGACCCAGTCCTCGGCGGCGACGAACGCTTCGGCCTCCGGATCGGCCGGGTCGAGCGACGCGAAGCGCGCATATTTGCGGATGATCGCGAGTGGGTCGAAGCCGGCGAAGAACGTCTGCAGCAGACCGGGCGGCGCATGACCCAGCGCTGCGATGAGGGAGGAGGTGAGCGCGGCAGGCGGTGCCGCCGGCAGCGGGGCCAGGCGGAAGGACCAGGGTGTCGCCAGCAGGGCGAGGCCCGCGAGATCGTCGCGTCGCCCTGCGGCCAATGCCAGCGCCAGCAGGCCGCCGAGGCAGTAGCCGAGCAGGACGGGGCGCTGGCCGGTGGCGGCGATCACGGCCTCCAGCGCGGCAGCCGCGCGCCCATGCACGTGATCGGCGATGGTCATCTGCAGTTCGCCACCCGCGGGTACGCCCCAATCCAGCAGCATCGGCCGCAATCCGGCGCCGGCGAGGTGGCCCAGGAGCGAGCGCCCGGGCAGCAGATCGAGCACGTCGGCGCGGTTGATCAGCGAGGGCAGCACCAGGACCGGCAGGCCCGAGCCGGCGAAGTCCACGAGACGCGCCGAGCCCTCCTGCCAGTGGACGCGCCTGGGCGGCGCTCGCCGTCGGTAGGGATGCGCCCAATAGGCGCGCAGGCCGGCGATGAACCGCTCGTCGGGCACCGCGCGGTCCCCCGCCGGCCCGGCCATGGCCGCGATCCGCAGGTAGAGCGCCAGCGGCCGCGGGCCGAGCCGTGCCGGCAGATCGGGGCTGGGGATCGTGCTGGACGTCGTCAGGGCGGGCCTCTGGCTGCTGCGTGATGGCTGGGGGACCGTGGGCGCCGAGCGAGATCGCACGGGAAGCCGGTGCCCGTTAGGGGAATCTTCATTTCGCTGCGGAATGCTGCGTCGTGAAGTCAACCCTTCGGGAGTCCCGACATGAGCATGATCCGGCGTTTCCTGCGCGACGAGAATGGCGCCACGGCGATCGAGTACGGGCTGATTGCCGCCCTGGTTTCCGTGGTCATCATCACCGGCCTGACCGCGCTGGGCCCGCAGCTCAGCGACACCTTCACGGGCATCAGCGACTGTCTCGCCGACGCCAGCGCCTGCTGAGCAGCCGCTTGCCGCCGTTGCTTCCCCGTCGATCGCCCATTGATCGGCGGGGAAGTCGGCCCGGCAGGAGTCAGATCATGATGCGCGATCATCTGCACCCCGGCCGGCCATGAGCTTGCCCTTCGCCTGTGCGCTGGCAGCCATCCTGCTGGCGGCCGCCTGGTCGGACCTTTGCCGACGCCGCATCCCCAACGCGGTGCCGGCGGCGATCACGGCACTCTGGCTGTTGGCCGTGGCGCAGGGTGTCGCCCCGGCCCCCATCGCCGCGTCGGCCACGGCCGTTGTCCTGCTGGCCGCGGGCATCGTGGTCTGGCGGTGCGGCTGGCTGGGCGGCGGCGACGTGAAGCTGATAGCCGCGCTCGGCCTCTGGGCGGGCCCGCGGGGCCTCGATGCCCTCCTCCTCGGTACCACCTTCGCCGGCGGCGCGATGGCGCTGGCCGCCTGCCTGGCGCCGCGCCTCGACTCGTCGCCTGCGCTGGTCCTCGCCCGGGCCGCGGCGGCGCGTCTCGCGCCATGGCAGCTGCCCGGCGGCCCTATGACGGGCTGGCGCGAGCGGGGGCTGCCCTACGGCGTCGCCGTCGCTGCCGGCGGCGGCTGGCTCGTCCATCGACTGCTGGCAGTCTGACCCCCTGCGGAGATCGCAAGTGCGCCGCGTCATTCTTCCCATCATGGCTCTGCTGCTCGCCGGTGCTGCGACCTTCGCGGCGCGCGGCTGGCTGGAGCGCGACGAGCCGGCCCGCACGGCAGCCGAGCCGGTCAAGCCGGAAGCGGCCAAGGCCGTGCTGGTCGCCGCCACGGACCTCGCCGTCGGCTCGTTCGTCCAGGCGGAATCGCTGCGCTGGCAGGAATGGCCCGACGTCGTCGTCCCACCCAGCTACCTGGTCCGCGGCCAGGCCGATGAGAGCTCGCTTGCCGGCGCGGTCGTGCGGCAGCCGCTCACCGCGGGCGAGCCCGTGACCGCCCCGGCCATCGTCAAGCCGGGCGATCGCGGCTTCCTCGCCGCCGTGCTGGAGCCGGGCATGCGGGCCATCTCGGTGCCGATCGACGAGGCGGCCGGCAATGCCGGCCTCGTCCTGCCCGGTGATCGGGTCGACCTGATCCTCACCCAGACGGTCAATGTCGACAACGACCCGGCGGGCGCGCGCCGCGTCAGCGAGACGGTGCTCGAGGATCTGCGCGTCATCGCCATGGGCCGGCGCCTGACCAGCGGCGAGGGCGAGGAAGGGCAGGCCAGCCGGACCGCGACGCTCGAGGCGCCGCCGGCGGCCGTCGAGCGCATCGCGCTTGCCGGTGAGCTCGGCAAGCTCGCCCTGAGCCTGCGCAGCCTCGCCGCCGCCGGCGATGCCGGTGCGGACGAGCGCGCGCGCCGGTTCACCTGGGATACCGAGGCCAGCCCGGCCCTGCGCCCCGAGAACCAGCAGCGCACGACGCTGTCGGTCATGCGGGGCGACAAGCTGGAGACCGTCACCATTCGGCGCGGAGCGGGATCATGAGCTCTTCTTGGCTCGAGCATGCCGGGCGCGCCGTGGTGCTCGCCGCCATGCTCGCCTGCCTGACGGCGACGGATCTGGCGACGGTACCCGCGGCATCCGCCCAGACCACCCTCGCGGCCGCCAGCGACCTGGTCCTGGAGATCCGCAAGGGCGAGCTCATCCGGCTGCCGCGCCCCGCGGCGGCGGTGTTCGTCGCCGACCCGGAAGTGGCCGACGTCCAGGCCCACTCGCCCACGCTGGTCTATGTCTTCGGCCGCCGCAGCGGCACCACCACCCTCTACGCCGTCGACGAGAACGAGCAGGTCCTGCTGAGCAAGAACGTCGTGGTCGAGCATCATCTCTCCGGGCTCCAGGAGGTGATCCGCGAGATCGCGCCGGACAGCCGGATCGAGGTCCGCTCGGTCGACGGCGGGATCATTCTCGAGGGTGCGGTTCGCGACGCGACGAAAGCCCAGGAGCTGCGCGAGGTCGCCGGCCGCTACCTCGGCGAGAACGAGACCCTCATCAACCGCATGGCGGTGACAGCCCCGACCCAGGTCAATCTGCGGGTGCGCGTCGCCGAGGTGTCGCGCGAGGTCACCAAGCTGTTCGGCATCAATTGGGAAGGCGTCTTCAGCCCCGGCGACTTCCTGTTCGGCCTGGCCACCGGCCGCGCCTTCACGACCGCCGGCGGCCTGCCCTTCCTGCGCCCGAGCGATGCGGGCGGCGTCGGCAACTCGCTGTTCGGCAACTACAGCAACGGCGACGTCAGCGTGAGCGGCATCGTCGACGCGCTGGAGCGCGAGGGTCTGGTCAACGTTCTGGCCGAGCCCAATCTGACCGCGCTCTCCGGCGAGACGGCGAGCTTCCTGGCCGGCGGCGAGTTCCCGGTCCCGGTCGGCCAGGACGACGACAACAACATCCAGATCCAGTTCAAGCAGTTCGGCGTCAGCCTCGCCTTCACGCCGACGGTGCTCAGCGCCGGCCGGATCAGCATGCGCGTCCGCCCCGAGGTCAGCGACCTCAGCGACAAGGGCGCGATCAAGCTGGACGATCTGGTCATTCCCGCGCTCTCGACCCGGCGCGCGGAGACCACGGTCGAGCTGGGCAGCGGACAAAGCTTCGCCATCGGCGGCCTGATCTCGAACAGCACCCGCAACAATCTCGACAAGGTGCCCGGGCTCGGCGACGTGCCGGTGCTCGGCCCGCTGTTCCGCTCGACCCGGTTCCAGCGCAGCGAGTCCGAGCTGGTCATCATCGTGACTCCGTACCTGGTCGCACCCGTGGGTGGGGCCCGGCTGGCCACGCCACGCGACGGCCTCGAGGATCCCACCGACCTGCAGCGCCTGATCGAGGGCCGCATGGCTCGGCGGTCCGTGCCGCCGGGCGAGCAGCCGGCGCTGTCGGCCGGCAACCGGCGGCTGGTCGGGCCGGCCGGGTTCATGCTGGACTGAGGAGCGAGCCATGTCCGCAGCCCCAAACCGCCACCGGCATTTGCTCTACCCGTGCCTCCTGGCCGTCGCATGCGCCTGCGCACCGCTCGAGCCGCCGCCCGCGCCGGCGCCGGCCGAGGCGCAAGCGGAGCCGACGGAGTACGCCCACCTAGTCGGCTTCGCCACCGATCGCGCCGATCTGACCCGCGGGGAGGCGACGCGCCTGCGCCAGTTCGTCGCCGACCTGCCGCCCGATCGCCGGCTGACGGCGCGTGTCGTCGGCCATGCCGACCGGCGCGCCGGCGCCGCCTACAACGATCGCCTCTCCGCCCGTCGGGCCGAGACGGTTGCGGCGGTTCTCCGCGCTTCCGGCATCGCCCCGGTCACGATCACGCTCGTGCCGATGGGCGAGCGGCTGGCGACGGCGGGCGAGGGCGACGCGACGGGCCTAGCCCGGGACCGCCAGCTCGAGGTGCTGGTCGCCAGCGCCAGCGCGGTCCTGCCTGGTTGTCCGGACTGGTCGCGCGACCCGGGCCAGGACCCGCGCAACGAGCCGCTGAGCAATCTGGGCTGCGCCAACGCGGTCAATCTCGGCCTCATGGTGGCCGATCCTGCCGACCTCCTGTCCGGCCATCCCACAGGGCCGGCCGACGCGAGCCGCGAGGCCGAGGCCATCCTGCGCTACCGCACCGACAAGGTGAAGCAACTCGACGCGGAAGTCTTCCAGTGATGCGGACCCTGACTGCGCCCGAGAGCGGCGCCGCGGCCCAGGAGCAGCGCCAGTTCCGGGCCTTCGTCAAGGACGATGCCACGCGCCAGGTCGTCGACCAGGTGGTGGGCGAGCTCGCGATCCCGAACGCGTCGGTGCACAAGGGGGGCATCGCCGAGGCGACACGGCTGCTCGGCGAGCAGCGCTCGCCGCGGCTGCTGGTGGTCGACATCTCGGGCGTGGACCTGCCGCTCTCCGCGGTCAACGAGCTGGCGGAGGTGTGCGAGCCCGGCGTCACGGTGATCGCCGTCGGCGACCGCAACGACGTGGGCCTGTTCCGCGATCTCGTGAACAACGGCGTCAGCGACTATCTGGTGAAGCCGCTCTCGCCGGCGCTCATCCAGAAATCGCTGCTCAACGTGGTCGAGAGCGCGACCCAAGGCCGGCAGAGCGACCGCCGTGGCCGTCTGGTCGCCGTGTCCGGTGCGCGCGGCGGCGTCGGTGCCACGATGCTCGCCACCGGGATTTCCTGGTCGATCGCCCACCGGCGCCGCCGCCGGGTGGCGCTCGTCGACCTCGACCTGCAGTTCGGCACCGTGGCACTGGCGCTCGATCTCGAGCCGTCGCCAGGGCTGCGCGAGGCGCTGGAGCACCCAGGGCGGATCGACGCGCTGTTCGTCGATCGCGCCATGGTGCGGCAGTCGGACACCCTCTACGTGCTGAGCGGCGAGGAGTCGCTCGGCGACCCGGTGATCGCCGACTCGTCCTCGCTCGACATCCTGCTCAAGGAGCTGCGCAACAAGTTCCACTACGTGGTCGTCGATCTTCCCCGCCAGGTGTCGCCCGCGACCCAGCACGTCCTGCAGAGCGCGACCAGCCTGGTCCTGGTGACGGACCTGTCGCTGGCGGGGATGCGCGACACGCTGCGGCAGCTTTCCCTGCTGCCGGCGACCAACGCCGCCTGTCAGCTCGTCGTGGTCGCCAACCGCGTCGGCGAGCATCGCGAGGGCGAGATCGCCCGCAAGGAGTTCGAGGCGGCCATCGGCCGCCCGATCGACGTCCTCGTGCCGTTCGACGCGCGGTCGGTCGCCGCGGCGACCAATGTCGGCCGGCCGGTGGTCGACGGCCGCGGCAAGGCGGCGTTGGCCGTCCAGCAGGTGACCGAGCGCATCGCCGGCAATCCTGCCGCCCAGGCGCCGCGGCGGGCGCCGCGCTGGTGGCCGTTGGGCAAGCGATGAGCATGTTCGGCCGGCGCGCGCTCGCCCCCGCTCCGCCGGCTCCGGCCGAGCTCGCCGAGCCGCGCGAGCCCCTGCCCGTGGCCGCTCCCGCGCCGTCCCGGGCGACCTCCGCGCAGGAGCGGCGGGTCGAGGCGCTCAAGGGCACCCACGAGCGCATCCAGTCGGCACTCTACGACCGCATCGACGCCACGGCCGCCACCAAGCTGCCCCGCGACGAGCTCAACCGCCAGATCCTCGAGCTGATCGCCGAGATCGTCGTCGAGCAGCGACTGTCGCTGCACGGGCGCGAGCAGGAGCTGCTGGGTGCGACCATCGTCGACAACATGGTCGGGCTGGGGCCGCTCGAGCCGCTGCTGCGCGACGAATCGATCACCGACATCATGGTGAACGGCCCGCAGCAGGTCTATGTCGAGCGCAAGGGCAAGCTCGACCTCACCGACGTGCGCTTTCGCGACAACCAGCACGTCATGAACGTCGCGCAGCGCATCGTGACCCGCATCGGGCGCCGGGTCGACGAGACCTGCCCGATCTGCGACGCCCGGCTCGAGGATGGCAGCCGGGTCAACATCATCGCACCGCCGCTCGCCATCGACGGCTGCTCGATCTCGATCCGCAAATTCGCCAAGAAGAGCATCACCCTCGACGTCATGGCCCGTCAGGGCAACGTCAGCGACGCCGTGGCCCGCGTGCTCAAGATCGCCGCCGCCTGCCGGCTCAACATCGTCATCTCGGGCGGCACCGGCTCCGGCAAGACGACCATGCTGAACGCGATGTCGCAGCTGATCGACATCGGCGAGCGGGTGGTGACGATCGAGGATGCCGCCGAGCTGCAGCTGCAGCAGCCGCACGTCGTCCGACTGGAGACGCGGCCCGCCAATCTCGAGGGCCAGGGCGAGATCACCATGCGGGATCTCGTCAAGAACGCGCTGCGCATGCGGCCCGACCGCATCATCTGCGGCGAGGTCCGCGGCCCCGAGGCCATGGACATGCTGCAGGCGATGAACACCGGCCACGACGGGTCGATGTGCACCCTGCACGCCAACAGCCCGCGCGAGGCGATCACCCGCATCGAGAACATGGTCGGCATGGCCGCCGCCAACCTGCCGGCGCGGGCCATCCGCACCCAGATCGTCGCCGCCGTGCATCTGCTGCTGCAGGTGTCGCGGATGCGCGACGGGGTCAGGCGGATCACGCATGTCACCGAGATCGTCGGCATGGAAGGCGAGGTGGTGACGATGCAGGACCTGTTCACCTACGAGTACCAGGGCGAGGGCCGCGACGGCATTCTGGTCGGTGCCTTCAAGCCCGCTCCGGTCCGCCCCTATTTCATCAAGCGCGCCGCCTATTACGGGCTCGATCGGGCCCTGCTCGCGGCGATGCAGCCCTGATGCTCCAGGCCGCCTCCCTGCCGACCGTGCTGCTGGGCCTCGCCGCCCTCGGCACCGTTCTCGCCGCCGCGCTGCCGAGCCGCTCGCCCCGACGGCTCAGGCAGCGCATCGAGCGGACGCTCGGCCCCGCCGGCCGCGCTGCGCGACCGAAAGATCAGGCGCACGCCACGGTACGCCGGCAGAACGCGCGCACGGTGCTGGGTGAGGGCGGCAGATCGTTGGCGCGGATGCTGCCCCGCTCGGACGCGCTGCGCTGGCGGCTCGATCTCGCCGGCATCTCCCTGAACGTGGTCGACTTCATCCTGCTCTGCCTGGCGGCGGGCTCTCTCGCCGCCCTTGCGGCGCACTTTGCGCTGCATGCGCCATGGCCGTTCGCCGCCGCCGGTGCGGTCGTCGCCGCCACCGGCCTGCCGCACCTCTTGCTCAAGCACCTCGCCGGGCGGCGCAAGCGGCAGTTTCTCGGCCAGTTTCCGGACGCGATCGACCTGATCGTGCGCGGCGTCCGCTCCGGTCTGCCGGTGGCCGAGGCGTTGCAGGCGGCCGGCCACGAGCTGCCCAACCATGTCGGTCGGCTGTTCCGCGAGGTCACCGGCAACATCAAGCTCGGCAAGACCCTGGAGGAGGCGCTGGGGATCGCCGGCCGCACGCTCGACCTGCAGGAATTCAAGTTCTTCATGATCAGCCTCACCATCCAGCAGGAGACCGGCGGCAATCTCGGCGAGATACTCTACAATCTCGGCGCGTTGATGCGGCGACGCGAGCAGGTCAAGCTCAAGATCAAGGCGATGTCGTCCGAGGCGCGGGCCTCCGCCATGATCATCGGCTCGCTGCCGTTCCTGATGGCCGGGGTGATCTATCTGATCGACCCCGAATACATCCTGAAGCTGTTCCTGGATCCGCGGGGCTGGCTGCTGCTCGCGGCCGGTCTGACGAGCCTCGGGCTGGGCCTCGGCATCATGGGCAAGATGGTGCGGTTCGAGATATGAGTGCGATCGACGTCTATCTGCCGGCGGGGACGAATCTCGCCACCCTCTTGGCCTACGCCGTCGGCCTGGTCACCTTCGCCAGCGTGATGGTCACCTGGCGCGCCCTGCTCGAGCAGCGGCCGGCGGCACGGATCCGGGCCGTCACGCAGCGCCGGCTCGAGCTGCAGAGCGAGACGGCGCGCGCGGAGCGGCGGCGGGCACGCAGCCAGCTCCCGCCGGGCCTGCTGCCGCTCCTGATGCGCCGCCTGCGGCACATGAAGTCGAGCCAGCTGGAGCGCATGCGCGACAAGCTGCTCGCCGCCGGCTTTCGCAGCCGAGAGGCCATCGGCGTCTATGCCGGGGCCAAGCTGGCCGGCCCGTTTGCCCTCGCCGCCGCCGCATTCCTGCTGGTCTACGGGCTGCATGTCGGCCACCTGCCCGCGGCGTGGCAGCCTCTGGCGCCGGCGGCCGGGGCGCTGCTCGGCTTCGTCGCCCCCGATCTCTATCTGCGCAACGCGGCGGCCAAGCGTCGCCAGGCGCTGCAGAAGGGCCTGCCGGACGGGCTCGACCTCCTGGTGATCTGCGCCGAGGCGGGGCTCAGCCTCGATGCCGCGCTGAACCGGGTCGCCGGCGAGGTCGCGATCTCGGCGCCGGAGCTCGCCGACGAGCTGGCGCTCACCGGCGTCGAGCTCAACTTCCTGCCCGAGCGCAGGCAGGCGCTGGCCAATCTCGCCAAGCGCGTCGACCTGCCGGCGGTGCGCGGCGTGGTGAACACGCTGATCCAGACGGAGAAGTACGGCACGCCGCTGGCGCAATCGCTACGGGTGCTGTCCGCGGAGTTCCGCGAGCAGCGGATGCTGCGCGCCGAGGAGAAGGCGGCGCGGCTGCCGGCGACGCTGACCGTGCCGATGATCCTGTTCATCCTGCCGACGCTGTTCATCGTGCTGGTTGGCCCGGCGATGCTGGACGTCTACGACAATCTGACCAAATAGCTCGCCACCGCAGGTGGCGCCCGGCTCGATCCGGGCCGGCTTGCGCCGGGCCGACCGCGGTCGGCCCGGAGCCCGTACCAAGGGTCTTGCGGGTCCCGCCAACCCTGAGGTGCCCCGGCTGGCGGGCCGCGCCGAGGTGCCGGCGGCCGCGGGCCGCGCCTGCAGCGCGCGAGCCCACGCAGCTTCACCTGACCACGGCAAGATGCTAGGCGCGGGCTTCGACCAGCCTCATGCCGGAGCGCGCCATGGAACGGGAATCGATGGCCTACGACGTCGTGATCGTCGGGGCCGGGCCTTCGGGTCTCGCCGCGGCGATCCGGCTCAAGCAGCTGGCGGCGGCGCAAGGGGCCGAGATCTCGGTCTGCGTGCTGGAGAAGGGCTCGGAGGTCGGGGCGCACATCCTCTCGGGCGCCTGCCTCGAGCCGCGCGCGCTCGACGAGCTGATCCCGGACTGGCGCGCGCGCGAAGCACCCATCGACACGCCGGTGGTCGAGGACGAGTTCCTCTATCTCACCGCGACCCGCTCCTTCCGGCTGCCCACCCCGCCGCAGATGCACAATGCCGGCAATTACATCGTCAGCCTCGGCAATGTCGTGCGCTGGCTGGGTGCCCAGGCCGAGGCGCTGGGGGTCGAGATCTATCCGGGATTCGCGGCGGCCGAGCTGCTCTACGACGACGCCGGCCGGGTGCGCGGTGTAGCGACCGGTGACATGGGCATCACCCGCTCCGGCGAGCCTGGCCCGAACCACCAGCCCGGCATGGAGCTGCACGCCAGGCTCACCCTGCTCGCCGAAGGCTGCCGCGGCTCGCTCACCAAGGTGGCGATGGCCCGCTTCGGCCTGCGCGACGGCGTGCAGCCGCAGACCTACGGTCTGGGGGTCAAGGAGCTGTGGGAGATCGAGCCCGGACGTCACCACAAGGGTCGCGTCGTGCACACGGTGGGCTGGCCGATGAGCAGCGGCACCTATGGCGGCTCCTGGCTCTACATGTTCGGCGCGAACCTGGTCTCCCTCGGCTTCGTCGTCGGGCTGGACTACGACAATCCGCATCTCTCCCCGTTCGAGGAGATGCAGCGCTACAAGACCCACCCCGACATCCGCCGCGTCCTCGAGGGCGGCCGCCGGATCGCCTACGGCGCACGCGCGCTGTCGGAGGGCGGGTTCCAGTCGATCCCGAAGCTGACCTTCCCGGGCGGGGCGCTGATCGGCGACACGGCGGGCTTCCTCAACGTGCCCAAGATCAAGGGCACGCACACCGCGATGAAGTCGGGCATGCTCGCGGCCGAGGCGGTGTTCCCGGCCCTCGCCGGCGGCGAGGAGCGGCCCGAGGCCGACCGCTATCCCGAGCTGCTGCGCCAGTCCTGGCTGTGGGACGAGCTCTACCGGGTGCGCAACATCCGCCCGGCGTTCCACTGGGGCCTGTGGCCGGCGATGGCCTACGCCGCGCTCGACACCTACCTGCTGCGCGGGCACGCCCCCTGGACGCTGCCGCACCGTGCCGACCATGCCGCCCTCAAGCCCGCCGACCATTTCCGGCCGATCCGCTACCCCAAGCCGGACGGCAAGCTGACCTTCGACCGGCTGTCGTCGGTCTTCCTGTCGAACACCAACCACGAGGAGGACCAGCCGGCCCATCTGCGGCTGCGCGATCCGAGCGTGGCGGAACGGGTCAATCTCAAGATCTATGGCGGCCCCGAACAGCTCTACTGCCCGGCCGGCGTGTACGAGTTCGTCGAGGACGCTGCCGGCAGCAAACGCCTGCAGATCAACGCGCAGAACTGCGTGCACTGCAAGACCTGCGACATCAAGGACCCGACCCAGAACATCGACTGGGTGACGCCCGAGGGCGGCGGCGGGCCGAACTATATCGGCGGCATGTAGAAACGCGCGCGCGTTCCGCGCTGCCCGGCGCCCCCGCTATTGCAGGCTCGGCGCGAGGTTGAGATCGAGCTTGGCCGGCGGCTGTCCGGCCGGCGCGGCCGCACCACCCGATGCCTGCGGGGCCGCGGCGGGGGCCGCGGGCTGCGCGCGCGGCTTGGCGGCACCACCCGCCTGCTGCGGGCCGCCGTAGAACAGCGCCATCAGCGTCCGCACGTCCGGCGTGCCGGAGGCCTGCAGGCCGGCGGACTTCTGGAACGCCTGGACGGCGCTGCTGGTGCCGGGGCCGAAGGCGCCGTCGACGCCGCCCTTGAGGAATCCCAGATCCACCAGCCGCTGCTGCATCGACCGCACCGTATCGCGGTAGAGCGCCATGGCCTCCGGGCCGTCCCCGACCTTGGCCCGTTCGGCCTGCGTCTTGATCCGGTTGGGGATCAGCAGATCGCGGATCAGCGAGTTGGCGACCTCGAGCATGGGCGCTTCCGGGTTCTGTGCGCACACCTTCAAGGTGAAATCCGCGATCAGCCCTGCCGGCTGCCAGGGCAGGATGTCGTAGGTGTCGCGGTAGAGGGCGTTGAAGCCGGTGAGGTAGCCCTCGAACCAGGTCGGCACGACCAGCTGGCAGTCCTCCTTCTTGCTGTTGCAGGCGTCGATCACCCGCTTGCAGGTCAGCCGGCCGATGCCGTGCGCCTGGAAGCGGTCCTTGTCGTCCGCCGCCTGCGCCGCCTGCGCCAGGCCGAGAATGAGGGACACGCCCAAGAGAACAGCTCGCCGCATGCTGACAGCCTCGTGCAGATGGATCGTGGTCCGCCGCCGGACCGGCCCGGCTAGACCGGGTAGGGCGGCCGGTCGTAGCCTTTCGGCGACAGGGTGAACACCTCGCAGCCGTCCTCGGCAACCCCGACCGTGTGCTCGAACTGCGCCGACAGCGAGCGGTCGCGGGTGACCGTGGTCCAGCCGTCGCCCAGGATCTTCACCTCCGGCCGGCCGGCGTTGATCATCGGCTCGATCGTGAACAGCATGCCCGGCCGCAGCTCGAGCCCCTCGCCCGGGCTGCCATAGTGCTTGACCTCCGGCGCGTCGTGGAACACGCGGCCGAGGCCGTGGCCGACGAAGTCGCGCACCACGGAGAAGCGATGGCTCTCGGCCAGGGCCTGGATGGCATGGCCGACGTCGCCCAGCGTCGCGCCGGGCCTGACGGCGTGAATGCCGGCCCACATCGCCTCGAAGGTCACGTCGACCAGCTTCAGCGCCTTCACCGGCGCCCGCTCGCCGACCACGAACATCCGGCTGGTGTCGCCGTACCAGCCGTCCAGGACGACGGTGACGTCGATGTTGGCGATGTCGCCGTCGCGCAGGCGCTTGTCGTCGCTCGGGATGCCGTGGTTGACGACATGGTTGACCGAGATGCAGCAGCTCTTCGGGTAGCCGCGATAGCCCAGCGTCGCCGAGACCGCGCCGTGCTCCCGCATGAACCCCGCGATCAGCCGGTCCAGCTCGCCCGTCGAGACGCCCGGCACGACCCGCGGCGTGACGAAGTCGAGCGTCTCCGCGGCCAGCCGCCCGGCGCGGCGCATGGCGGCGAAGGCCTCGGCCCCGTGCAGCGGCACGGGGCGGCGCGTGCCTTCCTTGTCGAGAATCAGCTGCACTCGGGCTCTGGCCGCGGGAGGGCCCGGCGGATTGCCGGAGCGGCCCGGTAGCACCCCGGCCGCGGCCCTGTCAAACCGCGCCGGCCAGGACGTCGGGATTGAGCAGCAGCCCGGGGCCGGGGTCACGCCCGCGCAGCACGGCGAGAACGCTGTCGCAGCAGCGTTCGGCCATCGCCCGCACCGCGGCGTCGCTCAAGCCGGCGACGTGCGGGGTGAGCACGACGCGCTCGTGAGCGCGCAGCGGCCCGTCCGGCAGCGGCTCGGTCTCGAACACGTCGAGGCCGGCCGCGGCCAGCTGCCCGCGTTCCAGCGCGGCGAGCAGAGCCGTCTCGTCGACGATGCCGCCGCGGGCGGTGTTGATCAGGATCGCCGAGGGCTTGAGCAGGGCGAGCCGGCGCGCGTCGATGAGGTGATGCGTCTCCGGCAGCAGCGGCGCGTGCAGCGTGAGGAAATCCACGCGCTGCAGGAGCTCGTCGAGCTCCACCAGCGTGTAGCCGAGCCGTGCCACCGTATCGGCCTCGGCCACCGGATCGTTGACCAGCACCTCCATGGCGAAGCCGAGGCAGCGCCGGGCGACCGCGCGGCCGATCCGCCCGAAGCCGACGATCCCCACGGTGGACCCGTGCAGCCGCCCGTGCAGCAGCGTGCCCCAGCTGCCGGCGCGCACCCGGCGGTCATAGTCCGCAATGCGCAGCGCCGTCGCCGACATCAGCCCCAGCGTGTGGTCGGCCACGGCGTCGTGGTTGGTGCCGAACGCCATCGCCACCGCCACCCGGTGCCGGGTGGCGGCCGCGAGGTCGATCTGGTCGTACCCGACACCCAGACGCGCCACGAGCCGGAGCGTCGGCGCGGCGGCGAACACGCGCTCGGTGTAGGGCTCCCTGCCGGCGATGGTCGCGGCCACGCCGTCCAGGCGGTCGATCAGCTCGCCCTCGGTCAGCGCGCGGCCGCGGTCGTTCCAGCGCAGCTCGATCCCGGCGGCGGCGAGGCCCGCGAGCAGCTGGCGCCGCTCGTTGAGGATCGGCGGCGCGCACAGCACCGCACCCGGCCACGCCGGCGCCACGGGACGGAACTCGCGTATATTGGCCTCGATGTCATAGCCGGAGCGCGCTTCGCGGAACCACGCCGCGTGGGGCGAGGCCCGGTGCACGGCGAAGGCCGCCTCGTCGGCGAACATCTCGCAGAACAGCAGCGAGCCGGGATCCTCCTTCGACACCACGAGCTCGAAGCGCAGGCAGCCGGGCTCGGCCGCCAGGGTGTTGCGGACATGCTGGCGGGCCAGCTCGACCAGCGCTTCGCGATGCGCCGGATCGAAGCGGAGCTCGGCGATCACCGTCAGCGGCTCGCTGGCCCGGTTTGGTGGCATCTGAAATCCCGTGGCACTGGCGCGGACAGGGTGCTGTGCCGAGCAAAGCCGATCAGGCCCGGTCGCGCAAGCGACGCTCCCGCAGGGCGGTGAAGGTCCCGGCGCCGGCGATCGTCCCGGCGCCGAGCAGCGTCCAGCCGTCCGGCAGATCGCCGAACCCGACCCAGCCGATGATCACCGCCCAGATCAGCAGCGTGTAGCTGAACGGCTGGATGGTGGCCGCCGGTGCCAGCTGCAGGGCGCGGATCATCGCCCAGTGGGCGACGCCGCCGAGGGCCGCGACCACGACGAACAGCGGCCAGTGCGCGAGTTCCGGCGGCTGCCAGACGAACGGCACGACGATGCCCAGCAGCACGGCGCCGACCAGGAGCTGCCAGAGCAGCGTGGTCTCGGCGGCGTCGACCCGCCCCACCATGCGGGTCAGGATCTGGTAGAGCGCGTAGAGGAGCACCGCCACGAGCACGACCAGGGCCGTGGGCTGGGTGACGCCCAGACCCGGCCGAAGAATGATCAGCACGCCGAGGAAGCCCACGCCGACGGCGAGCCAGCGCGTGGCGTCGACCCGTTCGCCGAGCAGTGGCCCGCACAGGGCGGTGACCACGAGCGGAGTTAGCGCCAGCAGGCTGTGCGCGTCGGCCAGCGGCATGCGGCCGAAGCACCAGACGACGACGGCGATCTCGACCACCAGCAGCAGCGAGCGCACCAGCTGCAGCCAGGGCCGGCGCGATCGCAGGCGGCCCACCATGGTCCGCGCCGGCAACACCAACAGGATCAGCGGGATGGTGAACACGAAGCGCAGCCAGACGATCTGTGCCACCGGATAGCGCGTCGCCAGGAACTTGCTGGCCGCGTCCATCAGGCCGAACATCAGCATCGCGGCCAGGGCCAAGCCGATGCCGCGCAGCTCCGGGCCGTGCGCCTGGCCCGACGCGACCTGGACCGCCATGGCTCAGCGCCGGGCGGGCAGAGGCGGCGGTGCCAGGATCCCGCCGATGCCCTCCAGGGCATGGGCTGCCCGCAGCAGCAGGCCTTCCCCGAACGGCGGCGCCACGAGCTGCACGCCCACCGGCAGCCCGCGCCGGTCCAGCCCCGCCGGAACGTTGATGGCCGGCAGCCCGAGAAGATTGAACGGCCCGACCAGGATGCCGAGGCGATTGGCGACGGCCGTGAACCGGGCGTCGCCGCCCGTGTCGGTCTCGGCGATGCCCGGCGTCGGCACGGGGCAGGTGGGCAGCGCCAAGAGATCGGCGTCCGCGAACAGCTCGGCGCAGAAGCGGCGCAGGAGCGGTGCGCGCGCGGCCAGCGCCCGGACATAGTCGACGGCCGAGGCCGGGAAGCCCGGCTCCATGCGCGACAGGGTCTGCGGATTGTAGCGCCCGCGCCCGGCCGCGACCCGGTCGCGATGCAGCGCCGCGC
>JAXMCJ010000037.1:0-59268 GCA_046349415.1 Geminicoccaceae bacterium
CTCCGTTCGTCCGTGGCCCCGTTGCGGCCGTCGGGCCAAGGATGCCAGGATCGCTTGTGCGACGCGAGCCGCCATGACGCTGGTGTGATGGAGTTCCTCCCGTGACGGACGACGAGACCCTGTTGGCCGAGCTGCTGGCACAGGAGGACCGCCTGCAGCTCGCACGCTTCGAGCACGAGGACGCGTTCCGCCTCGGCATGAGGCTGGTCGAGCGCGCCCGCGCGGCTGCCATGGCGCTGACCATCCAGATCACCCGGGTCCATCAGGTCCTGTTCCAGGTCGCCACGGCGGGGACGGTGCTCGACAACGACCACTGGGTGCGCCGCAAGACGGCCACGGTCTATCGCTTCGGCCACAGCTCGTTCTACATGGGCGTCTCCTGCCGGGCCCGCGGCGTGACGCTGGCGGAGCGTTACGGCGTCGATCCGGTCGACTTCGCCGAGCATGGCGGCGCCTTCCCGATCCGCGTGCGCGGCACCGGGCTGGTCGGCGTGGTCGCGGTCTCGGGCCTGCCGCAGGCGGAGGACCACCGGTTGGTGGTCGAGACGCTAGAGCGGCACATCGCCGGGGCGTGACTCCCCAGTCTCGCCTCCAGTTTTTCAGCATCCAGTAGACGATACGCAGCGTTGCCGGCGGCCGGCCGCTTTCCCACGACATGCTAAAGAGTTCCGCGACGATTTGAGGTTTCTCCGCCTCCGGTTTGGTGCTCCGCTGGCGATGGGTTCGATCGGGGGGGCGAGATGGCCAGGATGACCGCGGTGCAGGCGGCCGTGCGGGTGCTGGAGAAGGAAGGGGTGCAGGTCGCGTTCGGCGTGCCGGGTGCCGCGATCAACCCGTTCTACGCGGCGATGCGCGAGCATGGCGGCATCCGGCACATCCTCGCGCGCCACGTCGAGGGCGCCTCGCACATGGCGGACGGCTACACGCGGGCCGTCGCCGGCAATATCGGCGTGTGCATCGGCACCTCCGGCCCCGCCGGCACCGACATGATCACCGGCCTCTACGCCGCCATCGCCGATTCCCTGCCGATCCTGTGCATCACCGGCCAGGCGCCGCGCGCCAAGCTGCACAAGGAGGACTTCCAGGCGGTCGACATCGCCTCGATCGCCGCACCCGTGACCAAATGGGCGACGACGGTGCTGGAGCCCGGCCTCGTGCCGCGCGTGTTCCAGCAGGCGTTTCAACTGATGCGCTCGGGCCGGCCGGGGCCGGTGCTGATCGACCTGCCGATCGACGTGCAGACGGCCGAGATCGAGTTCGACCTCGACACCTACGAGCCCTTGCCGGCCTACAAGCCCAAGGCGACGCGGCGCCAAGTCGAGAAGGCCATGGCGATGCTGAACGCGGCCGAGCGGCCGCTGATCGTGGCCGGCGGCGGGATCATTAATGCCGACGCGTGCGATCTGCTGGTCGAGCTCGCCGAGGTGACGGGTGTACCGGTGATCCCGACGCTGATGGGCTGGGGCGTGATCCCCGACGACCATCCGCTGATGGCCGGGATGGTCGGCCTGCAGACCAGCCACCGCTACGGCAATGCCACCTTCCTCAAGTCCGACTTCGCCCTCGGCATCGGCAATCGCTGGGCCAACCGGCACACCGGCACGCTCGACGCCTACACCAAGGGTCGCACCTTCGTGCATGTGGACATCGAGCCGACCCAGATCGGCCGGGTGTTCAATCCGGATTTCGGCATCGTCTCCGATGCCAGGGCGGCGCTCGAGCTGTTCGTCGAGGTCGCCAGGGAGATGAAGTCGTCCGGCTCCCTGCCGGATCGTGGCGCCTGGGCGCAGGAATGCGAGCACCGCAAGCTCAACATGCTCCGCAAGACCCACTACGACCAGGTGCCGCTCAAGCCGCAGCGGGTCTACGAGGAGATGAACCAGGAGTTCGGCCGCGACACCTGCTACGTCACCACGATCGGTCTGTCGCAGATCGCGGGCGCCCAATTCCTGCACGTCTACAAGCCGCGCCACTGGATCAATTGCGGCCAGGCCGGGCCGCTGGGCTGGACGCTGCCGGCGGCGCTGGGGGTGCGGGCGGCCGATCCCGATCGCGAGATCGTGGCGCTATCGGGCGACTACGACTTCCAGTTCATGATCGAGGAGCTGGCGGTCGGCGCGCAGCACAAGCTGCCCTACCTGCACGTGGTGGTGAACAATTCCTATCTGGGCCTGATCCGGCAGTCGCAGCGCGGCTTCAAGATGGACTTCGAGGTCAGCCTGGCGTTCGACAACGTCAACGGCGAGGACGTCGAAGGCTACGGCGTCGACCATGTCGCCGTGGCTGAGGGCCTCGGCTGCAAGGCCGTGCGCATCAAGAGCCCCAACGAGTTCAAGGAGGGCTTCGCCAAGGCGCGGGAACTGATGCGGGAGCATCAGGTGCCGGTGGTGGTCGAGTTCATCCTCGAGCGGGTGACCAACATCTCGATGGGCACCGACATCCACGCCGTCACCGAGTTCGAGGAAATCCTCTGCCTCGACCCGTCGCTCCGACTCGACCAAGTGTCGGGCTCGGCCCTGGAAGGGGCGGGGGGCGGGGCGCGCTGAGCCTCAGCGTGCGGTGTCGCGATCCAGGGCGCCGCGCGTCAGCCGCTCGAGATAGTCGAGCAGACGGTGCGCCGCCCCGGTCGCCACCGCCGCGTCGCAGGCGGCGATCGCTTCCAGCTTCTCTGCGTGGATGGCGGAGCCCTCGGTGAAGGTCCCGGACGCTTCGGTCTGGGCGAACCAGAACCGGCGCGATTGGCCGTGGATCACGCCGATGGTCGCCGCTAGCGCGGAGTTGTGTGCGGCGGCGACCTCGGTTTCGTGGATGGCGCGGGTGACCTGGAGGTAGCGGACGGGATTTGCTGTGGCGGCGGCGCCGCGTATGTCGACCGCGAGCGCGCTCATCGCCGCCCGCTCCTGGTCGTGGGCGCGGCGCGTCGCCAGATCGGCGACCAGCGCCTCCAACGGCCGTCGCACCTCAAGCAGCTCGAGCTGCTTGACGATGTCCACCGAGGAAACCTGCGCCCCGCGCCGCGGATGGATATCGACGAAGCCCTGGAAGCGCAGGCGCTGGAGCGCTTCGCGGATGGGCGTGCGACCGCAACCGAGCTGCTCGCTGAGCTGGTTCTCCGATACCACGCCCCCGGCGGCAACTGGCGCGTGACGATCATTTCCTCGATCGCGCGATAGGCGCTTTCTGCAAGGGTCTCGTTCGGTGTCGCGGCGCTCTGGCCGCCGATTGGTCGCATGACACTCCACCGTGGCTGATGCCGTGCTGTCGGCCGCCCGCGCTTTGGCAGCATGACCATCTTGTCGGCAACTGATATGTCAGATGTCGACGGGCGCGGATTTGCTGCCGTGAAGGCATTGCGGCAGGTGCGCGCCGGGGAAGCTGGCCTAGGCTGGTGGCCGCTCGAGCCCCGTTCAGGGAACGGCCACAGGGAGGGAATTGCAATGAGAACGGCACTATTGCGGGGTCTGGCGTTCGGGACATGCGTGGCGCTCGCCTTGCCCGCCGTCGCCCGCGAGCTCCGCTCGGCCGACACGCACGTCGACGGCTACCCGACGGTCGAAGCCGTCAAGTACATGGGCGAGCTGCTCAGCCAGAAGACCAACGGCGAGCTGACGATCCAGGTCTTCCACTGGCCCAGCTGGGTGAGGAGAAGGACACGATCGAGCAGACCCAGTTCGGCGCGCTCGACATGAACCGGATCAATCTGGCGCCGCTGAACCAGGTCGTGCCGGAGACCATCGCGCTCGGCATGCCCTTCCTGTTCCGCGACGTCGACCATCTGCACAAGGTGCTCGACGGTCCGATCGGCGAGGAGATCCTGGCGGCGATGGAGCCGCACGATCTGATCGGCCTGTGCTTCTACGATTCCGGCACGCGGTCGTTCTACAACTCGAAGCAACTCGATCAAGACCTTGGACGACATGAGCCCAAGCTCCGCGTCATCCAGTCCGACGTGTTCATCGCCATGGTGGAGGCGCTCGGCGCCAACCCGACGCCGATGCCGTTCGGCGAGGTGTAGCGCCATCCAGACCGGCGTGGTCGACGGGGCCGAGAACAACTGGCCGAGCTACTGGAGCACGCACCATTTCGAGGTCGCCAAGTACTACAGCCTGACCGAGCACTCGATGGCGCCCGAGGTCCTGGTCATGTCGAAGGCGACCTGGACCACGCTGACGCCAGAGCAGCAGAAGGCCGTGCGCGAGACCGCCGGAATCGGTCGGCAAGATGCGCGCGAGCTGTGGCAGGCGAGCGAGGAGCAGGCCCACAAGGACGTGGTCGCCGGCGGCGCCGTCGTGAACGAGGTCGACAAGCAGCCGTTCATGGACGCCATGGCGCCCGTCTACAAGAAGTTCGCGGCCGATCCCGTCGCCGACCTGATCGAGCGGATCAGGGCCGTGCAGTGACCGCCGCGGCGGAGGCCCCGGTCCCGGCTTGCGCCGCTTCGCCACGGTGCTGGGCGCATTCGCGCGCCTGGCTGGGACTGGTCAGTGGCGCGGGGCTGGTGGTGATGACGGCGGCGATCGGCTGGCAGGTATTCGGCCGGTTCGTCCTCAACAGCACGCCGACCCTGACCGAGCCGGTCTCTCTCCTGCTGATGCTTTACTATATCCTTCTTGCCGCGGCGGTGGGGCGTGCACGAAGGCTTCCATCTCAGCCTCGACCTGTTCCGCAGCCTCGCGCCCGAGCGCGTCCGCAGGGTGTTCGACATCGCGAGCCATCTGCTCGTCGGCGGCTTCGGGCTGGCAATGGCCTGGTACGGCTCCGCGCTGGTCCGGGCGACCTGACCAACAAGATCGCGGTGTTCCTCGATCTTGCCGCAGGGCATCAGCTACCTGCCGATCCCCATCGCGGGCGGCCTGATCGCGCTGTTCGCCCTCGAGCATGTGCTGATCCTGCTCTCGGATCGCCAGCCCGACCCTGTCGATGAGACCGCCTGCGCCCAGGCGGCGCTGGGGGAGTAAGGCCGTATGGCGACCCTGATCCTGTTCGGC
This sequence comes from Geminicoccaceae bacterium, assembly GCA_046349415.1. Classification (GTDB taxonomy): domain Bacteria; phylum Pseudomonadota; class Alphaproteobacteria; order Geminicoccales; family Geminicoccaceae; genus Benzoatithermus. The sequence continues at coordinate 4,989 of JAXMCJ010000037.1, forward strand.
ACCTTCGTCGTCCTGCTGGTCATCGGCGTGCTGATCGCCTTCGTGCTCGGCATCTCGGCGCTGGCGACCGTGGTCTATATGGGGGATGCCGCCGCTGGTGGTGTTCCAGCGCATGGCCTCGGGCATGAACGTGTTCGCGCTGATGGCGACCGTTCTTCATCTATGCCGGCGACCGATGCTGCGGGGTGCCATCGCGGAGAAGCTGGTGCGCTTCGCCTCGGCGGTGATCGGTCATCTGCGTGGCGGCCTCGGCCTCGTCAACGTGCTGGCCAGCACGATGTTCGGCGGGGTGTCGGGCTCGGCGGTCGCCGATGCCGCCGCCGTCGGCGGGCTGATGATACCGCAGATGGAGAAGCGCGGCTACGCAGTCGACTATTCCGTCAACGTGACCGTGGTTTCCTCGGTCATCGCGCTGCTGATCCCCCCAGTCACAACATGATCATCTACTCGATCTCGGCCGGCGGCTCGATCTCGATCTCCGACCTGTTCACGGCCGGCATCGTGCCGGGCCTGCTGCTCGCCATCCTGCTCATGATCACGGCTTAGTCGTGGCGCGGCGCCGGGGGTATCCGGCCGAGGCCTTTCCCGGCTGGCCGATGTTCGCGCGAACTTCATCGCGGCCGTGCCCGGCCTCTCTCTTGGCCGCGATCATCGTCGGCGGCGTGCGGTCCGGCGTCTTCACCGCGACGGAGAGCTCGACCATCGCCGTGCTCTACTCGATGTTGATCACGCTTCTGGTCTATCGCAGCCCGAGCTGGGAGGACTTCAAAATCGCAGACCACCATGGGCGCCGTGCGGACCACGGCCATGGTGCTCCTGGTGATCGGGACGGCCCGGCCTTCGGCTTCATCCTGGCGGTGCTGCAGATCCCGGCGGCGATGATCCATCTGATGACCTCGATCAGCGACAGTCCGGTGGTGATCTTCCTCCTGATCAACCTGATCCTGCTGGTCCTCGGCTGCTTCATGGACATGGCGCCGCTGATCCTGATCACCACGCCGATCTTCCTCCCGGTGGTGAAGCAGTTCGGCATGGACCCCGTGCATTTCGGCATCGTGCTGGTGCTCAACCTCGGCATCGGCCTCTGCACGCCCCCCGTGGGCTCCGTGCTGTTCGTCGGCTGCGCGGTCGGCAAGATCCCGATCACCCGGGCTGTGAGCACCATCTGGCCGTTCTATTTCGCCGCCTTCATCACGCTGATGCTCGTGACCTACATCCCGGCGATCTCGCTCGGCCTGCCCCATCTGTTCGCAAAGTAGGAAGTTTGCATGACCAAGGTCGCGCTTTCGGGCGCCGGCGGCCAGATCGGCCGGTTCCTGCGACCGGCGCTGCTCGAGCAAGGGGTCGATCTACGCTCGGCCAGCTTCGAGCCGCTCACCCCGCTGCGGCCCGGCGAGGAGCTCGTCCACGGCGACCTGTGCGATGCCGCGGTGGTCGACCGGCTGCTGGCCGGGGTCGACGTGCTGATTCACCTCGCCGGCACCAGTGTCGAGCGGCCGTTGCCGGAAATCATCGCGAACAATCTGGTGGGGATGCAGGCGGTCTACGAGGGTGCCCGCCGCCACCGCGTGAAGCGGATCGCGTTCGCCAGCTCGAACCACACCATCGGCATGTATTCGGTGGAGCAGAAGCTCGGCCTCGACTGTGCGTTCCGGCCCGACGGCTTCTACGGCCTGAGCAAGATGTGGGGCGAGGGCATCGCCCGGATGTACTGGGACAAGCACGGCATCGAGGGCATCTGCATCCGGATCGGCAGCGCTTTGCCGCGCCCGACCGAGCCGCGCCATCTCAGCACTTGGCTCGGGCACGAGGACCTGCTCCAGCTGGTGATGCGCTCGATCGAGACGCCGAAGGTCGGCTATCTCGTCGTCTGGGGCGTCTCGGCCAACAGTCGCGGCTACTGGGACAACAGCGCTGCGGCCCCTCTCGGCTACCGGCCGGTCCAGAACGCGGAGGACTATGCGGACGAGGTGCTGAGCCGGCCCGATCCGCTGGACGCCACCGCCCGCGGCTATCAGGGTGGTGGCTTCGTCACGCAGGATTTCACCCCTCTCGACCGGAGACCAGGGCGATGACCGGACTTTCGCCGGCGACGCGCGAGAAGCTCAAGGGCATCAGCACCGCCACGCTGACGAGCTGCCTGTTCAAGCGCGGCCTGCGCAACCAGTTCATCCAAGACGTGCACCCGCTCAATCCCGCGGGCGGGACCATGGTCGGCGAGGCCTTCACCCTGCGCTACATGCCGGCGCGCGAGGATCTCAACCCGATGACGGTGTTCCAGAACCCCGAGCACCCCCAGCGCAAGGCGGTCGAGCAGTGCCCGCCGGGGGCGGTGTTCGTCATGGACAGCCGCAAGGACCCGCGCGCGGCCTCGGCGGGCTCGATCCTGATCTCGCGGCTGATGGTGCGCGGGGTGGCCGGCGTGGTCACCGATGGCGGCTTTCGCGACTCGGGCGAGATCGCGCGGCTGGCGATCCCCACCTACCACAACCGCCCCTCGGCACCCACGAACCTGACGCTGCACCAGGCGATCGACATCAACGTGCCGATCGGCTGCGGCGACGCGCCGGTGTTTCCTGGCGACGTGATCGTCGGCGACAGCGACGGCGTGGTCGTCCTGCCGGCGCATCTTGCCGACGAGCTTGCCGAGGAGGCGTTCGGCATGACGGCGTTCGAGGACTTCGTGACCGAGCAGGTGCTGGCCGGGCGCTCGATCATCGGCCTCTACCCAGCCACGCAGGACCAGACGCACGCGGATTTCGCCGCCTGGCGCAAAGCCAACAACCGCTAACCCAAGATATATCGGCTGGAAGGAGCAACGCCATGTTGAGACGGAATTTGCTGCAGGGCCTGCCGCTGGCGGCACTCACCCTGCCTCTGGCCTCGCGCCTGGTCCTCGCCCAGGACGCTGCCGCCGGCTATCCGGACCGTCCCGTGACGATCATCGTCCCCTTCGCCGCAGGCGGCAACACGGACGCCTTCGCGCGCCTGGTCGGCGAGAAGCTCGACGTGGCGCTGGGCCAGCGCTTCATCGTCGACAACAAGGCCGGTGCGGGCGGCAATCTCGGCGTGGGCCAGCTCGCCCGCTCCGAGCCCGACGGTTATACCCTGGGCATGGGGACGGTCAGCACCCACGCCATCAACCCCACCCTCTACAAGAACCTGCCCTACGATCCGAAGACGGCGTTCGCGCCGATCTCGTTGTTCGTGACGCTGCCGAACGTCCTCGCCGTCAACCCGAGCATCGAGGCGAAGACCGTTCCCGAGCTGATCGAGCTGCTCAAGGCCAATCCCGACAAGTACACCTTCGCCTCGTCCGGCGTGGGCACCTCGACCCATCTCGCCGGCGAGCTGTTCATGTCCAAGACCGGCACCAAGATGAGCCACGTCCCCTACAAGAGCAGCGGCCAGGTGATGCTCGACGTGGTGGCTGGCCATGTCGACATGGCCTTCGACAACATCCCGACCGTCGCCCAGCAGGCCAGCGCCGGCAAGGTTCGCCCGCTCGCGGTGACCAGCCTGCAACGGGCGGAGCTGCTGCCCGACGTGCCGCCGATGGCCGAGTTCGTCCCTGGCTTCGAGGCCACCTCGTGGCACGGCCTGTTCGCCCCCGCCGGCACGCCGCCCGAGATCGTCAACAAGCTCAGCGCCGAGATCCAGAAGATCATGCACGATCCGGAGATGGAGGCGAAGTTCAAGGGCATGGGGGCGAAGCCCATCGGCAGCACGCCCGAGGAGTTCGCGGAATTCATCACGGTCGAGCGCGACAAGTGGGCGACGGTGATCAAGGACGCGAACATCACCATCGAGGGCTGAGCTTGGCAGGGGTGGCACCGAGATGACCAGGAAGAAACCGGAAGAGCTGCGCTCGCACCGTTGGTTCGGCGTGCACGATCTGCGTGCCTTCGGGCACCGGTCGCGCATCAAGCAGATGGGCTACGGCCCGGAAGACTATGTCGGCAAGCCGGTGATCGCGATCGTCAACACCTGGTCCGACATCAATCAGTGCCACTTCCACTTCAAGGAGCGGGTGGAGGACATCAAGCGCGGGGTGTTCCAGGCCGGCGGCTTTCCGCTCGAGTTGCCGGCGATCTCGCTCAGTGAGCCGTTCGTCAAGCCGACCACCATGCTCTATCGCAATTTCCTGGCCATGGAGACCGAGGAGCTGTTGCGCTCGCACCCGGTCGACGGGGCGGTTTTGATGGGCGGCTGCGACAAGACCACGCCCGGCCTGATCATGGGGGCAATCTCCATGAACCTGCCGGCGATCTACGTCCCCGCTGGCGCCATGCTGCGCGGCAACTACCGCGGCGAGGTGCTGGGCTCGGGCTCGGACAGCTGGAAATACTGGGCCGAGCTGCAGGCCGGCACCATCACCCGCGCCGACTGGGACGAGATCGAGGGCGGGATCGCCCGCTCGGCCGGCATGTGCATGACCATGGGCACGGCCGCCACCATGACCGCGATCGCCGAGTCGATGGGCTTCTGCCTGCCGGGCGCCTCCTCGATCCCCGCACCCGATGCCGGCCACCCGCGCATGTGCGCCGAATCCGGGCGGCGGATCGTCGAGATGGTCTGGGAGGACCTGAAACCCTCCGACATCATGTCGGCGGCCTGCGTCGACAACTCGATCCGCTGCCATCTCGCCATGGGCGGCTCGACCAACGCCATGATCCACGTCGTCGCCATGGCGCGTCGGGCCGGCATCCCGCTGACCCTGCAGCGCTTCGACGAGCTGGCGCGGCAGATCCCGGTGATCGCCAATGTCCGCCCGTCGGGCAAGTATCTGATGGAGGACTTCTTCTATGCCGGCGGCATCCGCGCGCTCCTGGCGGAGCTCGAGGACGATCTCGATCTGGACTGTCTCACCGTCAACGGCCGGACGCTCGGCGAGAACATCGCCGGCGCGCACGTCTATGACCGGAACGTGATCCAGTCCAAGGCCGATCCGGTCTCGAAGGAGGCGGCCGCCATCCTCTACGGCAACCTCGCTCCGCAGGGGGCGGTGATCAAGCCGTCCGCGGCCGACCCGCGCTTTCTCAAGCACACCGGTCCGGCGCTGGCGTTCGAGAGCTACGACGAGATGATGGCGGCGATCAACGACCCCGACCTCGACGTGACGCCCGACCACGTGCTGGTGCTCAAGAACGCCGGGCCGGTGGGGGCGGGGATGCCGGAATGGGGCATGCTGCCGCTGCCGGTGAAGCTGCTCAAGCAGGGCGTGCGCGAGATGATGCGGATCTCGGACGCGCGCATGAGCGGCACCTCCTACGGCGCCTGCATCCTGCACGTCTCGCCCGAGGCCGCGGTGGGCGGCCCGCTCGCCCTGGTCCGTACCGGCGATCTGATCGAGGTCGATGTCGAAGCCCGTCAGGTCAACCTGCTGGTGAGCGAGGACGAGCTGCAGCGGCGCCGTGCGGGTTGGAAGCCAAAGGCAATCCCACCAAGAGGTTATGGCCGCTTGTTCGTGCAGCACATCAGCCAGGCGCACGAGGGCTGCGATTTCGATTTCCTGCTCGGCACCGATCCCTTGCCCGAGCCCGAGATTCACTGAGCGGCGCGCGCCGAAGCTTGGAGGAGACAGGATGGCGCAGCATCGTCGCCGCACGGGCGGGCAGGTTCTGGTCGACCAGCTCTTGGCGCAGGGCGTCGAGCGGCTGACCTGCGTGCCGGGCGAGAGCTATCTCGCCGTGCTCGACGCCCTGCACGACAGCGGCATCGACATCATGATCTGCCGCAACGAGGGCGGTGCCGCGATGATGGCCGAGGCCTACGGCAAGCTCACCGGCCGGCCCGGCATCTGCTTCGTCACCCGCGGCCCCGGCGCCACCAATGCCAGCCACGGTGTGCACATTGCGGCCCAGGATTCGACGCCGATGATCCTCTTCGTCGGTCAGGTCGCCCGCGACATGCGCGGGCGCGAGGCGTTCCAGGAGGTCGACTACCGGCAGTTCTTCGGCGCCATGGCGAAGTGGGTGGTGGAGGTCGACGATGCCGCGCGCCTTCCCGAGCTGGTCGCCCGCGCCTTTCGCGTCGCGATGCAGGGCCGGCCGGGGCCGGTGGTGGTGGCGCTGCCGGAGGACATGCTCGTCGACGAGGTCGCGGTGGGCGACGCGCCCCGGGTCGAGCCGGTCGCGATCTGGCCGGCCGCGGCGCAGCTCGCGGAGCTGGGGCAGCTGCTGGAGCAGGCTCATCGGCCGCTTGCGATCGTCGGCGGCTCGCGCTGGACCGAGGCCGCGCGCGACCAGCTTGTCGCCTGGAGCGAGCGCTGGGCTCTGCCGGTGGCCACCTCGTTGCGCCGCACCGCCTTGTTTCCGGCCGATCACCCGAACTATGCGGGCGACGTCGGCATCGGCCCCAACCCGAAGCTCGCCGAGCGGGTCAAGGCCGCCGACCTGCTGCTGCTGATCGGCGGCCGCATGTCGGAGATGGCGTCCTCCTCCTACACGCTGCTCGACGTTCCGGTGCCGAGCCAGCGTCTGGTCCATGTCCATCCCGGTGCCGAGGAGTTGGGCCGCGTCTATGCTCCGACGCTGGCGATCCAGGCCTCGCCCGACGCCTTCTGCGCCGCCCTGGCCGAGTCGAGCCCCGCCCGGCCGCCTGCCTGGCACAACGAGACCGCCGCGGCCCACGCCGACTATCTCGCTTGGTCGGAGCGTCCGAACCCATTGCCCGGCGCGTTCCAGTATGGCGAGGCCATGGCTTGGCTGCGCGATCGGCTGCCGGGCGATGCGGTGATCTGCAACGGGGCCGGCAATTTCTCGATCTGGATCCACCGCTACTACCGCTTCCGCGGCTTCGGCAGCCAGCTGGCACCCACCAGCGGCTCGATGGGCTATGGCGTGCCGGCGGCGGTCATGGCCAAGCGCCAGCAGCCCGGCCGGATCGTGGTGGCGCTGGCCGGCGACGGTGATTTCCTGATGAACGGCCAGGAGCTCGCGACGGCCGTGCAATATGACTGCCCGATCGTCGTGATCGTGCTCGACAACGGCATGTACGGCACCATCCGCATGCACCAGGAGCGGGAGTTCCCGGGTCGCGTCGTCGGCACCGCGCTGACCAATCCCGACTTCGCGGCCATGGCGACGGCCTTCGGTGGCCATGGCGAGCGGGTCGAACGGACCGAGGAGTTCGCGCCGGCCTTCGAGCGCGCGCTCGCCTCGGGCCGGCCGGCGATCCTGCACTGCATCGTCGATCCGCAGGCGCTGACCCCCGCCGCGACGCTGGACACCATCCGCGAGCGCGCCCTGGCGAAAAGAGGAAACGAGGCATGACCGAGCTACCCGTCAACCACTTCAAGCGCGCCATCAAGGCCGGCCGGCAGCAGATCGGCCTGTGGTGCAGCCTCGCGAGCAACATCTCGGTCGAGATCGTGGCGGGCTCGGGCTTCGACTGGCTCCTGCTCGACACCGAGCACTCGCCCAACGAGGTGCCGATGGTTCTGAGCCAGCTGCAGGCGGTGATGGAGAACGACGTCCATCCCATCGTGCGGCCGGCGTGGAACGATCAGGTGATGATCAAGCGCTTCCTGGACGCCGGTGTGCAGACCCTGCTCATCCCGATGATCCAGACCCGGGCGGAGGCCGAGCAGGCTGTCGCCTCGACCCGCTACCCGCCGCGCGGCGTGCGCGGCTTCGCGTCGGCCTCGCGCTCCTCGCGCTTCGGCCGGGTCAAGGATTACCACACCCGCTGCGAGGAGGAGATCTGCGTCCTGCTGCAGATCGAGACCAGGCAGGGGCTGGACAATCTCGAGGCCATTGCCTCGGTCGATGGCGTGGACGGCGTGTTCATCGGGCCGGGTGATCTGTCCGCCGCGCTGGGCCATCTGGGCGACCAGACCAACCCGGCCATGGTCGAGATCTACGACGACGCGATGCGCCGCATCCGTGCCTGCGATCGCGCCCCCGGCTTCCTGACCGGCGACGAGACGCTGGCACGGCGCGTGATCGAGAAGGGGTGCCTGTTCACGGCCGTGGGCGCCGATTCCGGCATTCTGGCGCGCGGCTCGGAGCAGCTCGCCCGCAGGTTCAAGGCTCAGTAAGACAGATGCCGAAGCCCGACCTCGTCCTGATCCAGAAGGTGCTGCCCAGCCTCGAGGCGGAGCTGGATCGCGACTACACCGTGCATCGCATCTCCGATCGCGGCGAGCTCGGGGCCATCCCGCCATCAGCCCTGCCGCGCATTCGCGCCATCGTCACCGGCGGCGGCACGGGAGTCACGCCCGCGCTGGTCGAGGCGCTGCCGGCGCTCGAGATCATCGCCATCAACGGCGTGGGCACGGATGCCGTCGACCTCGAGCATGCCAGGGCGCAGGGAGTCCGCGTGACCAGCACGCCCGAAGTGCTCACCGACGATGTCGCCGATCTGGCGCTGGCCTTGATCCTGGCCACGCTGCGTCGGGTCTGCGTTGGCGACCGCTTGGTCCGGGCGGGCCAGTGGGGCAGGACCGCCATGCCGCTGGCCACCAAGTTCACCGGCAGGCGGCTGGGCATCGTCGGGCTCGGTCGCATCGGCCGGGCGGTAGCAAAGCGCGCGAGCGGTTTTGACGTGTTGATCGCGTATACCGACCGACAACCTTTCGCCGACGTGCCCTACCCATTCCAGCCGTCGCTGGTTGCCCTCGCGCGCGAGAGCGATATCCTCGTGATCGCGGCCGCGGGCGGCCCGACCTCGCGGCACCTCGTCGGTCGCGAGGTGCTCGACGCCCTGGGGCCGGATGGCATTCTGGTCAACGTCGCGCGCGGCTCGATCGTCGACGAGGCGGCCCTGGTCGACGCCCTGCGCGAGGGCCGGCTCGGCGGTGCCGGCCTCGACGTGTTCGAGGACGAGCCGAACGTGCCGGAGGCGCTTTGGGGGATGGATCAGGTCGTGCTCCAGCCGCACCAGGCGAGCGCCACGCACGAGACCCGCGAGGCGATGGCCCGGCTCGTGCTCGACAATCTCGCCGCGCAATTCGCCGGGCGGCCCTTGCTCACCCCGGTGGTCTGATGGTCGTCGCCAACAGGAAAGAATGATCATGCCGAACTTCGCGGCCAATCTCACCATGCTCTACAACGAGCACGACTTCATCGATCGCTTCGCCGCGGCGGCCGCTGACGGCTTCCCGGCCGTCGAGTATCTGTTCCCCTACGCCTACAAGAAGGAGCTGCTGGCGGAGAAGCTGAAGGAACACGGCCTGACCCAGGCCCTGCACAACATGCCGGCCGGCGACTGGGCCGCCGGCGAGCGCGGCATCGCCACCATCCCCGGCCGCGAGGAGGAGTTCCGCGCCAGCGTGATCACGGCGATCGAGTACGCCTCGGCTCTGGGTTGCCGCCGGGTCAACTGCCTCGCCGGCATCCCGCCCAAGGACGTGCCGGCGGTCGAGGCGCGGCGGACCTTCGTCGCCAACCTCAAGCACGCGGCACCGGAGTTCGCCAAGGCGGGCATCCTGCTGGTGATCGAGGCGATCAACACCCGCGACATTCCGGGCTTCTTTCTGAACTACTCGTCGCAGGCGATCGAGATCATGGACGAGGTCGGCTCGGACAATCTCCAGCTGCAGTACGACTTCTACCACATGCAGATCATGGAGGGCGACCTCGTGCCGACCTTCCGCCGGCTCAAGGACCGGATCGGCCACGTCCAGATCGCCGACAATCCGGGCCGCAACGAGCCCGGCACGGGCGAGATCAACTACCCCTTCATCTTCGCGACCCTGGACGAGGCGGGCTACGACGGCTTCGTCGGCTGCGAATACAAGCCAAAGGGCGAGACCACGGCGGGGCTGGGCTGGTTCGCGCCCTATCGCGCCGCCTGACACGCACACATCTGGGACGGATCGTCATGAAGGTCGGATTCATCGGGCTCGGCATCATGGGCAAGCCCATGGCGCTCAATCTCGGCAAGGGCGGGCACCAGCTGTTCCTCAACAGCCGCAGCGGCGTGCCGCAGGACATGGCGGGCGCCGGCACCGCCTGCGCCTCGCCCAAGGAGGTGGCGCAGCAGGCCGAGGTGATCGTCACCATGGTGCCCGACACGCCCGACGTCGAGCGGGTGCTGTTCGGCGCGGACGGCGTCGCCGCCGGGCTGTCCAAGGGCAAGACCGTGGTCGACATGAGCTCGATCTCGCCCCTGGCCACCAAGGAGTTCGCCAAGCGCATCAACGAGCTGGGCTGCGACTATCTCGACGCGCCGGTCTCAGGCGGCGAGGTCGGCGCCAAGGCGGGCTCGCTCACCATCATGATCGGGGGTCCGGAGGCCGCGTTCGAGCGCGTGAAGCCCTTGTTCGAGCTGATGGGCAAGAACGTCACCCTGGTCGGCGGCAATGGCGACGGCCAGACCACCAAGGTCGCCAACCAGATCATCGTGGCGCTGAACATCGAGGCGGTCGCCGAGGCCCTGGTGTTCGCCGCCAAGGCGGGTGCGGACCCCGCCAAGGTGCGGCAGGCGCTGATGGGCGGCTTCGCCAGCTCGCGCATTCTCGAGGTCCACGGCGAGCGCATGATCAAGCGCACCTTCGATCCCGGCTTCCGCATCGAGCTGCACCAGAAGGATCTGAGCCTGGCCCTGCAGGGCGCCCGGGCGCTGGGGGTGAGCCTGCCCAACACCGCCACCGCCGCCGAGCTGTTCAACGCCTGCGCCGCCAATGGCGGCAAGGCCTGGGACCATTCGGCGATGGTCAGGGCATTGGAGCTGATGGCCAACCACGCCGTCGCCGAAGGCTGAGCCGCCTGATGGAGCCCCGCCACCAGCTGCGCTCCCTGTTCGAGGCGGCGGTGGCCGCCGCGGACCCGGCCGTCGCCCTGCCGGCGCATCTGCCGGAGCCGCCGCGCGGCCGGACCATCGTGGTCGGCGCCGGCAAGGCGTCGGCGGCGATGGGCCTGGCCCTCGAGCGTCACTGGCCCGGCGAGCTGTCCGGCCTGATCGTCACCCGCTACGGCCACGGGGCGCCGTGCGAGCGGATCGAGGTGGTCGAGGCCGCCCATCCGGTGCCCGACGAGGCTGGTCAGGCGGCGGCCGGCCGGATCCTCGGGCTGGTCGACGGCCTCGGCGAGGACGATCTGGTCATCGCCCTGATCTCCGGCGGCGGCTCGGCCTTGCTGGTACTGCCGGGCGAGGGGCTGTCGCTGGCCGACAAGCAGGGCGTCAACCGGGCGCTCCTGCGGTCTGGTGCCTCGATCGACGAGATGAACTGCGTGCGCAAGCACCTGTCGGCTATCAAGGGCGGCCGGCTGGCGGCGGCGGCGTTCCCGGCGCGCACGGTGTCGCTGCTGATCTCCGACGTGCCGGGCGACGATCCGGCGGTGATCGCCAGCGGCCCGACCGTGCCTGACGCCACGACCTCGGCCGATGCGCGGGCCATCCTCGCCCGCTACGGCATCGCGCTGCCTGAGGCGGTCCGGCGCCACCTGCTGCGGCCGGCCGCCGAGACGGTCAAGCCCGGCGACCCGCGGCTGGCCCGCGCCGAGCTGCGCCTGATCGCGGCACCGCAGCTCAGCCTCGTGGCGGCGGCCGAGGTCGCTCGGGCGGCGGGGGTCGCGCCCGTCCTGCTCGGCGACGCGCTCGAGGGCGAGGCGCGCGAGGTCGGCAAGGTAATGGCGGGCATCGCCCGCTCCGTTGCCGCCCACGGCCAGCCGGCGGCTCCGCCGGCGGTCCTGCTCTCCGGCGGCGAGACCACGGTCACGGTGCGCGGCGACGGCCGCGGCGGGCGCAATGTCGAGTTCCTGCTCGGTCTGGCGGTCGCCCTGGATGGCCTGCCGGGCGCCTGGGCGATCGCCGGCGACACGGACGGCATCGACGGGGCAGAGGAGATCGCCGGTGCGATCGTCACCCCCGACACGCTGGCCCGCGCCCGCGCCGCCGGCAGCGACCCCCTGGCCCTGCTCGCCAACAACGACGCCCACAGTCTGTTCGAGCTGCTCGGCGACCAGGTGATCACCGGCCCGACGCTCACCAACGTCAACGATTTCCGCGCTGTCCTGGTGTTGCCGCCCTGAGCCAAGCGCGCGGTTGCGGCCGGCCACGTCCGCCATTATGGTCCGCGCCCGGCTGGCGATCTGATCCGCAAGCCGTTCATGGCGCTCGTGGGCGGCGATGCCTACAAGGCGACCGGCTTTCGCGAGTTCGGTGTCCGCCCGGCGGTCTGTGTCGTACCCACCGAGGCTACGAGCTGATGGTTGCCCGAGACCAGAAGCTGCTGACGGCGATGCCGGCAAGCCGCTCGGCGGTGCTGCGGTGCTGCTATCCCTTCGCCGACGGGCTGTCGGCCTGGGCCACCCGTTCCTCGGCGCGGCGCAGCTCGGCGGTGGCGTGGGAAGGATCGGTGAGGCGACGGAACAGGCCCAGCCCGACCAGGGCCAGGATCGCCACGGCCATCAGCGCGGTGGGGTAGATCAGGCGGTCGAGCTCCTCGAGCTTGACCTCGAACACGAGCACGATGCCTTCCAGCGACAGCACGATGACCACGATCGTGAAGAACTTGGTCAGCGACAGGCGCACGTCGGTGATCGAGCGCAGCTCCCGCTCGCGGATCAGTTCCTCCTCGATCAGGAACTTGGCGACCTCGAACACCGCCACGGCGATGGTCAGCAGCCCGATGCTGCGCAGGATCTCGGCCAGGCTGTCGGGGCCGGGCAATGCGACCCAAGTCTCCTGCACGGCGACAACCACGAGCCCGGCCGCCAGGAGGAACAGGGCGAGCGCCGTGACGCCGAAGAACAGCTTGGATACCCCGAGCAGAATCCGCTCCGCGCCTTGCATCCGCCTCGTCCCTGTTCGCGCTATGGCTCCAGATAGCCGAGGGCGCGCGCCTTCATCTGCGCCAGGCCCGGGTCCGCGGGCAGGAAGAACCCGCCCCGGGCGCTGGAATGCGCGGCGAGGAAGTCGAGCGTGGTCTCGGCGCGATCGTCACCGGCAGTCAGCTCGACGGTGATCTGACCGGCCGGCTGGTCGCCGTGATTGGCCGCCTCGAACGGCACCAGCCAGCCGGTGCCCAAGGGCTGCGCGCCGCCAAGCTCCACCGCGATCTCGGGCGGCCGTGGCGTGCGGCCCTGCCAGCCGAGGTATCCTAGATAGGCGACCAGGGACAGGATGGCGACGGCGCTGATCAGTGCGAGCAGCAGCTCGAGCAGGGGTGTCGGGGCGGCGGTCCGCGGGCTCACAGGATGAGCCTCGCCGAGGCGGCGCCGACCGACGCCGGCAGCCCCAGCACCAGGACGACATGGAGCATGGGACCGAAATTAAGGCCCTCGAGGCGGCCGAACGTCCAGAGCACGTAGGCCGATGCCAGGAGCGAGATGAGATAGCCGGGGAGGGTCAGGCCCAGCAGCTCGCCGATCGGCCTGCGCCCGGGCCGGACGCCGTGGCCGCCGTGGAAGCCTACCCCATAGACGAAACCGTGCAGCACGAGCAGCGAGATCAGGACCAGAATGAGCGCGAGCCAGGGGCTCGCCTGCTGCATGGCGATCACCGGCACCTCGTCGGTGGGGGCGATGTTGAAGGCAAGGAAGATGGCACCGGCGAACATCAAGAACAGCTCGCCCGGATAGCTCTGCTCTTCCTGCTGATCGTTGCGGTCGTTGTCGCCGAGCTGGCTGCTGGCGAGAGACGCGCCGATGCCGGCGGGCACCGCCACCAGCGCCACCTTGCCGGCGATCTCGGCGAGCGACATGTCCGCGGCCAGAGCCCCGAATAGAGCCAGCGCCGCGGCGGTCGTGACGGCCCCGATCAGCCAAGCCACCAGCCCGTCCACCGAGGCATCGACCCAGCCGACGTCTCGCCGAAAGCCGGCGATGTAGGACAGGCCCGCCAGCAACGGAACCGACAGCGCGAGGAATAGGGCGAGCCGCAGCGGCGGAATGGTGAAGCCCAGCCGCCACATCTCCATCGTCATGAACACGGGCAGCCCGAACAGCAGCGCTCCGGCGACCGCCCGTGCAAGGCCGAGCCAGAGCTCGGCGTCAGCGAAGCCGCGGTTGTCAGGTGCAGACATGGAACTCCCCGTCACGACCCGCTCCAGCAAGAAGCCAAGCATGAGCTGGGCGGTTCCATCCGACGCAACCGCGACGGCTGTTCCGTGTTCCTGATCCACGCCGAGCGGTCGGCGGCAACGGGAGAACGAGATGAGCACGATGAAGCCCAGCGGCGGCAAATCCGGCGATCCGGGCGAGCCCGGTCTGGACAAGGTCGACGCCGCGTCGGCCGGCAGCATGGACGCGAGCGACCCGCCGGCCTTCGGCGGCGTGACCGGGGCCGGCGCCCCCGAGTCCAAAGTGGACCGCCAAGAGCGCATTCGGCGGCGCGCGCACGAGCTGTGGCAGGAAGCGGGGTCGCCGGTGGGTAGCGAGCTCGATTTCTGGCTGAAGGCGGAAGCCGAGGTCGACGGCGAGAAAGAGGCGGCGTAGTGCCGGCTACGGAGCCAACTCCTCGCCGGTCGGCTCGCGGTGCGGGGTATTGTTGCGGCGCTGCCGGAGGTCGCTGAGGATCTTGTACATGCGCAACCGCGCCCGGCTCTGATTGCCCAACGGCCGGTGCTCAGCGATGCAATGCCAGGGATTCATCGAGAGATGCCGAGTGAACTCAGTGTGTGCCGGCGTGTCGATGTCCTGCTTGGGGATGTGCACGGTCGCCACCGGCATGAAGGGTGACAGCCGCTCCGGCCACCGCACCGATGCATTCTCGATGGGCATGAGGTGCGGGTCGGTCTGCACCTGGACGCGCAGTTCCAACTCGGCGTCCTGCCGCGCCAGCGTCGCTCGCAGATTGTCGCGCAGATAGTTGGGGGGAACGGCGCCGAAGGGCACGCCCGGTATTTCAGTGACGACGTCGGACATCGGCACGAAAGTGTACATCATCGCCTGTCCCGCGCCGAGCAGATAGGGCACGCAGCTCCAGTAGCGGGTGGCGAGAGGGTTGTACTGGGTCTCGTTCCACAGGCCCTGCATCAGGAAGTCGATCAGATGTGAGTCATAAATATTCAGAAAATAGAAGATCGGCAGGTCGCGGAAACTCCAGATCTGCAGCTTGGCGTTCTCGCGCGTGTCCGGCGTGACGAAGGTCGGGGTGCAGACGGCGATCAGGTCCTGGGTGTGCTGCTCGTCCGCCATCAGCTTAGGGCCTGGGACACCCAGGAGCTTCACGGCGATGCTCGAGAAGCCGACATCCTCGATATCCGCCGGCATGTCGGGGCCGGGGCCAGAGAAGCGCACGTAGGCCTGCCAAGTGCGGGGCTCGGCGAACACTCCTTTGCGGAGATGCGGCGCCAGCCCCTCGTGGACGCGAACCTCGGCGCGGACCACGCCGTGGGTCTTGGTGTTGCCGCCGCGCTCGAAGCTTCCCGGCCGGTAGGTGCGGTCCATATAGTCGGCGAAGCTCTGGACGATCGACTGCAGGTTCTCCTCCTCGTCGGGGAGGATGCGCTCCTCGGCGAGGCCGAGGCCCTCGTCCTCGCGCCGCAGGTTGAGCAGCCATTGCAGCGCCGCGGCGGTGGGCTCGCGGGTCAGGCGGTTGAGCGGGCGGCGGAAGAACGGCTCGAGGCGGCGCTCTAACCGCAGCCCAGCGCGCATGGCGCGGTGGGCGAGGTGCAAGATCGGGCGGTCGCCGGTCATTTCCCCACCTCCGCGATATAGCGCAGGGCGCGCATGCCGGGCAGGAAGAAATAGCCGCCGCCGCGCACCGTGACGAAGCGCGGGAGGCTCTCGATCCGGCGCGGCGGCCCATCCGTCCGCGGCATGCTGAACCGGTCCGTGGGGCCGCCGCCAAGAAGCGGCTCGCGGTTGCCGAGCAGCGGGTCGGCCTCCTCGCCCAGCCCGTCGAACTTGGCGCTGGCGATCCAGGCGTTCTGCACGAACTCGAACTGGCGCGAGAGGTTGGCGCACAGGCAGATGAAATGCAGACCGCGCTCCGGCTCGCCCGCTTCGGCGGGCCCGAGCGCATCCTCCGGCGTCAGGAGCGGCCCGTACTCCCGGCCGCGCCGCACCAGGCGGTGGAAGCGGGTCGAGGCGATCATGTCGTCGCGAAAGCGCGGCCGCTTGAAGCCGAGTGTGCGCAGCGCCCAGGAGACGAAACCCTGCTCGCCACCCGGCAGGTCGCCGGTGCGCGGGTTGGCGCGGCGGATGTGGGCACCGAACGGGCAGCGGGTGCCGTCGGGATCGTCGTCGTAGAGAAAGGCGTTGGCTTCCAGCTCGCGGGGCTTTGGGCCGATCCCGGGAATCGGTTGCGGATGGCGCGGCAGGAGCGGGTCGCCATTGCGATGGCGGCCGACCATGGCCGAGCCGAGCGCGTCGCGCCGGGCCGCGTCCCCGCCGGTCGTGCGGTCCAGGAACTGCCAGAAGCCGCGCACGTCCTGCTCGAGCTGGCGCACGACGAGGTAGGTGCCGTTGCGGCCGAGATCGAAGCGGTGCGGGTTCTCCTCGGCGGGGGGCAGCACGCCGGCCGCCGGGTCGAGCGCCACGTCGAGCAGCGGCCGGTCGGTATACAGGCCGTACTCGTCGACATAGCCCAGGAGCAGCTCGCCTAGGGCCATCGTATTTCGGAAGCCGGGCACCTCGCGGCGGTCGAGCGCCAGCTCCTGTTGCCAGTCGATGTCCGGCTGGCTGACCCCGTCGGCGTAGCCGAACGGCTCGACGTCGCCGATGTCGTTGGTGTCGAGCCGATGCAGCTCGGTGAAGGCAGCGGCCCAGCCCGGCCCCTTGACCGCGCTCTCCCAGGCGTCGAGACGGCCCTTCTGGGCGAACAGCATCAGGAGCAGGTGCGCCTCGGCGTCCGCCTTGCCCCAGTACCAGCGGGGTGGCGCATCGGGGCCGACATCGCCGAGCCGGCGCGAGCGGTTCGGGTCGCCGGCCATCCCGTCGCGGAACTCGTCGGAGAAACCCGCGACCACGGCCTCGGGCACGCCCATGGCGAGCAGGCCGGCGGGCGTGAGTGCCACCTGCAGGGCAGTGTCTGGGACCGGGTCGACCGCCTCGGCGGTGGTGACGGGTGCGGCCTTCAGCCAGGCCTTGGCGGCGTCACGGTCGACCACCCGCAGCAGCAGGTAGCAGGCATCCTCGAGCCGGCCGTGGCCGAACCGGACCAGGCCCTGCATGTCCGGATATTCGACGGGAACGGTGGCGCGAGGCATGGTTGCTCCCGCCCTCACAGCAGGGCCAGCCAGGCGAGCGTCTCCCGCTCGCCGAGGGCGCGGCGGTCGACGCCGGCGCGAATCCGGCTGTTGCGGTTGAGATCGGCGACCGAGAGGTCGGGATAGGCCTTGTACCAGACCTGGGTCGGGATCTGGTGCCGCCGCAGGTAGCGCTTGTACTTGCCCTCGAACTTCGCCCCGCCGCGCAAGAGCCAGGAGACGCGCGGGAAGCCGAGCCCGTTGCCGAAGACGAGATTGATGCCCCAGGCGACCTTGTTGATGAAGTCGTCCATGTAGCTGTCGAGGCTGCCGTCGTAATTGCTGGCGAAATAGAGGCTGCGCGCGTCGTCGATCAGGACCCAGCGGGCGAAGTGGATGGTCTGGACGCGGGTGAGATAGCCGCGGCCGTAGAGGTGACGCGCACCCCAGTGCAGCAGCGCCAGGAAGGCCATGACCGCCAGCCGGCGGAACCGGCCGGGCTTGAGGTCGCCGATGGCGCTGAACTGGTTGGTGAATTCGTGATCCTCCTGCGCGGAGAGCTGCTTGATGCGCGTCAGCGGCAGGCGCGGGGCGAGCTCGGGATCGGAGGTCTCCCGCGAGCGCAAAAGGTAGATCATGACGGGCGAGGCGACGAGCAGCAGAGGCGCCAGGAGCAGAAGCACCAGCGGCAGCGCGACGAGATGGCCGAGAATGGCGAGGCGCGCTGCGGCGGGTGTCGGCGCTTCGGGCGTCAGCGTCAGCCGCCCGGCCGTGCGCTCGGCGTCGACATAGGCGAACAGCCGGTCGCGCAGCCGGGCCGGGGGCAGGGCGTCGGGCTCTAGCGTTCGCGCATAGGCGACGAGTGCCGTGCGCAGCCGCGCATCCTCGCGGATGCGCGCGACGGTGCGGCCGCGCCAGTTGACGTAGACGGCACTGGCGGTGACCGAGTGCAGGTCGAGCCAGCGCCGCAGGTCCGTCCGCGGGCCGAAATGCCGGCAGTGGGCGAAGATGCGCCGCAGGCCGTCGCCCGCCCGGGCGGCGAGCTCGTCGAGCATCGCGTCGGCCGGCCCGTCGCAGTCGCCAAGGAAGGCGAGGTGCGGCGCATAGGGGCGTGGCGGCTCGCCGTAGACCCCGAGATCGCCGCGCAGGTCGAGGTCGAGGATGGCGAAGCGCGCCACGTGCAGCCGGTCGAACGCGCCGAAAGGTACGATCGCGTTGGCGGGATCGGCGAGACAGCTGCGGCTGGTCATCGAGGCGAGCAGGCCTTCCAGCTCGCCCCGGCGCTCGGGGACGATCTCCGCCATGACCATGAAGGCCGACTGCGGCGTCATCGAGGCGCTACTTGAACTGCAGCACGAAGTCGATCAGCCGCTGCTGCGCCCAGTAGACCTTGCCGAGATACATCTTCGGCCCGATCTCGCGGATCTCGTCGCGGATCCAGTGCGCCAGCAGGGACGTGTCGGAATAGTCCAGTACGATGCACTCCTTGCCGTCGAGCCAGCTGTCGCTCTTGTAGACCTTGGCGATGATGGCGTTCAGGCCGAACGGCAGGATGCGGTTGCGCAGCACGCCCTTCTCGGGATCGAACACCTTGCCCTGCCAGGCGAAGGTGCTGACGAACTTGGCGATCGCCGGGCTGTAGGTGGTACCCGGCGCCACGATCGCCGTGCCGTCCGCCTCGCCGGACGGAATCTCCCCGGCCGGGCTGTCGCTGAACAGCTTGTCGAGATCGGCCTGCGACATCTCAAGAAGCTGCTCGACGGTGTAGGCCATGATCCTGGTCTCCGCGTGCGGTCAGGCGGCCGCCTTGGCCGCGTTCTGGGCGAGGATGACGTCGGCGGCCTTCTCGCCGACCATGTAGACGGCGCTGGCGATGAAGAAGCCGGGGATGCGGGGGAAGACCGAGGCGTCGACCACGCGCAGCCCCGGCACGCCGTGGACGCGCAGGTCGCCGTCGAGCACGCCGCCCGCCTCGCGCCGGCCGATCGGGCAGCTGCACGAGGCGTGGTGCCCCCAGGCCTGGTCGCGGACGAAGGCGCGCAGCTCCTCGTCGCTGTCGAGATCCGCACCGGGATGCTCCTCGCGATCGACGAGGCCCTCCGCCTCGAGGCCGCGCGTCAGCTTGCGGACGTAGCGGATGCCGGCCACCACGGCGTCGAGGTCCGTGCCCCCCGGGTCGCTGCCTTCCTCGAAGTAGCGGAAGTTGATCCGCGGCGGGTCGCGCGGGTCGGCGGAGACGAGCTCGACCGTGCCCGCCCGGTTAGCGGTGTGGGCCTTGAGGATCGACCAGCTCAGATAGTTGAGGCTGGCGGCGAGATCGCCGGCATAGCCCGGGTAGTAGCCCTGGAACCGGCCGAGCAGCGCCATGCAGAACAGGTCGGGCAAGGGCCGGCGGGGGGCCGAGCGCGTGATCACAGCGAGCCCGGCGCCGTTGGTGGCGTAGAGGCTGCCGCGGCCCGCGGACCAGGTGGCATAGAGCGGGTCGTCGGCGGTGAAGCGGGCGTCGGTCAGCGCCTCCCAGTGGGCGGCGCGCATGCGGTTGACGACGCAGACCTCGTAGCGGTCCTGGAGGTTGCGACCGACGCCGGGTAGGTCGACCCGCACGGAGATGCCCAGGCGCTCGAGGTCGGCGCGCGGGCCGATCCCCGACAGCAGCAGCAGTTGCGGGCTGTTGAAGGCGCCGCCTGCCAGGATGACCTCGCAGCCGGCCCTGGCCTGGCGCAGCTCGCCCGGCGCCGCGCTCGGGCTCGCATGGGCGCGGTAGAGGCGCGCACCCTTGCGGTACTCCACCCCGACGGCGCGGCCAGACCCCTCGAGCAGGACACGGCAGGCCAGGGCGTCGAGCTCGATGCACAGCCGTTCGGGGAAGCGCTCCGCTACCTCGAGCAGGCGCTCGCGCGTGCCGGTGCGGTGGCGGTTGCGGGTGGTCAGGGGCGTGTAGCGGACGCCGTCGGCATTGCTCGCGATCACGTCGCGGTCGTTGGGGTCGCCCGCACTCTGCAGGAACCACTCGATCCGGCGCAGCGGGTTGCCGCTGGCCTCCAGCGCCGCCTCGGCCGAGAGGATGATCGAGCGCATCAGCGCCCGGTCGCGGAAGGCGCCGGACGGGAGCGCCTTCTCGGTCTGCAGCCAGCCGTCATAGCCGTGGCCGGTGCGGTCGATGCCGAGATCCTCGAGCACCGCCTGCACCGGGCGGTGGCGGCAGCGCTCCAGGCGGCGGAAGTAGCCGTGCATGCTCGCGGCCGACCAGGACGGGTCGCCGGTCTCCTGCGCGATCGCGTCCCAGTCCGCGTCGTGCGGGCAGACGAGGATCATCGCGTTGTGCGCGGTGCAGCCGCCCAGCGTGCCGGCGCGCGGGTAGAGGATGCCGTCCTGCGCCGGCTGGTATTTGGGGTCGCGCCGCTGCAGCGCGTCGTCGGCATAGTGCCGGACGTAGAAATCCCAGCGCAGTGCCTCGTTCTCGGTGGCGAAGGGGTGGAAGGCCGGCACGTCGTAGTCGTCGGGCAGGCGGTTGGCGGTGCCCATGCCGCGCGCGGCGCCGGCGAGCGCGCGCGGGTCCCCGCCGGCCTCGAGCACCAGCACCTTACCGCCGGCCTCGGCGAGCCGGGCGGCCACCGTGCCGCCGCCGGCGCCGGAGCCGACCACGACGTAGTCGAAGTCGGGATCGCTCGCCTGCGCCCGCATCGCCCGTCGCCTAGAGCGTCTTCAGGAACTCGATCAGGTCGCGCTTTTGCGCATCGTCGAGGCCGGGCTCCTCGGCGAACCTGTCTGTCCCGAAATAGTGGCCGCGATTGACCACGAAGTCCTTGCACTTGCTCAGCTCGAGCAGCGGCTCGACCAGGTTGGCGAAGGCCTGGCGCGCCTCCTCGTCGGTCGCGTTCTCGGGCATCGCGCGCAGATCGCGGATCGCCCGGATCAACAGGCCGCCGAGCTTCAGATTGTGCTTGCCGCGCTCGATCAGGCTGTCCATCCGGTCCGGGCGCAGATCGACGTTGGAGATCAGCGTCACCGGCACCCCGGCCGGGATCGGCCCGATCTCGATGTCGCCGCGCTCGTTGACGGTCCGCAGCAGGTCGCGGAACGGCTTGAGCAGGGTGACCAGCAGGTCGGGCTGGAAGCCCACCGGGATGGTCAGCCAGCTGCGCGCCGTGGTGCGGTCGATGATGCCCGGCACCTTGTCGCCGAGCATCTGGTCCTTGGCCCGCTTCTCCGGCCACAGCATCTGCTCGATGCCGTCCTGGAACGCACCCAGCCGCGCCTCGACCGACGGGCTGGGGTCGAAATGGCCGACGCTGTTGTTGAGCAGGTAGGGGGCGGTCGACCACAGGGCGATCAGCGACGGCACCCGCGTGTAGCCGCGCCCGTCGCCGGGCATGACATACTGGCTGGGCTCGCCGGTGATCGGGTTGTGGACCGTGACCTCGCCCACCGGCGGCAGGGTCTTGTAGGTCTGCGAGGAGAAGTTGTCCCAGATGTTGCCGCCGATCGCGTTGGTGGCGAGCGGGCTGCAGGCGTTGGTCTGCAGGAGCGTGACCGGGACGCGGAAGTCGGTCGACATGAAGTTGCCGTCGAGGAAGTCCGGCGCCTCGACGATCTCCTTCATCTTGGCCTTGAACTCGTCGGTCTTGGTCCAGGCCCAGTATTTGCTCCAGCACTGCAGATAGTTCGGCCCGGCGCAGCCGCCGGGATCGAGGCCCGCCGCCGGCTCGGGGATCTTGCTCGAGTGGCAGCGGGCGCAGCGCTCGCCGAACACCAGCTTGCCGCGCTCGATCTGCGCCGCGTCCTGGGACAGGTGCGCAGACCCATCCGGCGCGTCCGCCAGATGGTCGGGCCGCCCGGCCTTGAGAAAGTACAGGGCGGTGAACGGCGTCTGCTGCTCGGTCGCCTGCCAGTAGACGGACTGGCGCTGGGCCACGGCGATCTCGATCGGCGAGATCGGCTTGCCGCCGACGATCGGATTGAAGTGGCGGGTCCACTCCTCGCTGTAGAGGCCGATATTGAGATAGACCCGGTTGAGCGCCCCGAGGGCACCCACGGAATCGGAGCCGTCCTTGAGGACGCGCGGCGAGTAGGAGGTGTTCGGCGGCGCGAAGTACTGGGTCAGCGGCCCGTCATGGACGAAGTCGTTGAACTGCTTGTTGTCGAGCTCGCCGCCGGCCAGCTTCTCTTGGCCCCAGCGCCTGGCTTGGTCGAGGCGCGGGCCGAGATTGTAGATCGCGTTCATCGTGCGCGGATTGTTGATGTAGTCGGTCGAGACCAGCGAGGTGTCGAGCGTGCCCGGCCGCTGGGTGTGGACCAGCTGGTACATGTAGTTGGCGGGATTGGCTTCCCAGGCGAAGATCCGGTCGATCCAGAAATATTGCGAGCCCACCGTCGCGCTGATGTTCCCCCACTGGGGGTTCTCGGGGTCGGCCGGCGGGGCGATCGGGCTCGGCCCGACGTGGCAGAACGCGCAGGACATGCCGACCCGGTAGGGCCGGACCAGCTCCTTGTCGTTGTAGTAGGCGGGGTCGGTGTAGAACCGCTCCGCGTCCCACTTCTTCGCCGCCGCCTCGTCGAAGGCGGGGTTGGGGAACAGTCGCAGGCCGAGCACGCCGGTGGGCTCACCGTAATAGGAGCCGACCGGCAGGTTCTTGCCGCGCGCGCCGATGGCGACGCCGGGATATTTCTGTTCGTCGGCGAACGGATCGGCGGGGCAGTCGGCCCGGCGCTGGTCGAGCCAGAGGCCATAGTGCTTGGGATCGGGTGCGGTGGCCTCGTCGAAGCAGGGCTCGTTGGTCAGACCGAGATAGGACCAGCGATTGCTGCGCCGGTTCTTCAGGCTCGGGTGGGAGGAGATCGTCTTCAGCAGGTCGAATGCACCGAACGTGTCGTGGGTCATCCGGTCCCAGAACCGGTCGTCGCCGCCGCTCCAGAGCAGCCACATGTTGCGGCCCTTGACCTCGTCCGGCGTCAGGACGAGGCCATTGTCCATGCCCTTGAAGTAGTCCTCGTCGGCAGCGGGGAAGCTTTCGACCGTGCGGCCCGCCACCTTCGCTTCGTCGGGCACCCCTTCCGCCTGGCTGGCCGCCCATGGCGCGCAGGCGAGCGCGGCAGCGAGCAGGACCCCCGAGACGGCATGGCGGCTGACGGTCATGGCGGCCTTCGCTCCTGCCCGGTCGGGCGCCGGTGCATCGGTGGGTTGAGACGATAGCGCATCAGGGTGCCGCCAACCATGACAAATGTCACAGTGGCTCGTCCTCGATCCTACCTGTGGTTGATGGATTGGCGGAGTGACAAGTGGGAATTCGCACACGGTCTGTGCCCGTTTCCTGTATCGTGACCGAGCCTCTAATTTTTGGTTGAGGCCATAGCCATCCGGGAGACGTGCATCATGGCACCGACTTCCTCCGGACCCACGCTCGCCATCACCCCGCCCGTGGGCGTCGCGGACCTGGCGCTGACCGCGCTGCGCTCGATCGACATTTCGCAGGTGCTGGTGGGCGCCGGCACGCTCGGCGCGCTGCGCATCCAGGACATCGCCATCGGCGCCGCGACCGTGGACCGGCTCGTGGTGCAGGGCATCAATGCCGGCATCCACTCGGGCAGTGCCTTCCTCCAGAACGTCCGCATCCTGCTCGAGCTGCGGCTGTCAGTGCATTGGTGGTACGATGTCGGGCTGTGGAGCGACAGCGGCGACCAGGGCCTGGGGTCCCTGAGCTTCGCGCTCGGCATCGGCAACGTCGCCGTGCCGTCCCTGTCGGACATCAACCTCGCCGTGCCGAATGCTACCGTCACCGGGGCGTCGCTGAGCGTGGCGCCGGTGCAGAACCTGGACCTGGGCTCGGCGAGCCTGCGCGACGTGCGGGTCGAGGACGTCAAGCTGCCGGCGTCAGGCTTCGGCCTCGATGGCCTGCAGCTCGGCGCGGTGACGGTCGCGAGCGTCGGCGCGCCCGACGCCACGGCGCGCAGCCTGTCGGTCGCCGAGCTGGCGCCCAGCGGCGCCTTGCGCCTGCCGGCGGTCGAGGTCGGCAACATCCAGGTGCCGGCGGCCCAGGTGCCGAACGTCACTTCCGTGGGTGCGGTCGACATCGCCAACGCCCAGGCCACCCGGCGCGGGGTGGAGCTCGATCTGGGGGTGATCGGCTTCACCTTCTGGGCAGCACCGGTCGTCGACATCCACATCGGCACGCTTATCCTCAGCGACGTCTCGCTGTCGGCGGCGATCGACCGGCTGCGGGTGGAGGGCGTGAGCCTGCCGGTCACCGTGCACGGCGTTTCGGCGGGCGACCTGCGGTTCGAGCGGCTGACGGTGAACCAGATCTCGCTCTGAGCGAAGGAGACGATCCATGGTCGAGGTCACGACCAGCGGCAGCGACGCCGATCTGAGCTTCGAGGCAAGGTGGGAGAAGGCGCTGGGCCAGCCGGAGCTGTCGATCGTCGACGCCAAGAAGTTGACGATCGACGCCTCGCCGGCAGCGATCCTGGCGCGCCTGCGCGAGCTCGCCGACCTGTCGCACGCCAAGGGCGAGCTGACCGAGCAGGCGTTCGCCAGCGTGAAGTCCTGCAGCGACCAGCTCGAGCAGGCGTTCGCCGCGGTGGCGCCGGCCCGGCTCCAGGACATTGTCGGGCTGCTGAAGCAGCGCCTGGGCGGCGGCACGAGGTGAGCGGCCTCGCCGAGCGGATCACCGCACCCGGCCAGAAGCGGCTGCTCGCCATCGATGGCGGCGGCATCCGCGGCGTCCTGGCGCTCGAGATCCTGGCGCGGATCGAGGACATCCTTGGCAAAGGCCGCCCGGAGTTCCGGCTCAGCCAGTACTTCGACTACATCGCCGGCACGAGCACCGGCGGGATCATCGCGGCGGGACTGGCCAAGGGCATGAGCGTCGGCGAGATCGTCGAATTCTACGACGAGGCGGGCGCCCAGATGTTCGAGCGGGCGAGCCTGCTCGATCGGTTGAAGTTCAAGTTCAAGGACGAGCCGCTCGCGCGCAAGCTGAAGGATGTGTTCGGCCCACGCACTGCGCTCGGCTCGCCGAGCCTGGAGAGCATGCTCCTGCTGGTGCTGCGCAACGCCACCACCGATTCGCCCTGGCCGATCTCGAGCAATCCGTTCGCCAAGTACAACGACCCGGCCCGACCGGACTGCAACCTCAACCTGCCGCTGTGGCAGCTCATCCGGGCCAGCGCCGCGGCGCCGACCTACTTCCCGCCCGAGGTGATCGAGGTCGGCCCGCGCCAGTTCGTCTTCGTCGACGGCGGCGTGACCATGTACAACGACCCGGCGTTCCAGCTCGTCCTGATGGCGACGGTCGATCGCTACTGGCCGCTGGCGCCCGCAGGCAAGCGCGGCTGGGCGACCGGTCGGGACCGGATGCTGCTGGTCTCGGTCGGCACCGGCACGAGCTCGGGCGCCCGCTCAGGCCTCGACCCGGACGAGATGAACCTGCTGTTCAACGTCAGCAGCATCCCCGGGGCCTTGATGTACGCGGCGCTCAACGAGCAGGACCTGCTCTGCCGCGTGTTCGGGGATTGTCTGTCCGGCGACACGATCGACCGCGAGCTCGGGGACCTGATCGGCTCCTCCGGTCCGCTCGCGGCCAAGGACAAGCTGTTCACCTATGTCCGCTACAATGCCGAGCTGAGCACCGAGGGGCTGGCGCGGCTGGGGTGCCAGGACGTCGTGCCCGCGGACGTGCAGCGGCTCGACGCGGTGGAGAGCATCCCACAGCTGCGCAAGGTGGGGCGGGAGGCAGCACGGGCGGTGTTGCCCGCGCATTTCGCAGCCTTTCCGAGTTGAGCCGGATCAGGACCGTTCGCCGGCCTTCGCCGCCTGCCACATCGCCTCCAGCTCGTCGAGCGGACGCGCGGCCAGCGGCCTGCCGTCATCGGCCGCCTGCTCCATCGCCCTGAACCGCCGCTCGAACTTGCCGTTCGTGGCGCGCAGCGCTGTTTCGGGATCGATGCCGAGGTGGCGGCCGAGATTGACCACGGTGAACAGCAGGTCGCCGAGCTCCAGCTCGCGCTCGGCGAGCGCGGCACCTTCGGCGACGGCGGCGCGCAGCTCGGCGATCTCCTCCTCGATCTTGGCCAGGATGGGCTCGGCCGCACCCCAGTCGAAGCCAACCCGTGCTGCACGCTTTTGCAGCTTGAGCGCGCGGGTGAGAGCGGGGAAGCCGAGCGGCACGTCGGCGAGCACGCTCCCGTCGGTGCCGCGCGCGGCGCGCTCGGCCGCCTTGCGATCCTCCCAGACGGTCCTGAGCGCGGCACTCCCGGCGACCTCGTCGTCGCCGAAGACATGCGGGTGGCGCTCGATCATCTTGTCGGCGATGGCGTTCGCGACGGCGTCGAAATCGAACCGGCCCTGCTCGGCACCCATCTGAGTATAGTAGACCACCTGCAGCAGGAGATCGCCCAGCTCGCCCGGAAGGGCTCCCCAGTCCTCGCGCGCGATCGCGTCGGCGACCTCGTAGGCCTCCTCGATGGTGTAGGGGGCAATGGTGGCGAAGGTCTGCTCGATGTCCCAGGGGCAGCCGCGCTCCGGGTCGCGCAGCCGCCGCATCACGGCCAGCAGCCGGTCGATCCCGCGCTCCCCGCTCACAACAGGCTGCCCTGCCGGGTCTCGCGCTTTCGCCCCGGGTGCGCGCGATCGGTGCGCCTGACCGGCAGCACCCCGTCGGTGAAGACGATGTCGAGATCACTCTCAGCACCCACCGCCGACAGGCGCGGGATGACGTGGCCGCCGGCGCGGCCGCGGACAATCGCGTAGCCCCGTTCGAGCACGCGGGCGTGACTCAGTGCCTCAAGTTGGCGGGACTGCGCCTCCAGCGCATGCCGGGCACGGTCGAGGGTGGCCGTCATGGAGCGCCGGAGTGCAGATTGCTCGCGTTCGACAAGTGGCCGGAGCGTCGACAGTCGGCCGGTCAGCAGCTCGGGCGCCAATCGCGCCGCTTGCTGGCCGAACTCGGCCGTGCTGCGGGCGAGGCGGTCGCCCACCAGCTCGCCGAGGCGCCGGGCACGCTGGTCCAGGCGCTCGCGCTGCTGCTGCACCAGCTCCGCCGGCGCGCGCAGCCGCAGGCGCTCGGAGAGATCGTCCAGCCGCTGCGCCGCCAGCCCGAGCAGTTGCTGCGGCCTGGGCAGGCCGCGCGCGAGGCCGGTCAGGCGCTGGTCGAGCTGATGGAGCCTGGCCTCGACACCGTGGTCGAGCCGGCTGCCGAGCTCGGCGACCTGCAGCATCAGGTCGCGCCGCACCGGCACCGCCATCTCGGCGGCGGCGGTCGGAGTCGGCGCGCGACGGTCGGCGACGTGATCGATCAGCGTGGTGTCGGTCTCGTGGCCGACGGCCGAGATCAGGGGGATGCCGCATTCGGCGGCGGCGCGGACCACCGCCTCCTCGTTGAAGGCCCACAGATCTTCGATCGAGCCGCCGCCGCGCGCGACGATCAACACGTCCGGCCGGGGCACCGCACCGTCCGCCAGGAGCGCGTCGAAGCCGCGGATCGCTGCCGCGATCTGGGCGGCCGCACCTTCGCCCTGGACCAGCACCGGCCAGAGCAGCACCCGCCGCGGGAAGCGCTCGGCCAGACGATGCAGGATGTCGCGGATCACCGCACCGGTCGGCGAGGTGACCACGCCCACGGTCTCGGGCAGGTAGGGTAGCGGCTTCTTGCGTTCGGCGTCGAACAGGCCCTCGGCCGCGAACAGCCGGCGCCGCTCCTCGAGCAGCGCCATCAGCGCGCCGACGCCGGCGGGCTCGATCCGCTCGACGACGATCTGGTACTTGGAGCGGCCGGGATAGGTCGTCAGCCGGCCGGTGCAGATCACCTCCAGCCCGTCCGCGGCCTCGAAGGCGAGCCGCGCGCCGGACCCGCGCCAGGCGACGGCGTCGATGCAGGCCTTCTCGTCCTTGAGTGTGAAGTAGAGGTGACCGGAGGCGGCCTTCTTGAAGCCCGACAGCTCGCCGCGGACACGCAGCAGCCCGTAGGCATCCTCGACCGTGCGCTTGAGGGCGAAGGCCAGCTCGGTGACGGTGTATTCGGCGAGGTTGGTCGCGACGTCGGCCATGGCGGGTATCTAGCAGAGCCGTGCGCCCGCCGACATGCCGCTGGTGTCAGATCGTGACCAGCGTGCCGAGCTCGACCACCCTCCCGGCCGGGATGTTGAAGAAGTCGCTGGCGTTGGCGGCGTGGCGCGACATGCCGATGAACAGCTGATCCTGCCAGGCCGGCATCGCCGACTTCGTGGCCGGCCGGATCGAGCGCCGGCCGACGAAGAACGAGGTCTTCATGATGTCGAACTTGAGGCCCTGGCGGCGCGCCAGCACCAGGGCGCGGGGGATGTTGGGCGTCTCCATGTAGCCGAAGTTCAGGCTCATGCGGCTGAAGCCGTCGGACAGGCGGGCGATCTCGACCCGGTCCGCCTCCGCGACGCGCGGGATGGTCGCCGTGCGCACGTTCATGACGATGTTCTGCTCGTGCAGGACCATGTTGTGCTTGAGATTGTGGAGCAGCGCGCCCGGGGTGATGTCCGGATCGCTGGTCAGGAAGATCGCCGTGTTGGGCACGCGGGTCGGCGGCCGGCGCTCGAGCTGGCGGATCAGTTCCAGCAGCGGCAGCCCGGTGTGCGTCTTGCGGAACACGATCCGAGTCCCGCGCACCCAGGTCCACATCGCGATCATGATCCCGGCGGCGATCAGCAGCGGCACGTAGCCGCCGTCGAGGATCTTGAGCAGGTTCGCGGCGAGGAACGTCACGTCGACGGCGAGGAAAGGCAGGATGAACATGGCCGCGAGCGCCAGCGGCCAGTGCCAAGCCTTCCAGATCACGACGAAGGCGAGGCAGGTGGTCACGACCATGGTGCCGGTGACGGCGATGCCGTAGGCGGAGGCCAAGGCGCCCGAGGTCTGGAAGGCGAAGACCAGCAGCAGCACGCCGGCCAGCAGCACCCGATTGACCTGCGGCAGGTAGGTCTGGCCGGCGTGGACGTCGGAGGTGTACTGGATCTCCATGCGCGGCAGGAGGCCCAGCTGGATCGCCTGCTGCGTGACGGAGAAGGCGCCGGTGATCACCGCTTGGCTGGCGATCACCGTGGCGATGGCGGCGAGGATCACCAGCGGCAGCAGGCCCCAGCCCGGAGCCATCAGGAAGAACGGGTTGGCGATCGCCTCGGGCGACTTCAGCAGCAGCGCCCCCTGGCCGAGATAGTTCAGAGCGAGTGCCGGGAAGACCACGCCGATCCAGGCGGCCTGGATCGGGCCGCGGCCGAAATGGCCCATGTCGGCATAGAGCGCCTCCGCACCCGTCACCGCCAGGAACACGCTGCCGAGCACCACGAAGCCGATGCCGCCGTGCGAGGCGAGGAAGGTGAAGGCGTGGGCCGGGCTGAAGGCGGCGAGCACCGCCGGATCATCGCCGATGTGGCGCAGCCCCAGGGCCGCGATGGTCACGAACCAGAGCAGCGTGATCGGGCCGAACAGGGCCGCCACTCTGCCGGTGCCCTGGCTCTGGACCACGAACAGCAGGATCAGGATGGCGACGGTGATCGGGACGACGAAGTGCTCAAATGCCGGCGTGACCAGCGTCAACCCTTCCATTGCGGACAGCACGGAGATGGCGGGCGTGATCGCCGCGTCGCCATAGAACAGGGCGGCGCCGGCGACTCCCAGCATGAACACCGCTCCGGTGGATCGGACGATGGCACTCTGCGCCAGCGCCATCAGCGAGAGCGTGCCGCCCTCGCCGCGATTGTCCGCCCGCATCAGGAACAGGACGTACTTGGCCGTCACGACGAACAGCAGCGCCCAGAGCAGGAGCGAGGTGACCCCCACCACCTCCTCCCGGCTGATCCCGCCCTCCTGCGTGTGCAGCAGCGCCTCGCGCATGGCGTAGAGCGGGCTCGTGCCGATATCGCCGTAGACGACGCCGATCGAGCCCAACGCCATGGACCAGAAGCCGGGCTGGCGCGGTTGCCCCGCCCCGCTTTCCGCTTCGGTCAAATGGTCACCAGGGTGCCCAGCTCCACCACCCGGCCGGCGGGGATGTTGAAGAAGTCGCTGGCGTTGGTGGCACGGCGCGCGAGGGAGAGAAAAATGTTGTCCTGCCAGCGCGGCATCGCGGATTTCGCGGCCGGCTTGATCGAGCGTCGGCCGACGAAGAACGAGGTCTTCATGATGTCGAACTTCAGCCCCTGCTTGCGCGCCAGCACCAGCGCCTTGGGGATGTTGGGCGTCTCCATGTAGCCGAAGGTCAAGAGGACGCGACTGAAGTCGTCGGACAGGCGCTCGATCTTGACGCGATCCTCGTCGTCGACCCGCGGGATAGTGGCTGTGCGCACGTTCATGATCACATTGTGCTCGTGTAGGACCATGTTGTGCTTGAGGTTGTGCAGGAGGGCCGTCGGCACGACGTCGGGGTCGCTGGTCAGGAAGATCGCGGTGTTGGGCACGCGCGTCGGCGGGCTGCGCTCGAGCTGGCGGATCAGGTCGGCCAGCGGCAGGCCGGTGTGGGTCTTGTGGTAGATGATCCGCATGCCCCGGACCCAGGTCCACATGGCGACCACGATCGCGGAGGCGATCATCAGCGGGACGTAGCCGCCGTCGTGGACCTTGATCAGGTTGGCCAGGAGGAACGTGCTGTCGACGAGCAGGAACGGCGCGATGAACGGGACCGCCACGATAAGCGGCCACCGCCACGCCTTCCAGATGACGATGAAGGCCAGCAGCGTGTCGACTGCCATGCTGCCCGTGACCGCGATGCCGTAGGCGGAGGCGAGATGGCTCGAGGTCTGGAACATCAGCACCAGCAGCAGAATGCCGATCAGCAGCAGCCGGTTGACGTCGGGCAGATAGATCTGCCCGGCATGGACGTCGGAGGTGTATTGGATCTCCATGCGGGGGAGCAGACCCAGCTGGATGGCCTGCTGCGTGACCGAGAAGGCGCCGGTGATCACCGCCTGGCTGGCGATGACGGTGGCGATGGTGGCGAGAATCACCAGGGGCAGCACGGCCCAGTCCGGCGCCAGCAGGAAGAACGGGTTGTCGAGGGCCTCGGGATGCTGCAGCACCAAGGCACCCTGGCCCAGATAGTTCAGCGACAGGGCAGGGAAGACCAGGCATGCCCAGGCCGCCTGGATCGGCAGCCGGCCGAAATGCCCCATGTCGGCGTAGAGCGCCTCGGTGCCGGTCACCGCCAGGAACACGCTGCCCAGCACCACGAACCCGATCCAGCCGTGCGAAACGACGAAGCCGAACGCGTGGAGGGGGTTGAAGGCGGCCAGGACGCCGAGATCGTCGCTGATGTGGCTCAGGCCCAGCCCCGCCATGACCAGGAACCAGACGATGGTGATCGGGCCGAACAGGGCGGCGACCTTGCCTGTCCCCTGCCGTTGGGCCGCGAACAGGGCGACCAGGATGCCGACGGTGATCGGCACGACATAGGGCTCGAATACGGGTGTGACGAGCTTCAGCCCCTCGACCGCCGACAGGACCGAGATCGCCGGCGTGATCAGGGCATCGCCGTAGAACAGTGCCGCGCCGGCGACGCCGAGCAGGAACACCGGGAGGGCCGCCCGGCCCATCGCGCGCTGCGCCAGGGCCATGAGGGACAGCGTGCCGCCCTCGCCGCGATTGTCGGCGCGCATGAGGAACAGGACGTACTTGCAGGTGACGACGAAGATCAGCGCCCAAAGCAGGAGCGACGTGACGCCGAGCACCTCGTCGCGGGTGACGCCCCCATCGCGGGCGTGGAACAGCGCCTCACGCAAGGCATAGAGCGGGCTCGTGCCGATGTCGCCGTAGACGACCCCGACCGACCCGATCGCGAGCGCCAGGAATCCAACCTTGGGCGCGTGCGGCGTGTGAGCGTCGGCGGCATCGCCACCACGGCTCGCGTCAACGCTCACCGACATGGACGTCCCATCTCCGGCCATCGACGGTCGCTAGCGCCGCCCGGCAATGAACTGTCCATAACGAACTTGCGTGCCAGGACAAGGTGACGGGTCGGCACGCATGGGCGCCACGGCTGAGAGCGCGGGCGACCAGACCCTGATCGAGCGAATGGGCGCGCACGGTAGCCGGGCAGCCTGTGCCGCCGGCGCCCACCAGATGGCGGGAACGCCAAGCGTCGTCCACGACGTAGCGTCACCGTCAGGGCGGATCGTGCGTGACCACGGGTGCACCCGACCGCCGGAGGAGCAGTCGTCGAACTCCACCCGCCGAACCGAATGCTTCCCAACGCGCAATGTGACACCGAAGCTGCTCAGGCTGACCCTGAGCGCGTCGAACGTGAGGAAGCAGGGTCACCGACCGCAAAGCCCTCGACGCCTTGACGGCGCAGGCGCCAAGGGCAACTCGAGCCGGGAGGCCCACTGCCGACGATCAGCGTGTCGACCTCGATCATGCAATCCCGCTCGGCAGTCGCCTACACCGATGGGGATAGCGCCGTCACAGCACGAAGACGAGCCGAGAAACCCCGGTGACCGTCGGAAATCGGGCGATCGATCAGGCTGCGGACGAGGTGTCGCGCCCCTCTTCCGTCGCCACCAGCTCCGGCGCGGTCATCGTCGGATCGGCGAGCGCACGCACCAGCCCGCAAACCGCCTCCTGATGCCGGCGGCTGGGCAAGGCGGTGAAATTGCGCGCCAACTCGAGCAGCAGCCGCTGCTGCTGCGTCGGCTTGAAGGCACCACCCTGCGCGCCCACGCCCTCGTAGAAGTAGCTGACGTCGACGCCCAGCGCCTGGGCGATCTGGAACAGCCTGCCGCCGGCGATCCGATTGATGCCCTTCTCGTATTTGTGCGCCTGCTGGTAGGTCACACCGATCAGCTCGGCCATCTGCTGCTGCGTCAGACCGAGCATGATGCGCCGCTCGCGCATCCGCGCCCCGACATGCCGATCCACATCCTGGGGTCGCGCCCGGCCTGGCTCGGTAGAGGCGCGTACGCGGGCAGCTGCAACCATGATCTTCTCCGACACTCTAACCGGGAAACCTGCCGCCGACCGTACTTCGGCCGCCTGAACACTACCTGATGCTGACGGGGTGCTCGCTTGACGCGGACTTTCGGATCTTCAACGGAAATGACCCGGATTCTATCGAACTAGGGTTGACCTGGGTGCTCGTAAAGCACGACGCGCGGCAAAAATGCAAGGCGAAATCGCGCAAAAAACGTAACGAATTTTAGCATCTCAATTGAAAGTCGTACCCAGATGGCGGCTCGCTCGGCGAGCCCCGCCCGTGGCCGCGCAAAGCCAGCGAGTTCCATCAACAATCAGGTGAGACTGGTCACCTGGCGCACTCCAGCTCTTCCGCCTTTCGTGGCCAATCCGAGCCGAGAAGGCGCGACAGGGCGCGGTCCGCCAGCACCTTGCCGCCGGTCTGGCAGCGTGGGCAGTAGTTGGCCTCGGATTCGGCGTAGCGGATGCGCTGCACGGCGGTGCCGCAGCGCGGGCAAGCCTGCCGGTAGCGGCCGTGGACCGCCATTCCCGTGCGAAAAGCAGAGACGCGCTCCGGAAACGCCGCCTCCGCCTCGCGGCAGAGCCGTTCGGTCCACGCCGTCAGGATCTCGATGCATGCGACACGAAGCCGCTCCATCTCCGCGCCATCGAGACGGTGCGTCATGGCCAGCGGCGACAAGCGCGCCGCGTGCAGGATCTCGTCCGAATAAGCGTTGCCGATGCCGGCGATCAGCCGAGGGTCGGTGAGCGTCCGCTTCAGCGTTCGGCTCTCCCGCTGCAGGGCGGCCACGAAGTCGCCGCTGTCCGCCGCCAGCACCTCCAGCCCGCCGGGATCGTGCGCGGCGAGGCCGTCGGCGCCGCGGACGAGGTGGAGAGAGGCGCGGCGCTTCGACCCGGCTTCGGTGAGCACAAGCGTGCCGTCCGGAAAGTCCAGCGCGAGCAGGGCGCCGCGCCCGCCGAGCGGCGCCGTGACACCGCGCCAGTGCAGGCGTCCGGCGATCATCAGGTGCAGCACCAGCCACAGCTCGCCTTCGAGCCCGATGGCGATGCGCTTGCCGAGCCGGCGCAGGTCGGTGACGGCGTGGCCCGCCGCGCTGGCGATAGGCGGGTCGACCGAGCGCAGGATGAACGGGCTGCCGCGGCGCACTGCCAGGAGCGGCCGGCCCAGAACCCTCGGCCGAAGCGCGTGGAGGTAGGCCTCGATGTCCGGCAGCTCGGGCACGGAACTTAACCGAGCTCGAAGGTGGTGATCCCGAAGATGCGCTGCAGCGGCAGGGCTGGGGCCGGCCCGCGGTACATCCGCGCCGTCTCGAAGCGCATGTCGAGGCCGAGATCCGCAACCATCACCATGGCCTCGGCATTGGGCCCGGGCACGTCGAGGAACAGCTCGTCGCCAGCGGCGAAGACGGCGAGCCCGCCGATCAGCCGCTCCGCCGCGCCGCGCGACGGGGCGTAGAGCGGCCCGATCTTGCAGCCCTGCCGACAGCGGCGGATCGTGCCGAGGCCGACCAGCCGCCCGTCCTCGATCAGGCCTAAGCTCCGGCTCGCCGGCATGGCGAGCCAAGTCGCGAGGAAGGCCGGGCGGGGGCCGGGGAACAGCTCGCGGTCGAGCGCCGCGATGGCGTCGAACGGCAGGCTGCGGGCGTCGACCAAGCCGGTCTCGGTGCCGGGTGCGACCCGGCCGCCGAAGCGATAGTTCGGCCAAGCATAGGCGAAGCCGGAGCGGCGGTAGTTGTCCTGCTGGGCGACCACACCGTCGAGGCCGACCGTGCGGTCGGCGAGCCGTTCCAGTCCCGCGTTCCAGACCTGTAGGCCCAGGCCGCGGCCCCGGTGCCCGGGAGCGGCGATGTAGAGGCCGAGGAAGCCGAAGTCTGCGCCGTAGCGCACGACGGACACCATGGCCGCGGGCTCGCCGTCGACGAGTGCCGCCACGAAGCCGTGCGGGTCCGCGACCTGGAACGGCGTGGCGTCGTCGAGGCCGGGGTTCCAGCCTTCCGCCGCCGCCCATTTGAGCGCCAGCTCGACCTCGGCCCGGCTCATGGTGCGGATGACGGTGGTCATGCGCCAAACACCTCAGGACTGGATCGAATACCCGCCGTCGATCGGAATGGCCGTTCCAGTGACGAAGTCCGATGCCCGACTGGCGAGGTAGACGGCGATGCCGGCGAAATCTTCGGGCGTGCCCCAGCGCCGGGCGGAGGTACGCGCCAGGACGCGCTCATGCAGGCCTGGCACGTCGATGCGCGCCTGCTTGGTGAGATCGGTGTCGATCCAGCCGGGCAGGATGGCGTTCGCCTGGATGTTGTCCTTGGCCCAGGCGGTGGCGAGGGCGCGGGTGAGCTGGACGATGCCGCCCTTGCTGGCAGCGTAGGGGGCGGCGAACGGGATGCCCAGGATCGAGGACAAGGAGCCGGTGTTGATGATCTTGCCGCCGCCCGCCGCCACCATCGCCGGGTAGGCGGCTTTCGAGCAGAGGAAGGCGCTGGTCAGGTTGGCGTCCATGATCGTCCGCCACTCCTCCAGGCTGTAATCCTGTGGCGGCTTGCGGATGTTGATGCCGGCATTGTTGACCAGGATGTCGAGCCGGTCGAAGCGGCCGAGGGTCCGCGCGACCATCGTGGCGCAGTCGGCTTCCTGCCCGACATCCAACTCGAGCGCGAAGGCGTCCGCACCGAGCCCGGTCAGTGCCGCCACCGCGGCAGCGTTCTTCTCGGCCTTGCGCCCGACAATGACGATCCTGGCGCCCGCCTCGCCGAGGCCCTTGGCCATGCCGAGACCGATGCCGCCATTGCCGCCGGTGACGACCGCGACCCTGCCTGTGAGGTCGAACATCCGCATGGCAAGCCTCCCTCTGCCACTGACTGGGGAGGTTCTACCGCGGCGGCGGTCCGCCGCCAGCCGGATTGACGCCCTGGCCAGACTGGGTGCAGCCTCGTCGACATGTCGCTGCGCACCCGCCTGACCGAGCGTTTCGGGATCGAGCATCCGATCCTGTCGGCGCCGATGGGGTTCGTGGCCGGCGGCGCCCTTGCGTCGGCGGTGTCGAGAGCCGGCGGGCTCGGGCTGATCGGCGGCGGCTACGGCGATCAGGACTGGCTCGACGCCGAGTTCGCCGCCGCGGGCAATCAGGAGGTCGGCTGCGGCTTCATCACCTGGTCGCTGGCGAAGCGGCCCCACCTGCTCGGCCGGGTGCTCGACCGGCGACCCCGTGCGCTCATGCTGTCGTTCGGTGATCCGATGCCGTTCGCCGCGGAGGTGCATGCGTCCGGCGCCGTGCTGATCTGCCAGGTCCAGACGCTGGCGCATGCGAGGCTGGCGGTGGAGGCGGGCGCGGAGGTCATCGTCGCGCAAGGGGCCGAGGCCGGCGGGCACGGGGCGGTCCGCGGCGCCATGGTGCTCGTGCCGGAGGTCCTCGACCTGTGCGCCCGGCTCGGCGTCGATCCCCTGGTGCTCGCCGCCGGCGGGATCGCGGACGGCCGCGGGCTGGCGGCGGCGCTGATGCTGGGCGCCGACGGCGTGCTCGTGGGCACCTGCCTCTACGCCGCCGAGGAGGCGCGGGTGCATCCGGGCCTGCAGCGCGCCGTGGTCGGTGCCGACGGGGATGCGACGCTCAGGACCAGCGTGGTCGACGTCGTCCGCGGCCTGGAGTGGCCCGGCGAGTTCTCGATCCGGGTGATGCGCAACGCGCTGACTGATCGCTGGCACGGGCGTGAGGAGGCGCTGAAAGCTGAACAGGCGGAGGCGGCCCGACGCTACGCCGCCGCCGCGAGCTCAGGCGATCCCGAGGAGAGCGGGGTGATCGTCGGCGAGGCGGTGGGTCTCGTCCATCGGGTGCGGCCGGCCGCGGAGATCATCGGCGACATGGCGGCGGATGCCGAGGCCAGGCTGCGCGGTGCCGAGCGGCTGGTGGTGAGCGGCTGACCCGGAAGGGGGCGGGTCAGACCATGCCCTTGCCGGCGTCGGAGCCCTTGCTGGCCTGACGCGCGCGGAGCCACCAGAGCACGGAGAGGCTGGTGCCGATCACCGCGAGCGACAAGGCCGTCGTCAGCGTGCCCAGGGCGTAGATCACGGGCGTCGTGGCGTTGGTCTGCATCGCCTGCAGCTCGAGCGGCAGGGTGTTGAGCGCGCCCAAGGCCTGCGAGCTGCGGGCGAGCTCGTCGTAGGACAGGGTAAAGCCGAACAGCGCGACGCCCACCAGCGAGGGCAGCACGATCGGCAGCACGACGTGGCGCACGGTCTGATAGGGGCTGGCGCCCAGGTCGCGCGCCGCTTCCTCGAAGCGTTTGTCGAAGCGGTTGAACACGGCGAACATGATCAGGAGGCCGAACGGCAGGGTCCAGGTGAGGTGGGCTCCCAAGCCGGAGCTCCACCAGGTCCGCTCGATGCCGAGCAGCTCGAACAGGGCGCCGATGCCGAGCGAGACCACCACCGACGGCATGATCAGGCTGGCGACCGCGACATAGAACAGGGCCGCGGCGCCGAGGAAGCGCCTGCGGAACGCGAGGCCGGCGAGGAACGAGAAGCTGACCGTCAGGAGCATGACGATCAGCCCCAGCCACAGCGAGCGCTTGAAGCTGCCGCCGATGTCGCCGATGGACTGCGGCTGGAACACCTCGGCGAACCAGTGCGTGCTGAAGCCCTGCATCGGGAAGACGAGGCCGCCGCCCAGCCCCTGGAACGACAGGACGGTGATGGTCAGGGTCGGCCCGTAGAGGAACAGCACGAACAGCGCGAACAGGGCCGACAGCAGGACGAAGGTGCGGGGATGGGTCTCGCGCAGCACGGGCTCAGAGCTCCCGCCGCACGTCGACGATCCGGCCCAGCGCCACGATCATCAGGATGACGATTAGCAGGAGGACCATGGCGTTGGCGGCGGCCGGCGGGAACTGCAGGTAGCTGAGCTCGGTCGCGATCGCCTTGCCGACCGAGGCCACCTTGCCGCCGCCCAGCACGTTCACGGTGACGAAGTCGCCCATGACGATGGTGACGACGAAGATCGAGCCGATGACGATGCCGGGCTTCACCAGCGGCAGGATGACGTGGCGGATGGTCTGCCATTCCGAGGCACCGCCGTCGATCGCCGCCTCGATCAGCGATCGGTCGATGCGCACCATCGAGTTGAAGATTGGGACCAGCATGAACAGGGTGTAGAGGTGGACGAAGCCCAGGACGACGGAGAAGTCGGAGTAGAGCAGCCACTCCTGCGGCTGGTCGACGATCCCCAGGGACAGCAGCGTCGAGTTGACGACACCGTTGCGGCCCAAGAGCGGGATCCACGAGATCATGCGGATGACGTTGCTGGTCCAGAACGGGATGGTGCACAGCAGGAACAGGGTCATCTGCGTCGTCAGCGAGCTGACGTAGAAGGCGAGGAAATAGGCGAGCGTGAAGCCCAGGACCAGCGTGATCGCCCAGACCAGGATGCAGAACTTGAGGGTGCTGAGATAGGTGTCCCAGGTGACCCGCTCGCTGAAGACGTCGATGTAGTTCTGCACGGTGAATGCCGGGATCAGCATGTCGTAGGCTTCGTAGTCGAAGAAGCTCACGGCCATGACCAGGATCATCGGCACGAGGAAGAACAGCAGGAAGACCACCGCCATCGGGGTGGCGAGGAGATAGGGCGCGAGACCGCCGCCGCCCGGGCGCCGCGCCGGCGCTGCGGCGACCGGTGCTGTCTCGACGACGGGCAGCCGGGCGGTGAGGGCCTCGCGCATCGGTCAGCTCAGGCCGCCACGAACTCGTTCCATTTGCGGACCATGTACTTGTCCTCGTCCATCACGGTGTTCCACACCGCGACCGCACCCATGCGCTCGTAGAACGAGCCGCCGTCGCGGATCTCGCCGGCCTTGGCGATCACCTCGCCGGTGGGTGACACGATGTCCTTCTCGGCGGGCTTGCCCTCCATCCAGTAGGCCCACTCGTAGGGCTCCATGTTCTGCTGCGCGGTCGACAGCACGGCCGAGTAGTAGCCCTGCCGGTTCAGGAAGCCGCCGGCCCAGCCCGACAGGAACCAGTTCACGAACTCATAGCAGGCATCGAGCGTCTTGCCCTCGACGTGGGTCGGGATGCCCAGGCCAGCGGCCCAGGCGCGATAGCCTTCCTTGAGCGGCTGATATTTGCAGGGGATGCCCATCTGCCGGACCTTGGTCACCGCCGGCGACCACATCGACTGGATGACCACCTCGCCCGAGGCCATCAGGTTGACGCTCTCGTTGAACTCCTTCCACAGCGCTCGGAACTGGCCCGCCTGCTTCAGCTCGATCATGTAGCCGATGGTCTTGTCGATCTCCTCCTTGGTCATGTTGCCCATGTCGCCGTACTTGACCACGCCGCTCGCCTGCGCGACCTGGCCGGCGTCCATGATGCCGATAGCCGGGATGTTGAGGATCGACGCCTTGCCCTTGAACTTGGGATCGGCGAGCTGCGCCCAGCTCTCGATCGGCACGTCGATCAGGTCCGGGCGGATGCCCAGGGTGTCGGCGTTGTAGACCGTCGGAATCAGGGTCATGAATTCGGTGGGCTCGGCCGCGAACTCGGTGGCCTCGCCGCCGGTCAGGTAGCTGACCTTGATCGGCGCCACGCCGATCCGCGTCGTGTCGGCGCCGTCGGGCAGCTTGCCCTTGGTGAAGATCGGCACGATCTCGTCGTACAGCTTGATCTTCTTGGTATCCATGCCCTTCAGGTTGCCCGAGGGCACGATCTTCTTGAGCATCCAGTATTCGGAATCGAGCATGTCGAACGAGGTGGGCTGGGTCACCGCGCGCTTGACCACGTCGTCCGAGGTCAGAGTGGTGTACTGGATGATGATGCCGGTATCTTCCTTGCACTTGTCCGCCAGCTCCTTGAACGCATTCACGCCGGTGCCGGCATAGCGGAGCGTGATCGGGTCGTCGGCGTGCACGAAGGGTGCCGGGAACGTGCTCGCGGCTGCGACCGCGGAGCCCAGCAGGGTCGCGCGCAGCACGTCGCGCCGGCTGCAGCCGCCGGTGCGGTCGATGACACGGAAGGGGGTGCCAGACATTCTTGTTCTTCCCTCGTTTGACGGTTGATCGATCAGGCGGCGAGAGCCCGTGCCGCACCGCGCGGCCAGCTCAGGCTCACTCTTTCCCCGGCCGCCACCGGGGCGGCGTCGTAGGCGGCCTCGTCGAGGAGCACCTGGACCTCGCGGCCGGCTGGTGCGGCGAGCCGGATCTGGATGGAGGTGCCTTGGTACTCGACTAGGGACACCGCAGCATCGAGGCCGATCTCGCCCTCCGCCGGCGGGCGCAAGCTGGCCTGATCCGCGCGCAGGGCCACCTCGCCGCGGCCCAGGCCGAGCAGGTCGGCCGGCAGTACGTTGTGGCCGCCGATGAAGCGGGCGACGAACGCGGTCTCGGGCTCGTGGAACACGGCGCGCGGCGTGCCGGCCTGGGCGATCCGGCCGCCGTTCATCACCACCATGATGTCGGCCAGGGCCATCGCCTCGTCCTGGCCGTGGGTGACGTGGATGAAGGTAAGCCCGGTCTCGGCCTGCAGCTTCTTCAGCTCCTCGCGCATCTTGATCCGCAGGAACGGGTCGAGTGCCGAGAGCGGCTCGTCGAGCAGCAGCACCTTGGGGTTGGTGATCAGCGCGCGGGCCAGCGCCACGCGCTGCTGCTGCCCGCCGGAGAGCTGCGACGGCAGCCGCTCGGCGTACTTCTCCATGTGCACGCGCTCGAGCATCCGCTCGGCCTGCTTGCGCCGGTCATCCTTCACGACGCCGCGCATGTGCAGGCTGAAGGCGACGTTGTCGACGCAGGAGAGGTGCGGGAACAGGGCGTAGGACTGGAACATCATCGCCGTGCCGCGCCGTACCGGCGGCAGGTCGTTGACCACCTCCTCGCCGATGCGGACGTCGCCACGGCTGATGCTCTCGTGGCCGGCGATCATCCGCAGGGTGCTGGTCTTGCCGCAGCCCGACGGCCCCAGCAGGCAGCAATAGCTGCCGTCCGGCACCTTCAGGCTGATGTCGTCGACGGCGCGCGTCGCCCCGTAGAGCTTGCTGACGCCGACGAGCTCGACACTGGCCATGATCAGTCCTGTCCTTGCCCGCGACCACGAAGTGCGTCACCAGCAAGCCGGATGCCAAGGGAGCCGGGCGGCCCGATTCAGCCCGGCATGCGCCGGGGTGAGCAGGGACCGAGCACCCATTGTGCCCCTGCCCAAGAAACGTGCAAGTGCGGCATGTCGGTTGACGGGGTCGGGCTGGCTTCATCTTTGCTTTGAAGATGCTTTGAAGCGCCGCGCGGTTCTCCGCCGCGGCCTCGTCGCCTATCGAGGAAGCGTCGGGCCGGTCGAACCAGCCCGACGGGAGGTGAGAAGAGCATGAGTTCCGGCACGCATGGTGGCCGCCTGACCACCCATGTCCTCGACACGGCGACCGGCCGACCCGCCGCCGACTTGAAGCTGGAGCTCTTCCGCATCGAGGGCGACGAGCGCACGCGGCTGAGGGCCGTGACCACGAATGCCGACGGGCGCTGCGACGCCCCGCTGCTGCAGGGCGCCGAGCTCACGGCCGGACAGTACGAGCTGCTGTTCCATGTGGGCGACTATCTGCGCGCCGGCGGCATGAGCCTGTCCGATCCGCCCTTCCTCGATCTCGTGCCGCTCCGCTTCGGCATCGCGGACGCCGCGCAGCACTATCACGTGCCGCTGCTGGTCTCGCCTTACGCCTACTCAACCTATCGCGGCAGCTGAGGCTTCCCACCGACCCACCCAGCCAAGGACCAACGATGGCCGCCATTGTCCATCCCGTCGACGAGGTGCTTCCGGCCCCGAAGCTGCTGACGCTCGGCCTGCAGCACGTGCTGGTGATGTATGCCGGTGCCGTCGCGGTGCCGCTGATCGTCGGCCGCGCGCTCAATCTCTCTCCGCAGGACGTGGCGATCCTGATCAGCGCGGACCTGTTCGCCTGCGGCATCGCCACGCTGATCCAGTGCGTCGGCTTCCCGGGCGTGGGCATCCGCCTGCCGGTGATGATGGGCGTCACCTTCGCCTCGGTCGGCCCGATGCTGGCGATGGCCAGCAATGCCGATGTCGGCCTGCTCGGCATCTACGGCGCGGTGATCGCGGCGGGCGTCTTCGGCGTGCTGGTGGCGCCCTTCGTCAGCCGCCTGCTGCCGCTGTTCCCGCCGGTGGTGACCGGGACGATCATCCTCGTGATCGGCATCTCGCTGATGCGGGTCGGGGTCAACTGGGCGGGCGGCGGGCTGCCGATGCTCACCAAGGTGATCGACGGCCAGAGCTACACCTTCGCCAATCCCGCCTATGGCGCACCGGGAGGGCTGCTGATCGCGCTCTTTGTCCTGCTCGTGATCCTGGCGCTGACCAAATACGGCAAGGGCTTCGTCGCCAACGTCGCGGTGTTGTTGGGGATCGTCGCCGGCTCGGTCGTGGCTGCGCTGACCGGCATGATGAACTTCGACAAGGTGGCCGCGGCGCCGATGTTCGATGTCATCTACCCCTTCCACTTCGGCATGCCGACCTTCGACCTGGTCGCGATCGCCACGATGTGCCTGGTGATGATCGTCGTGATGATCGAGTCGACCGGCATGTTCCTGGCGCTGTCCGACATGACCGAGCGGCCGATCGACGAGGCCATGCTGACCCGCGGTCTGCGCGCCGACGGCGTCGGCACGATCATCGGCGGCGTCTTCAACACCTTCCCCTACACTTCCTTCTCCCAGAATGTCGGCCTGGTCGGGGTGACCGGCGTACGCTCGCGCTGGGTCACGGCCACGGGCGGCGTCATCATGCTGCTCCTCGGTTTGCTGCCGAAGATGGGGGCGCTGGTCGAATCGGTGCCGGTCGTGGTCCTGGGCGGGGCGGGCCTCGTCATGTTTGGTATGGTCGCCGCCACCGGCGCCCGCATCCTCGGTGCCGTCGACTTCCGCCACAATCGGCACAATCTGTTCATCGTGGCGCTCTCCATCGGCTTCGGCATGATCCCGCTCGTCGCGCCCAACTTCTTCAAGCAGCTCCCGCACGAGCTGCACCCGCTGCTGGAATCCGGCATTCTCCTCGCGGCGATCGCGGCGGTACTGCTCAACATGTTCTTCAACGGCGTCCGCAGCAGCGCGGAGGCTCGCGCCGTAGCGGCGGCGACCACGCACGGCGCCGAAGCCTGAGGCTGGAGCGGGGCGGGCAAAGGCGTAGGATGCAGTGCCATGCGTAGCAAAGTCCGCTTCCTTCTCGGCCAGGAGCTGGTCGAGCTCGACCGGGTCGACCCGACCCAGACGGTGCTCGACTGGCTGCGGCTGGAGCGCCGGCGCACCGGCACCAAGGAGGGCTGCAACGAGGGCGACTGCGGCGCCTGCACCGTCGTCCTGGGGAAGCTGAAGGATGATCGCCTCGAATACCGGGCGGTGAATGCCTGTATCCAGTTCGTGGCTACCCTCGACGGTTGCCAGCTCCTGACCGTCGAGGATCTCAAGCAGCCCGACGGGAGCCTGCACC
Source organism: Geminicoccaceae bacterium (assembly GCA_046349415.1). GTDB lineage: Bacteria > Pseudomonadota > Alphaproteobacteria > Geminicoccales > Geminicoccaceae > Benzoatithermus. The sequence goes on from JAXMCJ010000037.1 coordinate 48,470, forward strand.
CGGTGCAGCAGGCGATGGTCGACTGCCACGGCGCCCAGTGCGGCTTCTGCACGCCGGGCTTCGTCATGTCGATGTTCGCGCTCACCCGGGCGACCGACCAAGTTCCCGGCGAGGGCGCGATCGACGACGCGCTGGCGGGCAATCTCTGCCGATGTACGGGCTACGCGCCGATCGTGCGCGCCGTGCAGCAGGTCTTCGCCGGCGAGCCGCGGCGGGACGCGATCGAGGGCGCAGCCGCCGACACGCTGCAGCGGCTGCGAGCTCTGCGCGACGAGGAGACGCTCGTGGTCGGCGACGGCCAGCGGCGCTTCATCGCCCCGGCTACGCTCGATGCCCTGGCCGAGCTACTGCTGGCGGAGCCCACAGCCACCATCGTCGCCGGCAGCACCGACGTGGGCTTGTGGGTCACCAAGCAGATGCGGCAGCTCGATCCCGTGGTCTATGTCGGCCGGGTCGACGCATTGCAGGCGGTCGAGGAGACCGCGGACGCCGTGGTGATCGGGGCGGGGGTCAGCCACAGCGACGCGATGCGTGCCCTGGCACCTCACTATCCCGACCTCGGCGAGATGTGGCGCCGCTTCGCCAGCGTGCAGATCCGCAATGCCGGCACCCTCGGCGGCAACATCGCCAACGGCTCGCCGATCGGCGACGGCAACCCCTCGCTGATCGCGGCCGGCGCCTCGCTGCAGCTGCGGTGCGGGTCGGAGCGGCGGAGCCTGCCGCTCGAGGATTTCTTCATCGCCTACGGCAAGCAGGACCGCCGCCCCGGCGACTTCGTCGAGAGCATCACCGTGCCGAAGCCCACGCCGGGCACGCGCTTTCGCGCCTACAAGATCAGCAAGCGCTTCGACCAGGACATCTCGGCGGTGATGGCCGCGTTCCGGCTGCGGCTCGAGGCGGAGCGGGTCGCCGAGATCTGCCTTGCCTATGGCGGGATGGCCGCCACGCCCAAGCGCGCCGCCAATGCCGAGGCGGCGATCCTGGGCCGGCCATGGACCGAGTCGACCGTGGAGGCCGCGGTCAGGGCGCTCGGCGACGATTTCCAGCCGATCAGCGACATGCGGGCCTCCGCTGGCTACCGTCTCTCGGTCGCCCGCAACCTGCTGCGCCGGCTGCATGTCGAGACGACCAGCCCGGCGGAGACCCGCCTCGTCGGCGACCGGAGCCTCGCCCATGTCTGAGCGCATCCAGGGCGGTGCGCACGACTCGCGCACCCACGACAGCGCCCGCCGCCACGTCACCGGCGAGGCGCTCTACATCGACGACCTGCCCGAGCCTGCCGGGCTGCTCCATGTCCAGCTCGGGCTCTCGGCCAAGGCGCATGCCAAGATGCTCAAGGTCGACCTCGACCAGGTGCGCGCCGCCCCCGGCGTGGTCTGCGTTCTTACCGCCGCCGACGTTCCGGGCGAGAACGACGTCAGCCCGACCCATCGCCACGACGAGCCGCTGTTGGCCACCGATCTCGTCGAGTTCGTGGGCCAGCCGATCTTCGCCGTTGCCGCCACCACACGCGACAAGGCGCGCCGGGCGGCCAAGCTCGCCGTGGTCGAATATGAGGAGCTGCCGGCGATCCTCGATGTCGATGCAGCACTGCCGACCGGCGTCCTGGTCACCGACCCACTGACGCTGCGCCGCGGCGACGCCAAGGCGGCGATCGCGGCGGCGCCCAGGCGGCTCACGGGCCGGATGCGGGTCGGCGGCCAGGAGCACTTCTACCTCGAGGGCCAGATCGCCCTGGCCACGCCGGGTGAGGACGACGAGGTCACCGTCTATTCCTCGACCCAGCACCCCTCCGAGATCCAGCACATGGTGGCCAAGGTGCTGGGCGTGGCCTCGCATGCGGTGACCGTCGAGATCCGCCGCATGGGCGGCGCCTTTGGCGGCAAGGAGACCCAGGGCAACCTGTTCGCCTGCATCTGCGCCCTGGTCGCGAAGCGGACCGGCCGCGCCGCCAAGTGCCGGCCCGACCGCGACGACGACATGGTCGTCACCGGCAAGCGCCACGATTTCCTGGTCGACTACGAGGTCGGCTTCGACGGCGAGGGCCTGATCCAGGGCCTCGACATGACCTTCGCCGCCCGCTGCGGCTGGTCCTCGGACCTGTCCGGCCCGGTCACCGACCGCAGCCTGTTCCACGCCGACAACTGCTACTGGCTGCCTGCGGTCGAGCTGCGCTCGCTGCCGCTCAAGACCAACACCTGCTCCAACACCGCCTTTCGCGGCTTCGGCGGCCCGCAGGGCATGGTGGTCGGCGAGCGGGTGCTGGAGGAGGTGGCCTACGCGGTCGGGCTCGACCCGCTGGAGGTCAGGAAGCGCAACTTCTACGGCACCGACCACAACAACGTCGCCCCCTACCATCAGGTCATCGAGGACAACGTCATCCACGGCCTCGTCGCCGAGCTGGAGGCGAGCGCCGACTACGCCGCCCGGCGCGACGCGATCCGCGCCGCCAACGCCGCGAGCCCAGTGCTCAAGCGCGGCATCGCCCTGACGCCGGTCAAGTTCGGCATCTCGTTCACGCTGACCTCCTACAATCAGGCCGGGGCGCTGGTGCACGTCTATACCGACGGCAGCGTGCACCTGAACCACGGCGGCACCGAGATGGGGCAGGGGCTCCACACCAAGGTGGCGCAGGTGGTGGCCGAGGAGTTCCAGATCGACCTGGAGCAGGTGCGGATCACCGCCACCACGACCGGCAAGGTGCCGAACACCTCGGCGACCGCCGCCTCCTCGGGCACCGACCTGAACGGTCAGGCGGCGCAGGCGGCGGCGCGCGCGATCAAGCTGCGGCTGGTCGACTTCGCCGCCGAGCACTGGTCGGTGCCGCGCGAGCAGGTGGTGTTCCTGCCCAACCGGGTCCGCGTCGGCAACCAGGAGATCCCCTTCCGGGCGCTGGTCTGGCAGGCCTATATGGGCCGCGTCTCGCTCTCCTCGACCGGCTTCTACAAGACGCCCAAGATCCACTGGGACCGGGCCTCCGGCACCGGGCGCCCGTTCTACTACTTCGCCTATGGCGCCGCCTGCAGCGAGGTCGTGATCGACACGCTCACGGGCGAATACCGGGTCGAGCGGGTCGACATCCTGCACGACTGCGGCAAGTCGCTGAATCCGGCACTGGACATCGGCCAGATCGAAGGCGGCTTCGTCCAGGGCATGGGCTGGCTCACCACCGAGGAGCTGTGGTGGGACGCGCAGGGCCGACTGCGGACGCACGCGCCCAGCACCTACAAGATCCCGGCCTGCGGCGACCGCCCGCGCATCTTCAACGTGCGCCTGTACGAGAACGAGAATAGCGAGGACGCGATCTTCCGCTCTAAGGCGGTGGGCGAGCCGCCCTTCATGCTGGCGATCTCGGTGCTGCACGCGCTGTCGGACGCCGTGGCCAGTGTCGCCGATTACCGCATCTGCCCATGCCTCGACGCGCCGGCGACGCCCGAGCGTGTGTTGGAGGCCGTGGAGCGGCTGCGGGCTGAGTCAGGCCCGAAGGAGCAGGCGGCGTGAGCGAAGGCTTGAGCCTCCATCTCTCCCGGCTGCTGGCGGCCGGCACGCCTGCCGTGCTCGTCACGGTGGCCGAGGCCAAGGGCTCGACACCGCGCGAGCAAGGGGCGGCGATGCTCGTCACCGACGCTCGCAGCCACGGCACCGTGGGCGGCGGCCGGCTGGAGTGGGAATGCCTGGCGCAGGCGCGCAAGCTGTTGGCCAGCGGCCGTTCGGAGGCCTGGGTCGACATCCCGCTCGGGCCACGGGTCGGCCAGTGCTGCGGCGGTCATGTCCGTCTCCGCCTGCGCCGTGCCGGTGGGGCCGAGCTCGCGGAGCTGGAGGTCATGGAAGCCGAAGCCGAGGCTGCGCTGCCGAACGTGCTGCTGTTCGGCGCCGGCCATGTCGGGCGCGCGCTGGCCCATGCGCTCGCACCCCTGCCGCTGCGGCTGCGCTGGATCGACGCCCGGGCCGGCGAGTTCCCGCACCCGGCGCCGCCGGGTGTGGAGGTCGTCGTCACCGAGCGGCCGCTGGCCGAGATCGAGCGGGCCGCACCCGGCTCGGCGGCCTTCGTCCTGACCCACAGCCACGCGCTCGACTTCACCTTGTGCAGCGCCGTGCTCGAGCGTGGCGACTTCGCCTATCTCGGCCTGATCGGCTCCGCCACCAAGCGCGCCAAGTTCGCGCGCGGCTTTCGCGAGCTGGGCATTGCCCAGGCACGCATCGACGCCATGGCCTGCCCGATCGGGGGCGGCGCCCTGCGCGACAAGCGGCCGGCGGTGATCGCCGCGCTCGCCGCGGCCGAGCTGCTGCTGGCGCTGGGCCGGGTTCACACCACCGCGGCATCGTCCGCGCAAGAAAGGGCCGCGTGACATGACGGACGGCAGCGGCGCGCCGCTGCGCCTGGAGCTGCGGGGGATCACCAAGCGGTTCCCTGGCGTGATCGCCAACTCGGACGTCGCCTTCTCGGTGGCGCCGGGCGAGATTCACGCGCTCCTGGGCGAGAACGGCGCCGGTAAGAGCACGCTGGTCAAGATCATCTACGGCGTGCTGCACGCCGACGAGGGGGAGATGCTCTGGGACGGCAAGCCCGTGCGGGTGGCCGACCCCAAGGCGGCGCGGGCGCTCGGCATCGGCATGGTGTTCCAGCACTTCTCGCTGTTCGAGGCGATGACCGTGCTCGAGAACGTGGCGCTGGGCGTCGACGGCGTCACCGACATGAAGGCGCTGGCCGCACGAGTGCGCGAGGTCAGCCACGCCTACGGCCTGCCGCTCGACCCCGAGCGCGAGGTGCACACGCTCTCGGTCGGCGAGCGCCAGCGGATCGAGATCGTCCGCTGCCTGCTGCAGAGCCCGCGCCTGCTGATCATGGACGAGCCGACCTCGGTGCTGACGCCGCAGGAGGTCGACAAGCTGTTCGAGACCCTGCGCCAGCTCGCCGCCGAGGGCTGCTCGATCCTCTACATCAGCCACAAGCTGCACGAGATCAAGGCGCTCTGCGATCGCGCCACCATCCTGCGCGGCGGCAAGGTGGTGGGCCACTGCGACCCCAAGGTCGAGACCGCCAAAAGCATGGCGCAGCTCATGATCGGTGCCGAGGTCCGCACGCTAGTGCGGCGCCAGGGCGGCGAGGCCGGCGAGCCGCGGCTGGCCGTGCACGGACTCGACCTGCCGAGCGAGGAGGCGCACGGCACCGACCTCAAGCGCATCACCTTCGAGGTCCGCGCCGGCGAGATCTTCGGCATCGCCGGGGTTGCCGGCAACGGCCAGAACGAGCTCCTGCTGGCCCTGTCGGGCGAGCGGACGGTGACGCCGGACGTGTCGATCCGCATCGACGGCAAGGCGGTGGGCCAGCTCGGCCCGACCCGCCGGCGCGAGCTCGGCCTGTGCGCCGTGCCCGAGGAGCGCAACGGCCATGCCGCGGTGCCCGAGATGACACTTGTCGAGAACGGCGTGCTCAGCGGCCGGCAGCGCCAGGGCCTCCTGGCTGGCGGGTTCATCAAGGCCGGCAAGGCGCGCGAATTCGCTGCCAAGGTCGTCAAGGAGTTCGACGTCCGCACCGCCGGCATCGACGCGCTGGCGCGCAGCCTGTCCGGCGGCAACCTGCAGAAGTTCGTGGTCGGCCGCGAGGTGATGCAGAATCCCGGTGTGCTCGTCGTCTCGCAGCCGACCTGGGGCGTGGATGCCGGTGCTGCGGCCGCGATCCATCAGGCGCTGATCACGCTGGCGGGCAACGGTGCGGCCGTCCTGGTGATCTCGCAGGACCTGGACGAGCTCCTTATGCTCAGCGACCGGCTGGCCGTCATTAATGTCGGCGTCCTGTCCGACCCGCTGGTCACCGCCACCGCCTCGGTCGAGGAGATCGGCCTCCTGATGGGCGGGGCGCACGGCATGGGCGAACCCGAGCACGGGGCAGGAGGGCTCGCCCATGTCGCTTAAGATCGAGCCGCGCCGCGGCGTCTCCTGGCAGATGCTCTACGGCACGCCGCCTCTGGCGGTGGCGCTGACCATCCTGACCGGGTTCTTCCTCTTCCTGTTCATGGGCTACAACCCCTTCCAGGCGCTGATGAGCTACTTCGTCTCGCCGCTCTTGAGCCTGAACGGCCTCTCCGAGCTCGGGGTGAAGGCCGCACCGCTGATCATGATCGCGGTCGGCCTCGCCGTCGGCTTCCGCGCCAATGTCTGGAACATCGGTGCCGAGGGCCAGCTCACCATGGGGGCGATCGCCGGCGGCGGCGTGGCGCTGGCGACCTGGGGCCAGACCGGCCCCTGGATCCTGCCGGCCATGATGATCGCCGGCATCCTGGGCGGCATGGCCTATGCCGCGATCCCGGCCTTCCTGAAGGCCAGGCTCGACGTCAGCGAGATCCTGACCAGCCTGATGCTGACCTATGTCGCGGCGCTGGTCCTCAGCATCCTGATCTATGGGCCGTGGAAGGACCCAGAGGGCTACGGCTTCCCGCAGTCGCGCATGTTCAGCGAGTCCGCGATCGTGCCGGTCATCCTGGAAGGCACCCGCCTGCACATCGGCTTTCTGATCGCGCTCGCCGTCGCCGTGGCGGCCTGGGTGCTGATGACCCGTACCATCATCGGCTTCGAGATCCGGGTCATCGGCCAGGCGCCGGCCGCCGGGCGCTATGCCGGCTTCGACCGCAAGAAGATCATCTGGCTGTGCCTCCTGCTCGGCGGCGGGCTCGCCGGGCTCGCCGGCACGATCGAGGTATCCGGCCCGATCGGCCAGATCATCCCCACCATCAGCCCGGGCTACGGCTTCACCGCCATCATCGTCGCCTTCCTCGGCCGCCTGCATCCGCTGGGCATCATCCCGGCCGGGCTGCTCGTGGCGCTGTCCTACATCGGCGGCGAGAACGCCCAGGTCGAGGTCGGCGTGCCGCAGGGCGTCACCGGGCTATTCCAGGGCCTGCTCCTGTTTTTCCTGCTCGCGTCCGATTTCCTGGTCCGCTACCGCGTCTCGTTCACGTCCCCGCGCCGGGAGGTCGCCGCCGCATGAGCCTCGAGGTCGCGGTCCCGGTCATCATGACCATCATCAGCGCCGCCACGCCCTTGCTGCTGGCAGGCATCGGCGAGCTCGTGGTCGAGCGCTCGGGCGTGCTCAATCTGGGCGTCGAGGGCATGATGCTCGCCGGTGCGGTCACCGCCTTCGCGGTCACCTTCTCCACGGGCAGCTACACCGCCGGCATTCTGGCCGCAGCACTCGCGGGAGTGCTGCTGGCCCTGATCTTCGGCGTGCTCACGCTCACCCTGGTGAGCAACCAGGTGGCGACCGGCCTCGCCCTGACCCTGTTCGGCCTCGGGCTGAGCGCCCTGGTCGGCGGCGGCTTCGTCGGCTCGCCGGTCGATCCCCTGCCGAACCTCGCGATCCCGGGCCTGTCGGACATTCCGGTCATCGGGCCGATCGTTTTCGGCCAGGACGTGCTGGTCTATTTGTCGGTGGCGCTCACCATCGGCGTCGCCTGGTTCCTGCGCCGCACCCGCGGCGGCATGATCCTGCGCGCCTGCGGCGACTCGGACGTCTCCGCGCACTCGATCGGCTACGACGTGATCCGCATCCGCTACTTGGCTGTCCTGTTCGGCGGCCTGTGCGCGGGGCTGGGCGGCGCCTTCCTCTCGCTTGCCTACACGCCGATGTGGGTCGAGAACATGACGGCCGGCCGCGGCTGGATCGCGCTGGCGCTGGTGGTGTTCGCCTCCTGGCGGCCGCTGCGCCTCTTTGCCGGCGCTTATCTCTTCGGCGGCGTCACCATCCTCCAGCTCTACGTGCAGGGGATGGGCGGCATCGGCGTGCCGGCGCAGGTGATGTCGATGCTGCCCTACCTCGCCACCATCGTCGTGCTCACCATCATCTCGGTCGGCTCCGTGCGCGGCAGGCTTGACGCGCCCGCCTGCCTGGGCAAGCCGTTCCGCCCAGCGACCTGAGCGATGCCCACCAACACGAGGGAGAACAAGGAATGACACTCCACCTCCGGCGCCGTGGCTTCGTGCTCGGCACCGCCGCCACCGGCCTCGGCCTCGCCGCGGGGCTGCGCCCGGCCTGGGCCCAGGAGCCGCTCAAGGTCGGTTTCGTCTATGTCGGCCCCAAGAGCGACAATGGTTGGAGCTACCGCCACGAGGTCGGCCGCCAGGAGGTCGAGAAGGCGTTCCCCGGCAAGGTGACGACCTCTTTCGTCGAGAACGTCCCCGAAGGCCCCGACGCCGAGCGCGTGATCCGCAAGCTGGCGAGCGACGGTCACGGCCTGATCTTCACCACCTCGTTCGGCTTCATGAACCCGACCTTGAAGGTGGCCAAGCAGTTCCCGAACGTGAAGTTCGAGCACGCCACCGGCTACCAGACCACGCCCAACGTCGCGGTCTACAATGCCCGCTTCTACGAAGGGCGGGCGGTGATCGGCACCATGGCCGGCATGATGAGCAAGTCCGGCGTGGTGGGCTATATCGGCTCGTTCCCGATCCCCGAGGTGGTGATGGGCATCAACGCCTTCACCCTCGCCGCGCAGAAGGTCAACCCGGCGATCCAGACCAAGGTGGTGTGGGTGAACTCGTGGCACGATCCGGGCAAGGAAGGCGATGCCGCCAAGACCCTGATGGACCAGGGTGCCGACATCATCAGCCAGCACACCGACAGCGCCGCCCCGCTGCAGCAGGCCGAGGAGCGCGGCAAGTTCGGCTTCGGTCAGGCCGCCGACCAGAGCGCGTTTGCGCCCAAGGGTCAGCTGACCGCGATCGTCGACAATTGGAGCCCCTACTACATCGAGCGCACCCAGGCCGTGCTCGACGGCACCTGGCAGTCGCACAGCGTCTGGCACGGCCTGAAGGAGGGGATGGTCACCATCGCACCCTACGGGCCGTCCGTGCCGCCGGAGGTCGCGGCCGCCGCCGACACGGTCAAGAACGAGATCATCGCCGGTGTGCGCCATCCCTTCACCGGGCCGATCACGGACCAGGCCGGCACCGAGCGGGTCGGCAACGGCCTCACCATCCCCGACGGGGACCTGCTCAAGATGGACTGGTACGTGAAGGGCGTGCAGGCCTAGCTGGAATGCTGGTGCCTCCTGCCGCCCGCCACGGCGGCAGGAGCGCCGTCTCGGCGCCACCGCTTGACGGGCCTGTCGGCCCGATCAGCCGCCGATCGCCGCGGCGATGGCGGCGCTGATCTCCTCCAGCACGGTGTAGAGCGAGCCCGTCTCACCGCCCAGGGTCTGCAGGGCGCCGATGATGACGACGGCCATGAGCGCGGCGATGAGCCCATACTCGATCGCCGTCGCGCCGCGATCGTCGGCGAGCAGCTCCTTCGGGCCGAAGCGGCTGGCGGAGCTCCTGAGCGGGTTAGTCGGCTGCATGGGGGCGAGCCTAGACGCCCAGGCTTGAGAAGCCGTTAAGCCACCGCACCTTTTTCGGCCTCGTCGACCGAGACGAGCGAGGCGGCCGTCGGCAGCAGCCCGGCATCCGCGTCCGTGCCGGCAGTGGCGAGGCGATGCCGCCAGGCGCGGGCGCCCGGAAGTCCGTTGAACAGGCCCAGCATGTGGCGGCCGATCGCCCGGACCGGTACGCCGTGGCGCGACTGGGCCGCGGCATAGTCGGCCATCGCCGCGACCACCTCGTGCCGGGTCAGCGGGCTCGGCCCGGGGCCGAGCAGCGCCGCCTCGAAGGCGTTCAGCGACCATGGGTTCTCGTAGGCCTCGCGCCCGATCATCACGCCATCGACCTGGCCGATCTCCGCCGCCGCGGTCGCCACGGAGCGCAGCCCGCCGTTGAGGACGATCCGCAGTGCGGGGAACTCGCGCCGCAGGTGATGGACCAGCTCGTAGCGCAGCGGCGGGATCTCGCGATTCTGCTTTGGGCTCAGCCCGCGCAGCCAAGCCTTGCGCGCGTGCACGATGAAGTTGGTGCAGCCGGCATCGGCGACCGTGGCTACGAACCGCGCCAGGAACGGATAGTCGTCGCTGTCGTCCACCCCGATGCGGCACTTCACGGTGACCGGCACCTTGCTGCCGACGGCGGCGATCATGGCCCCGACGCAGGTGGCGACGAGCTCCGGCTCGCGCATCAGGCAGGCGCCGAAGCTGCCGCGCCGCACCCGCTCGGAGGGGCAGCCGCAGTTCAGGTTGATCTCGTCATAGCCGCGTGCGGCACCGATCGCGGCGGCGCGTGCGAGATCGTCCGGCTCGCAGCCGCCGAGCTGCAGCGCCACGGGATGCTCACGCCGATCGAACGCGAGATGCCGGTCGGCATCGCCGCGCAGGATGGCGCCGCAGTGGACCATCTCGGTGTAGAGCAGCGCGCGCGGCGCCAGCAGGCGATGGAAGTACCGGCAGTGCCTGTCGGTCCAGTCCATCATGGGGGCAATGGACAGTCGGCGGTCGATCTCCGCTGGTCCGGTCAAAGTTGCGGGACCTGATCGCATTGGCGCGAGATCGCGAAGGCACGCGAGCGGGCCGGTTGCAGAAGGGGGATGCCGCTCGGCCGGGCGACCGCGATCAGCACGAGGCCGGCGACGAAGCCGGCCAGATGGGCGACGGCGGCGGTGCCGCCCGCATCCTGGTCGGGGGCATGGAGTGACGCGATCTCGAGGACGAGCCAGACCCCGATGACCAGGATCGCGGGGATGCCGACGACCGCCGAGCGGCGCCATAGGACGGCGAGGGTGAGGATGTTCGCCCGCGGGAACAGCAGGAGATAGGCGCCCAGCAGGCCGGCGGTGCCGCCGCTGGCGCCGATCATCGGCAGGTGGGAGTCCGCCACCGCGAGGCTCTGCGCGAGCTCGCCGGCCAGGCCCGCGATCAGGAACAACGCGAGCAGCCGCC